>JANNSJ010000060.1:0-29364 GCA_031402435.1 Bacteroidota bacterium | reverse complement strand
CTAGACCCCGTTCGGAGAACTTCTGAAGGATTCTTGAATTTTGAGTTAAGGAATGCGACCGGACCCCCTTCGCTTCAGGGAATTGGTTCAGAAGATCATCGAGGATTGCATCAACACTTCCCCCTTTGCCTTCAAGAAGGCCATTGAAGTTCGGGTGGATACCAATCTCAAATAGCTTTCTGTTGCATCCCATAACCACAGGGGAAGAATGTGTGGCAAATAGAGTGCAAGGTATTGTATATTGCTCAAAAATCGAGATGATGTCCTCGATAACCGGCTCTGGCGCCCAGTCAATGTCGGATGAGAATGCGATCACTATGATTGCCCTTGAGTGTCTGATTCAGAGCCACAGGTGGAGCGTGACTTCTTCGTATGTTGAATGGAAATGATTGAGGTCATGAAGTTTCGCGGAGGCATGATTCTTCGTGGCATAGCCTGAATCGATGTACTCGCCCCCCATGCTTGCAATGAGAGACATCGTCCCATGGAAGAGCCTCTGCCCCAGTCCCTGGCCGCGCAACGTTCCATCCAGCGCCAGCGATCGGAACCTGCCATAGGAATATCCGAGCACGCTGGAAAGTATCTCATCCATTTTGAAATTGAAATACCCGGCCACGTTTCCTTCGTGCTCGATGACTGCTATCGGTTCCTTGTTCATCCAACTTGTTTCGATCCATTTGGCATACAACTGGTCAACCTTCTTCCGGTCAAACCGGCTATCGCTATGGAAATGGCCCCGCTGATACTGGGAGTTGTCAGCAATGCGCACAACGTCAGGAAGGTCTTCCTCACGTATCAGACGGACGGCGGGATCAGATGACCCCGCAGATTCCTTGCATCGGGCGACGGGCCAGATGATATTCTCGATGTAACGGAATCCCTGTGACTCGAACAGATGCAGCGTGGGCAGCATATCGCCATTCACTCTGGCCGAAACGAATCGTATGTCCAGATCGCGGAGGTATGCAATGCATTGTGTGAGTAATTCCCCCATACGTAAGTTGCCGGACGGTGTCTCGTGCGAATGCACGATATCGACCGCTGCAACACCAAATCCGAAATGCTCTTTATCCCACTGAGCCATTGTAACGCCGATAAGAAGCGGAAGGCCATCCACGACATCACAAAACAATGTTGCTTCAGACTTCTGAAGTCGTTGAAGGAAGAGAGCCTGCCATGCACCTGGTGCGGTTGCGGGATAGTTGCGGAAATGATCGTAGGGATACGAAGGCAGCGTTGTTCCAAGCACACGTACCAGTTCTTCCTTTGTCATCATGCTTTCGTGGGCGAAGTGAATTGCCGCTCCTGTCACTTCAAGAATGTCCTGTTCCACCATTCAAAACACAGAAGCGACCAGATAAGGAGTCGCCGGTTTGTCTTTCCTGAAAAATGCTCTTCCATCAAAGCATAGGCCGTGTCGCGACGAATATAGTCATAGATACGAGCACGCCTGTCGAACAGGAATGACCTGATGTAGTCGATACTCTCACCCTTGAACCAACTTGCGTCGGGAGCCGAGAAACCCTGCTTGACTCCATCAATGTAGTTCTGCGGAACAAAGCGGGAGAGAGCGTTTCGAAGGATGATCTTACCATCATTGGTTTGTTGATAGTATTTCTCCGACTTTGAGGCCGGCTCGTTCTCATTCAAACGTACAACTTCATGTAAGTCCCTTAGCTTATACCTTACCGGAACTTTCATAGCGAAATCCACCAAGTCATTGTCCAGAAACGGCACCCGCGTCTCAAGGCCATGGGCCATGCTTAGCTTGTCTTCAACAACGAGAAGTCCATGGAGAAACGTCTTGATTTCAAAATAGAGCGATTGATTCACATACCCTTCCGGGGTAGTTGGCTGAGACGTTCTGCCCCCCATTACCGACTTGAACACATCCTTTGTCTGGTGTTCAAGAATTTGAGGATAAATATCGGGTTGATAAAAACCCTGCTTGGCACTGTCGGGGATAAGCCGCTGCCAATACTTGTAGTATTTGTCCACGTAATGGTTGGCGTCATCATTCATGGCCGCACGATAGTATCGCCAGGGATAGCCGGCAAATATCTCATCACCGCCAGCCCCGGAGAGAACAACTTTCACGAATTTGCTTGCAAGGCGGGACACATAGAAATTCGGGTAGGACTGCCCCACCCGCAGATCTTCGAGATGCCAGATCAACTGCGGCATCACCCGCTCCATGTCACCGGCTTTCAGAACAACTTCGTAGTGTTCGGTCTTATATCGATTGGAGAGAGATTCTGCCTTCGTCCTCTCATCGAATCCGAGTTCAAGGCCCGAGGCAGAGGAAAGATCGAAGCCGCATGTAAACGTCTTGAGGTTCGGGAAGTTCTTTGCTGCTACACATGTGATAGATCCGGAATCCATCCCGCCACTCAGGTAGGAACCGATCTCCACATCACTTATCAACTGGCGGTTCACTGCCTGCTCGAAGAGGCGAACCAGCTCTTCGACGTACTCCCTCTCCGTGAGCTTGTCGTCCTCCTGAAAGTCGTAGTCCCAGTAGCGTTCAGTCTGAACGGAGCGATCACCGAATCCGATTTCCAATGTGTGTGCCGCAGGAAGAAGGCGTATACCGTCAAACAGGGTAAGGTCTGAGAAGACATTCTGAAATGAGAAATACTCGTTGAGCGCGCCGATGGAAACGTTGACGGAAACATCCGGATGTTGAATGATGGATTTCACCTCCGAACCGAACAGGAACACTCCATTCTTGTAGCAGTAGTAGAACGGTTTGATGCCGTAGCGATCACGGGCTACGAAAAGTTTCTTGCGACGTTCATCCCAGATCGCAAATGCAAACATGCCATTGAACTTGTGTACACATTGCTTGCCCCACTCCTGATACGCCTTCATTACCACTTCACTGTCAGTCTTTGAGTGAAACCGATAGCCCTTTGCCTCAAGTTCCACACGAATGTTCTGAAAATTGTAGACCTCGCCGTTATACGTTATGACAAGGGTACCCTCATCGTTCTGCATCGGCTGGTGGCCGAGGGGCGAGAGGTCAATGATGGATAACCGTCGGTGACCAAGGCCAACATACGAATTCGACCAGAAGCCCTCGCCATCAGGCCCCCGGTGTTTCACCGCATCTGTCATCTTCTTGAGCACCGTGGTCGACACGGGCCTGCCATCAGTGTTTACTATGCCTGCGATGCCGCACATTACACAGTGTACCGTTTGATGAGTGTGATAACGTGGGAAAACTCTTCCTCTGTCATTGTCGGAAAGAGGGGCAATGCGATGCTACACTGGTCCGCAACCCAGGAATTCAAAAACATCTCTCGCTTCAAATGGTACTTCTGTGCGTAGTACCCAAGCATGTGTACAGCGTGTGTACCCGGCCTGGTTGAGACTCCGTTTTGCTGCAAATGATCCATGAAGTCGTTTCGCCTGGCGTTCATCGTGGAAACGTTGCCAGCGTTGATCTCTTCAGGCACAAACAAGCAGACGTACGCCTGGTAACCATGGTGATAGTCTGCTCCCGAAACAGGTGTTCGCAACCATGAGACTGTACCGAGAGCTTCATTGTAGCGTTCGGCCCACCCTGCTCTTGCCTGATGAATAGTCGTTGCCCTATCCATCTGTGTCGATCCAATTGAACCTTGAATATCCGTCATGCGATAGTTGTAGCCAAGGTAGGGAAACTCAGGAAGGAGATACGGTTTGGGACCGAGATGTCGTTGGTGATCAGAAACGCTCGCACCATGGTCGCGCATAGCACGAAGCTTTGCTGCAAGCGCTCCGTCTTCTGTGGTAATCATCCCTCCTTCGCCGGTTGTTATCGCCTTGCGGGGATGAAAACTAAAGCATCCTGTGGCGCCAAGAGTTCCTACGTGTTTGTTCTTGTAGCTGCTTGCAAAGCCACACGCCGCGTCTTCGACGACAAGCAAGTTGCGCTTTTGTGCTATCCTTAACACTGCATCCATATCAACAGAAAGCCCGAACAGGTGTACGGGCATGAGGGCTTTCGTTCGCGGGCTAAGCGCCTGCTCAATGAGCACAGGGTCGATGTTAAACGTCTTCAGGTCGATATCACAGAAAACAGGTGTTGCGCCCAGCGACTCGACAGCATTGGCAGAGGCAACCCAGGTAAAGGCCGGGACAATCACTTCATCTCCAGGGCCGACACCAAGCGCTGATAGTGAAAGATGCAACGCTGTGGTACAGTTGGAAGTTGCAATGGAGTGTGTTGCACCAGTAAACGCAGACCACTTTGTCTCGAATTCTTTCACACACGGCCCCTGTACCACCCATCCTGACCGGAGTGGTTTCAGTATCGCATCAAAGTCTGCCTGTTCGAAGACTGTTTTCGCTATAGGAATATTCAAGCCTGCAATGCCCTTTCAGCGACAAGCTGCTTGTGCGTGTTGCGCCACTCGATCAAGAGTTGCAGTCCTTCCCGTAAATCCACCGTTGATTTGAACCGGATATCGCGTTCCGCATTCTTTGTGCTCCCGATGCGGTTTGTGACAAATGTCTGACCGGCAGGTTCAAATTGAATCTTTAACGATGATCCTGTGAGTTCCAGCAGCATCTCGCAGACCTCCTTGATCGACGTTCGGGTGCCGCTGCCGACGTTGTAAAATTTGTCACTCGCGGTGCTCTTCAGTGCGCAGACATTCGCCCGTGCAACATCAGTGACGTAAATAAAGTCGTAGCTCTGCGATCCATCACCGTACACAATTGGAGGAAGCCCCTGATCAATACGATCGAGAATCTTCATGATGACAGCAATATAAGCTCCTTTGTAATCCTGTCTTGCGCCATAGACATTCATGTAACGTAGACCGGCATACGAAAGCTTGTACCGGTCGTTGAACGCCCTGCACATAGCTTCACCGGCGATCTTTGTCGCTCCATAAAACGTGCGATTGTTAAACGGGTGATCTTCGGTCATAGGGATTTCCACAGCATCCCCATAGACAGATGCTGACGACGAGTACACGAGTCGTTTGACGTTGTTATCCTGGCATGCTTCGAGAACATTGAAGGTGCCCCTGATGTTAACATCAAAAGCTGCACGTGGATACTCGTGGCATTGCAACAGCCAGAGTGCTGCCAAATGGATGACGTAGTCACACCCTTTCATTGCGGAGATCAGGATATCCGTCTGGAGGATGTCACCCCCTACGTCGTATATACTGACACGGGGATCTTTGAGAGCATCTTCAAGGTTCTCCTTCGTGCCACGACAGAAGTTGTCGTAGATGATAACTTCCTTGACATCCTCCTTGGTCAGTTCATCTATAACATGGGAGCCTATGAAACCAGCCCCCCCGATAACAAGTATTTTTCCACCTCGAATGTCTGTCATGTATGTTGCCGTAACCGAATGATAGTTCATGAAATCGATAGTTACACGCGAAGCTTCAAAGGAGAAACTTCAAGCGCAATTGGGTGCATCTTTTCCGGCATATAAACAATGCTGGCGTTCCGAATGTCATAGGCAAGGTGTATCGACGGGCGGGCATCGCTTATGCCAAATCCCTTCCCAGCGAGAATATCCTCATATGCTCGTGTGTGCAAGTCCGTGAATCCCTCACTGAATTCAAGTTCACTCTCATCAACGCTGATGGATCGAAACGTGGTCTTACCTTTGTCCCTCTCGCTCACCGGGATATCCTTCGCTTCGATAGAAAGAAACCATCGAACCGTTGCCCGCTCCAGTTCAAGAAAGCCCGACACCCGCCTCGAATCAAGGCGATGAACCTCCACACTCTGCACTTTTCCGTACAGCCATATCAGCAGATCAAAGAAATGAATACCGATGTTCGTGGCCAGCCCTCCGGACCGTTCCGTGCTCCCCTTCCAGGAATAATTGTACCATGACCCCCTCGAAGTAATGTATGTGAGGATGACGTTGTGTTTGTGTCCATTCCCAGGTGACTTCAGAGTGTTTCGGAACTGGACAAGAGCCGGGTGAAGGCGGAGTTGCAGAATGGTGTGCACACGTCGACCGAATTCCTGTTCGAGCTGTTCGAGAAGGTCCAGGTTCCAGGGATTGAGAACCATCGGTTTCTCACAAATGGCCACAGCACCAATACGGAGAGCCAGGCGAATGTGCGCGTCATGCAAGTGGTTTGGGGAGCAAATGCTGAGGAAATCAATTCGATTGTCGGGCGAACTTCGTTGGAGTTTTTCCAGGTGCCTGTCGAATCTTTCAAATTCAGTAAAGAAGCTCGCCTCAGGAAAAAACTGATCCAGCACCCCAACGGAATCGTGTGGATCAAGGGCGGCTTTCAACCTGTTGCCTGTGTCCCTGATTGCCTGCAAGTGTCGCGGTGCAATGTAACCAGCAACACCGGTGATGGCGAAATTCTTCATGACTGATCGTACATCAATTCTTTTGAACGGATCGAATAAACTGTTTCACATTGGGGCCATACAACGGTTGAACCACAACGTATGCCGACAGGCACACAAACGTCAAAAGAAATGCAATGATAGCATTCGTCTTTCGTTTCGGTCCGATTTTCACTGCGGCCGGCCTTCCGGGATCCAGCACATTCACAATCTGCATGTTCTTGATCTCTTCCAGCTTTGCCAACTCGTATTGCTTTTTGAGTTCAATAAAGACGGTGGAGTTTACCTGGACATCACGAATGAGCCTCTCCTGCCTCAACAGAAGGTCAGGGGAATCCTGTATGCGTCGGTTCTTCTCTCTGAACTCTTTCAGGATTTCCTCACCACGCCGCATCTCTGTTTCGACCTGACTCAATCTCGAATCCAACCACTTCACCTGTTCGGCGGCATTGGATGTTTGTTTCTCCCGCATGAAACGGTCAAGTTCCGTAATGGTGACGTTCGAAACGTCCGCCGCGAGCTGAGGATCCCCCATCACAACAGCAATCGAAACAATCCCTGTTCTTGCGTCATATCCGATGGTCATCATAGCTCGTAATGCCGTCAATGCACGATCCATATCCTTTAAGACGGAGCCTTCGTTGATCTCAAAATACTGAATCAAGTTGAACGAACTGTCGGACCGGCCCGCATGGTATCCATGTTCAATAACGTTCTGCAAGACAGATTCGCTATTGAGGATCGAAGGATACATCCGGGAGACTTCGCTTCCAGGGACGTTCACACCGGCAAGTGCGGCAACATCGGCAAGTTGTCCCAGGCCAGCAATCTTCCCTTTTTGCGGAGCCGGGAGAAGCGTCGCAGTGGATTTGAAATAATCAGAGATGAGGAAGTTAATGCCCCAAGTAAGGAGTCCGGCAACGAGTGAGATGACAATAATGCGTGATCTTCGTGCCCACAACAGGGAGATGATTTCTTCGGCTGACGGGATGGTTGACTTCGTTATTGTTGATTGTAAAGATGTTTGTTGGCCATCGGCCATAGCAAGAAAACTCCAGTAGTATGAGAATCCGAGTATCAGATTGCTTCGTCGTTGAGAAGCACTCCTCGCAATGACCAGCCCGTGTCATTGCGAACCCGCTCCTCAGGGTGAAGTCCCGCTTTCTCGGATTCCGCTCATGTGCGGGATTCTGGAAGGCGGAACAATCTCTATCTTGGTTTCAGATTGCTTCGTCACGGAGAGCGTTCCTCGCAATGACATTTGGACGACCTTCGTTACACCTCATGCACTCTCCCAGATTGAAGTCCATATTTCTTACCGGACTTCTCGCAGTGCGCGACACCGTCCTTGTCGAACTTCAGTTTTGTACCCGCCTCGCTCATCCATCCAACGACCCGACCGGGGTTACCGACGACGAGAGCAAAATCAGGGACGTCTTTCGTCACCACAGATCCAGCTCCGACGAACGCAAACCTCCCGATGGTATGGCCACAGACAATCGTGGAGTTCGCCCCGAGCGACGCTCCCTCTTTTACGAGCGTGGGGATGTAAAACTCTGTTCCAACCTGGGGGTATTTGGAACGGGGATCGAGAATGTTGGTGAACACCATCGAGGGCCCGCAAAACACATAGTCTTCGAGCGTAACACCCTCGTAGATCGAGACATTGTTCTGGATCTTGACATGATTCCCAATGACCACGTTGTTCGCCACGTTCACGTTCTGTCCGAGCACACAGTTCCTGCCAATCTTCGCTCCTGACTGGACATGAGAAAAATGCCAGATCTTTGTTCCCTCGCCTATCTCAACATTTGCGTCAACTACAGCATACTGGTTGACGGTAAAGGGTTTTGCCGATTCAGACACTGCTGGCTTTCTTGAAAATTCCCGCGACTTTAGGTTCTCCTCGGAATGACAAGCCACCCTGTCATTGCGAACTTCTTTTGTGAAGTCCCGCTTTCTCTGATTCCGCTCATGTGCGGGATTCCGGAAGGCGGAACAACCTCTATTTTGTCTTCAGATTGCTTCGTCGTTAAAAGCTCTCCCCGCAATGACGCGTTCCTCTTGGCTACTTCGTTGTCTGGTACACGATGAACGCAATCGTTGCCGCCGAGGTAAGAATGGCAAACATATCTATGATCGTCCCTGAAACGCTTTGTCCTTTTTCCGGCACGGGTGGAGGGGGAACCTTCAGTACCCTGATTGAAGATCCGTCCGCCACTTCAGGGTTGGAGCGTAAGAATCCAAAGTTCACGCGTCGCCTCTCTCCCGTTGGATACATGAGCACCGCGTAGTCCGAACTGTCCGTGAGACCTCCAGCGCGATCAATGTAGTCCGACACGCTTTCACCTTTCACAAACGAGAGCAGACCGCCGCCATTTATTTCGCCTGATACGAGGACGGTATTTGGCTTCGGTGGAACCTTGATGGCATCGCCCCCAAGCAAGGTAACGTCATGCACCGGGTCCCTCTTGGTGAATGCCTTCTCAAAATCTATGAGGATGCGCTGTCCCCCGCGGGTCAGCTCAGCTCCACCAAGATAGCTCGTGGTGGTTGGGCCACCAGCCCGCGCAAGGAGACTGGACAACCGTTCTCCCTTTCGTTCGATAGCATACACACCGGGATGGATCATGTCTCCCCCGATTGTCACATTCTGTTGCAGAGAGAAATCCGGGTTGGGCCTTATCAGTACCTCGTCATGGTTCTGCAGAACAAAGAATCCCTGGGCCAGCAGTGACTGCACACTGGTGGTATCGCCGGCAATATTACGTCCATCTGCGTTGAACACCGTCGGCAGTTTCGGGTGATAAATCCTCACTAACGAATCTCCCGGAATACCCGCAGGATCAATCCTGGACACTTCAGCCTGGAGCATCTCAGCGCCTTCCGTGTAACCTCCGGCAAGCAATATGATGTCTTGCAGCGTCATGTTTTCGGTGAGAGCAAATTTGCCGGGTGACTTTACTTCACCGCGAATGGTGACGGATTTATTTTTCACCTCGATCGCCTCAATGGAAAAAATAAACACCTCATCCCGCGGCATCAACTTCCAGTCTGCTTCGGGTTCGGTGAGAACGTTCTTCAGTTCAAAAGGAATAATTCGCCGTGTGAGCCAGTCATCGTTGAACCGTACGAGGTGGGCAACTTCCAGATACGCACCGGGCTGGAGTCCTTCCGCAGCACTGAGCAATGCCCGTAACGACGGCGCTCTTTCGAGTTGATATTGCCCCGGGCGTGCAACCGCACCCCTGAGCATGACAATATTCATCCGCTCGTCGAATATGGAATACACGCTGATGACGTCGCCATCGACCAGGTCGTAGTCCTTGTTTGCATTGAGGATGTCTCTGAAATTCACATCGATCACACGTCGCTCGGGTCCGCCCGGTTTCCGTTCACGGAACGGAATGATACGATCGACCTGTACCCGCTCAAGATAGGCTGTGCTTCGCGCTCCGCCGGAATATTCAATCAGCTTGTCGAGGTTCTCGCCGGGCAATAGCTCATAGATGGCAGGCCTGAGAACTTCCCTGGTGATCGCAACAGTCTTACCGCGGGGAGGAACGAAGACAATGTCATTGTTCTGAACACGCATGTCATTTGTTGAGTCGGCGCCGAGCAGATAGTTATATAAATCAACATGGGCGATGGTGTTGTTGCCACGGATGATCCGGATATCTCTCAAAGTGCCGCGGACGGTCGGGCCACCAACACTGTAGAGTGTGCTGAACACACTGCCATAGCTGCTGACGGTGTAGCCGCCGGGCTTCGAGACTTCTCCCATGATGAACACCCGTTTCGGACGGAGCTTTGCGATGGTAATATCCATCCATACGGTGGGTGGACGCGAGACAAGTCCGGAATACGATTTGGACATATGGGCCTTGAGCTTGCTGTGTGTTGCATCAAGCGTTTGTCCCGATACCATGATTTGACCAACTGTGGGGATGAATATCCTCCCCTCCTTGTCTACGGTGACCTCGTTCTGCAATTCCACCTGTCCCCATACCGCGAAACGCAACACGTCTCCCGGGCCTATGATGTATTCAGGATCCACCGGCCCAACCGCAGTCGGCTCAAACGCTGATGGCGTAGAGGCGAATACGTCATAACCAAAATATGGCAGCCCGCCTTTGCTTGTAGGCGGAGGCTGGGATGGAACTTCCTTCTTGTCTTTGGATTTATCGGTCTGCGGGGTTTCCTCCGGACTCAAGGATGGCGGAACCGGCTGGAGTGACGATCCTGAATCCCGCAGGAGATATGCATTCAAGTCGATGCCCAGTTCCTTTGCCTTTGACTCGGCTTGTTCACGGGTCATTCCATATTCTTTGATCTTCGCATCAATTTGCTGAGGCGACATCTGCTGCAACTGGCTTTCGGCTTGTTGCTTGGCAACCTCACGCGTTTGCGCGTGAAGAACGGACAGACCCTGGGAAACGACAAGAACAACGGATGGAAGAACGACACAGCGGGAAATGAAGGAGAATCGACTTCTCCGGCAAAGGAACATGGGGGATCGCAAAATGAATTTCAGTATGGTGATCGCTTCTTCGTGCAACTACATAAACACGGAACGTTACCTTGTATTCAGTATGACGAATGAAATTGCACAAAATCGCTCTCAGAGTCAATAGAACATTGGCGATAAGTCGCTTATCTCATGCTTGGGATGATGAGAGCGGGGCAAGCGTATAAACGTGACTCTCGGCGGGCAGCCTGTCCTACAAAATAACGGATCAGCATTTTTGTTGACCAACGCCGTAGGGGTGTCCAAAAAGTCTGCCTCATGGTGTAGTGGCGACGCACCGCGTCGCCGAAACGGGCTCTTCGTCGGGAATTGGCCCAACGTGCGGGACAATGTCCGGCCACTACTGACCTTTAGGCCCAACGTGCGGGACAATGTCCCGCCACTACGGCCTATTTAGACGGCCACAGTTATGTCCAATTGATAACCCTGCCTTCAAGCTGAGGCAAAAGAAGAACGCAGTACAGAATCGGGCTTTGGCCCTGATGCTATCTCAGTAACAACAACTTCCTGGTTTCAACAAAGTCAAACGTGTGCAATCTGTAAAAGTAGATGCCGCTCGCGATATTGGTTGCATTCCACACAACAGATTTGTACCCGGCATTCTGCACATCATCCACGAGCGTCGCCACTTCCTGTCCGAGCACGTTATAGATCTTCAATGTCACGTGTACTGACTTTGGCAGTTGATACTGAATTGTGGTTGAAGGATTGAATGGATCAGGATAGTTCTGACTCAGACCGAACTCCTCCGGGAGTTGCGATCCGGAGGCCCCAGTCAAGGTGCTGATCGTTACCCCATCCGAGTAATGAATCGTACCATCCAGATCGATCTGCTTCAGACGATAGTACCATTGTCCTGGCAGTACACTGACATCCGTAAACGAATAGTGTTGCGGCTCATTTGTGGTTCCATGTCCGGGAATGAAACTGTTCGGGAGTGTTTGATAATTGTTCTCATTCTCAGGCGAGCGTTGGATCTCGAAACCGTAGTTGTTGATCTCGGAGAGTGTCGTCCAGTCAAGCCGGACATTGTTCTGGTTGACAACCGTGGCTGTAAATGAGGCGAGTTGGATTGGCAGAGGTTCATCGTGCATAAACACCCACGCAGCTCCGAGGCTCGTTGCGTCATTGGGACCGCCGACAATTGCCGTGATCCCATCTGATGAGAGTGCAACAGAATTGCCCTGATAAGCCGGGTAAGGAATGTTCACAGCTCCTGTGCCGACTATCTTACTCCCCTGCTGACTCCAGACACCGCCCCTCCTCGTAAATACCCACACCGCGCCTGCACCACCACTATCCCCTCCTCCACCGACGATTGCCGTATTCCCATCACCCGAAAGGGAGACAGATCCGCCTTGACTTGCAAGCCCCACTACACCTGTGCCAACGAGCTTGCCTCCTTGTTGACTCCACACACCAGCATTTCGTGTGAACACCCATACTGCTCCTCTTGTTGCATTGCCATCGGAAGGACCGCCGATGAAGGCCGTATTGCCATCCGATGAAAGGGAGACAGAATAACCTTGCTGTGCACTGCCCGCAGCGCCTGTGCCAACGAGCTTGCTTCCTTGCTGGCTCCACACACCGGCGGATCGCGTGAACACCCATGCCGCTCCTTTACTGGTGTCGTCCAACATTCCGCCAATGATAGCTGTGTTGCCATCTGATGAAAGGGAAACAGAGATACCTTGGTAAACACCGCCAGGACCGTTTACTGCTCCTATTCCAACGAGCTTGCTTCCTTGCTGACTCCACACATTGCCGCTTCGGGTATAGATCCATGCTGCACCCGCAGAGTTATTGTCTACGTATCCGCCAACGATGGCTGTATTCCCGTCGGATGAAAGTGCGACCGATTTGCCCTGGTATGCCTGGCCGACCGTACCCGAACCAACGAGCTTACTTCCCTGCTGGCTCCACACATTACCGTTCCGTGTATAGACCCATGCCGCGCCGACATAATTATTATCTCTGTATCCGCCAACGATGGCTGTATTCCCATCTGATGAAAGGGCGACGGAAGTACCTTGCTGTGTGAGTCCGGTAGCGCCTGTACCCACCAGCTTATTCCCCTGTTGGCTCCACACGATGCCGTTTCGCGTGTATGCCCACGCTGCTCCTACATTTCCATTGTCAGTGTGTCCACCTACGATGGCAGTATTCCCATCCCCCGAAAGATCAACGGACACACCTTGTTGAACTCGGACTGGGCCATTGAAAACCGCTCCAGTGCCAACAAGTTTATCTCCCTGCTGCGTAAAGTATGTGTTGGTCGGAGCGGGCGGTGTGCCGATAACTTGGACGAGCTCCGACGGCTCGATATTGCCATTGCCGTTACTTGTGGGAACCTGCGCGAGCAATGTGCCGCCCGTTTCGCTTCCATACTTCCCCACAGCGATGAAGAGTTTCGCCGGATTTTTCCCGTAGAGAAACTCGAGGTCAATAACTCCCTCCAGCACTGCGCCGACCGCATCATCCGTAAAATTGATTTGAGCCGCCTCCGTTGCGTTCGCCCAGCCGGATGAGTTGTCTGAACTATCGTTCCAGAGAAATGCAGACCATGTTGCAACCTGTCCGGCCTTTCCGAAGGGAGCGCTGCGCAAGGGATACCGCTCGTCAGAGATGAAGAGAAACATGTCTGCGCCTTGTGACTCCGCAGAGTTGGTTGCGACATATAACTGTGTGTCAGTATACCGCGCATAGAGATTGATGCCCGCATTCGTTGCGATGAGCGTAGCGGAAGTATCAAGCTCTCCATCCATGACAAAGTAGCCAGATGGTTTAGGAGGTGGAAGGCTATTGAGGAACTGGATTGTCCGTAAGTTCAGTTCATCGAGTCCTGGAGCCGCTACGGAGCGAGGCGCATCCGAGAAATCAGGACTATGTCTGAAATTAAGGATCAGGTTTGACCAATCATCCTGACTCGTCAGGCTTTGACCGGGCACAGCGGGATAATTCAAATCAAAAGAGTTTATGTCTGCAGGAACCGGAGTCCCTGAAATCGAAGAACTGCTGTCCCAGTCAACTGCTGCATTCGGCCTGGATCGTGCGTACAGGACCCCCCGGCCTGGTGCGCTGTATGGAACATTGAGTATTGGTAATGTGGTACCAAGCGGCACACCAAGCCCTGTACCCTCAACCATCGTGGACTCCGCCAGGGTAGGTAACGCCGTAGCTGAGTAGTCAAGTATGGATGTGGTTGCGCTCCAGCTATATGGAATTTGCCAGGCATAATTCATAACGCTGATATAGTTCGGCTTGTAATGGATATGGTCAGCGCCGCCGTGACGAAGGCCAAGGGTATGGCCCAGTTCATGCATAAACGTGCCGGCCTGGACAGCCGGGGTTCCTCCCACTGGTGTCACTCCGCCGAGGCTCACAATGAAATCGTTACATCCACGGGTAAAATCATCTTCCGCCGTTCCCGAAGAAAACGATGTGTCAATCTGGAAAGCAAACATGCAGTATCGGAAGACAAGCCGCTTTGCCTCCAGGATGTAGCGTGAGTTTGGACTTGAACGCTCATCCTGGGTACCAAAATACAAGCCCTTCAAAACGTCAAAGCTCCCCCAGAAGTTTGTGACCCATGGTGCTAATGGAATGAGAGTGTCGCTAACGATCATGTGGAGGCTGATGCCGCCATTAGGTGATATTAGGAAGGCTGCTTCAACGTCTAGCAACGCCGTCGGATGTGGCGTCATAGTGGTCATCGCGTCTATTTCGACAAAAATGTCCTTGCTATTTGGCCTAGCGTCCAGAGCATGGAGATCCAGATCGATGATCCCGTCACTGTTCACGTCGAGGCCCCAACCTTGGGTCTCCCAGGAATCCATGATTCCATCTTCATCCTCATCGACAAGGCAAAGCGCTTGAGAGAACTCGGAAGTATTTCCGAGGGAGTCTCTTGAAGTGGCGGTAAGAAATTTGTCTCCGATCGTAAGCGGGATTGTTGCAACAAATCTCCTGAACCCGGAGGCATCGGTCACATCGCTGAAAACACTTTGAAGGTACTGAGCCCCCTCTCCAAAATGAGACGCGTGGGCTTCGGTGCTCATATAGAAATCCAGAAAGAACAGCGTGTTCGGCTTTCCATTGAACCTCCCATGAATTTTGAGGTCGCCTCCAACAAACGCTGCAGAATCCAGCAAGGGAAAGTTCTGCAGATTGTTTGCACCTGCGTCGGCGTCAAGCGTGTCGTTTATTGCAAGACCCGCCGGTGCAAGGTCGATCCCTAGACCCGTATTCGAGAAAATGGAATTCTGTATTATCAGGTTCTGTGTCCCCGCTGAATCGTATACACCACTGCCGCTGTTATATGCAATCACGTTGGAACGAATGGTGTCCTGGGAGGAGATGATCATGATGCCATGCCAGCCATTGCCAATGCTGGCACCATAGGTATTGGTGCCAATGTAATTCCCGACTATCTTATTTCCCGTCGCACCTGGCATGTTGGCAATGAGACCGACCAGCGAATTCGCGGAGATGACGTTCTTTTCGTCTTCGCTTCCTCCGCCGATGATGTTTCTGGGAGCGTCGTAGATACTGATGCCCCCAAGGTTTGGGAGCGGAGATGAGCCCTCTGCATTTATCCCGATATAGTTTCCGAGAACTTTGTTGCCTATGGCGGCCGCGTTCTGAATGATTACACCAAAAAGGATATTCCCCGAGATGATATTTCTTGCTTCTGGAACCGGCCCACCAATCGTGTTATTGGGTGCATTGTCGATCACAACACCATAAAAGAGGTTCCCAAGAGCGGCTTCGCCTGTCGAATCAGTCCCGATGTGGTTTCCCTGCACAATGGTCCCTCCCCCGTTGTCATCGATGAAAATACCATCCTCATTACCCGAAATAACATTTCCGGCTCCAGGGACTAGACCACCGATGGTGTTGTTCGGTGCGTCGACGAGAATGCCCTCACCGTAGTTTCCTACAGTGTCAGTTCCGGCAGCATTAAGTCCGATGTAATTTCCACGGACGATGTTTCCAGCGCTGCCCGTAACGATCTGCATGCCATGAATGGAATTTCCTGAGATGACATTTCTTTCTCCTACTGTTGTTCCGCCAATTGTGTTCCCCGACGCGCTTGTGATGCTAATGCCCGCCAGGTTTGGAAGCGCAGCGGTACCAACTGCATTCGTCCCGATGTAGTTGCCAAGAACTCTGTTCCCCGTTGCGGCCGCGTTCTGAATAATCACACCAAAGAATGGATTCCCTGAGATCACATTCTTCGCCCTGCCGTCTGATCCACCGATCGTATTATTGGGTGCATTGTCGATCACGACACCGGAAGGCAGTTCCCCCAGAGGGGACGCGCCCGGTACAACATTCCGAGGGCCAGAGGCTGAGGTGAATACATTTCGGAGAAACTTTCCAGCAATGGAATTCCCGGCCTCAGACGGTACACCACCGACGGCGTTCGCTGGTGCACTCGAGATAAGTATTGTTCCGCTGCCATCCGTGCCGATGTAGTTGTTGATCACTTGATTCCCCGCCGCGGATGTCCCAAACAAACTGACTCCAGGCCATGCATTCCCGGAGATAATATTCCGCGCACTCGAATCGAGCCCTCCAATCGTGTTAGTGGGCCCGACTGCGAATATCCCGTTGAAGCCGTTCCCGAGAGATGATGTGCCAGTTGCATTTACACCGATGTAATTGCCCTGCACGATATTTCCTCCAACACTCACACTATTCATCAGTATCCCGGAATGGCCGTTACCCGATATGATGTTCCTTTCTCCTGGAGTTGTACCCCCAATCCTGTTCCCGCCTGACGCTCCATAGATTCCCACTCCTGCAGCCTGGTTGGGGAGACTGGTTTGCCCATCCGCACTTGTCCCAATATAGTTTCCAGTGACTACGTTTCCTCCGAGCAAATCGAGAACTATACCGACTCCATTCCCGCCTGAAGTAAATCTCTTGAAGCGGTTTATCACCAATCCTTTGACAATACTATTGCCGCCGTTGATAACCAATCCATTTGTGCCCAGCGGGGCCAAACTACCATCGATTTCAATAATTGGCGTACCAGCAAAATCAAATTGTGAGGTTCCATCGATGACAATCGGACCGTTGGATGCAATGAACGCAGTGAGAGGCCTGATGGTTCGTACGCCACTGCCGGGAATATCAAATCTGATCGTATCAGGACCTGCGTGTGCAAACGCTCGGTTCAAGGCATCCCGCAGAGACCCGACGGGAGCACCGCTGTCAAGTGTATTTGTGACAACGAATGTCGAAGCTATTCCGAGCGGTGTTGCTGATCCGGTCGATCTCTCTGTTGGAGGCTGTTGCCCATCGGGTTCGTCCTGGAGAGTGCCGTTGCCCAGGCTGATCACGGGCTCCCCGATTGCTTCATTGACTCGTTGGGATTCGTAGACTCGCTGGACTTCCTGGGCTTGTAAGAAGTTGAACGAAGAAAACAGCGCGGCAATGGCAAATATCAGCTTGACCGGAGGGTGAATGTTAGTACTTATTCGATTCATATTTCCTGTTTGAGTTGAATGAATGAGAACAGAATTTGCTCGTTTATTTCATCACCAGCATTTTCCGCACATCGACAAATGTCGTCTGACCGGAAGTTGCGACGATCCTGTAGAAGTATACACCGCTTGCAATATTGCTTGCATGCCACACAGCAGATTTGTATCCGGGTGCTTCTACTCCATCAATAAGCGTTGCCACTTCCTGCCCGAGCACGTTATAGATCTTCAGCGTGACCTGCGCGGCCTGGGGCAGTAGATACTGAATTGTTGTTGAAGGATTGAATGGGTCAGGATAGTTCTGACTCAGCCCGAACTTATCCGGGAGTTGCGATCCGGAGACTCCGGTCAAGGTATTGATCGTTACTCCATCTGAGTAATGTACCGTACCATCCAGGTCGATCTGCTTCAGACGATAGTACCATTGTCCAGGCAGTACATTAATATCCGTAAACGAATAGTGTTGTGGCTCGTTCGTGGTTCCGTGTCCCGGAATGAAACTGTTCGGGAGTGTGTTGTAGGCATTCTCATTTTCCGGTGAGCGCTGGACCTCAAATCCGTAATTGTTGATTTCGCTGAGTGTCATCCAATCAAGCCGCACGTTGCTTCCGTTCACGATTGTTGCCGTGAAGCTGCCCAATTGAATTGGGAGCGGTGCCTCGTGCGTAAACATCCACGCAGCTCCGAGATTCGTTGCGTCATTGGGTCCACCAACAATTGCAGTCAACCCGTCCCCAGAGAGGGAAACGGAATACCCCTGAAGGGCGGGGTAGGGAGTGTTAACCGCTCCTGTCCCAACGAGTTTGTTTCCTTGCTGACTCCAGACACCGCCGCTTCGCGTGAATGCCCATATTGCGCCGACATTAGTGTTGTCTCTGAAACCGCCGACAAGGGCGGTATTGCCGTCAGAGGAGAGAGAAACGGAAGTACCCTGAGTTGCGGAAGGATTATTCACAGCCCCCGTACCAACGAGCTTGTTCCCCTGTTGACTCCACACTGTGCCAGTTCGTGTGAACACCCAAGTGGCGCCTTCGCCAGAGTTATCATAAAATCCACCAATCATGGCGGTGTTCCCATCTGATGAAAGTGAAACAGAAGAGCCTTGGTATGCACTGCCGACAGCTCCTGTGCCAACGAGCTTGCTTCCTTGCTGGCTCCACACACCGGCAGTTCGCGTGAACACCCAGATCGCTCCAGCAAAAGAATTGTCCCAAGGTGCACCGATGAGGGCTGTATTCCCGTCGGATGAAAGCGACACTGAATTGCCCTGGTAGCCATTGCCCACTGCGCCCGTGCCTATAAGTTTGTTCCCTTGCTGGGTCCACACGCCGCTGTCACTTCGGGTAAATACCCAGGCGGCGCCTTTGCCAGAGTTATCATAAAATCCACCAATGATGGCAGTGTTTCCGTCTGATGAAAGGTCAACTGAACAACCTTGCCTCGGTTGGCTCACCCAGCCTGTGCCAACGAGTGGACCTCCCTGTTGGCTCCACATCGTGCCGGCCCGTATGAAGACAAACGCGGCACCTATTGAACTATAGGGTCCACCCACAATGGCCGTGTTTCCGTCTGATGAGAGAGCAACAGCGCTCCCTTGGTTTGAAGGGCCTCCTCCGCCCACACCGACAAGTTTGTTTCCCTGTTGGCTCCATACATTCCCACTGCGTGTGAAGATCCACGTCGCTCCTTGATAAAGATTATCACTCTCTCCACCAACGATGGCAGTATTTCCATCCGATGAAAGATCAACAGAACTCCCCTGAAGAACACCGGCAGGCCCGTTCCCCGCACCTGTACCAACGAGTTTATCTCCTTGCTGTGTGAAATAAGTATTCAAGGGGGGAGGAGCGCCGATATACCAGAAAAGTTCCGATGGATCGATGTTGTCATCTCCATTGCCCACGGGAACTTGGGCAATCAATGTGCCGCCTGAGTCGGTTCCATATTTACCAACAGCTATATATAACTCTGACGGACTTTTTCCGAACAACAATTCGAGGTAAATCACACCTTCGAGCACGGCGCCCGCAGTATCCACAGTAATATCATTGAGCGGCGTTTCAGTTGTCGTAAACCACTCGGAGGAATTGTCGGTGCTTTCATTGCCAAGAAATGTCGACCAAGCAGCAACCTGTCCGTTTTTTCCTGTGGGTGCGGAGCGGAGAGAATTCCGCCCGTCTGAAATGAAGATGAACATATCAGCGCCTTGCGATTGCGCAGAATTCGTTGCTACATACAATTGGCCTGACTTATAGTGCGCATACAGATTGATGCCGGCGTTCGAGGCAATGAGTTGAGCGGACGTATCGAGTTGCCCATCCATAACGAACTGACCATAGGGTTTTGGCGGCGGGAGATTGTTAAGAAATTGAAACGTTGCTTCGGTCATTTCCTCTTCTTCCAAGCTATCTGCCAGCAGTTCGTTTCTTGAGGGTTGCGTAACTGTGAATGCCGGACTGTTTCTGAAGTTGTAAATCAACTTATCCCAATCTGATTGACTCGTGAGGGTTTGAACCCGAGGTGTTTCTTCCGGCTTGAAAATGTTTAGATCTACCGAGACAGTGCCGTTATTGAAAACACCATCGCCATTCCAGTCCACCGGTATGGTTGGAGTGAGGAAAGTATACTGCGCAGTCCTGCCCGGATCACTAAAAGGAACCGTCAGCGCATAGATTGGTCCACTAGGTTCGGGGTTTATGCCATCGTGTTCATCAAGGCTCGATTCGTCGAGTGTAGGGAGGGAAGCTGTCGAGTAGTTTAATCCCCACCAAAAAGAAGGATTCCATAGATACTTGAATTGCCATGAATAATTCATGATGCTGATGTAGTTGGGCTTGTAGTTAATGTAATCTCCACCACCGTGTCTTAGCCCGAGCGTATGCCCGAGTTCGTGCATAAAGGTGGCTGCTTTTTGATCCTCAGTTCCTCCCGGTTGATCAAAGGTCCCCATTGTTATCATAAAATCATTTCCGCCCAGAGCTTTTCCGTTCCCACCCTCAGAATTTTCTGATGTGCCCGAAGCGTCACCCTCCCCTTTTGTGAACGCAAAAATGCAGTATCGATAGACCAGCTTCTTCGCTTCCAGTATGTTGGAGTCCGCCTGTTCTGCAACGGTCCCAAAGTGCGACTGCTTGACAAGCTGAAAGAGCTCCCACCAATTCAAAGGCCAGGCGCTTGGCGTGAGTGAGGTTTCATCCATTGGCAGGCAATGAAGTTTGATGCCTTTTGTCCCATCGGGATTATTCACCAATGAACTCGCCACCAAATCGAATGCATTTACAATCCTCTCCAATGTTCCTGGTTGGGGTGCCATTCCCGTCATCGCATCTATCTCAACAAATATATCCTTATGGTCTGGCCGTGCACCCTTTAGGTGGAGATCCAGGTCGATAGTTCCATCGCTATTCACGTCTATGCCCCACCCTTGCGTTTCCCAGGAATCCAATATGCCGTCACCATCGCTGTCGAGGGTGCAGAGAGCTTGAGAGAATTCTGACGTATTATTCTGTGCATCCGTTGCTGTTGCAGTTATATAGGGAGGTGTATTGCCAATGACGATCGCTATTGAGCCAACAAAATCAGCGTTGCCATTTCCGTCGGTCATTGCTTGAACTGAGACCTCCGGTGCTTCTCCTTCTCCAAAGTGGGATGGGTCGTAATCAAAGTTCGTATAGAAATGAATAGTGAATTGAGCGTTGGGTGTACTCTTGAGCCGCCCGTGAACGATAAGTTCACCTCCATCTGCGGCAACCCGTGAGGAATCAAGGATGGGGAAGTTCTGCAAATTGTTGGGTCCTGCGTCGGCGTCAAGCGGGTCGTTTATTGTAAGACCAGCCGGTGCAAGATCAATCGCGAGGCCTGTATTCGAGAAAATGGAATTCCGGGTTATCAGGTTTTGTGAACCACCCGTGACGTTCACGCCCATGCCATAGTTGAAAGCAATGAAGTTGTCACTGAGCGTAGTTACGGAAGCGTTGATAGTGACACCATACGAAAGGTGGCCGAGATTTGGCTGGTTGTCCTGGTTCGTTCCGATGTAATTGAAGAGCACTTGATTGCCTGTTGCTGCGGCGTTGCGAATGTCGATGCCATACAATAAGTTCCCGGCGATGATATTACCTTCATCGGGCGTTGATCCACCGATAGTGTTATTCGGTGCATTTGAGATCAATACCCCCGCTTCGTTAGGAATCGCAATTGTGCCAGAGATATCCGTACCGATATAGTTGTTGATCACCTGATTCCCTAATGCGGCCGGCCCGAACAAATAGACTCCTGGCCAGGCATTCCCCGAAATAATATTGCGCGCACCGGCATCCAGCCCTCCGATCGTGTTAACCGGCCCGGAAACGAATACGCCGTTAAACCCGTTCCCAAGAGGTGAAGTCCCTGCTGCGTTTGTCCCAATGTAATTACCCAGCACAATGTTCCCTGAAGAATTCGCACTATTGATCATTATTCCGGAATTGCCGTTGCCCGATATTACATTTCTTTCTTCTGTGGTAGTTCCTCCAATCCTGTTCCCACCAGACGCCCCAAAGATCCCCACTCCGGCAGTCTGGTTGGGGAGACTGGTTTGCCCGTCCGCGCTTGTCCCGATGTAGTTTCCTGTGATTACGTTTCCTCCGATCAAATCGAGAACGATGCCCATTCCGTTCCCACCTCCGGCAAAACGTCTGAAGCGGTTTATCACCAACCCCTTGACAATACTGTTGCCGCCCTTAATGACCAATCCATTTGTGCCTAGCGGGGCCAAACTTCCGTCGATCTCAATCAAGGGGGTTCCTGCAAAGCCTGGTTGCGTGGTTCCGTCGATGACAAGCGGACCGTTAGATTCAATGAACGCAGTGAGAGGCCTGATGGTTTGTACGCCACTACCGAGAATATTGAATCTGATCGTATCAGGGCCTGCGTGTGCAAATGCCCGGTTTAGGGCGTCCCGCAGAGACCCGATTGGGGTACCGCTGTCAAGTGTATTTGTGACAACGAATATCGAGGCTATTCCGAGCGGTGTTGCTGGGTGCGTCGATCCTGTTGAAGTCGCGGGAACAGGCTGCTGCGCTAATGGCTTACTTTGGGGAGCCGCGTTGTCTATGTTATTCCCAACGCCTTCCATCACTTCGTGGAGTTGTTGGGCTTCATAGACTCGTTGGACTTCCTGGGCTTGAGAGGGGAAGGAGAGTAGAAGAAGAGCGACAGGCACGAGGATCATAACGACCCATCTCAGTCCACCGATGTGAGTTGTATCCATAGTAAAATACCTCCAATTGGATGAAATGGGTTATGCCCAGGCTCGTTGTTAAAAAGAACAGGTAAGGCCACAGGAAATATATCCGGGATAGTGTACCCAGACAATCACGCATTTGCGGGCAACGGAGTACTTGATTCTGTAGGTGTATTGGCATACACTTAGTCAGCGAAGGCTGATTGCCAGCCGGGGGCAACACGATCACTCACGCCATGCGTTTTCAGTCAACTCTACTCATTACTGTTGCTCTTTGTATTGCGGCCTGTCTCGCATCCTCCGGGACAGATGCGTCGGATAAGTATCTGAGCACGTTTGAACAAATCCCCTCCCCGAATTTCGGGAGAGTCAATGGCATTCTTCGGGATGACCGCGGCTTTCTCTGGTTTGGGACGGACCGGGGTCTTTGCAAATTCGACGGATACCAGGTGCGGGTTTTTGCAATCGAATCAACTCCGGAGAACAAGCGGCAAATCATAACATCAATAATATCAATGAAGGGGGGGAGACTCCTGCTCGCCACGGGAAACGGGCTATGGACATTCGATCTAAAGACTGAGCAATTGTCTCAGTTTCTTCCAGGTACGGAAATCCCACGGAGCCGGATTAACGCAATTGTGCAAGGTCCGGATAGTACAATCTGGATCGGCACAAGCTCGCTGGGGCTGTTCAGCTACAACACAACCTCCACAATAGTACGACGGTATACCACAAGTGACGGATTAAGTGCAAACAGAATTCTCACGCTCCTTCTCGATCACTCAGGCGGATTGTGGATAGGAACAACCGGGGGCGGACTCAACCTTCTTGAAACAGCAACCTCACGAATTGTCCACTACCGCAGCACTGCAACCGATTCAGGAACATTGTACTCCGACAACATCACCTCTCTCTGTGAGAATGTCAATCAGGAATTGTGGATCGGCACCAGTGAAGGATTGAATGTGCTCGATCTTGAAACACAGCGCATGCGCCGGGTGGACCTGCATTCCTATACGAGACATACCATTATGTCACTTGCCCGCGACCCCTTTGGGAGAATGTGGATTGCCGCTCTGGACCTTGGATTGCTGTTTTATGACAATGGATCGCTCACACAGTTTACGACATCGGATGATGTTGACCGTTCACTGAATTCAGTGAGGACGCTCTACCCGGACCCTGTCGCGACAACTGGAAGAAGCCTTCTTCTCTGGATTGGTACCCGCCACGGCGTCAACAAGGTATTGATGGCAACAAACCCTTTCACCAATCATATACGCAATCAAGATTCGCTTCTGCTTCACCGTGGGGCTGTACTCGCGTTGTGTGAGGACCGCAAAGGGATTCTCTGGACCGGGTTGTGGGGAGGCGGACTTGATGCCTTCAAACAAGTGAACGGTGCCTATCGGCGTGTTGCCAATTTCAAGAGTGACGCGTCGACTCGTTTCTCACTCCCCCATAACGACGTTGGACCCATCATCGAAGATCGAAACGAGAACCTCTGGATAGGAACGTCCGGAGGAATTGCCGTGCTCGACAAAACCAGGAAGCAGATGGTGGTGTACAAACACATCGAGGGGGATTCAACGAGTCTTTTGAGTAATCAGATCGATGATATTTATGAAGACCATTCCGGTACTATTTGGATCTGCACGATCGGTGGACTTTCAGAGCTGAGGCCAGGGACACCTCATCGATTCAGGAACTACCTCATCCAACCAAAAGTGTCTGACACCCTGGAGGGCAAACAAGTTTCAGATATCTTTCAAGATCGCCTGTCAAATCTTTGGGTCGCGACGTATGGGCGAGGACTCACCAAACTGGAGCCCGACGGAAAGCATGTGCAGTTCCTCCACCCCGCCGATACTTCGGGAATTCAGGAGAACTGGATATACAGTCTGGTCGAGGACAATGATGGCTTATTCTGGCTCAGTACACGGATAGGATTGGCTTCGTTTGATCCACGGTCCGGCCTGTTTACGCGACATGCCGTCCGTGAATTATCTGATGCGCACATTTTTGGAATCTTTGTTGATCAACAGAACAACTTGTGGCTATCCACGGAGACTGGATTGGCAAGGTTTTCTCCGAAAGCACAATCCTTCACGAGGTTTGACGAGAGCTATGGCATCGGATTTACAGAACTTCGTTCAGGGTTCTTCCAAAATACGCAAGGCAAGTTGTTTGTTGGAGGACTTGATGGATTCACCGAATTCTATCCTGATAGTATTTTCTCTATTTCCAGTCCGCCAGAGATCGCAATAACGTCCTGGTCGGTATTTGACCAGGAACTCCCTGCCACATCCACTCTTCCGGACGGGGAAATTCATTTCTCCTACGACCAGAATTTTCTCTCGTTCTCATTTGCCGCACTCGACTACGCCAATCCACAACGGAACAGATTTGCATACAGAATGGTCGGTGTGGATAATGACTGGGTTGACGCGGGAACTCGCAACTATGCAAGCTATGCACATCTCAATGCCGGCAATTATGTTTTCCAGGTGAAAGGGTGCAACAGCAACAATGTGTGGAATGAAACAGGAGCGTCTATTTCATTTATCATTACACCTCCATACTGGCAGGCCTGGTGGTTTCGGATTCTCGTCGCGGGGCTTTTTGCAAGCACTATCTACGCGGTGTACAGATACAGGCTCCGCAAATTGCTTGAGGTCGAGCGACTGAGACTGCGAATTGCAGATGACCTGCACGATGACGTGGGGAGCAACCTGAGTGCAATTGCAATGGTGAGCAGAGCTGTTCAACGCGCCCCGGAACTGACCCCGACAAGCAAGGCGAAGATTGCAGAGATCTATAACACTGCCGTTCTCACTTCCCAGGGAATGAAAGATCTCGTATGGTTCATCAAACCCGAAAACGACAGCCTCGGCGATCTCATTCTTCGGATGAAGGATACTGCCTCAACACTTCTCAGTGAAACTGAACTGCATTTCCATTCACCAAAGCCCGATGACTCAAGGGCCATCGCGATTGACTTCAAGAGAAGCGTGTTTCTTGCATTCAAGGAAATCGTCACAAACATCGCGAAGCATGCGATGGCAACCAAAGTGGAGATCAACGTTACGTTGATCGAAGGGATGTTTGAGATGCGAATTGCTGACAACGGAAAGGGATTTGTCGAAAGGGACACTCAACCGGGCAACGGGCTCCAGAGTTTGCGAAAGAGAGCCCGCTCCATTCGAGGAACATGTGAGATCACAAGCCTGCCCGGCAACGGAACAACTGTAACATTTACCGGGAAGATGTGAGTATGTTGGAGACTTCTCTCATCCCGTACATGCGTGATTGCTTTCAACCCGTTTCAATTGTATGATACCTCAGATGAACAATGAACCTGACATATCCACCGAAGAAGCAATGACCATCTGGTTGGTGGAGGATAACAACCGGTTCCGGGAAAACATTCAGGACCTCATCAATGAGACGTCCGGCCTTACCTGCACAATGGCTGTACCGTCGTGCGAGAGCGCCCTGGCACGGCTCACCACCGATGCCGCGCCTGATGTCATGCTAATGGATATCGGCCTGCCGGGAATGGACGGCATTGAGGGAATCAGACGGGTAAAAATGCTTGCCCCGTCCATTCAAGTCATCATGCTTACAGTGTTTGATGACAACGAGAAAATCTTCCAGGCAATATGCGCAGGCGCATCCGGCTATCTTCTGAAGAGCGCCGCTCCGGATGACATTGTATTATCACTCAAGGAAATCCTCAAGGGTGGCGCGCCCATCAATGCTCAGATAGCCCGGAAAATTGTGGATATGTTTGCGGAGATCGCGGCGCCGCGGGGAAACTATGGGATCACTGAAGCGGAAAAAGAGATTCTCCACCTCCTCGTTGAGGGCGAGCCAAAGAAGCAGATCGCCCACCAACTTGGCGTAAGCTTTCACACTGTTGACTCGCATCTCAGGAATATTTACACCAAGCTCCAGGTCCATAGCAGAAGTGGCGCGGTGGCCAAGGCACTGAAGGAGAAATTGTTGTAGGCTGACTCCGCTTGAGTCTTCGCTTCACATCATTGGTGGATCCCACGCACAGAAAAGACATCGACAAACTCCGGAGGAATGTAGACGAACTACTGAGGCATGGACGTGATTTCGAAAGAGGGAATTCCTGCGAAGCAATTGATCAGCAGTTTCATGTGCAATGCTTGCAAGACGAAGCCCCACTGTTTTTTGTGGGGCCTAGTCTGCGGAGAGGGAGAGATTCGAACTCTCGGTAGGGCTTTACACCCTACGGCGGTTTAGTTCGTCACAACTCCGTCGTGACGAGATCTCGCCTTCACTGAATTACACTTGAGGCGGACAAACCGCTGGTTTCGGATCTAAGGAGTAAGGCAAGGCATCTGCGACCAGCGGAATTCTTGAACCATTGCTCCCGTCTGATGGCATCAGCCCGAGTATCATAACACTCTTCGTGAAGAAGCAACCAAGGAAGGTACTTTTTTGTAGACCGAACCTTCCCAGAGTTATGGTGCACTAGCCTCAGCGCAACATTCTTGGTCTGGCCCACATAAGTCTTCTTGTGGAGCGGAGAGAACAAAACATAAACTGAGTATGGCATACACGCGGAGAGGGAGAGATTCGAACTCTCGGTAGGGCTTTACACCCTACGGCGGTTTAGCAAACCGCTGGTTTCGGCCACTCACCCACCTCTCCATGATTGCAACAGGCTGGAACGTCGAAATGCGTGGCATGAATGTAATCAAGAAAACATTTCAAAGCAACAGACTTTTGTAAATCGATCCGGTTCCGTGGCTCCTACTGTTATGCTACTATGCTACCGAACATGGACGAGCTTCCTCGTTTGCATCTGCCCTTCCATCTCAAGTCTGCAACAGTAGACTCCCGAGGAAACTCCTGTTGCATTCCACGTAACTGAATAACTGCCGATGTCCTTTGTTTCGTCCACCAATGTTGCGACGTCCCTCCCCAATACGTCGAACACTCTCAGCGTAACGTGACTCCGAACTGCAAGTTGATAGTTGATTGTGGTACCTGGATTGAAAGGGTTTGGAAAGTTCTGAGCAAGAGAAAAACTCGTCGGCATCACTTTATCTTTAACAGAGTTCGAAACGACTTGGTTCCTATAACAATGAACGCCGCCCTTGAACACGCCCATGAAGAGATCGTAATCCCCATCGCCATCTATATCGACAAACGACGGAGAGGCTTCCTGTGTTGGCACAGTGCCGCCGTATGCGTTTGTTACCCGAATAAACTCTGCGGTATCGGGCGTCCCCGTATTCCTGTAATACTCAATGCGCCCTTCACTCGTCCCAATGAACAAATCTTCATCTCCATCGGTTTCAATGTCAAGGAATGCGGGGATCGCGTTCTGTCCGGCCGTAATATTCTGATATGATGCTGAGATAAGTACGGGCTGGAACAATGATGGACTACCGTCATTTCTGTAGAACTTGAGAAACCCATTGGAGCCTCCGACGAAGAAATCGTTGTCTCCATCATTATCGATGTCCACAAAGGCCGGGGCAGCATTTGCCGTCGTTCGAATAGTGTCTACAGGAGAGGCCGCGGGGACAAACTGTGCAGATTGTGGCGTCCCAACATTATGGTAATAGCTCACGTGTCCATCGTACTTGCCGATAAAGAGATCCTTCCGTCCATCAGTATCAATATCGACAAAGACCGGGATGAAAGAATACCCCCCGCTCATATTTTGATAGAATGTGTCAATGCGCGTGAACGATGGCAACACTGGGGTACCATCGTTACGAAAGAAGCTGATTGCTCCATTGAGGTTGCCAATGAACATGTCCTGGTCGCCGTCTGCATCGATATCAACGAATGCCGGATGAGCATTCATACCAACGTCGATCATGCCAAGATAGTTCTTCGTCCGGAGTTGGAAGAGCGGTACGGTGGAATTGCCGCTATTCTCGTAGAACCAGAAACCGTCCGTTTGTGTAATGCCACCGAGCACTCCGATAAATAAATCCAAATCTCCGTCAGCATTAATATCGACAAATGAAGCCTGGTTGAATCCCTGTGTGTGCACTGGCTGGGACGGAGGAAATACCAGCGAACAACATTCTATGTGTGGCACCTGCGGTGTGCCGGTGTTGCAAAGGTGGAACAGGTTCATGGAGAAGAAATCACCAATGAACATATCAAGAGTGCCATCCCCGTTGATATCGGCAAAGGAATACACTGCCGCTCCGTGCAGCGATGAGCGCGCTGGACTCGTCGTGCAGGTATCGCCATAAATCGTAACGTGCTGCCAGAATTCGGTCCGGAAGGCGTACACGGGAAGCGTGGACGATCCAACGTTCTCATAAAAGTTTACAGTACCAATAATATTGGGGGATAACAAATCAAGATCACCATCCGCATCGATGTCCGCAAAACCCGGAATGCAATTCGCCCCTGCCAACAGTTGATTGCCGGCAGAATCAATAAGAGTGGAGGACAGGAGAACAAATAGCGGTGACTCAACTGTGCCCGTGTTCTTATATAGCTTGATCCCTGAGTAGGTGCTGTCTTCCGTACAGAGATCGATCCTTCCATCGCCGTCATAGTCAACGAAAAGAAACCACCGTGAAAATGCAGGAAGAACAATAAGGCCGTTGCGGAGCTTGAAGTCGGGATTGAAGCGGGTTCCCTCGTTCCGGTAAAAGTCTACGGCAAGATCGTTGTCAAGAACTATCAGATCTTTATCCCCGTCACCATCGATATCTACAAACTGATGGGTTGGAGAATTGACCCCGCCGGCGAAGGGCAAGGCCAATGGTAACCCGAGCACATTGACAGGG
>JANNSJ010000059.1:0-25719 GCA_031402435.1 Bacteroidota bacterium | reverse complement strand
TATGTCGGTACTCTTCTCGATTGAGACACTCCGGCAAAAAGTGACAGGTCTTTGATAATTGTGAACGTAGCATCCGCGCCGATGCCGGTGTAACTCTTATTGAGATATCGATCATATCTGCCGAAGCCAGCCAACGTGACGAGATCGGAAAGCACCAACTCCTCTTTTGCCCATACACTGCCGACGACATTTCTTCTGCGTCCAAGATTCGGGCTCCCTTCGATCTGCCTGATTTCGAGCGTGGACCCAAGACTGAGGCGTTGAAGTTCTGTATCATAGTTCTGCGTTAGCCGTGCTCCCATCCATGATGATGTGTGGTCGGAGGTCAAAAAGAACAGGTTTGATGTTGACCGGTCCTCCTCATCCCTGTATTCACGAATGGAGTGAGAGTAATAGAACGTAAGCATCGAAACATTCACAGTATCGCCGAGAAATGTGCCAACCAGTGAAAGGTCAACATCGTTTTTGGTAATTTTCTCGTACGCGTCCAGGTTTCTGACGAGTGATTGATATGACAGGTTCGACCCGGCGATTGGGCCGGCAAGAGCAAAGTTGATGCCACCATTCAGTTGCGTTTGCGTGGCGGTATGGTTCACGGACAGAATCACGTTGAAGTCACGGGAGACATTGTATCGGACTTTCACGCGTGCATTCCAGGCTTCGTGGGCGCTGTTGATTGATCTCCCATCGGTGCTCTGATGCTGAAAGCCGAACGTGAAATTGATTTTGCGTGAAAAGTTCTGACTGAATGTGCCGTCACTATACTGGTAGTTGTAGCCCGTTTCGGAATAGTTGAGTTTGGAAAATGGCTTGTTGCTGTTGTAGTTCTTTGTCAGCAGGTTAATGGCTCCGCCAGTGCTGTTGAATCCATAGATAAACGCACGAGGGCCGGTGACGATCTCGATGCGATCGGTGTACTCCGTTGTGAAGTGAAAGAGGTTGAATATCCCCGTTGCAGGATCGTTGAGAGGCCGTCCGTCAGCCGTGATTGCAATTGTACGCCAGTCCATACCGCGAATGGTAAGCTGGTTGTACTGTCCGGCGCTGTTTTGATCACGGATAAACGTGCCCGGCACCGATTCAAGAATATTTCCAAGATAGCGATAGTCCAGCCAATGCAAATCCTCTTTCGTTATCAGGTTTCGTTGTTCAAGAGATTGGTCGTATGTTCCCACCAATGTAGGTGTACTCATCCGCCCGGCCGTGTCAGGAATTGCCGCAAGGAGCGAATCGTTGCTGATCAGTGTATCTACTACCGCATGGATGGCCAATGAGTCTTTCGGCTTGTCTGCCAGGGTTGTCACGTGTATCGTAGAATCTACCGGGATGGCCAATGATACTTGTCCAGTTGCCTGGCAAAGCACGCAAGCAATAAGCATGATGATCGTGGTGATGGAGAATAGCGTGAAGGCGTTAGGCAATGCGTCCCTTGCTGTTGGATCGTGGAAAAATATATCCAGATTGAGCTAGATATGCAAGGAATGTTGTACCCCCCGCAAAGAGCAAGCCGCCCATGTCCTGGAAGGGTAGATGAAGTGTCAGGCCCTGAGCAAAGTTCGAGTTTCTACTCTATTGACTTTGCCTAGGTCTTTGCGTAATCTTTCTTCAGTTATTTGAAATAATGAACTGATCCGAATTCCTCTAATCCATGACCTGATCCCGAGATTAGCACCGCTGGTGAACACGACCCGGATGTCGACATCGCGGTACAAACAGAACAAGACCGTGAAAGCAAGATCCATGGATAACGCTACAAAACTGGCGCTCAGAGTCTCCGGCATATATCTTCTGGCCGGATCGTTGTGGATACTCCTCTCAGACGCAGCCCTCCTCTCGTTGATTACCGATATCCGTCTGTACGCGCAGGTACAGATATTCAAAGGTTGGTTTTTCGTGCTTGTATCCGCCCTCGTAGTATTTTTCTCTTTGAGGAAATGGTCTTCATTGTTTTTTCAAGACATTGCTGATCATAAGCAGGTGGACAATGAGCTGCGACGGGCGGAGAAAAAGTTCCACAATATTTTTGAGAATGCACCCGTGGGCATCTATCAGGCCACAATCGAAGGAACATATCGGAGTGTTAACAAGGAGCTTGTGCGCCTCCTTGGTTATGAGTCAGCGGAAGAACTCATTGCGGCTTCGATCGAGTATCCCAGCGCATTTTACGTGAAGTCTGGTCGCGGGGAAGAATTCATTGAGAGGATATGCGGAGAAGGCGAAGTAACCGGTTTTGAATCAAAAGTGTATTGTAAAGACCGCACGGTAATCTGGGTTTCAGAAAATGCGCGCGCTATCCATGATCAGAGTGGAACATTCACCGGCTTTGAAGGCACTACGACGGAGATTACCTCGCGGAGAATAGCCGAGGAATCAATACAACGATTGATGCAGGCGGTAGAGCAAACAAAGGACGTCGTGTTAATGACTGACCTGGGAGGCAAAATCACATACGTCAATCCTGCGTTTGAAGTAACCTATGGATACTCAAGAGAGGAAGCTTACAAGAACACCCCTCGAATCCTAAAAAGCGGGATCCAGGGTGATGCATTTTATTCAAGGCTCTGGAACACAATTCTCCTGGGACAGAACATTCGGGTTGAGTTGATCAACAAAACAAAAGATGGGCAACTGGTAACAATGGAGTCAACTGTTAGTCCAGTATTCGACAGTGACACTGGTCTGAGCGGGTTCATTGCAGTTCAGCGGGATGTCACGTTGGAAAGGAAGCACGACGAAGAGAGGAATATGCTCGAGAGACAGTTGTTTCAAGCTCAAAAACTTGAAAGCATCGGAACGCTTGCCGGAGGAATTGCTCATGACTTTAACAATGTGCTGGGGATTATTCTTGGTTACGCCACCATGCTACGCCATGCCGGCACTGACAGTGAAAAGGCAGAAAAGAGTATTGATGCAATCAACAACGCCGTTCAGCGAGGTGCCGATCTCGTTCGACAGATTCTTATGTTTGCCCGCGAGGGCGAAGTGACGTTCGCATCGATGGCAGTGAACGAGACGATCAAAGAATTGCAGTTGATGATCCAGGAGACGTTTCCCAAGACCATTATTGTTTCCGTGAATCTCAACCCTGATCTTCCGGCAATTCGAGCAGACCGGACGCAGATACACCAAACACTTCTCAACCTTTGCATTAATGCGCGAGATGCCATGCCAACCGGGGGCAAGCTGTCCATTGGTACTGCGATGGTTTCAATTGTCGAACTTCGGGGGCGAGTGCCTCATGCAAAGGGGAGTGAGTTTGTTCAGATCAGCGTGAGTGACACCGGCACAGGCATGGATGAAATGACACAGCGAAAGATATTCGAACCATTTTTCACGACCAAGGAACTGGGAAAAGGGACGGGACTGGGTCTCGCTGTTGTGTATGGTATCGTCAAAAGTCACCATGGATATATTCTCGTACAAAGTGCCCCTGGCCAGGGATCAACATTTGACGTTTATTTTCCTGTCAGGCCAGACGTTGAAGTTGAGGCACACCTCCATGGGAGCGAAGAACCAATCATGATTGCTGGTGGAACAGAGACCATACTTCTCATAGAAGATGAGGAGATGCTTAGGGAAATGCTCAAAAATAGCCTTGCCGCCGAAGGGTACAATGTTCTCACTGCGAGCGATGGGGTGGAAGCAGTGAAGTCATACAAGCAGTTCCATCGCGATATATCATTGGTGATCACAGACCTTGGTCTGCCGAAGTTGGATGGGTCCAGGATTTTTGATGAGTTCAGGAAGATCAACCCAAATGTCAAAGTCTTGATCTCCAGTGGGTTTATTGACCCCGGAGTAAAGTCGGGGTTCTTAAAAGCCGGAGCGAAAGGATTCATACAAAAACCGTACAAACTGCTTGATATACTGAAGCGAGTGCGAGAGACACTTGATGGCGAATGAAGTTCAGGCGATCTGGAACAAGGGATCAGTCAAGGAAACGAAGTATCCACGCTGTCTCAACATCCCGGCCGCAACCTCAGCTTCATGGCGCGTGGAGAACAGTCCATAGACCGATGAGCCGCTCCCTGACATGAGTGCAAATTGTGCTCCGCACTCTACCATGGTTTGCTTTGTTTGGGCTACGTCGGGATATGCACTGAAGACCGCCGTCTCGAAATCATTTCGGATCCGTTTGAGATCATCCGGGTCAATCATTCCACCCGTCAGTAAGCGTCTCAGGCCAAATTCCGTCTCTCCTTCCGAAGGCTTCACGTGTTGATATGCCCATGCGGTGGAAATATGAATGTGAGGATTGCAGAGTAGAATGAACTGTGGGATATCGAGAGTGAAGTATTCCAGTAGTTCGCCCCGGCCCCTGGCGAATGCCGAACCCTTCCGTAAAAAATATGGAACATCCGAGCCGAGTTGAAGAGAAAGAGAGAGAAGAACATCATCATTGAGTGTCGCTCCCCAAAAGGCCGGAAGATTGCGAAGAACGCCCGCAGCATTAGAACTCCCGCCGCCAAGTCCCGCTCCCACCGGTATGTTTTTCTGAATGGAGATGTTCACGCCGTGGCTGATTCCTAGATGATCACGCAAGAGGCGGGCGGCTTTGAAGCAGATGTTGCTCTCGTCGCCGGGCGCTTCTGCCGATGAGCTTTCTACGCGTATCTCCCGTGATGGTGTAAGCGTAATCTCGTCAAAAAGGTTGATGCGGTGAAATACCGTCTCAATGTTATGGTAGCCATCGGGACGCTTCTCCAGCACGAGCAGTCCGATGTTGATTTTCGCGTAGGCGCTGAAAGAAGGCACGTCAGGGCTGTGAGGTTGATGGACAATTGCGGTTTGGTTTGCGTTTCAGGATACAGAATTCAATCCTCAAAAAACAGTCTTTCCCACGATACAAATGCCCAATTGCTTCGCCTCTCTTTTGATTGTCAACTCGGATTTTCGTATTATAGCCCTTCAAACAATCCAACTACACATTATTTGCGATCTTCAATTATCCCGGATGGCTCTTCCCAAGCTGAAATTCCACAACAAGATGTTCTTTGGGCTTGATCCGGACCCTCTCTTCGGAATGCCTGGCAGACTGTGTCTGAACGCCGTATGATTGTGAAGGTCGGTAACATACAGGTTGGTGGCAAGAGCCCGCTGGTGCTTTTCGCGGGACCATGTGTTGTTGAAAGCCGCGAGATGGTTCTTGCGACTGCCGAAAAAGTTCAGAGGACAGCGGCGAAGTACAATACGCCCGTCCTGTTCAAGTCATCCTACAAGAAAGCGAATCGCACGAGCGGGAAGTCGTTTGTTGGAATCGGCATGGATGAAGCGTTGAAGATCCTCGCCGAAGTCAAACAACAGTTGGGCCTTGCAATCGTGACAGATATTCACACCGAACAGGAAGCAGCGGTTGTGGCTGAGGTTGCAGACGTCATTCAGATTCCCGCATTCCTCTGTCGTCAAACAGAATTGTTGCACGCTGCGGGAAGAACCGGCAAAGTCGTCAACATCAAGAAGGGGCAGTTCCTCGCACCGGAGGATATGAAACACGCTGTAGAGAAAGTGAACGAGACGGGAAATGTCCGTGTGCTGCTTACAGAAAGAGGTACGACGTTTGGTTACCACAACCTGGTTGTGGATATGCGATCGCTGAAGATCATGCGGGACCTTGGTTGTCCTGTTGTGTTGGATGCGACTCATTCAGTTCAATTGCCGGGAGCGGACAAATCTGCGGCCCAGACGGGTGGACAGCCGGAGTTCATTTTTCCACTGGCGCGTGCCGGCGCTGCTGTTGGGATCGACGGATTATTTGTTGAGGTGCATCCAAATCCCGCCACTGCGCTGAGTGATTCCGCGAGCCAGCTCCGTCTCGACTTGCTTGATGAATTGCTCCAACAGGTTACACAGATCGATCGATTGGTGAAGAGTTACTAATGGGCGACAATAAGAAGATGGCAAAAAAACTTCGTCTCATCAAGATGGTATTGCTTGATGTCGACGGGGTGTTGACAGACGGAGGGATTTACTATTCCGCAACGGGCGCGGAGATGAAGCGCTTCAACGCCCACGATGGGTACGGTGTTGTCCGCGCACGCGAGCACGGACTCAGGGTCGGCATAATCAGTGGCAGGCAGACTCCGGTCGTTGAAATACGCGCGAAGGAGATGGGCATTGTTGATGTCATGCAGGGGGCTTCGGATAAGGTGGCCGCAATGGAAGAATTGAGACAGCGTCACGGCGTTGAATTGAAAGAGATCGCCTTCATTGGCGACGATCTCTTTGATATTCCACTCTTGAACGCTGTCGGGTTTTCGGCCGCACCGGCGAATGCGTTGCAAGAGGTAAGAAAGGCCGTTGACTACGTTACGCGTGCAACTGGCGGCAATGGAGCTGTGCGTGAGCTGCTTGATCTGATTATTCAACACCAACAAATCTAGTGTCGGGCAAGAGTTTGCATATGACGAGCGTGCGTGCGACTGGGACATATCCGCGGAAGCTGCGCACGAAGGAGCTCGATGCCCTTGAAACCGTTCTTCCTGCTGATCGGGCGGGGTATCAGGAGTATCGCAATCTTCTCTCGAAGATGACCGTGTTGGGAGAAGGACGACGCGGCCCAGGCAACCTCGTGCTGGGGTTTGAAGGTGACCGACCGGATACATCATCCCCACTTGCATCAGTTATTGCGTACGGTATGGTTGAGACCACGCAGGAGATCTTCACAATCACGCTACGGGAGTATGTGGGCGACCAGATTGATGTTGAGATCGTCTCTGTGCATGGAGGCGAAATTCCCGACCACTACGAGGAGAAGAGACGCTGGACGTATTCCACGTGGGAGCCTGGCCAGCCTCTGCCTTCGAACTTTGAGAGGGTACGGGAAGTCAACATTGATAAGCAACTCACGCTCGGTATTGCTGTGAACGAAAAGCGTATTCTTCTTCATGATGCCGGCAGCGGGATTGTGTATCTCATCCCTATCACCAATTTCTACAATGAGTTGATGCTTCACAAGAGCATCCGCGATCCCAAAATCGCCTTGAAATCGAGTCTATTCTTTCACGACCTTGACCGCTATTCCGATGAAGACGTGCGTGTAGCGTTCATTGCGTACAATACATTGAAACGCAGAGTCTCGGTTGTCGAGACCCCGCCCGCGACAAAAGAAAAGAGCGTGGCAGCGTTCCTGAGAACATGGTTCGGGAGGCAGAACGGATGAGCGATCAGGCAGCCATTATCGCGAAGGGGAAAGAGGTTGTTCGGATTGAAGCCGAAGCGGTTGCGGCGCTGGGAACAAGGATAGGGAAGAGTTTTGCTGATGCTGTCGAACTCATTTTGAAATGCAAAGGCCGCGTCATCATAACAGGAGTGGGAAAGTCAGGCATTGTTGCGCGGAAGATTGTTGCAACGATGAATTCCACCGGCACGCCCGCGTTCTTCCTTCATCCATCAGATGCCGTACATGGCGACCTCGGCATGGTGCGTAACGATGATGTGGTCGTGTGTATTTCCAAGAGTGGCGATACGCCTGAATTGAATGAACTTGTGCCTATGTTCAAACGCCTCGGCGTACCCATTGTATCTCTGCTTGGAAAACATCATTCCAAACTTGCACAGGAATCGACGATTGTGTTGGACGCTTCTGTTGAAGAGGAGGCCTGCCCGCACGATCTTGCTCCAACGTCATCAACAACAGCAACATTGGCGTTGGGAGATGCGTTGGCGATTGCATTGCTGGAACAGCGGGAATTTAGCAAAGAGGACTTTGCATTCTTTCATCCGGGTGGCGCTCTCGGCAAGCGACTTCTTTTGAAAATCGATGAGCTCATGGTGAAGGGCGATGCCATCCCGCGGGTTGCCGGCGAGGTCCCTCTCAGAGATGCCATCTATGAGATGACTACCAAGCGACTTGGGTGCACGTGTGTTGTTCGCAAGGATGGTACACTCGAAGGCATGCTTACCGACGGCGACTTGCGCCGCTTGCTGCAACGGACAAGCGACATTTCGGGAATCACGGCGGCCCAGGCAATGACGCCGAAGCCCAAAACTATTTTGCAGGGAAGCCTTGCCGTGGTTGCTTTGCAGGTGATGGAATCGTATAGCATCACACAGTTGGTGGTAGTGGATACGGCGCACAAACCTTCCGGCATCGTTCATCTGCATGATCTGGTAAAGGCGGGCCTCGGTGGTGAGGAAGGTTCATGAAGATGTACCTGCTGACGATATGGTTGCCGTTGTGTGTTTTGATCGGGTGTGAAGAGAAGGTGAGGCCCATGGTAGTTGCGGTGAATCAGGCAGACATCCCGTCGCAGGAAAGCTGGAATAGCACAGTCACGTTCACCGATTCGGGGAAGGTGAGTGCGATCCTGTGGTCCGGGCACATTTCTTCGTATACCGACAAGCAATACACGCTGCTGTCGGACAGCGTTCACGTTGATTTCTTCGATGACCTTGAGCATCACACGTCACTCCTCACTTCCCGGCGCGGCAAAGTGAACGACCGGACGCAGGATTTTGCCGCCTACGATAATGTAATCGTTATCTCTGATAGCGGAACAACCTTGCGCACCGACAGTCTCTACTGGGACAATGCAACGCGCAAGATCAGAACCGAAGCGTTTGTCGATATCGTGTCTCCCACAGAACACATCATGGGTCACGGTATGGTGAGTGATCAGGGGTTGAAGAAGTACACGATTTTCAAGGTGACGGGTCGGGCGGTGACGAAAGACTAAAAGATGAAGAGAGTTATTGGTGATTGGATATTGGTGTTGATGAGTCTGATGGTGTTTGTTGCAGGGGCCAACTCTCAAGCGGGTCGGGTTATTGTTCTGGAGAATGCAGACCACGTGGAAGGGAAGCAGGTCAACGGTGAGGATGTACGAGAGTTTATCGGCAACGTTCGATTCAGTCAGGAAAATATCCACGTGACATGTGATCGCGCCCTGCAATTTCTGAGATCAGGAAGAGTTGACTTGACTGGAAATGTTGTCGTGGTGGATGATAGTGGTGTAACAATGCGTTCGCCTCGCGGTGTGTACTTCCGGGACGAGCGGCGTGCCGTTGCTCTGGACAGTGTCAGGCTCAACGACAGGAATGTCAATCTCACGGCGAAGTATGGCGAGTATTTTGTCGATCCCAAACGGGCATTCTTCCGGCACAACGTGCTTGTCAAGGATTCCGCCTCGACGGTAACGGCAGACTCGCTGACATACTTTCGCGTGGACAAGCGTTCGATTGCGCAAGGAAACGTTACAGTGTTTAATCACGCAGACAACATCACCATTACAGGTCACCGGCTCGATCATTGGTCGGAGAAACAGTTCAGCCGTGTGACCGAGCAGCCTGTGTTGATGCAAATTGATTCGGCCGGAGCCGGCAAGTACGATACGCTCATTGTTCGAAGCCGGATGATGGAGGCATATCGTGATTCACTCAAGTTACTGGTTGCAACAGATAGTGTTGAGATTGTACGAACCGATTTGGCGGCCATCTGCAGAGTGGCAAAGTTTTATACTGAACGCGACAGTATCACTCTCCGAGGAACTCCTATTGTGTGGTACGAGGAAAACCAGGTGACAGGAGATTCCATCAACGTATATCTTAAACGGCGCAAGCTTGATCGCGTAAGGGTGATGGGCAATGCCTTTGCAATCTCCCTCGGAGACTCCGGCTATCCTGAACGCTACGACCAGATCACTGGCGATCTTATGCGTATGCAGTTCGGCGATGAAGGGCTTCAGAATATTGACGTGGAGACACGTGCCATCAGCCTGTACCATGTGTATGAGGACTCCCTGGCAAACGGCCTCAACAAGACGAGTGGTGACCGGATTATCGTCCTGTTTGAAGAAGGAAAGGCGCAGTCGATCCGTGTTGTCAGTGGAGTTGAGGGGCAATACCATCCGGAAAACCTCGTTGCAGGCAAAGAGTCCGATTTCGCGATCCCCGGCTTCCAACTCCATCTCAATAGACCCGGGCGGTATTCATCAGGCATCCACGCGGAAAGGGAGTACCTGAAGAAATGACCCAACAAACCGGGACAACGCACACGAAAATTCTTCGTTCTGAAGGTCTCGTGAAGAAGTACAAGAAGCGGACAGTAGTGGACAACGTCTGCGTTGATGTGAAGCAAGGCGAGGTCGTCGGGTTGCTCGGCCCGAACGGTGCGGGGAAGACAACGACATTTTACATGATTGTGGGGATGATTGCGCCGAACGATGGGCGCGTGTTTCTTGACGATGTGGAGATCACGAAAACGGCGATGTACAAGCGGGCACGGATGGGCATTGGTTACCTGCCGCAGGAGGCATCCATCTTCAGGAAGATGACGGTCGAAGAGAACATTCTCTCGGTGCTCCAGATGCTCGACATGACCGTCGCTGAACGTCGCGTCAGGTGCGAGCAACTCATGAACGATTTTAGTATAACACATATCGGACGAAGTAAGGGCTACATGCTTTCCGGCGGTGAACGACGGCGAACCGAGATTGCCCGGGCGCTCGCCACTGATCCCAAATTCATCCTCCTTGATGAGCCATTTGCCGGCATCGACCCGATTGCAGTGGAAGAGATCATGAGGATTGTCGCAGGCTTGAAGCAACGTGGCATCGGCGTGCTGGTAACCGATCACAACGTCCACGAGACGCTTTCAATTACTGATCGGGCGTATTTGTTGTTTGAAGGAAAAATCCTCATGGCTGGGACCTCACAAGCACTCGCCGACGATCCGGAGGCAAGAAAGCTGTACCTTGGCGAGAAATTCAAGCTGGATAGGTACCAGTAAAATTGGGAACCGATTTGACCCTGTTCACGTTAGATATGCCAGCACCAACAGTGATGGTTTTGTTCACTAATCTATCCACTCATCTACCAAAGGAATCACAATGAAGAAACTCGTGTCTGTATTGTTTCTCGCCTGCTTCGTAGCAGCGATGGGAATTGCCCAGGATGCCAAGCCCGCGACGGCGAAGATGGGAATCAAGAGTGAAGGAAAATGGCATGGTTACGTTGTTGATGCCATGTGCGCCAAAGGCATGATGAAGAAAGACAATGCGATGGAGAAGGCCGCCAAGCACACCAAAGAGTGCGCACTGGAAGAGGGATGTGCAGCCAGCGGGTTCGGAGTGTTTTCGAAAGGGAAGTACTACAAGTTCGATGAATCGGGTGACAAGTTGGCCAAGGAAGTCATCGAGAAATCGGCCACGGAGAAGGGTTTGATGGTTGACGTGACCGGCAAGATGGAAGGCGATAAGATTATGGTTGCCTCGATTGCAGAGATGAAGATGGACAGCAAAGAGATGGGGAAGAAAGCCGTTGAAACAAAGAAGATGGAAGAGCACAAGCACTAGAAACGAATTAAGAGTTTCAATCTCAACGTCCCATCTCGCAAGAGGCGGGACGTTTTTATTTTAAGGCGCCCAAATTAATCTTTCTTTGGTGGTGGGGGCGGCGGTTTCGGGTCGGTTGAGGGTTTGCTGTCGGAAGAAGGCGGGGGTGTGGGCGAATCTGATTTCTTCCCGTCCTGTTTTTCATCTTTCTTCTTGGGTTCGGGCTTGGAATCTTGATTGGCGCTGGCTTTTTTGTAATCAGTGAGATAGAATCCTGAACCTTTAAAAATCAATCCGGCACCGCCTCCCAAAATGCGGTCGAGAGTATCCTTGTCACAGTTGGGGCAATGAACGAGTGGGGGTTCGTTGAACGATTGAAGCTCTTCCAACTGAAAACCACAATTATTGCATTGATACTCATAGGTTGGCATACGGACTCTCTGAAAATTCGTGTTGTTTAGAGGGTTTGGAGTTGTTCCAATCCCGCCTTCAGCCTCTTCATCCCTATTTCCAACTCACTCATCGAACACGCATACGAAATTCTCAGACATGTATCATCCCCGAACGCAAAGCCCGGGATTGTGGCCACATGATGTTGTTGCAGCAAGTACTCTGACATGTCAGCAGAGTTTTTGATCAATGTTCCGTTGAACTTCCTCCCGTAGAAACTTGCCACTCCGAAGAACACATAGAACGCTCCACGCGGCGCGGCGACCGTCACGCCGCGAATTGCGGAAAGCGACTCAAGAACAAAGTCTCTGCGACGCTTGAATTCTGCAACCATGGTGTCGAGATCGTTCATTGAGCCACTGAGCGCTGCAACAGCAGCTCTTTGAGCTATGGCGTTGGCGTTGGATGTCACCTGACTTTGAAACTTTTTCGCTGCTTCCATCACAGCAGGGGGGCCACCCATATATCCAATACGCCAGCCAGTCATGGAGAACGCCTTTGAAACCCCGTTTACGGTAATGACGTGGTCTCGAACGCCCTTCAATGAGCCGATACTGCAATGCCGCTGGTCGTCATACATCACCTTCTCGTAAATTTCATCGCTGATGACAAAGATGCCTGTATCCTTCACCACGGCAGCAATCTCTTCAAAGAGGCTTCTACTGTATACTGCACCTGTTGGATTGTTGGGAGAATTGAGGATAAGAGCCTTGGTCTTTTGGTTGATTGCTTTGCGAATGCTGCGCACGTCAGGCATGAACTTCTGTTCAAGCGTTGTTTTCACGAGCACTGGAACGGCATCAACCAATTTCAACATTTCAGGATAGCTCACCCAGTACGGACTGATAATGACGACCTCATCGCCTTTGTTGCAAATAGCTTGGAGCGCGTTGTAAATGCACTGCTTTGCTCCTGTGGAGACGAGAATCTGGCCGGCTTCGAAATGGAGATCGTTCTCAAGAGAGAACTTTTTGATGATTGACTGAATAAGGTCAGGCGCGCCTTCGCTGGCGGTGTATCTGGTGAAGTTTGCCTCGATTGCCTTGATTGCGGCTTCTTTGATATGGCGCGGTGTGGGAAAGTCGGGTTCGCCCGCAGTCAGGCTGACAACGTCGATGCCCGAGTCTTTCATCCGCCTCGCCCTCGCAGTCAGTGCGAGGGTCTGGGATTCTTCTACACACTGAACCTTTCGCGAGAGTGTCAGCATGCGCGGCTACGAATACCTGGAAACGGGTTTTGCTTTTGCAATGAGCCGCCGTCGAACATTGGGGGGAACAAAATCCGAGATGTCACCGCCAAGTCGTGCGATCTCTCTCACAATAGTGGAGTTGAGATACGTATACCGCTCATCAGGGACAAGGAAGATGGTGTCGATGGCGCTCTCGATCTTTCGGTTTGTCAGCGCCATCTGGAATTCATATTCGAAATCGGAAACGGCGCGCAACCCGCGGATGATTGCCGTTGCTTTGTTCCGGACAACGTAATTGACCAGCAATCCATCGAACACATCCACTGCAACACGAGGATTGTTTTTGAAAATTTCCTTGATCATCGTCATCCGCTCGTTGCCGGAAAAGAGCGGGCTTTTGGTTGAGTTGCGCGCAACCAGCACGATAACCTTGTCGAATAACCTTGCTCCGCGCTTGATGACGTCCATGTGTCCGTACGTGATCGGGTCGAACGTGCCGGGATATACGGCAATCCGCTTGCTCATGAGGTTGACTCCTGTGGCCGTGGATGGTGGAAGAACGTTACAATTGTTCGTCCAAATTTTTTTGATGGTCCCGCGTGGTAGAGGGGCGTGCTGCTGAACTCGAGCTTGGTTGCGTGCTCGATCAGAAGGTATCCGTGCTTCTTGAGTATCTTGCTCTGAAAAATCACGGACGGTATGGTTGCCGTTTCATCGTATGCATACGGAGGATCGGCAAAGATGAGGTCGTACTGTTCCTGTGATCTGCGAAGGAACTGCATCGCTTCCATGGAGATAATCTCAGTTTCTTCTTCGCAACCCAGCATTTCCACGTTCCTCTCAATAAATGCCTCTGCGTCAGGGTTCAACTCAACAAATGTAACATGGGTGGCACCGCGGCTCAATGCTTCGATGCCTAGACTGCCGCTTCCAGCGAACAGATCGAGAATCCGTGCTCCTTCAAATTCAATTCTGTTGGTAAGCATGTCGAACATCGTCTGCTTCACCCGGTCTGTTGCCGGGCGGACGGAAAGGTCTTGCACCGTCTTGAGGATCCTGCCTTTGTAGAGTCCCGTAATGACCCGCATCGGCTAGTCTCGCCGGAGTGCTACGCCAACGGCTGATGCAAAGCGATACGAGGGAACGGAGAGATGGTCTGCAAGGCGGAGGGAGTCGGCGACTTTGACATGCCGGAGTGGATTGAGTGCCTCTACGAGCAAGGCAGATGCCCGGCGGATTTGTACGAGCAAATCCTTGTCGAGATAGGAGCCATATACAGTGATCGAATAAATTCCTTTGCTCTCACGCGCCAGTGTGGCGATTTGATCAATGATTTCGTTGTTTGAGTGCACCACGTAATAACCGTAGGATTCCATGTTGCCATTTTTGATCAGGCTGACATCGAGCCGGTTCTCCTTGATCCCAACAAGCGCAAGGTACTTTCTGTTTGTGTCGGGATAGTTTGTGCGAAGAGCAGTGTCAGCGCTGAAATGGTCAACATCGAGAATGTGAAGATCGAGTCCGAGTTTGGCAATCGCGCTCTGGACCGTGTACGCATCCCGGCGTTTTACGGATACGCTCAGGATCTCGTTCCAATGATCCTCGGGGTGTTGCGTGAGGATGTGGACGTCTGTGATGAATTCTTTCGTTGCAACATCGGGATGATATTGGCTCAACTCCCAATTGACCTGCTCGTTGAGTTCGATGCGCGAAAGATCATCCTCCATCGGAATTGTGTTCAACACAAGTCGGGAAGTATCGAGCGCAAGAGAGACTCTTTTGGCCTTCACGCGATTCACCTTGATAAAGGCCCGGAGGTACTCAACAAATTTATCGATTCCCTGGCCATGCTCTTCTGCAATAGTATTTTCCCATTCATCAATAGCCGTGAGGGTGTTCGAATTCCCTTCCTGCTCTATTTCGACTGCTTGCACACTCTTGTCGCTAAAACTGAGGCCAAGCACTGATTGTTTTACAGCCATGGGAAATTACCTCTGGACGATGCAGTTGTGGTAAACGTGTGAGCAGATTAGAGCCAGGAATAACAGGCTCAATATGTAAAAAAGAGGGGAGTTTGTCAAGAAAGGGTTCTATGTATTCCGGATAGACGTCTCTGCTACTTTATGCAAGCAAACGGCCTGATGCGTTCAAGTTTCTTTCTACCAATTCCTTTTACATTCTCCAATTCATCGACAGATTTGAATGGGCCATGGTCATCTCTGTGGATTATGATACGATCTGCGTACGCTTCTCCTATTCCCGGGAGTTGCATAAGCTCAGTCTTGTTCGCTGTATTGATGTTGATGATGGATGAGCGTGAGGGAGAGGATGTTGATTGTGTCGAGTCCGTTCCCGTTGCCAGAACATTGTTATTCGCCTTCTTCGATCGTGCGAGGAAGATGCTGTCGGGGATGGAGTAGTCAAATTGCTGGCTCTTCGTGGATCGGGCGGATGGGGTAAAGTAGCGAAGGGCAATGCCAACGAGGAAGGTGATGCTGAGCAGCAAGACCACCTTGATTTCGCTTCGTGTAAATCCGAAAATGTGAAGTGAGGAAAACAACTTCATGAAGTCCGCCTCTCATGTTGAGCCGGGTCATGGTGCTGCGACGACGGTGATCGTTGTTTATGAAAACGCCTTCTTCATTTGCTCGAAGAAACTCTTCTCGGAGTTCGCGGATTTGTCGCCTTCTTTGGGATTAATATTGTCGAAATCTGAAAGCGCCTTGACAGCGGCTTTTTCCTGGCTCGTAAGCGACGTTGGTACCCATACATTCACGCGTACTAACTGGTCGCCCCGTCCGTGTGAGTTAAGGTGCGGAATGCCCTTGTCCCTCATACGCAGGATGCGGCCCGATTGAGTGCCTGGATCAATTTTGAGTTTTGCCCGGCCTGAGAGTGTTGGAACCGTGGTCTCGGCGCCAAGGACAGCGTTCGGAAAGCTCACGAGTAAATCAAGTACAACATCGTCACCGTTACGGACAAGGAAGGAATGAGGTTCTTCTTCAATGACAACGATGATGTCTCCGCCCGGTCCGCCCCTGCGCCCGACGTTTCCTTCGCCGCGTAGCGGGATGTAGTTTCCTTCGCTCACACCTGGAGGGATGTTTACTTTGATTGTTGATTCCCCTTGCACACGCCCCTCACCCTTGCACGTGAGACATGGTTCCTGGATGATTCTGCCTTCGCCGCCGCAATTCTGACATGTGGAAATGTTCACAAACTGCCCAAACACTGAGCGTGAAACCTGGCGCAGTTCTCCTGTGCCGCTGCATACCGGACATGTCACTCGCTGGTTGGCCGATTTTGCACCGGAGCCTTTGCACGTCTCACAGGTTTTCCATTTCTTGATCTTGAGTCGCTTCTCGACTCCCTCTGCAATTTCCTCAAGGGTGAGCTTGAGTTTCAATTTCAGATCGGAGCCCGGCGTGCCGGTGGTTGTTCTCTGGCGTTGGCGCGTCTGTTCCCCAAACATCGAGTCGAAAATTGATCCGCCCAGGCCGCCGCCAAAAATATCCCCAAAAGAATTGAAGATATCATTGACATCAGCAGAGTGCCGGAAATCGGTACCGCGGATCCCTTCGTGTCCGTATTGATCGTAGCGGCGACGTTTGTCGGCATCGCTCAGGACTTCGTATGCCTCTGCAGCTTCCTTGAATTTCTCTTCCATCTCCTTACTGCCGGGGTTCCGGTCTGGATGGTATTGCATAGCGAGCTTGCGATAGGCCTTTTTGATCTCATCCTGTGTCGCCGTACGAGCGATGCCAAGAACGAGATAATAATCGCGTTTTGCCATCAGTTTGTCTCAGTCCTTCCCGTTTCACCATTTGACTGGTTGCCGGGTATTTGTTCTGCGGAGACAATTACCTTAGCATGCCGGAGGATCTTATCGAAGAGTTTGTATCCGCGTTCGATCTCTTCTATAACTGTCTGAGGTGGCACATCGGATCGTGGCATTTGCATCAACGCGTCATGGTACTCCACGTTGAATGGTTTGCCGACAGAGTCGAACGGGGCCAGTCCCTGAGATTCAAGAAGCTTTGTGAACTTATTGTAAATCATCTCAACGCCCTTGAAGAACGATTCATGATCCTTCGCCTCGCGACCCGATTTCAATGACCGGATAAAATCATCAAGGATTGGAACGAGAGAACCGATCAGGCGTTCATTGGCGGCCCTGGCCATAGACGCATATTCTGTTTCAGTTCGCTTCTTGTAATTGTCGAATTCCGCCGCTTTGCGCAGGAGCTGATCTTTGTATGCGTCCGCGAGCTTTTGAGCAGCCTCTAGCTTTTGCTGAAGCTCCTTTACCTGTGCGTCAATCTCTGGAATTTGCTCAGAGGTGTGTTGGTCAGGTGTTTCGGCTGTTTCAGTACTGGTGTGTTCGGTAGGGCTATTCTGCGTGATTTCTTCTGCCATTATCCTCGTGTACCCGATGAATACATTTCTGAAATTGTTCTTGCCACATAATCGACTAGAGGGACGAGCCGGGCGTACGCCATGCGGGTTGGACCGATCAAACCCAGAGAGCCGGTAATCTCGCCGACAGAATAACTGGACATGACAACGCTGTAGTTCCTGAGCTTATCATCGCCATGTTCCTCGCCGATCGTTACCTTGGTCTCGTTCGGCCGCGCTTCATTTTTTTCCAACACGTGAACGATGATATCCTCATTGTTGATGAGTTCTATAACACTCCGGAAGTCTCTCGGGTTCACAAACTCCGGCTGCTCGATAATATTTTCTGTTCCTGATATATGCAACGACTCCGGTCGGTTGGTCGGAAAGAGCTTGTCGACGGAGTCTATGAAAAGGCTGATCAGGCCGGTGTCTTCATTTTGGGCGTCTTTGACAATCTCGCTGAAGTTTTCACGTATCTGCTGAAGGGTCAGTCCATGCAGCCGCTCATTCAGGAAGCGACCCAAGTCTTCGAGCTTATCACGTTGAATTTCACTGGCACATTCCATCATGATTGTGCGTATCAAGCCAAACTTGACGGAGATAATTACGACGATCCTATTTCCAGTGATATGCACCAATTCCAGCTTCTCGAACGTACCTGAACTCAGCTGCGGGGGTGCTACGATGGAAAGTTGATGAGAAATCCTACCAAGCATCCGTGAGGATTCCCGGAGCATCAATTCAGAATCCTCAATGACGTCAAGGTTCTTACGGATTGATTCCTGTTCGGCATCCGAGAGTTGTTCAAGTTTCATCAGGCTATCGCAGTAGAAACGATAACCGACGTCTGTGGGAACCCTGCCGGCAGAAGTATGGGGATGATCGATATATCCCTTTTCTTCAAGGTCTGACATGACGTTACGTATGCTTGCCGAGCTCAGGCCCAGAACATCTTCATGCTTTTTGGAGATGTACCGGGAACCGATTGGGGTCGCAGTTTGTATGAAGTCATGCACAACGTAGTGCAAGACTGTTCGCTCGCGCTGTGTAAGGTCAGCAGCCATTAGTCCCTAAAGTATTTTGAATTTTGGGAAATCTGTACTAAAATACGCATTCCGGCTTTCGGAGTCAAGGAAAGGGATGATTCATCATGAAAATGACATTGCTTGACAGGAGTGAGTGCTTTCGGGGATTCCTGCTCCTTATCGGACAGGACCGAAGGATTTCGCTCAAGGAAAGAGAACTTCTGCTTGATATAGGGAAGATGCTGGACTTTGAACGACGGTTCTGCGAGGTCTCAATCGATGATCTCCTGGAGAATAATCATATCAATTCCGACCCACCAGTGTTTTCACACTCGCTCATTGCCGAGAGTTTCTTGAGAGACACAGTGAGGATTGCGCTTGTGGATGATACTATCGACTCCTCGGAACTCCAATGGCTGGTTTCTATTGCAAAAGAGAACGGGTTGGGTGAAGAGTGGTTGGAAGGCAAAATTCCAGGGTTTCGGGGTAACCGCCACCAGGGAGGCTCTCTCTTCGAAATCGAAAAGCATATTTGATGCTTTCTGGAGTTACAAGGCAACAACCAATTGCATATCTCAGATTTTTCCTATAACTTTGCACGCCAAGTCTGAGGAGAAAAGCATTCTTCCGTTTTCTTCATAGGACATTGAGCCTAGGACAAGCATGTTAAAAAACTGAGAGATGGGGTCGAATATGAAAGTTGCGCTCTTTCTTGTGAGTATCGCCTTCGCCTTGATAGTACTCTCATCCGAGGGCCACGCCCAAACTACCCTTGAAGAGTACAACTACGTTACCAAGGGCTACAAGGTTCAAATAGAGAGTGGCCTGGATATGAAAAAGGGATACAAGTTTGAAGACATCCACACAATTTCCATCAAATATTCTGATGGTGGGACTGATAGGGGATCAAGAGATACTGAATTCAAAGCACTCTACAGAGACGGACAATTGAAGCCGGCTGCAATCCTGTGTATTTATACGCGCACTGAAACAGGTTTGAAAGACTATATTTGCATTCCGCAGTTTACTTCCTCGAGGGAACTCTGGGATATGACCCTCTCCAAGATCTCCTCAATCGAAGCCGAGAGCGGACCAGCGCTCATGTGGAGTTTGGCAAAATTGTCAGCATACTATAGCATGAAGTGATTGGTGGTTTGGATTCACCTGCTGTTGAAACCGGCTCGATCACAACCCGGTCTTATTCTTTGGTCTGGTTTTGGATTCCCACAGCCCCACTCATGCATGCGTCTTGCGTTCGCTTCCGAGATTTTGTATCTTTGAAGTGTATTTGAAGCTGTTTGGGGCTGTAGCTCAGCTGGGAGAGCGCCTCGTTCGCAACGAGGAGGCCGTCGGTTCGATCCCGATCAGCTCCACTTCGAGCTTCGCGAAATTGAGGTCAAGTCCCGCGCAACTGTAAGTAGCTCAACCCCGCCAGGTCCGGAAGGAAGCAACGGTCGGTTACCAAAGGTGTGACGCGGGGGAGCTTGACCTCTTTCTGTTCCGCAACCTCTCAGTGCTCATTTACCCCTGCTTCATGTTGCAACCCGCTTGGTTTTTTCTTAACTTAACCATTGGTAAGTCAGGGATTGAATGAAGGGAAAAGACGCTACCGCTTAAGTAGCGCACGCAAGTAATCGCCAAATGTTACTGCAACGATTCGGTTGAGTATTACCAAGAGCGTGCTGCCCTGCCACGTGCAGGGAATCACCGGTATCGTTCCAGGGCCATGGCGCAGATGGTAACCATGTGAGAAAGGTTGGAACGATAAGTATAGGATGAAAAAAGAAATTATTATCAACGCGGCGGCCAATCAGACGCGTATCGCGATTACTGAAGACGGTCGCCTGGCAGAGATTTTTGTTGAAACTGCCAACAAGGATAGAATGGTCGGTGACATCTACTTCGGCAAAGTTGCCAAAGTGATGCCCGGAATCAAAGCCGCATTCATAGATATCGGCCTGACACAGGATGGATTCCTTCACTTTTCCGATATCGGCAACAGGTTTGAAGAATATGCAGCGATGCTTGGTGATGAGGATGGAGCCGAAGAAGAAACCGCTGAAGAGAAACTTGCCGTCGCAGGGGGAGTCGATGCCGAGGGCTCAACTGTCGACCAGCCGCAATCTGACCCGCTTGTCCCACAAGCTCAACCTTCCGGTCGTCCACCACGCCGTGATAACGGACGTGGCCCACATCGAGATGTAAAACTCGAACGCGGCCAGGATATCATCGTCCAGATCATCAAAGAGCCTGTAGGCAAGAAGGGCGTCCGTGTAACCTCTGAGGTTTCCCTTGCCGGTCGCTTTCTTGTTCTGCTCCCTTTCGATGACAATATTGGCATCTCCAAGAAAATCACAAGCTTCAAAGAGAAACGGCGGCTGCGCAAGATTGCAAGCGGCATCCTGCCGGAAGGCTTCGGCGCCATTATCAGAACCGTGGCGGAAGGGAAGGATGACGATTCGTTGAAGAACGACCTTGAAGGGTTGGTGAAGACGTGGCGCGAAATTGAGGCGGGAGTCAAGACTGAAAAACCACCAGCGCTTTTGTTTAAAGACCTCTCCACCACATCCAGTGTCATCCGCGATCTGTTTTCGAATGATGTTACCCGTGTCGTCGTCGATACGAAGAAATTGCACAAGGAAATCTGTACTTATATCAAGTACACATCGCCGCAGTTGTTGGACAAAATTGAGTTGCACAAGGACCGGCGCCCTATTTTCGACACCTTCGGCGTCGAAAAGGAACTGGAAAACACCCTTGCACGTAAAGTCTGGTTGAAGAGCGGAGGATACATCATCATCGAGCCGACAGAGGCCATGGTGGTGATCGACGTGAACAGCGGTCGTTACGCGGCGAAGAAGGAACAGGAGCAGAACTCGCTCCGCACCGACCTGGAAGCAGCGCGGGAAATTTGCCGCCAACTTCGATTGCGGGATATGGGCGGCATCATAGTGTGCGATTTCATCGATCTTGATGATGAGCGCAACAAGAGGAAAGTGTTCGAGGAGCTGAAAAAGGAATTCCGGAAGGACAGGGCAAAGATCACCGTGTTGCCGATGACGGAATTTGGCCTCGTGCAAATCACACGTCAGCGCATCCGTCAAAGTATCGTCCATAGCTTCACCGAACAGTGCCCCGCATGCGGCGGTACCGGTCTCGTGCAATCGAAAACAACAACCATGAACCAGCTCGATCGTTGGATCCGCAGGTTCAAGACCGAGACGAAGGAGTTCCGTGTTGAGTTGCACGTGAATCCGGAAGTTGCCCTGACGCTCACCGAGGGTTTCAACAGCAGGCTGCGGAAGCTCATGCTGAGGAACTTCATTTGGATTAACATCGCCTCTGATCCCTCTGTTGCAATCGGAGAATTCAAGGTGATCTCCCTTGCGCAGAATAAAGATGTCACCAACCAATTCAACTAAAAGAGTGTGAGTCTTCAACGTACAGCATTTTTTGATATCCACAACCGGCTCGGTGCAAAGATTGTCGAGTTTGGTGGATATGAGATGCCCGTTCAGTATACGAGTATCATCGAAGAGCACAGGCGCGTCCGAGAATCCGTCGGTGTCTTCGATGTCTCGCACATGGGCGAGGTGGAAGTGTGGGGGAGAGATGCTCTCGATTTTGTACAGAAGATCACCATCAACGACGCCTCGAAACTCTCAGACGGTCGCGTGCAGTATTCGGCGATGTGCTACGAGAACGGCGGGATCGTTGATGATCTTCTGGTGTACCATATGGGCGATCATTACATGTTGGTGATCAATGCTGCAAACATCCCCAAGGATCTGGAATGGATGCAGAAACACGTTGCCGGAGACGTCAAACTTAAAAACCGCAGCGACGACATCTCGCTCCTCGCCGTGCAGGGACCAGCATCGCTGGCAACGCTTCAAAAACTCACTCAAGCCCCTCTCTCATCGATCCAATACTATTGTTTCGTCCGGCACAAGCTTGCCGGGGTTGATATGATCATCTCGCGAACGGGTTACACCGGGGAAATAGGATTCGAGTTGTACTTCCCTTCTGATGTTCAGACAGGAGAGAAGCTCTGGAATGCCGTCATGGAGGCAGGCAAGGAATTCAACATTGGCCCCGTCGGACTGGGGGCTCGCGATACATTACGGCTTGAGATGGGGTTTTGCCTGTACGGTCACGACATCGATGAAACGACGAATCCATTTGAAGCCGGTCTTGGCTGGATTACGAAACTGGACAAAGGCGATTTCATTGGCGGTGCCGCCATCAAGACTGCGAAGCAACAGGGCTTGAAACGCAAACTGGTCGGGTTCACGTTGAACGACAAGGCATTTCCGCGTCAGGGGTATTCGATCCACTCTAATGGTTCAGCGGTTGGCACGGTAACGTCCGGGACGTTCTCGCCTATCCTCGACAGGGGTATCGGCATGGGCTACGTCGGCATTGACAAGGCAAAGACGGGAACACCCATCAACATCATAATCAGGAACAGAGAGATTCCGGCAGTCGTAGCACCAATTCCGTTTATCACAAAGAAGTAGATTACTTTGAAGGAGGCGTATGCGGGTTGAGGTACACTTCACACCACATCAGATCGACGATCTTGCCCTTCGGGATAAGACAGTTGTGGTCATTGATGTGCTCAGAGCAAGCACGTCAATTGCTACTGCGTTGTACAACGGCGCCAAGGAAATCATCCCGGTCACGACAGTAGAGCGTGCCGTAAAGATTTCGGGAAGCCTTTTTGGTGATCATGTGTTAAGAGGCGGTGAGAGAAATGGGAAGATGATCGAAGGGTTCAACCTGGGGAACTCGCCGTTCGATTACACCGAGGAAAAAGTCAAAGGCAAAGCAATCATCTTCAGTTCGACGAACGGTTCGTATGCGATTGAGAAATCGCGGTTTGCCAGGAATGTTGCCATTGGCGGGTTTGTAAATATGTCACTGGTCGTGCAGTTTATCAAAGAACTGAAACAGGATTTCATCATTCTGTGCTCAGGCAACAATGGATTGTTTTCCCTGGAAGATTCAGTGGCTGCAGGCCTGCTCGTCCATAAGCTGTCCGAGGATGAAGATGTCGAGCTTGCGATGTCGGATGCAGCGATCGCAGTAACGATGTTGTACAAGGGATACAGCAAGAGTCTGTTGAAGATGGTAAAAAACTCCGAGCACGGCAAGTACCTTGCCGGCATCGGGTATGCAAACGACCTTCCCGTATGCGCCGGTGTTGATACCATTCCGGCGTTGCCGCAACTCGTCGGCAATGTCATACGCGTGAAGCGCGACGCTGAAAAAGCAGAAACGCAAACAGTTCCGGTTCTGTCATAACAGATGAGAATTCCCCTATGACACCTTCTGCGCGTGCGCGGAATGAAGCCATGGCGCCGAAGCGGGCGACCTCACGAGGTTCCTCGGAACGTAGGCAGTCCATTCTTGCGCTATTGTTGATGGCGGTTGCCTTGCTGGTGTTTCTTGCACTCGTGTCGTATGATGCGGGAGATGAGGCAACAGCGGACGTACATTTCTCCGATCTTCCCAAGGTCTTTTCCGGTGATCCACAGGTGCAGGCAAAAGCCGATACGGCGCACAACTGGCTGGGCCTTGTTGGTGCTGTCATTTCCGATTTCCTCATCAAGTCCACGATCGGCTACAGCATTTTCTTCCTTCCCGTTCTCCTGATGTTGTTTGGATGGACGCTTCTTCGGCGGGGCGACTTCAGCCGACTTACCGTTGTCACCAACTACACTCTGATAAGCGCCCTCTTGCTTTCCTGTTCCTTTGGTATGATCCGATTAATTTTTGGCCAGGAAGATGTCAGTATGCCCTGGAGTGGTGTTGTCGGTGATTTCCTTGCCACGATTCTCGCACAGTTGCTCGGCCGTGCAGGAGGCTCGATCCTGCTGTTCACGGGGATGCTTGCCATCGCGGTCCTTGTTGTGGATCTTGACCTTCACCAGACCGCGGAACGCATTAAGATGTGGGCGTTGAAGTTCATGGATTGGCTGTCACGAAAGAGGGATGCATGGCAGGAGGCTCGTCTCGTCAGGAAAGAACAGCAACAGGAATTTGAAGATGAGCAGAAATCATTCGAGCAGGCTCCCAGGCCCAAATCCGTTGTCAAGATAGCGAAGCCGCCGCTTGAAGAACCTCTTGCTCGAGTCCCGGCTCCCATCACGATGAGAGAAGAGTTCAAGGCTGACGAGATTGAACGGATCCCTCATTTGAGCGGGGATCGGCAGAAGGAAATGCGTCTGGAGATTGAAAAGAAGGTGGCGGAAGAGGAAGTGAATTTTGATGAGCGTCCTGCCGCAGTACGGGAGTCCTCCGCGCCGGAAGAGATTGACTATGTTTTTCCGTCGGTGGAATTACTTGATCCTCCAAGACCCGGCAAGGAAGATGTTGACGACGATGAGTTGAAGGCCAACGCCGCACTCTTGCGCGATACGCTGGCGCAATTCGATGTTGAAGTCGAGAGCGTGAGTGTTACTCCGGGCCCTGTGGTGACATTGTATGAGCTTGTACCGGCAATCGGCGTGAAGATCAGTCGCATCGTAAGTCTCGAGAACGACATTGCGTTGAAGCTTGCGGCAAAGGGCATTCGTATCATGGCGCCCATACCCGGCAAGTCCGCTGTCGGCGTCGAGATTCCAAACAACAACAGAGCCCTTGTTACAATCCGGAGTGTGATCAACTCCGCAAAATTCAGAGACACAACTGCATACCTGCCGCTTGCTCTCGGCAAGACCGTTGCCGGCGAAGTGTTTGCTGATGACCTCTCCAAAATGCCGCACCTTTTGATTGCCGGATCGACAGGCTCCGGCAAAAGTGTCGGCATCAATACCATCCTTGCAAGTTTGCTCTTCCGGTTGCATCCGTCAGATTTGAAGCTCGTTATTATTGATCCCAAGAAGATCGAGCTGGCGCAGTACAGGAAACTGAAGAATCACTTCCTGGCAGTGTCTTCGGACATCGATGAGGATATCATTACGACGCCGCGTAATGCAGTACTCGGACTGAAGGGTGTCGAGTATGAGATGGAAAAACGCTACGACAAGCTTGCGGCTGCAGGTGTCCGCAACATTGTAGACTACAATGAGCGGTTCAAGGCCGGTCGGTTGAAGAACACCGAGACCATCGCACATAACATGGGTTGTTTGATGAACGAATCTTTGGACCAGTTGAGGACTATGAATGTTCATGTAAAAAATATCGAGGTATTCGATACAAGGGTATCGTCTGTGAAAAGTGTGGAGTAGAAATCACACGCGCTATTGTGCGACGTGAACGAATGGGACACATTGAGCTTTGTGTGCCAGTATCACATATCTGGTTTTTACGAGGAGTACCGAGTCGTATTGCGTTGATTCTCGGACTCACTGCTTCTGCAGTTGAAAAAGTAATTTATTTC
>JANNSJ010000058.1:0-260927 GCA_031402435.1 Bacteroidota bacterium | reverse complement strand
CTTTCACGTTATATGCTATTGCTCGTTTGTAGGCGCAGCAACAGCCACATCCTTCTCGGTAAGAACGAATCTCTCGCCGTATTCAACCTCGACAACCAAACAGGCGGCCCGTACTATTTTGAATTGTGCAAGCGTGTTCTTCCACCACTGACGGATTTCGTTTACGTTGTCATAGTCTCGCAGATCACCCCATACCGGGATGACTACCCACGGAAGTCCGTCATCGTACTCAATCACCCGATATTGTAACCCGCCCTCACTCCCGCACGGCAGATTGGTGTCATCCCTCCAATCATCAAACGTACATTGCGGCCCCAACACCTTTTCGATGTTTTTGATAGTAAAACCGGGGACAATTTTGGGAAGTCCGTCAACTCTGATACACCCCGTTACATGCGTCCACTGACTCATTGCATCTCCTTTGTGGCTGTTGCTGCTGAACTTATTGAGCAACAGCATATAACAACCGCAAGCACGGTTCGGCACAAGAAACCGTCTGCTTGCATGAATGTTTTGATTAGTGTGCCTCTCTCAAATTGTTCGCTCAATCCTACAAAGCGTGGTGCTCACAACTTCGTGCTTGCTATTCCGTTATGCGCCACGCGGCCTTAGATCAATCAAATGTGAAATGAAAACCTCAAGACGCTTCATACTTACCGTCTCTCTCATTGCAATCGTGTTTTCGTCCTGCAAGAAGGAGAGTAATCCGGTAATGCCCAATGAAACAATCACTTCTAAGATCCTTATCACCATAGATCATCTGCTGTGTGTTATTGAATCTGACGGGACGAATCTGAAGGTTCTTGCTACCGGAACAGTGGGAAGCTCCGTAAACTGGCAGGCACATCTCTCACGAGATGGATCAAAGGTGGTGTACGCTCACGTAGATACCACATTCCAACAGATATTTTTGATTGATCTTGTTACGATGGAGACGACTAATCTTACTGGCGATAACATATTTCACGAATCGCCCGTTCTCTCTCCAGACAGTAGAGATGTTCTCTACCTAACAGCACACGGCTGGTTGGAGAGTCTCTACTCTAAGAATTTTCAAACCGGTGAAACGACCCAATTGACTCCCGGACTCAATTGCCGTACTCCTTCTTTTTCAGCAGATGGTTCCCGTATTGCGTTTTGGCTTAACAATGGCGGAGACAGTGTTGGTGTTGCAGTGATTGATGCAAGAGGAAATGGTCTTACGTTGCTCGGGGTAGGAAACGATCCACAGTTCTTTCCAGACGGGCGTAAGATGCTTTTCAACAACTTCATTCCCCCATACGCCGAAGGAATGTATACAATGAACGCTGATGGCTCCAACAGACTCTTCCTGTCCAACATCCCATTTCAGACTCGTGGCTCGATATCGCCAGACGGCTCAAGAATTGTTTTCTCGAACTTTGTCAATAATAACTTCGACATCTTCGTTATGAAGAGCGACGGAACTCAACTCTCCAATTTGACAAACACGGTCGGAGCAGAATACGAGCCATCTTTTTCGCCTGACGGCAGGAGGATTGTTTACACTACGTCTGACACCACTAGCATAGACAGGTTGGTGACGATGAACATCGATGGGAGCGACAAGCGAGTCTTGGTCGAGCATCACGGTTGGCTTCGCAATCCATCATACTGGCACTATTGAAGGCTCAGATGCTTGATGTCTCGGTATCGCACGGCTGCGCGGCGCATAACAACCGTAGCAACGACGCTCGTTCATTTGTAGAAAGCATTTTAGTTGTACTCGCTCAACACTGCACATAATTATAAAAAGCATGGAGTGCGGCGCTGCGTTGCTACGGTAAACGTTATGTGGCATTTGCGCCGACTAAGTTGAAAGCTGACAGAGGGAAAGAACAGATCACGCCAGCATTCTGGAGAGAACTCTTCGGGAGGCACCAAGAGCTAACAATGAGCGGACAAGAAGGTCAAGCGACACGGTCGGATCCCCGGCCTCCATCTTTGCTACGCGGGATTGGCTAGACTTGAGAAGTTGCGCCAACTGTTCTTGAGAGAGATTCTTCTCTCGACGAGTTGCCTGAAGACGTTTGCTCAATTCGAGTTTTACTTCAACGTAAGCAGCTTCTTCAGGTGAGAGGTTGAGGAAATCAGAGGCGTTTCCAAATTTCCACCCCTTGGCTTCGAGACGTTTTCGTTTTGTGGTGTTCATGGTTTTCACCTTTGGGTTGATTCGTAAAGTCGAATTCGTCGTTTGCAGTTGTCAATAACTCCGTTGGGTGTCTTTTGCGTCTTCTTCTCAAACACGTCGAGAATAATGACAGCATCATCGTCGATGAGGTACACAATTCGCCACGTCTTGTTCTCGTCATTGATCCGGAGTTCATGACATCGAGGACCAATCGAGGGCATTGGGCGTGAGTGAGGTAACGACAGCTTCGCCCCCGTTTGCAGTAGGCGCAATAGGTAGCCAGCTTCAACCCGCCCTGTGTGGGAGAACGGCGGTGTCTTTACTTCGCCATGCAGCCATACGAGTGGCTTCTCAGTCCGTTTCATCACAATCAATGTATGTCATATCCGACATAGAGTCAAGTCGGGTGCCGAGGAGCGGCGCAAACGACCACATAACAAACGCAAGCACGTCACTCTCTCATCTGTTGAGGCTCGGTTTGTTCTCGTGTTTGCACCATCAATAGTGTTCGTTCATCGGCTCGCACATCCCGCCCGAGAGCGGCGGGATACAGAAAACGTATTTATGCTCTACGAGTCTATCGACTCGAAGAGTCGTAGACCAAAAGAGCCCGCCTGCGTTAAGATACACTTCGGCGGGCAGGCAAAGTCATATTGCTCGCCGTGCCTGCCCGCCGACATTGTTATCCGGAGTCAGGCGGGCGGGCTGAACGTTATTCACCAACCCTAGCGTCATCGGGATTTCCTCTCCACCCATCATCATAGAAAGGCCCACCCATGGATCCCAACCTGTTTCACCTCGACTACGAGAGGTTGTTCGAGGTGCTCACCACCATCGTCATGCTGTCATTTTTCATCGAGCGGGCGTTGTCCGTGGTGTTCGAGTCCCGCTGGTTCATCAACTTCTATGAAGGCAACCCGAAGCGCAAAGGGTTGAAGGAGTTTATCGCGCTGGCGGTCTCCATTGCCGTCTGCGTCTTCTGGCAGTTCGATGCCCTCTCCATCATCGTCGTTGCGCACGAGACCATGCGCATACCGGGGTATATCCTCACCGGGGCGATCGTTGCCGGCGGCAGCAAGGCCTCCATCAAGTTCTTCAAGGACGTGCTCGGATTCATGAGCAACGCCGAGAAGGAACGTCTCGATGCGGACAAGGCCGGATAGGCGGAGGACATTATGAAACGCATTGCACAAGTAGTGTCGCTGATACTGCTCTTCGCAAGCGCGGCCTCCTCCCAGTACCTGGAGGTGCGCCGGCCGGCAACGGTGAAGAACGGCCACGCAAGCAACGCAGGAATCATTGAGCATGTTGGAGATGGCGACTTGCTCAGGCTTCTGGACAACGGTCTGCAACAGAGCGGCTACTACAAAGTCAGGGCAAAGTCCGTTGCGCAGGACGGATGGATCTACCGCACGCTCGTCCGGCGGCACGAAGGGCAAATGCCCGGCGCCGGGTTCATCCTGCAATTCTCACCTCCACCTCCCGGCTACTATGACGGCACATCCAACCTGACGGGCGCCGCGCTGAAATCCCTGCTCCATACCATCATCCGCAATCATCATACATTCACCTACGGGAATGTGTGGGATTTGCTGAAGAAGACCGACCTCGACCCCGGCGACACGACGCGGGTGATCGGGATTTATTCCGGGTTCTCCATGAAGGCAGATTCGGAATACAGCGGCGGCAAGGGATGGACGCGGGAACATGTCTGGGCGAAGTCGTTCGGTGATTTCGGAACAGCGGAAGGAGCGGGAACCGACCTGCACCATATGCGTGCGGAGGATGTCTCCACAAACTCTGCGCGGAACAACCGCTCGTTCGACGAGTGCGATAAACCGTACGTTGACAACACCGGCACGTACAGCGGCGCAACACAATCCAGCACCGGCTCAACAACATGGACGTGGGAGCCGCGGGATGAAGTAAAGGGAGACGTCGCACGCATGATGTTCTATATGGCAGCCCGGTATGAAGGTGATGACTCTGAACCCGATCTTGAACTCGTTGATACGGTCATCCCCAAGGCGAGCAAGCTGCCCAACATCGGGAGGGTCTCCGTGTTGCTGCGATGGCATACACAGGATCCGGTGGACGATTATGAACGATACCGAAACTCGGTGATCTTCGGTTTCCAACACAACCGGAACCCGTTCATCGATCATCCGGAGTTTGTCGCGAAGATCTGGAACTAGACATAAAAATATCCACGAAGTACACGAAGGGGCACGAAATTAAAGAGAAAGTAATGGCTTAATCTTCTGTTCGTGATACTTCGTGTCCTTCGTGGATAATGTTTTAGAGAAAGATGCCCGTTTTGAGGCGATTCTCAGCGAAAAACTCTCCTTGAATCTGCCCCCCTCCTTCCGTATGTTATGCCCGTTGTATTCCTTCCCGGTGGCGAGGAGTTGTAGTTCTTTGAACCTTCTGAGTCCAATAACTAATACCTGAACATGGGGCTGTATCCACAACCAAATAAATGGCTGTGCGGACCGTTTGCATTGAAGCATGCGCTGATCATGCTGGGCCGCGTCGTGAATGAAAAGGAAGTCTCACGCATCGCCGGCACGCATTGGTGGTCCGGCACGGATGAAATCAAACTTGCACGCGCAGCCAAGGCGTATGACTGCGACTTGAAAATGATCCGCCGCAAGAACGCACTGCGCGCAAAGCGTGAGTTGCTCGTTGCTCTCAAGCGCGGTTATCCATCGCTGCTGTGTGTGGATGGATGGAACCACTGGATTACTGTCGTCGGTGCAGAGCGCGGAAAGTTCATCTACGTTGATAGCCGCGAAGCACCCGTGGTGTGCGTTGATGAATGGAAAGCACTGAAGCGACGATGGATCTACAATGAAGTAGATGAAGACGACACGACGCAAACGGAGACGCTGTTTGATCTCCACATTGTCATCCCGAAATTCCGTGTGAAGACCAAGGCACGGTTCTCTCTGAAGGGCGCCCGCTACCTGCGACGTCCGGAGAACCGCGCCTTTGCAACACACTGGGATGAATACTTCGCCGACCTCTCGCACATCTGTCACCCGCGCACGCCGCTGAGCGCGAAGGTGTTTCCGATGGGGGAGCTTCTCCGCCGGCATGGCGCGATGATCCGTTCACAGATCCTGTTCTGGCACGGCGGCGTGAAGCCGAGAGAGATCGACAGAATTCTACGCAACCTGCAGTTCGTTGCCAATACGTATGACTTTGTCGTGAAGAAGGATGATGAGAAGCGAGCCATCGCGGCGATCAGTACCATGCTCACGCTCTGGGCAACGAGCAAGCGCGGCGTGGGAACGGTGTACGGGAATATTTAGACCGATGGGCTAGCCTAACGCCCGATTGGATATGAGCGTGAACGCCATGGCGAGAATTTGATCTCATGTCTCTGGGTTTACAAATATGCTTCCACTCCATGCCTATTGAACAACATCGGCATTGCCTGTCCGCCTCAGTGAAACTTTACGGGCCAGGCGGGCGCTCTGCATGACGGTGAAACAGGGTTAAACGTTTTCCGGACGCGTCACCCTGAGCGCAGCGAATGCTCTGTATGAGCGAAGTCGAAGGGTGTCACGAAAAGTTGCCTGTAACGGAATATTCCATTATGTTTGTATGGAATATGGAATTCACATGAGCACTGCAAAACTCCTTACATCACCTCTCTGGTTTCCGTTCTGGCTCGTTTGGAACATCCTGGCGTATATCGGGCGGACGCTCTGGTTTCTCATTGCGTTTTCCATCAAGGTGGCTATCGTCCTGTTTGCCATCGGACTGATCGTGTGGCTGTGGTGGTAACCCTTTCCTCCGGTTCACATTGAACATCCTCCTCTCCAATGCAACAGACATCTTCGCCGGTGGCGAAGACTATGTTCTCATCCTTGCAAAGTATCTGAAACAACGGGGCCATCATGTGTGGGTGTCTGCAAACCCCGGCCATCTTCTTCTGACCAAATGCACCAACGCGAACATCGACACAGTCCCCGTTCAGTACACCGGCATGTCGAAAGTGTTCAGCGTTGCGAACGAAGTGCGAGCGCATCTCCGCCGCCTGTCCATCGAGGTCATCCACAGCAACGCCAACTATGATCGCACGGTCGCGGCAATTGCTGCTACCCGGTTGACGACACGACATGTTGCCAGCATTCACAGCGCTCATTCCATCGAGCACAATATCACGCACTGGCTGCGAAACCGGTTCGGCACGGATCATTTCATTGCCGATGCGGACTCGGTAAAGGATGTCCTTGTCCGGAAAGATGGCATCGCACAGGAGCGCATTACTGTCGTTCCGATTGGCGTGGAGAACTTTCCGACTGAGGATGAAACCAAATGGCGTCAACAAACGCGCGCACGGTGGGGCGTAACGCCGGAAACGTGCGTCATTGGAAACGTGGCAAGGCTTGTTCCTTTTAAGGGACATCGCTATCTTGTTGAGGCAATTGCGGCTGTTGTTCGATCCAACAAGTCCGCCCTTTGCGTTATTATTGGTGACGGGGAGTTGATGACGACCCTTCAGGAACAAGCAAGATCGTTGGGGATTCAAGAGAACATACGCTTTCTCGGATTCCAGGACAACCTTCACGAGTTGTATCCGGCATTCGATGTCTATTGCCATTCCTCGGTTGAACTGGAAGCAGAAGCGTTTCCCCTGGCCATCCTGAGAGCTCTCGCCACCGGACTGCCGGTAGTGGCAACAAGGGTTGGCGGTATCGGACTGATGGTGCAGGAAGGTGTCTCCGGTTATCTTACACCGCCGGATGATTCCACTGCACTTGCGAACGGATTGCTGCGAGTCGTCAACGATCAACGACTTCGTCAAACGATGGGAAAGGCGTCATTCAACCTGTTCAAGAAAAGCTTTCATGCTTCGGCAATGGCAGAACGGGTTGAGCAGGTCTACACACAGGTAATAGCGAAACTTCCTGATTACACACATACTCAATAATGAACATCCCTTTTCACAAACCCTGTTACGATGACAAGGATGAGCTTGCGCTTGTTGCGGCGATGCGCTCAGGGAGAATCGTCGGTGATGCAGAGAGCACCAAACGTGCGTCTGCAGAGCTTGAACATATGCTCGGTGTGAGGACCGCACTGCTCACCCCTTCCTGTTCGCATGCCCTCGAACTTGCGATGATGGTACTGCGCCTGAAACCCGGCGACGAAGTCATTGTGCCGAGCTTTACGTTTGTCTCAACGACCAACTGCATCATGCGACAGGGGGCAACACCGGTGTTCGCGGAGATTCTTCCGACCACACTGACGATTGATGTGAATGATGTACAGCGGAAGATCACTCCGCACACAAGGGCTGTCATTCCGGTGGTGTATGCAGGTGTCTCCCCCGAAATGGACGAACTGATGGCGCTCGCGCATATGCACAATATCCTTGTCGTTGAGGATGCAGCACAAGGTGTTGGCGCGCGTTACAGACGCAGGCCCCAGGGGACGATCGGACATATGGGCTGCTTTAGCTTCCATGAGACGAAAAATTTCTCAACCGGTGAAGGCGGCGCTTTTGTAACGGACAATGAAGAATATGCCGCACGGGCGGAGATCCTCAGGGAGAAGGGAACCAACCGGAAACAATTCATGATGCACCTTGTTGACAAGTACACCTGGATGGATGTTGGCAGCAGCTTCCTCCCTCCCGACTTCATGGGCGCGCTGCTGTGCAGTCAGCTCGGCAAGATGAACGAGATTCAAACGAAACGTGAAGCCATACACGTTCGGTATATGGAAGGACTGCGATCTCTTGCAGGAACAGGAGTACTGACACTGCCGACCATCCCTGAATATACACGCTCGAATTATCATATTTTTTATGTATTGATGAAGGATGAGAAGACACGGAATACAGCATTGACGTTCTTCAAGGACCACGGCATTGGGACGACGTTTCATTACCTGCCCTTGCACCTTGCGCCGGTCGGGCGCGGTCTGCTTGGCGGCAAACCGGGTGACTTGCCCGTCACCGAATCAATCTGTAGCCGTTTGCTGCGCCTCCCCATCTATCCCGGATTAACCGAACAGGAACAAGCATATGTTATCGAGACCACGCATGCATTCTTCAAGACACAATAGCATTGCGCACACGACGAAATTGCTGGGCGCAGCATTCCTGGTTGTCGCATACGCCATGATGCACTCGTCCTGTTCGAAGAAGCCGTCGCAGCTTGTTACCCCGGATAGCATGACGGTCGTGCAGCAAAACCTTACTCACCGCGCTGAAGCGGACAGCTCCTTCCGGTACGACCCGAACTCACCGTTTGCACAGGACACATCCATTGAGTACCATGGCATCAAGTGGTTCCCGATCGATGTGCGTTACCACGGCGTTTCGCAACTCCACCGCTACGCGAATGCAGAGACTGTGACCGTTATGGGTACCAAAGGAGAAGAGCGCAGGCAGCTACGGTATGGCTATTTTACAATCACTGTACCGGACAATAATGGACAGCCCGTTGTCCTCAAAATGAACGTCTACAAATTTACGCCATACGATACAAAACGCTACGCGCTCTATAGGGATGCATTGAGCGTGTGGTTCACCGATGAAACCACCGGAAAGGAAACATACGACGTTGGCCGGTATGTAGAGATCGGCAATGAGGATCTCAATTCGGACCACCTGTATACCATCGACCTGAACAAAGCCTATAACCCTTATTGCGCGTACAGCAGCAAGTTCTCCTGCGCCGTGCCCCGCAAAGAAGATCACATCGACATCGCGTTGCGTGTCGGTGAAATGAAGTATCACGAATAAGAGTCCGCAGCCATGAACAAATCCGTTGCCACCGGCATTGCCCTGATCGTCATCGGCGTGATCTTTCTTCTACCGAATTTTACAAACCTCTCACTTCGCGAGCTGTGGCCTCTCCTGATGCTTGCACCGGGGGTTCTCTTTTTTCTCGGGTTTCTTGCTGACCGCAAGAGCTACGGACTGCTCATGCCCGGCGCCATCCTTACAACGTATGGACTGCTGTTCCTCTATTGCACTCTTGCCGGTTGGTACTGGATGACAGATTTGTGGCCGTTGTTTCTTCTCGGTCCGGGCATCGGTTTTATTCTTATGTACCTCTACGGAAAAAAAGAAATGGCGTTGCTCATTCCCGGCTCCATCCTATTGTTGTTGGGTGGAATTTTTCTTCTGAGCACTACCGAATATGAGTATCTTTGGCCTCTCGCCATCATCATTGCTGGTGCATTACTCATTCTAAAAAGCAGGCGAAAGAACCCGGACGTATTTCCACGGAGCGATAACTCCGCGTCGCCATCATAGCGCGACCGGGTTTTCGTCATAACCATTGAACAGATATGGACCAACATAAACTCTACAGAACAGTCAAGTTGCTTGTCGATCAGAAGTTCCGCACCGAAGAACAACTGCTCAACTTCATCCTGGAAAGTATTATCCAGATCGACGAAATCCCGATCAAGGGCGGGCGTATTTGGAAGCTTGAATCAACTGCTGGAACGTACCGCGTAATCAAGCAGCACGGGGAAATGGAGCCGATCAAGAAGAACTTCCGGCTCCGCGTTGCCGACTATCCGATGTTCATTCAGCTCGCGCGGAAGGGCACTTTTGTCGGAGCCGAGACGCATCGATATCTCCGTTCAAAGGGGATCAAGTCCTACGCGGCGGCAGGGGTTGGTGAGTTTGTACGATGGAAAGGCCATGATCTCTATCCCTACGTCATCGCCATCAACGGGGATTACCTGAAGAATGAAATGACGTTCGCCCTGAACATCATCAGCAACGTTGTCACCTCCGCGTTGAAGAACAGGAGGATTGAGCGCAAGGTAAAGCTGCTTGCCGAAGACCTGGACAAGGCGCGTGAGATCCAGAAGAGCATCCTGCCGGATCACGAGCTGCGCTTCCACAACTACGACGTCTACGGCATTTCTCTCCCGGACAGGGTGGTCGGCGGTGATTTCTTCGATTACCTGCAGGCATCGGGCGACAAGGATAGACTTGCGGTGGTAATCGGTGACGCTGCGAGCAAAGGATTGTCGGCAGCCGCACAGGCGCTCTACGTTTCCGGCGCGCTACGGATGGGTATCGAGTATCAGACTAAAATGGGAACGTTCATCGGCAAGATCAATAAACTGGTGAGCAAAACATTCACCGCCGAACACTTTGTTTCGATGGTGTTTATCGAACTGACAAACTCGGATAACGGCCTTATCTTCTATGTCAACGCGGGCCACAACAATCCCATTTTGCTCCGGGCCAAACCGGACGAAGTGGAGACACTCCCCGCCACAGGTCAAATCCTCGGTCCGTTCCCCAACGAGAAGTACGGAACCGAGTTCAGCATCATGAGGAAAGGGGACGTCCTGCTATTGCACACCGATGGCATTACGGACGCATCGAACGAGAACCACGAAATGTACGGCCAGCAACGGATCATTGAGAGACTGCGCGAGTACCGCACCAAATCGCCGCGGGAGATCTGCCAGGTCGTCCTCGAAGATGTACAGAAATTCAACAGGCTTCTTGATTACTCCGATGACAAAACACTTGTCGTTATTAAGCGAACACGATAGACGTACATTAACAAGATTTCATCGATCCGCGTATTGCTTTTGAAGAGTGACCTGATGTTTAACCCATCACATATATTTTTAAAGGAGATCCCCATGAAGAAAGTTTCTTGGAGTATTGTTGGTGCTCGGTGCATTTGTAGCAACGCAGCCATACCTCTACGCTCAGGAGGAGAAGAAGGAAGAAAAGAAATCCGACAAGATGGAGAAGGCCGGCAAGCATATGGAAAAGAAGGGTGAGATGATGGGGGAAGAAGGCGGAGAAATGAAGAAGGCCGGCGAACACATGGAGAAGAAGGGCGAGATGATGGGAAAAGAGGGCGGGGAAATGAAGAAGGCTGGCGAACACAAAGAAGCCGCTGGCAAGCATATGGAGAAGAAGGGTGAAATGATGAAGAAGAAGGCGGAAGAGAAAAAGGAAGCAGCCGTCGAAGGCGCAGAGAAGAAGTAACGAGGTAAACGTTGCTATAACGAGGGAGGCGCTCCGCCTCCCTTTTTTGTTGCCCCCTCCTAAAGATTCCCGACTGCACCTATCTCAAGATCGTCAGCTTCTTTGTTTCAATGAACTCTCCGGCCTGGATGCGGTAGAAATAGATACCACTCGGAAGATCGAAGTTCCTGAACTCCACGTCGTGCGTCCCCGCGTTTTGCACCCCCTCATAAATAAGCGCAACTTCCTGGCCGAGCAGGTTAAACACGGCCAACCGCACCAGTCCGCTCTTGGGAATAGCGTAGGCAATAGTCGTGGTGGGGTTGAAGGGGTTCGGGAAGTTTTGTTCGAGTCCGGATTCTGTTTCCTGTTCTTTCTCTTCCTTCACTGGAGTGGTAAATGTAACGATGACCCGCCGGTAAGAGGAACTGAGGGTTGTGAGTTGACCATCGGATACCCTGACTCGCCAGTAGTAGTTGGCGTTGCGTCTTGGAAACGTCAGAACCGTTGATGTTGATATACCCGCGAGTGTATCGCGCAATGCGGGACTGGTGAACGTGCTGACCGTATCCGTCTGCAGGGTATAACGAAGCGTATCAAGATCAGGATCGGTTGCAGGATCCCAGACAAACAATACAGCTGGATCATTGCCAACAAAATTCAACGTGGTATCATTCGGCGGCGACACAAGCACGAACGGATCCGGTGGGTCATTGACGTTGGCAACGAGAAGAGTATACTGTTGGTCAACGAACCCTGCGCCGTTCTCAGCACGTACGAGTATTGGGTGTGAGTGCTGGAGCGCTTGCTGGTTTGTCGGTATCCAGCGTACAGACCACGTTGTTGAATCAACGTACATACCTTCGGGCCCTGAGACAATGCGAAGTCCGGGTGGTGTGCCGTTGAATGTCGGGGTGTACGTATACAGCACTCCCTGTGTGGCTGCCGTTGGAGCAGATGACGTAAACGAGGGAACCACTGGGCGGAGGCGTAGAAGCCTGCTTGCACTATATGGTCCATTGGTGATGTAGAGATTTCCATCCGGACCGACCTCGATGTCTGCAAAGCCCGTACCGTATGTGAAGAATGTGGTGAAGGAGCCGGGGACAATTGTGTCGCCATTCGCCGTAAGTGTCAGCGTCCAGACATTCGGGCTGCTGTTGCCGGTAAACAGGATCTTCCCGCGCAGCCGCGGGAATGCCATCGCGCGATAGACCGTTATCCCCGTTAGGGCAGGAAGAGGGGTGTTGGGAAAATAATAGAGCGGTCGAATATATGCCGGGTTGTTGGAGTAGGTGCAATTCCCTTCCACAGGCCATCCCATGTTGCCGCGTCGCGGAACTCTGTTCACCTCATCGTCACAACTTGGCCCGTTCTCTGAACCATACATGATGCCTGTTTGCGGATCGAAAGTGAAATCAAAACTGTTCCGGTGACCAATCGACCAGAACGGTCTGCCGGGCCACGGATTATCCGACGGAATGGAGCCGTCAAAGTTCAACCGATGAATCTTACCGAGAGGATTGCTCGCGCTCGAATCCTGGGCATTCGATGTCGTCGCGTTTTCACCCACCGACACGTACAACTTGTTGTCAGGACCGAAGTGGATGTTGCCGCCGTTGTGGTTCGTCGCACCATTGAGTCGCGGAGCAACAAAAACAGTATAGGGTTGGATTCCGATGTTCGAACTGTCCCTGTAACGAACAACAATGTTGTACCGGTCTCCGGCACGGGTATAAAAAACGTACACGAACGGTGAGTCGGGGTACTCGGGATGAAGGGTAATGCCCAGCAGACCTTGCTCGCCGCCACTGGTGATGGCGGCAGTGGCAAACGGATTGGGAAGGAGGCTTCCGTCGAAAATACGGACCCGTCCATTGTTCTTCTCGGTGAAGAAAAACTTTCCGCTGTTATCGGGCGAGAAGGCAATACTCACGGGAAATGAAATATTCGGGTTCGCGGCAAGCGTGTCCAGCACATACTGTTGGGCATGCGTCGCTAACGGAAGAAGGAGAACCAGAACACAAAAGGTATTACGTTGTACCAAACGGACCATTAACACCTATGCTTGTGATTGTCTCGCAGGTGACTCACTTCAATATGATGAGCTTCTTTGATACCGAGGCTTCCCGACCTGCAACCGGATGAATATGCACTTGATAGAAATATGGACCACTCGCCAGCGACCCGACTTCCAGTAACTCCTTGCGCCTGCCGGCGTGTTGAAACCCTCGAACAGAAGTCACCTCGATTTCGCCCAATACGTTGAACAATGACAACGTAACGCTCGCATCGATAGGCAGGTCGTATGCAATCGTTGTCTGGTGATTGAAGGGGTTGGGATAATTCTGGAACAATGAAAACGATGCCGGAGGGGCGAGAGTGCCACTGACGGATTTTGCATTGAACCGTTCCGCGTTATTCTGCAACACCGTGCAGACAGAACCGGATTCAGGACATCGGACGCCGTAGCCGTCGTTTGTACTACGCATGCCGTCAAGCAACTGCCACATCATTCCTCCTCCTCCATCGTCAAGCAGTGTTGTCGTCAACCAACTATCGTATGTTGCTGACTGCTGTGCAAGTACCCCAAACTCTCCCACGACGAGCGGCTTACCAACCATCGCTGCCAGCCGGATATGGTCACTGATCCAAACATTCCCGGAACTGCCAGGCAAACCCCACGATTCAGGATACAAATGAATGCTTGCAAAGTCAATATGGGGGAGCGATGAATTTCGTGAGAACGACACTCCGGTCATACCATCGAACAACCAGTGCTGATCAGCATAGGCCTGAATCGAATAACCCGCAGGAGAACTATCGAATCCCTCCTCCCCTGTTCCAACGAGGTGATTCGTATCCAACCGTTTGATGTATCCCGACATCTCATCCACCCAATGCGATACCAACTGGCCGGACCTGTCTGAAGACCGGGGCTCGTTGGCGAGTTCCCAACCCAGTATCGTGGGATCCTCCTTGTAGAGCGTACCCGAAAACGTATTCTCACGGTTCAGCAGAAACTCAATGTACGACTTGAACCACTCTTTGATGGTTGGATCGGCGTAAAAATCATCGTGCGCGAACCCAGCGCTTTGCGCGATGAGATACTGTCTGCGATCCGCTCCAACAACAATCCTCTCACGTTCGTCCTGCGAAAAGCGGGGCAGAACAGGTTCTTGATTTGCTGAAGCAACTTGCATCCGCCAGCGAACATACTGATTCATCCCGCCATACTCATCCCAACTATTCACAAGAGGAAGAACGAGACGTATTCCATGTTGCTTCGCCTGCCAAAGTACAAAGTCAAGCGCCCGCAGCGCATGCTCGTTGAACGTGCCGGGATGCCTTTGAATTACAGCAGGATTGAGGCTGTCGGAAGAATCGAAGAACGCCCACGTCCTGACCACGCGCATCCCCAACTGGCTGGCAGTTCTCAACACATCCTTCACTGTTGAAGTGTCTCCTCGTGCCGCCACTTCCATCAGGTAATAGGCATTGGCTCCAAGGAAAAAGAATGGCCGTCCGTCAAGCTGGAATTTGTCTCCGGAGCGCGTGACAAAGCTTGTGGTTTGAGATGAACACACTACAGCCGTGTACAACAATCCAGCCACGAGCGCATAGAACATGTAGAGCACGTTATTTCTTGTAAAGATATGCTGACTCCACGAGGCGGGCGCCGGTGCCATCGTTTACTGCCATCTTCCCGATATTGAAAATGGACGCGCTCGCGAACTCACCTCTTTTGTTCAGTGCATAGAATTTGACGTCGAAATTCGGACGCCCACTATCCTCTTTCAACCTGCGCATCTTGTTGTGATCAACAATGCGCTCACATGCCTTGAGGCAGGCCTCTTCAGGAGATTTCCCCTGCCGCATGAACTCCACAACCATCACGCTACTACAGTTGATAAGATTTGCCTCTCCACGTCCCGTAGACCCGGCAGCGCCGACTTCATTATCAACGTAAAGTCCGGCGCCAAGAATGGGCGAATCGCCTACACGACCGGGAATCTTGAATGCAAGTCCGCTTGTTGTTGTCACACATGAAATATTTCCTCTCACATCGATCGCACTACAATGAATTGTGCCCGTATGTCTGAAGAATGGCTCAAAGAGTCCGCCAATGTCCTTTGTAGTCTCATCGTGTGGCGGAAGCCAGTCATCCTTCGTCGATTGGTTCTCCTTCCACTTCAGCCACTCTTCACGTGCTTTATCGGTGAGGAGATCCTCCTCCTTGAATCCATGAGCCTTTGCGAACCTCAATGCACCTTCACCCACGAGCAATGCATGGTCGCTTCGCTCCATGATAACCCGCGCCACCCTTGATGGGTTCTTGATGTTTCTCAGTGATGCAACACCTGCACCGCGATGTGTCGGTCCATGCATCACTGCAGCGTCGAGTTCAACAACGCCGTCTTCGTTGGGCAAACCGCCATAACCAACCGTCATATCGTTCGGATCGTCTTCAACAATGTTGACGCCGGCAATAACAGCGTCCAATGCATCGGCACCGGATTGTATGACCTCCATTGCTTTCGTTACTGCCTGCAACCCATTGGCGCTCGCAATCGCGATTGGCCTGCCCGAAGACTGTGCTGAAGCCTTCTGGAAAAGAGAGGATGGTAGTGTCGATGACACGAGCACACCGGCACCTATCGCCGACGCATGTTTGATGAATTCCCTGCGGTTGGAAGACATAATGCCTCGCCTGATCTCTTGTGGTGAAAAATGATAAATAACGGGTACGCTGACAAAAAAGTAGACAATCTCTCAGCAAGAGTCAATCAGATGTGACGGGCTTGCCTGTGAGAGCGAGGACACCTACATTGCATCCATGAAAGCGGGAATCCACCTCCACTATATCATATTGTTCAAGCCCTACGGCGTGTTATCGCAATTCACGCCTGAAGACGGCCATGATTCGCTCAAAGACTTTGGTCCGTTCCCAAAGGGCGTTTACCCCGTAGGCCGGCTTGATGCAGATTCCGAAGGGCTCATTCTGCTGACCGATGACACTGATGTGAATCATAGATTAACCACTCCGAAGTTCCATCATGAACGGACGTACCTCGTTCAGATTGAACGCATTCCCACGAAAACTTCTCTCCAACAGCTTCGGGGAGGAGTGCTCATCGAAGGGAAACAAACCCTTCCCACCACCGTCCGTTTGCTGCATGAAGAACCATCCCTTCCGCCAAGACCTGTTCCCATTCGATTTCGTAAGAACGTGTCGACATGCTGGATCGAGATTACACTGACGGAAGGTCGCAACCGCCAGGTCCGCAAGATGACTGCTGCGATCGGTCATCCGACCTTGCGGCTTGTGCGAACTCAAATTGCCTTCATTTCTTTGAATGGATTGCTTCCGGGCGAAAGTCGGGCGTTGACTGAAAAAGAAGTCAATGATTTGAAGAAGTTGATTCGAAGTCCCGATAAACGGTGAAGCCCCAATTTTATGGGGCTTCAATTTTCATTCGGGCTTTTCCGGGGGCATGGGAGTGTCGGGAACTTGAACACGTTCGGGGCTATCATCGCGAAATATTGTGATCCCCCAATACTCCGGATCTTCGGGTGGATCGACATTCCAATCCGGATAGGAGTGGGAGTCGTCGCTCCTGTAGCGAAGCTTGTATTCGCCTTTATCCAGAACAATCGTTGTGTTCACCATGCGGTTCTTCCTGCCGCCACCCGCATGGAACGTCATTGAATACGTCATCTCCCACACGGGTGTTCCGGTTTTTGCATCTTCGATCGATCCGTAGTCGTACATCTCACGGTTCTGACCTTCACCGATTGCATAAATCCTCACGCGCGTTGTCTTATCCAACCTGAACCGTTTCTCCTCATTCGCATCGTCGCCTACCTGGACGATTTGGGCAATGATGTTCTTATCCTGCTGCTCTGTGTATTTCGCAACAACGCTACCGCTGAATTTCTCGCCGGTACCCATGATGGTAATGCCGTAGTGCTCTTGATCGAACGGAGGTTTGTCGTTCCATTCATCGTACGCGTGAGAGTCATCAGTGTTATACGTGACGATGTAACTCCCTTTCGGCAATGTCATGATCTGATCAACGTAGCGATTCTTGGATGCACCACCGGCGTACGAAGAGCGGTCCACATCCATTGTCCACACCTTGTTTCTTGTTTTCGCATCAACAATAATAGCGTAATCCGCCATTGAGCGACGCGAGTTCCCCCGTTCGCCGAATGCATAGATGCGGACATAGCTGTCTTCTTTCAATGTGAACCCCTCTGTACGGTGCTCATCGTCTTTCATCTTCGTGAGGGCAACAATTACATTTTGATCCTCTTTATATTGATAGAGCTCGAAGTTCTTTTTGTCCCGTTCATTCTTCACAGAAATAGTCACACCCCAATTCATCGGATCATACGGTGGAGCCGAATTCCAATTGCGCTTCGAATGACTATCGTCTGTTACGCAATACAACACATACTTTCCCTTTGGAAGAGAAATATCATCTGTGTATTCAACATTTTTTTCTGCACCACCAGCGTGAGAGCTTTTACGATAGTCCATCTCCCACACGCGGCTCCTATCCGCAACGTTCACAATCCATGAGTAATCGTACATCCCGGATTCACCGGTGACTTCTCCGAGAGCATAGATCTGGACGGGGGTTTGTTCAGTGACGATGAACCCCTGTTTAACGAGGTCGGCTTCACCCAGTCCGGTCGCTTTCACAACGGCGTTCGGAAATTCCCTGGGAGGTGTGAATGTTTTGATCTTCCTTGACTGCGACTCATCCACCAAAAGCTCCATCCCCCATTGACCACAGCGCTTTTCCCAGTCTCTGCCAATGTCATCCGACCACCAGTTCTTGAAGAAACCGAAGAAATCCTTGTCCTTCTTTTCACGAGGGCCAAACAGCGGTTTTTCCCGATGGTCGATATCAATATTGATGTGCGTAAGCGTCGTATGATATGCAAACGTGGGGACAGTAAAATACACTTCGTAGCTGCCGGGCTCAAGGGTAACGTTGTCATCAAATTCTCGATCGTCTTTGGACCGGGAGGTATTGTCAACATCCATTTTCCAGACGAGCCTGCGTGTTTCTGCATTGATGATCCAGCCATAGGCAAACATCTCGTCGCTCTTATACGTCCAACCGTAATCTCCACCCGCACCCAGGGCTTTTACATGAAATGTCATCGATTGGGAAATTTCAATGCCTGAAGATCGCAGTTCAGTATCGCAGAAACTCTTCAACGACACCACAGTTTTCTCGCCCGCATATCCGGCCGAGAAAACACCAACCATGGCAATCAATACATAGCATTTCATCAATCGCACCTAAACATCATTGGTTACGGGACATCCTTCTTTGCATGGAATCCGCCTTGTAGGTACGCCCGAGTACCTGTTTTTGTTGCACTTTCAGAGAAAAACCTGTCTCGCGACGTTGGATTTCGGTTCGATTTTCGCTTATTTTGACATCCATCTATAGAATGAGCACACATGCCGGATCAGAACGCGGCCATTGTTGTTAAAGAACTTATCAAGAAGTACAAGGAGAAGTCCAATACGCCCGTGCTGGCGCTTGACGGTTTGAGCCTTCGGGTAAAAGCCGGCGAAGTGTTTGGTTTGCTGGGCCCCAACGGCGCAGGGAAAACAACCCTGCTCAGAATTCTTACCACGCTGACACAACCAACCTCCGGTCATGTCGAAGTTCTTGGGTTCGATACCCGTACGCAGGGACTGGAAATCCGGCGGAACATTTGCGTTGTCCTTCAGGAAAATTCCGTCGAATTGTTTCTCTCCGTGTGGGACAACCTTCTGACGTACGCCCGGTTTCATTCCATACCTGCGGTCGAACGAAAGCAGCGGGCAGAACGGGTGATTGAGCAGTTTGGATTGAATGATGTCGTGAACCAAAAACTTATCGACTTAAGTGGTGGATTAAAGCGACGAGTGCAGGTGGCCAAGGTATTCATGGTCGAGAAGCCCCTGGTCTTCCTCGACGAGGCAACCACGGGAATGGATCCGATCAACAAACGCGCAACGCTGGACGCCATACGCGAGCAAGCCAGAATGGGACGAACGATTTTCCTGACGACACATATTTTGCACGAAGCGGAGGATCTCTGTGATGCCATCGCCATTATCGAAAAAGGGAAATGTGTCGCGAGCGGAAGCGTCAACGACATCAAGGCGCTTATCGATCGTGTATTTGATATCAGCATTACCTTCGACGCTATCACCGATGAACTCCTTCAGAATCTTCAGCGGTTGCCGACAATCAAGTTCTCACAGAAAAACACCACTGTTGAGATGAGCATAAAAGGTGAAGAGTTTGCTTCGCTCGAACTGTTGAGCACCATAGCGAAGGGGGCGAAGGTTCAGCACATTGAGGTGAACAGTGCAACACTCGAGGATGCATTTGTGAGCCTGTTGGGAAGGAACACACAATGAGCATGATCTTCGCCGTGATGTACAGAGAGTTTAGGATCAGAACAACGAGCTTCACATGGGCGTTCTTCGATCTCATCATGCCCCTTGTCTATTTAATGTTGTTCGGTGTCGGATTGGATAGATCGTTCGCGTCGGGGATCGTTGTCGATGGAGCCGCTCTGAGCTACAAATCCTTCTTCCTTGCGGGGGTGCTTTCAATGGCGAGTTTCGGCATTGCGATCAACACCTCCTACGGCTTCTTTGTTGATAGAGACAACGGTCTATTCTATGAGTTTCTTACGTACCCGATGACCCGAAGTCAATTTCTTATCGGTAAAATCCTCTTTAATTGCCTGCTCTCTCTTGGGCAGTCAATAGTTACGATTACGTTCGGCGTGTTGTTATTGGATATTGAGGTGCGCTGGGAAAATACACCGTTTATCCTGGCCGGAATACTCCTTGGTACGGCCGGCTGGTTTTTCTTTCTCACACCATTTGCTCTCCGTATCCGGCGCAACGACATGTTCAATACGTTTATCAATGTTTGTTATTTTGTTATGATGTTTGCCAGCAGCCTCTTCTACCCTCTCGATCATCTGCCGGCATGGCTGCGGTCAGCCTCGTATGCAAACCCTCTCACGTGGCACACGGATGTGTTGCGGTACGCAACTGTCGCAAACGGTTCTCCCGGCCTCGTCATGGTTGAAGCACTCGGGTTCATACTTTTCCTGCTCGCATCATTCTGGTTCTCTGTGCAAACGTTGCACCGCGGCATTCTCAAATAACGGACACAATCACTCAACGGGCTCTTATGCAGATATTCAAAGATCGGGTTGCACTGGTTACGGGAAGTACGGGCGAAGGCCTGGGCCGAAGCATTGCATTTACACTTGCGCGGGAAGGCGCGAAGGTGGTTGTCAATTACGGTACCGGTCATCCCAACAATGCCCATGCGGCAGACAAAGTATTGACAGAGATTCGCGCCCTCGGCGGGAAAGGATACGCATTCAAAGCGGATACCCGTGAAGAAGACGAGGTGCAATCAATGATTGAGGGCATCGTGACGCTCTATGGCCGGCTTGACTTCCTAGTCTGCAATTCCGGCGGCCAATGGGAAGCCCGCGATATCACCGAGATAGATCAGGAACACTGGCGGTCCGTGATCAAAGCAGAGGTGGATGGATTGTTTTATTGCATCAAGCATGTCCTGCCCCATATGCGGGAGGCTCACTTCGGCCGAATTATTGCCATTGGCTTCGGCGGCGTGGAATCTTTTGGCGGGCCGCCGTACGACTATATGGCGGGGAAGGCAATGCGTCATGCACTCGTACGGTCAATTGCACACGCCGAGGTTGCCAACGGGATCACCTGCAATGTGGTGGCGCCGAACCATACGTCACGACCAACAATGAAGCAGGCAATTGACGCGGCGAAACATGCTTCAAACTGGAAACGCCGTACCTCGCCGACACCACAAGATGGTGCCGAGGTTGTCCGGTTCCTCTGCTCGGATGAAGCAGCATTTGTCACCGGCAGTATCATCAACATCGCCGACAATAGACAATAGCCGTTCGATCCGGACAGCAGTTCGCAGTTTCATAAACCGCCAACAAATCAAAGGTGTTGTTGTATGAAGATTCTCAAGTGGATTGCTATAGCAGTGGCGAGCCTGCTGGCAATCATTCAGTTCATCCGCCCCGAAAAAAACATTGCCGACAACAACCCGACAAACGATATCACCAGAACATTCAGCGTACCACCAGACGTGCGGGAAGTGTTGCATACATCCTGTTATGATTGCCACAGCAACACCACCCGGTATCCCTGGTATGCAGAGGTCCAACCTGTAGCATGGTGGCTCAACGATCATATCAAGGGGGGAAAACGGGAGCTAAATTTTTCGGAGTTTTCAGGGTACAGAATCCGGCGGCAATACATCAAGCTCGAACAAATCATTGACCTGGTGACTAGAGAGGAAATGCCGCTGCCATCCTACTTGCTCATTCATACTGATGCCAGACTCTCTGCGGAACAAAAAGAGCGGCTTGTTGCGTGGGCAAATGTATTGCGGGATTCGATAAAGTCTGTTTATCCGGCGGATAGTCTGGCAAGGCGAAGGTAATGTAGCAAATTCTTCTTGCAGCTTCACGTTTTTCTTCTTCTGTGAAATGAAAAACGAAAACGTCATTGAACAACTTCTTTCCGGGGGAAACCACACCGGGACTACCTGGAAGGAATTTCTCCGTCAACACTCACTCATCCTACTCAAGATCATCTGGCAATTTGAACACGACTATGATGAGGCAATGGAGAAGTATGTGTATGTGTGCCGGAAGCTTGCTGAGAACGATTTTGCCATCCTGAAGCGATTCCGGCAACAAGGCGGAGACAATCCCCCAAAGTTTACAACATGGCTGGCCGCTGTAACGCACAATCTTTGCATTGATGCTCACAGGGCAACACATGGACGACGCCAATTGCCACGGGCAATCTTGCGGTTGTCTGAGTTCGACCGCGAAGTGTTTCGTCTGTATTACTGGAAGGGCTATTCGCGGGATGAAATAGAGCAGCATCTTGCCAACACACCCGGTGCTACCGCGGTCGCAATCGCCGGGTCACTCAGATACATGGAGGAAACGTTAACCGGCCCATCCGCTCATCCGCACGTACAACCGGCAGCTATTCCATTCGATGAACAAGATGGCAGCATTGGCTTCACCGAAATGGACCATGATCTCGTAGAGTTGCTTGGCTCATTGAACACATGGCTCGACGAGTTGAGCGACCAGGAACGGATGATCATCCGACTAAGATTCTGGGAAGGGATGACCGGATCGGAAATTGCCAAAGCCATGAAGATCTCACCTGAACAACGCGTGTATCCTCTTTTGCAGAACACCCTGTCGCGTTTGCGCGAACGTGCACTCCAAACGTATGCAACGAAAAGTACTGGCGATTTATCCGTTTAACATTAATAGAAGAAATTACAACGTCATGCATGTAAACGAGACTGAGATACTGTTGTACATTGAGAACAAGCTTCCGCCCGAAGACAGGAAGAGGCTTGAAGTGCACGTGGGACGTTGTGATGATTGCGCATCCCAATTCGCGACGTTTACCCGTTTGTCCGATGTATTGAGAAAAACCATCCCCATTGATATCAATCCCGAAACGTTCAAAAGGGCTGCGGCAATCGTTGCGCCGAGGAAGCATACCGCCGTATGGAATTTTGCCCGTTTCGTCTCACCTTTTCGTGTTTCCCTTGCGACACTCTTTGTTGTTGGCGTCGTTGGGATAGCCTACTTTCTTTCATCTCCCAAAGAACTTTCACGGTTCAGATCACCGGAAAGTCCCTTGACAACATTCACCCTGTACCCACCGGATGGCGCGGAACTGAATGAGATAACCCCGACATTTCATTGGACTCCCGTGGCAACAACATCCGTGTATAATTTCAGTTTGATGGATGAAAGTGGTGTCGCTGTGTGGAACTGGGACGTGCGGGATACGGTGGTTATTCTACCCGCATCGGTTGTGCTTCTCCCCGGCAAGACATATCTTTGGAGAGTAGAGTCATTCCTTGCTGACAAGACACATGAACGCTCAGCACTCCATGTCTTCACCTACGTTCCGTCGAAGTAGCGCTCTCCTCTTTGTTCTCGCTGTTGCACTGGCAGCGTTCCTCGTATTATTCTTCACTGATTATCAACGCAGAGCGGCATCTGCCCAAAAGCTCCTTTCCGGGTGGAAGCTCGAAGAGGCAGAGCAATCCCTTCACTCTCTGATCGAGGACTACCCGTCATCGATCGAGCTCCACCAGTTGTATGCAGAATGCCTTCTCAAGCGAGGCGAGTTACATAAAGCCCGAAATGAGTACTCTGCGCTCATCCGATCGGATTCTCTCCGGATGCTGCCTCACACCATTTCCCTGGCCTCCACACATTTCTTCCTCGGCAACCTGGATACGGCATCCCGGCTCGCGGAGAGCGTGATAATGCATGCGGATGCTGATACAACATCGTTGGCAAAAGCTCTCAATCTCCTGGGGCGAATAGCATTCAACAAGGCACACTATGACTCGGCGCTTCTGTTGCAGCGTAAGAGCCTGGTACTTGCTCGCGCCACCGGTTCTCCGCAATTGGAAGCGGATGCCATGCGGCAGATCGGTGTGCTGTATTGGTACAAAGGAAAGAGTGATTCTGCTCGCGCTGAATACTATGAACCGGCATTGCTCCTGTACAGAAGACTCAACGACAAGGCTGGGGAGGCAACGACATTGAATAACATCGGACTTGTCGGGGGTGGCATGAAGTACTACCTTGAGGCGTTTGCCATCAGGAAGAAGATCGGCGACCAGGTCGGACTTGCGGACAGTTACTATTTCATAACAAGTGGAGGCCAAAGCCATTGGTTCGACGAGATGTACTCGTTCAGAAAAAAATCTTTTGAGCTCAGCAAGCAGATTGGGTACACATGGGGGGAGGAAGTCGCTGCGCGCGCAGTTGAGGATATGGCAGTGATGGCATACGACTCCCTTCGATTTGATTCGCGCGTCGTTGACTCCTCCATGATGACAAGTGGTGAACAAACCATCCAACAGATGCTCAGGAAGTCGTCTGCGTTTGCCCGGCTCCGGCAATGGAAAGCTGCTGCAGATCTCCGTGAACGAGTGGTTGCAATGTGCGATTCTATGCGTTACTCCTTAGGGCTCGAACAGGCGTTGGCCCTACAGATTGTGGCACTGATTCCACTCGGCGAATACGAGAAAGCTGAAGCAGTAGCACATCGTCTCCAGAAGGTTTGGACGAATGCCCCGGTTGAACCGGGGTGCCTTCTTGCGAAAGTCTATCTCGCGTCCGGAAGAAATGAGGAGGCAGCTCAACTGATCGCATCTCTCATCAGACAACTTGATACCGACTATCTCGCCAAACTTAAGCGAAAGGATGTTGGTTTCCCGCTCATCTCGGCGTACATGTTGACGTTTCGCTATGATCTCTACAGCATGTTACTCACGGCGCTGAAGGATAAAGGGAGCGATGAGCAAATCTTTGATGTGTTCGAACGATTCCGGTCTCTTCCAGCGGGTTTTGGTTTCGAATCGGACAATGATCACATGACAGACGGCGATGAAAGCATCTGGCATCTCTATGTTCGGACACTCAAGGATATTGAGAAACCCTCTGCGAACATGGATCGGTTGATGAAGGAGTTTGATGATGCATACCAACTCGCATTGGACCGTATCGCGAAAGCATCGAATGCATCACAACGTCTCTTCGAACAATCCATTCCGACCATGAGTGATGTACAACGGGCATTGCGTGATGATCAGGTGCTCGTCGAGTACTTCGTGGGGAAAGAGGAATCGTTCCTGTTGGTGCTACGCCAGGACTCGTGCCTGGTCCTGCAAGTGGCACAGCCATCGATGCAACTGAATTCATCGGTGAGAGTGTTATGCGAACTCATTATGCGAGGGAAAATATCGCCTTCCGACAATTTGTGGGAAGGTCCGGCTACATTTCTTTTTCGCTCTCTCATTCAACCAATCATCGATCACGGATTCCTGACGGATGGGGAACATCTGATTATTTCGCCTCACGGACGATTGCTTGAGGTTCCGTTCGCATGTCTTCTGGATTCAAACCGAAAACTGCTTGTCGAACGATTCACGGTGAGTTTTGCCCCAACAGCATCTCATATTCTCAATCCACAAAGACTGTCCGACCAGCCCACCTTTCTTGCAATCGTACCGGACAGGGAATCTCTTCCATTTGCCGAGAGAGAAGTATCCAGCATTCCGACGAACCTCTTCCCTACAAAGGCTCTTCTGTTTGACCGGCACGCGACAACACTGGAGTTCATTCGCCAAGCGGAACATTTCGATGTTATCCATATAGCTGCGCACGGCAGCATGAATCGATGGCACCCTCTGTTCTCTCATGTTCAAATGAGTGACGGGCCCTGCGAGCTGTACAGGATTCTTCACCTCAAACTCTCATCACGACTTGTTGTGTTGAGTTCCTGCGAAACAGGTTACGGGGTCGGGATGATGGGAGATATTTCGCAAGGCCACGAGGTCGTCAGTTTTCCGCGCGTGTTTCTATCGGCGGGTGCTGCTGTGGTTATTTCACCACTTTGGATCGTCGAGGATGAAGCTACATTCCGACTGATGTCCTCTTTCTATGCCCACCTTGCTTCATCAAGGCTCTCCGATGGTTCCTTTCCAAACTCTGCCGTTGCCAAAGCGCTGGCTTCAGCCCAGCGTGAGGTGGTCACCGAAGCCACCAAAAATCACTCACAAAACCACCCATTCTATTGGGCCGGATTCTACTTAATGGGCAATCCGAATTAACCCCATAGGGTTATTCGGCAACAAAAAAACCGCGCGATTTCTCCGTACTACATAGGTAAGAGACTGACCTGGTTTCTTTGCAGACTCAACGTCGTTCATCAACAACCGAATGAGGATAATATGATTCCTCTGAATGGGCCCCGCCGGGAGCTTCTCAATGTATGTTCCTTATTCAGTCAACCTTCAATATTCCATCTGCACATCAGCCCAAATATTTCTTGACGGTAACGCAAAACCAAAGGAGCGCCATGAAAAATATTTATGTGCTGTCGATTCTTCTCCTGTCTCCGTTGTCCGGTGCCACTATGTCCCAAACATGGGATGCGGTCGGTCCATACGGCGGGTGGATTAATGTTCTGGCCAAAGATGCATCAGGAAGTATTTATGCGGGTACGTACGTCGGCGGAATCTTCAAGACATCAAACAACGGCGATACCTGGGTGCAAATATACATTGACACACTCATCATTGATCCCCTTTCGATTGCATTCAACTCCAGCGGACATATCTTCGTGGGCGCCAGTCCGGGGTTTCTTCGCTCGACAAATGGAGGAGCCTCCTGGCAGAAGATCAACAACGCATTGAACTCTCGAACTATAGAATCATTGGTCGTACTTGCGAATGGCAATATCATAGCTGGGAACTGGGGTGGTAATGGTGTGTATCGCTCCACCGACAACGGTACAACATTCGCAACAATCAATAACGGCTTGTCAAACACACAGGTACGATCACTTGCACTGAAATCGAGCAATGGTTATCTCTTTGCGGCAACCTATGGGGGCGGCGTGTTCCGCTCGACAGATGGAGGAACAAGCTGGAGTGCTGTCAACAACGGAATTCCGGGAACAGCTTTGATGAATTGGATCGGCGTTAGTCCGTCAGGTGACATGTATGCAACTCAAGGCACATCAATGTATCGGTCCACTAACAACGGAGACAGTTGGACGAACCTTATGCCTCCTTCCACAGTGTACAGCGAGATCGCCTTTGCCTCTAACGCGATGTACGCGGCCACGAACAACGGTGAACAGGGCGGTGTGTATAAATCCACGAATGGGGGTACAAGCTGGACACAAGAGAGCGGACTGCCAAACAAGCTCTTCACCAGAATCATTGCCTCGGGAAATACGATTGTAGCTGGAAGCGGGGGGCTTGGTACCTATCGTTCCAACGGCAGCAGCAGTCCGAGCGACACATGGACGCAGATCGTTAACGGCATGACGAACACACATGTTGTCGCGATTGATGAAGCGCCGAATGGCGATTTGTTTGCAGCGACGCTGTTGGCGGGAGTGTTCCGCTCAACCAACGCAGGGCTGACGTGGTTTTCTGCCTCCAATGGCATTCCACCCTCTGACCGCCTTTCAAGTTTGGCCGTGAGCCCTACAACAGGGACAGTGTTCGCAGGGGGTGTTGGATCCCAGGGATATCGTTCAACAAATCAGGGTGCTACCTGGACAAGCGTCCCTCTCGGCAATGTCAGTACGGTAGCATGTAACTCGCGCGGAGATGTATTTGCAAGCTCTGGTGGCACTGTCCTGCGTTCGACGAACAACGGGGTTTCATGGACGTTCAGCTCCCTCTCGCTGGTTTCGACTATTCCCGATATTGCCTTCGATGGTGACACAGTCTATGCTGCAACGGGTGTTGGCTCAGGCTTCGGCACGAGCAGGGGTGTCTACCGTTCAACCAACAACGGAAATACATGGGCGCAAGAAAATTCCGGTTTGACTGATTTGAACATAGTCTCTGTTGCGGCAGCAGAATCGCTGAGCGCCAGCATGCAACAAGCGAATCCATTTGCCTGCTTTCGCGTCGCGTGTGCTGCATACAATGGCACGACACACTACTACAATCCCACTGCGATAAGCGGATCAGTCTCGTGGTCTCCCGGTCCCCAGGTCGCTGGACATATTGCAGCTATCGCTCAGGCACTTGATGGGTTTATCATCGTGGAGACAAATCGTCTAGCGATTGCACGTCCTCAGAATTGCGGCGATGCACAGGACCTATCACAGATGAGTCAGGAACTCAGGCGGATCAAAGTGATGCGTGAGGGGTACATACATCTCCTTGCAACTTTTGGCTATGGAATCCTGCGTGGCATCATCGGACCGGTTGTCGTTGATGAAGAAAGGAAATCACCAATGGCCTTTTCGCTCGCACAAAACTATCCCAACCCGTTCAACCCGAGCACGGAAATAGGGTTTAGGGTATCGGGTTTAGGGATTGTGTCGTTGAAAGTGTTTGATGTATTGGGACGGGAAGTTGCGGTGCTCGTGAATGAGGTGAAGGAACCGGGAGAGTATTCGGTGACCTTAGAAGCCTCTCACATGTCGAGCGGTGTGTATTTCTACCGACTCAGGGCGGGAGACTTCGTAGAGACGAAAAAGCTCGTGCTCCTGAGGTGACGACAGTAGGAGGAACATCAACCTTCATTAACCAACAAGAGGACAGTCATGGACATGCCGCAGCGTTTTGGACGAGTGGCTTTCATTACGGCCTTTGCCGTCTCTTTCAGTGCCGCCCAATGGGTGCAAACAGCAAGCTCACCCAAAGGAAGCGGCATCACCGACCTTGTGGTGAAACAGAGCAACGGCTACCTGTTTGCAACGACAGGAAGTTTCAACTGGCCCAATGCCGACACGGGCGGCGTCCATCGTTCGACAGATGGTGGAAATACATGGACGCGCGTGTTTCCGGCTTTCATCGCCCGCACAATAGCCGTGAAAGAAAATGGCATCATCTTCGCAAGTGTCTGGGATCTCCCCACACGCAACGAGGGGATTTATTATTCCACGAACGACGGCGCTACGTGGACTCCCACTCTGATTCTAGGAACAGCCGATAATATCTTTTGCATCGCCTTCGACCCGACGAGTCCGAATATTGTTTATGCCGGAAATCGCTTCGGTATCCTGCGAAATGTTAACGGAGGAACTTCCGGTACGTGGGAACTCAACCGAATAGCCATCGGAAATCTATGGACACGCGATATTGTAGTAGTCCCACAAATAACGTCAAGAGTGTTTGCTGCCATACAGAACATAGACAATCCGGCTGCTAACGGCGTGTACTACACCAACAGCCTTACTGGTGGTTGGACGCGGAGTGGGGGAATCGCTACAGGTGATACAATTGTCTCACTCATTGCTGTGCGCGATACATCTGTTGCGTCCGCTCCTGGATTTGTAGATGTAGTTTTCGCAGGCGCTTCGAACGGCAAGATTTACAGTGCGTCGGTCGGAATAGGTTTAATGGTGTATGCGCTCATCTATTCCGCCACTGGAAACCCCGAGATTGCCGGCTACTGGGGGTTCGTACTAGGGTTCCGTGTTTACCTTCAAGCTGTTGCATACGAGAGGAACCTTGGTGGTGGTGGTGGAGTTCTCCAGAGTATTGGCAGTGGTGGTACCTGGCAACCTTGGAGCGACTACAATCAAGGGCTCCCTGCGGGGAGGCAGATGTCCGCAATCACGGGGCTCTATACAAGCGCCGTTGCCACAATCTGGTGCGGTGCGTTCCTCAACCAAAACAATGGCGCCCCTGTGTACAGCCGAACCGTGACCACCACAGACGTTCAACAATCATCTACAGAAATCCCCAAAGCGTTTTCGGTGCATCAAAACTACCCCAACCCGTTCAACCCAAGCACGAAAATAGTTTATAGAGTCAAGAGTCGAGAGTCGATTAGTCTGAGAGTCTTCGATGTGTTGGGTCGGGAGGTTGCAACACTTGTGGATGAAGTGAAAGAACCGGGGGAATACCCAGTGACGTTGGATGCTTCTCACCTCTCAAGCGGCGTGTACTTTTACCGACTCCAGATTGGACAGTTTATGGAAACAAGGAAACTGGTATTGCTTCGTTAGGTAGATAAGCCGTCGATTTCATTTAAGACCGCCGTCAGGTTTATTCCCTGACGGCGTTTATATTCCCCGGACGGAAATCCGATTGCATTTCAATCACCCTCTCCGTATTTTGTTTCCAGTTAAGAGCGCCTCATCTTCTCTTTCTCTTTGGCCCGGAGCATAATCAATGCGGGAATATCTTGACCTTGTCGAGCGTGTACTCACCCACGGAACCTACAAGAGTAACCGAACAGACATCGACACACTTTCGTGTTTTGCAGAGCATTACAAGGTTGATCTGAGCAAAGGGTATCCCTTGCTTACCACCAAGAAGGTAAACTTCAAATCAATGCTGCATGAAGTACTCTGGTATCTTTCGGGTGAAGATCATATCCGCAATCTCCGACAGCATACAAAAATCTGGGATGCTTGGGCTGACGACAACGGCAATCTCGATACAGCTTACGGACGCTACTGGCGACGCTTTCCAAGCGCTCAAATCAACCCCGAAACCGGCAAGTACGAAGTAGTCGAGATCGATCAGATCGGGAAGGTGATTGAACTATTGAAGACCGATCCGACCTCGCGACGAATGGTGGTAACAGCATGGGAACCGGGCAACGCCCATAGCAGCAAGCTTCCTCCCTGCCACTATACATTCGCATTCAACGTGCAGGATGGCAAACTCAATTGTCACCTTACGCAACGGTCCGGCGATATTGCCCTCGGCATTCCCTTCAATCTCGCCTGCTACTCTCTGCTCACACAAATCATTGCGCAGGAAACCGGTTTTGAGCCCGGCGTCTTCAGCCACACGATTGTCGACGCACACATTTACGTCAACCATATCGACGGACTGAAAGAACAACTCAAGCGCACGCCAAAGCATCTTCCGCATCTCGACATCGCCCGCAAACCGATTGACCAACTGCAATTCGAAGACTTTACTCTTGTCGGCTACGAGTACTACGAGCCGATCAAGTTCGAGGTCGCAGTGTGAAACTCGCCATCATCGCCGCTATTGCAAATAACCGCGTCATCGGCAAAGGCGGCAAACTTTCCTGGCACATTTCAGAAGACCTCAAACGGTTCAAACGTCTCACCACGGGACATACTATCCTGATGGGGCGAAAGACATGGGAGTCAATCGGCAAGCCACTTTCCAATCGCAGAAACGTCGTCATTACATCCACACCGATCCCCGGTATCGAGTGTTATGCAAGTATGGACGCGGCCCTCGCAGCGTTGAAGGATCAAGAACATGTCTTCGTCATCGGTGGGGCACAGATCTACGCGGAAACACTTTGCAATGCGGATGAATTATATTTGACGTTTGTAGATCAGACTGTTGAAGGCGATGCATACTTTCCCGAGTACGAAGAGCTGCTGTCACGCAACTTCAAAGTTATCGGACGAGAGAAGCGGGAAGGGTATGAATTCGTGGACTACGTGAGGATCGCCTGAAAACGAAAGCGCCCCGTATTTACCGGAGCGCTCTCACTTGCATGGTTGGAATCGTCTACTTCATCAAAATTAACTTCCGCGTCTGCACGAACTCTCCCGCCTGTATTCTGTAGAGATAGACACCGCTTGCCATGGATTTCCCATCAAACCTGACATTGTGGTATCCCGCCTCGCGTTCTCCCTCATCGAGCAAAGCAACCCGTTGACCGAGAAGGTTGAATATCCCTAAACTGACACGGGACCGGTGAGGTAATCCATATGTGATGATGGTGGAAGGATTGAATGGATTGGGATAGTTCTGGCTAAGATTGAATTCACGAGGGATGTTCTTCTCATCCCCCACTCCCGACATTGTCCCAGACGTGAAGCTCCACGTCGTGGACCAGGCCGTTGTTCCACCACCATTCTCCGCCCTAACTCTCCAGAAGTAAACCGTCGAGACGGCAAGCTGACCAGAAAATGACACTGTATCGGTGAGCATCGAATCTTCATACACAATTGTGGTAAAACCTACATTGGTGGCAAGCTGCTGTCGATAAGTCGTCGCTGAGGGCACTTGGTTCCAGATAAAGACTGTCTGGGCAGCCGGAGAAATTGAACCGGGCAGCGGAGAGACAAGAGTCGGTGCGCTGAGCGTCGAGCCAACGGTTGTACTTCCCTGCTTGATTACAATGTCATTGTTCGGATCAAACGCCAGTGTTGTCGGTTGGCGACCGAACCGGAATGCAAACACCTGGTTGTTGACATTGTTCATCACTCGAAACGTCGTATCCGAACCTGTCGAAAATGAGATCTTCAGCGTGAGAGGCATCGGGAAGAACGCGGCGTTGGTCTGTGTTTGTCGCGCCTTGAACGCGACCTGCCACTGTCCTCCACCGAGATTGGTAATATTGTATGTGTTGCCATACACGGCATGGTTTGGCTGGTAGACCCATGTAAAGAACCAGCTCATATCCTGCCCGGCCACCTGACTCACCTTGGTGACAAAGTCTGCAGTGACGACGGTGCCGTACTTGAAATTGACTGCATCCGTCGCATACGACTTCAACACATCGAAGAACATCGAATCCCCCAGCGTATACCTCAGCATGTGAAGGACACACGCCCCCTTGTTGTATGTAACGGCAGTGTTAAACAACTCATTCGTCGAAGGGGTGGTATTCACCCAGGCCGGCATATACATTGCGCGACCCGGATTCGAACCAAGGTAGCCGCTTGCGTCACTGAGAATATCACTCTTGTAGCTCGAGTATCCGCCGGTATATTCATACCACAACGCTTCACAGTACGTTGCAAAGCCTTCGTTCAACCAGATATCCGCCCACGTACCGCATGTGATCATGTCGCCGAACCATTGGTGAGCATATTCATGTGAAACAAGATTCTCGCTCCAGCAATTCGGACACAAACTTGTCAGTGTTTGGTTTTCCATGCCCCCCCAGGTGAATTGACTGTTCAGCGTGGCAAAACCATTCTTCTCGAATGGATGCTCACCGAACTTTTGAGAGAACAGCGTTGTCATCGGGATGATCTTTGCCTTGATATTGTTCAGGTTCGTCGTGTTCTCTCCTGCGTTCCAGTAGAATCGCATCGGGATGCTGTCGTTCGGATTCGAGAGCGTCCGCCAGTAGACAATGTCAAGATTGTATCCAACCTTCGCTGATATCACCGTAAGGTATGTCGGGAGTGGATCACGACTTACCCAATGAAACCATGTCGTATCTCCGACAGTTGTTGAGTCTGCAAGCCTTCCATTTGAGCCGAGCTTCACGGTCGCAGGGGTCTTTGCCGTCAGGTCCAATGTTGCTTTGTCCGAAGGCTTGTCCCAGCATGGAAACCATTTGCGCGCACCTTCCGGCTCGGCATCAGTAAACACCATTCCGTTGCTGACGTAGAAAGCAGCGTCAGTGACATTGTTGTGACGATAGAATATCTTGACAACAACCGTCTCGCCGACAGCATACGTTCTGTCCAGGTTGATAGAGAGGATATTGGAAACGTGCGTAAACGAAACCGCAGCAAGTTTTATGGAATCGATCACGAGCGATGTGTTCACGGCGTTGAGTGTTATACTGTTGAGCGCTGTATCGGCCCGGCATGTTATCTCGTTGCTCGCACTGAAGGACTTGGGAAACGGAGTGAGAAAGCAGTTCCGGATATCAAGATTCAGTTTGTAGTTGAGAACATCAAACGAGTGCTTTGGCGTGTTCGGTGAGTCGCCGAGGTCAAGCGGATATGCCATCGACATTTTCTTCATGGAGCATTGGACAGAGGCTTTCAGGCTGTTGTCCTGGGCCATACTGATACTCGAGATGAAGAGGGTGATCGCAATAAAAAGCGGAAGAATGTTCCTCATGATTTGTGTCCTTATGATTGGATGTGCGCTTACTTCAGTTATAAACAGCGAGTCGAATCTATTCCAACAACACAAATTTTCTTGTCTGCACGAAACTCCCTGCTTTCATACGATAGAAGTACGTGCCACTCGATATGTTGTAGTCCCACGCCGAAAAGACAACAGTATGTTCGCCGGGATCAACCACACGATCGACAAGCGTTGTAATCTCACGGCCCAACAGATCAAACACGACAAGTGTGACATGTTCCCGTGAGAGAAGGTTGAACCGGATCATGGTCGAAGGGTTAAAGGGATTGGGATAATTCTGTAAGAGTGCAAATGAAGTTGCGTGGCCATTTTCATTCGGCACACCAACTGTTGTTGTGTCGTTCACGATAGCCGTCCAAACACTGAGGACACTTCCATCCAATCGCATCCAAATCGGATAGACCTTCCCATTGTCCGCCGCGATACCGGTGTAATCGCCGAAAAAGACTCCCGATGTCGGTGTGAATGATGATAGACTCACCTTGAAATTTGTAAACGTTTCGCCGCCATCCGTTGACCGGGCAACAAACACATCCGTTGCGTTTCCCTGCGTGGCGCGCCGGTCATAGAATACAACATAGACGAAACCGGTGGCTTGGTCGATTGTCATCCAGCTAAAGAATTGCTGGGCCGTGGTGAGATCGTCGTTCACCCTCTTCGCAGAAGACCATGTTACACCCCCATTGGTTGACTTCGCCATGAAGACATCCGTATTGCCCAGTCCATTCCGCTGATCGGTCCAGTTCACGTAAATGGTACCACGGAATTGCGAGTTGCTGATATCGCAGACAGTGATTGGCAAACCATTGCAGCGGTAGATGCCGGGTATCATGTAATCCCACCCACCCGGTTGATCAGAGACAAACACATCTGTTCCCCACGAGACGCCGGCATCGGAGGATTTGTCAAACATGATGCCAAGCGGTCCTGCCCATGCAGTGTAGACCTCGCCATTTGGGCCAACTGCAGGCACCGCCCCTTCAACAGTATTGTCCTCATCGACACAGTCGCCAGCGCGGTCACTCACACGCACCGGCGTGCTCCAGATACTTCCTGCATCAGTTGAGCGAGAGAAGAGTATCCGCGTACTGTCGGTTGCTGAAGCGCTTCCGTATTCATCAAACTCGGTCCAGGACACGTAGAGATTGTTTCTGAACGATGAGTTGGTCATATCCGCAATGAGCCATTCCTTGTCCTGGTTCTTCCGTGGCGGATTGAATCCGATGCCCGTTCCCGTGTTCCAGCTTACTCCACCATTCGTGGACTTTTGCACAACGATTCTGTCAATCCAATAACCGGGTGAAGCTGGGTTCGAGAGATGACCGTAATACAAATTGCCGAGTGCATCATAGGTCAGGCATGGATCACCCCAGACGCCATACGATGCCGAAGTGAGTCTTCCCTGTGACCAGTTCAATCCGCCGTTCGTTGAGTAATAATAGTAGTTGAGATTCGCCCCAGCAGCAAGGTTCAGCGGGTTAGTCGGGTTGATTGCAATACTCACCTCCTCCGGATCGTTTGCCGTGGGAAGGCTTACCCGGATGTTCTGGTACTGCGCCTGCGCAATCCCACAAAAAAGGAGGAGACCCCCAATCAAAGGCAAGTACTTTTGAATACGTCGTATCATAAGCATCCGGTTGTGACAAACAAAAAAAAACCTCGCATCTGCATGGATCAGAATCGAGGGGCTGTTATGGTAATGAACTGATTGAGCGATGTTATGACTGATGGAATCGCTTGATAAAGCTTAGCACTCTTCGCCGAGAAAGTCAACACTGTGGCTTTGGGATTTAAGGTCATTTTTCCATATCTTGCACCCATGAAACAAGTTGCAGTCGGCATAATCACTCAAAATGGATTTGTTCTCGCCTGCCAGCGCAAACGCGACGCTCGGTTTCCGCTAAAATGGGAATTTCCCGGCGGCAAGGTCGAAAACGAAGAAACACCGGAAGCCGCTGTGGTTCGTGAACTTCAGGAGGAACTGGGGATTGAAGCCGTCGTTGAGCGCGAGTTGTTCGATCAGGAATGGGTGTACTCCGAGGGAACATCACGGCCAACGGCAGAGAGTACTTTCAACGTGTTTTACTTTTTGATTCAAAGTTTTACGGGAACACCTGTAAACCATGCCTTCGAGCAAATCCGATGGGTTGCACCGGTGGAGTTGGAAGCCATGGATATCCTTGAAGGAAATCGGAAAGCAGTAGAGTTCCTCGTCTCGAATGCAAAAGAGAACCCCAAACACTATACGACGTACCGGGATACCCCGGTCTGACACTCGGCGACGCTCCGCGCTCGTTCGAGCAATCCTGCGCTGGTATTCGCGTCAAGGCCGCTCGCTCCCATGGCGCAACATTGCCAACCCGTACCGCATCCTTATTTCTGAAGTGATGCTTCAACAGACTCAAGTGAGCCGCGTGCTGGTGAAATACCCCGAGTTCCTGCAGCGGTTTCCCACCATCAAGACTCTTGCAGCGGCACGCCAACGAGATGTCGTGATCGCATGGCAGGGCATGGGATACAATAACCGCGCCGTCCGCTTGCATCAACTGGCAATGAGAATTGTACAGCAGCTCGGCGGCAAGTTTCCGCAAACATACGAAGAGCTCGTCACGCTTCCGGGAATCGGACGGTACACGGCAAACGCTCTTCTATCATCTGCGTTCCGGAAGAATGTCCCGATCGTCGACATCAATGTGCGACGGGTGCTCTCCAGAATCTTCTGGCGCATGAAAACGAATACCGACATGAAGCCTGAACGGGAGATCTGGACACTGGCTGACGTCCTCGTACCAAAGGTTGGTGCATATGATTGGAACCAGGCGTTGATGGACTTGGGCGCAACGATCTGCACGACACGTGTACCGTTGTGCAATGACTGTCCGGTGAAGACATTATGCCGATCGCGCAATTACATGAAACGGGTCCCTTCCAGGAAGGCAAGGCAAGAGCCGTCAATGGATGGAATACCGAACCGGATCTATCGCGGAAGAATCGTTGAGACACTCAGAACACATCAGCAGCAACTTCGCCCCGACGTAATAGGAAAAGCGATTCACCCGAAATACTCCGCGAAGAGCAAAGCCTGGCTTGAATCGCTTCTCGCGGGACTCGAAAAGGACGGAGTGATCGTGCAAACACCAAAAGGAACATGGAACGAGCGAAGAATCGGACTCGCATAATGTCCTCAACCTACAAAGAGCTTGAAGAGCTACAGCAGGAATTTGCTACACGGCAGCCCGCCATCCGTCAGCGTATTGCAGATTTTGCTAACGTGACCTCGGAAGGATATTTCTACGAACTCGTGTATTGCCTTCTTACACCTCAATCCAGCGCGGTGAATGCCGGCAAGGCTGTCGCGACATTGAAAGAGGCCGGATTCTTGCATCGAGAACTTGAACCGGCCACGCTGTTACACCAGAAGGATTTTTATATACGCTTCCACAATACAAAGGGGAAACATCTCAAGGAGGCAAAGCGCAAATTCCCGGAAATCCACTCGGCGCTTTGCAATGGATACACAAGCGAAGAACTCCGTGTCTGGCTTGTGAAGAATGTAAAGGGACTCGGATGGAAGGAGTCGTCCCACTTCCTGAGGAACATCGGACACCGGAATCTGGCAATCCTCGACAGGCATATCCTAAAGAACTTGAAGCGACATAACGTTATCAGATCGCTTCCAACGACACTGACCCCGAAACGTTACCAGACGATTGAACAGAAGTTCATGCAGTTCTCCAGAACGATCGGGATTACAATGGATGAGCTTGATTTGCTCTTCTGGAGTCGCGAGACAGGTGAAATCCTAAAATAGATCCATGAATAACTTGAATAGACAACTATGAAATATACCGTGATTGGTGCGGGAATGATGGGAAGTGCCGCGGCATACGATCTCGCCACGGCTAATCCCAACGATGAAATCATTATCGCAGACATCAACCTTCAGCAGGCCACCCAGGCAGCAAACGCCATTAGTCCGAACGTCAAACCTCTCAGGCTCGACGTGAACGCACAAAAAGATCTCATCAAGGCGTTGGAAGGAAATGGTGCTGTCATCTGCGCGGTTTCCTACTCGGTGAACTATCAAATTGCCAGAGCAGCGATCCAGGCGGGTGTGCATGTGTGCGACCTCGGAGGAAATGATGATGTGGTCAGAAAACAATTAACGCTCGACGCAGAAGCGAAACAGAAGGGTGTTACCATCATCCCCAACTGCGGACTCGCACCGGGCCTCATCAACATTCTGGCGATGGAAGGAGCGAAAGAGTTTGATGAGCTTGACTCAATTCACCTTCGGGTTGGAGGACTGCCGCAGCATCCGCGTCCTCCGCTATACTATCAGATCGTCTTCTCGGTCGAGGGCCTTATCAATGAGTATGTGGAGAAGGCCGCAGTAATTCGGGACGGTGCGCTCATGCATATCGACCCCATGTCCGACCTTGAAGAGATCGAGTTCAAACAGATCGGGAAGCTTGAAGCATTCAACACCTCCGGTGGCATTTCAACACTTACCGAATTGCTGCAGGGGCGGGTGAAGAACCTGGATTACAAGACCATCCGCTATAACGGGCACTGCGAGAAGTTCAAGACTCTCCTCGACCTCGGCTTCGCAACGAACGAACCAATGATGGTGGGCGGCAGCGTGAAGACAAACCGCGAGTTCTTTGCCGACCTGCTGCGCAAAAAGCTTGACCACGGCGACAAGGATATCGTGGTCGCACGGGCAACCATCACCGGCCGCAAGGCAGCGGCGGAGAAAGTGCTTGTGTATGAGTTCGTTGATTATTATGATGATGCCACGAAGATGACCGCGATGATGCGCACAACGGCATTCCCTACATCCATTATCGCGCAGATGCTCGCTCACAACATCATCACGACACGCGGCGTCCTGCCTCCCGAAGTCTGTGTGCCGGGCGACGCCATGATTGTTGAATTGGGAAAACGCAACGTGAAGATCACCAAGCGAATCACCGAAACCTGGAGTTGACCATGCATCCTCTCACGGTACAGATCATCACGCGTGACAGCATACTCCAGAAGGAAATCCAGCAGCAGTACGTCGTCCAGACGAAGTATCCGCGCTGGGAGTTGATGAAAATCCTTTTGCATGCGTTCGTTCATCTGAAATTCCGTTGACCAATCCACGATGATTGCTCATTTTCCATTACTTGGTGCATACTGAAATGGCAGACACCAGTTCGTTCGATATCGTCTCAGAAGTCAACATGCAGGAAGTCGACAATGCCATCAACCAGGCCAGCAAAGAAATCGGCCAGCGCTATGACTTCAAGGGCTCCAAGAGCTCCATAGAACTGAATCAGAAGGACAAGATATTGACCGTCATCTCTGATGATGATTTTAAACTCAAGAGTGTTGTGGACATCCTGCAAAACAAGCTCATCAAACGGAGCGTCCCCATCAAAGCACTCGACTATGGCACGGTGGAACCGGCTGCGAATACGACCGTGCGTCAAATCATCAAGCTAAGGGTGGGAATTGAGAAGGAGAATGCGAAATTGGTCGTGAAGATGATCAAGGATACGAAGCTCAGGGTACAGGCGCAGATCATGGACGACCAGGTGCGAGTTACCGGGAAGAACAAGGACGACTTGCAGTCAATCATGAAGATGCTTCGCGAAGCCGAGCTTGAGTTTGCCATGCAATTTACAAATTATCGGTAGATGGAGAGAATAGCAGGGTTCAAGACACAGGATTCTTGTGTATGGTGGCTGGGATTTCTCTGTCTTCTTGTTCCATTCACACTTCTCGCACAGATCAATACCCTCCGCGTCGAGTTCGATGACGAATCACGCAATGCCAACATTGGTATGTTCAAACGCCAGGGTGTCGGGTACGCCTCCCTCAGTGATCTTGCCAATGCGCTTTCACTCTCGACGTTTGAGAATGCAACTGCAGAAAAGCTCGAAATCAAGACGCCTTCCAACAGGCTGATTCTGACAGCAAGCAACCCCTTTGTCACAATTATCAACCAGACCGGCAGGCGATCGATGTATCAACTCCCTTCACCGATGATAGTCACGGCGGGATCGTATTTCGCGCCACTGGCATCATTCCCGCCTCTGTTTCGTATTGCATTCGGGCGGTCAGTCATGTACGACACAGATAGAAACATCCTTCACCTTTCAACTTCCGCGAGCCCGAAGGGTTTTGATTTCTCCACGGTCACAATGGAGGCCAAGTCGAATGGCATGCTTATCCGTATCCCCGCAAAGCGTCCTTTGAAGGATTTTGAAAGTTGGCTGAAGAAGGATGGTTGGCTCTACGTGACAATCGCTGATGCCAAAGCAGATGTTGATGCGATCAATAAGCTGAAGCCCGTCGGCATGGTCAGGAAGATCGTCGCAATTCAATCCCCCACTGCAGTTCAGCTCACCTTCAAGATTGCAGGGAAAATTGCTGCCTCTGAGATTATCAACGACGAGCAATCGAACGACATTCTGATTTCACTGCGGACTCCAGGCTCTGAAGAAAAACTGCTTCTGGAGAAGAAACAACGGGAGGTGCAGGCCGACCTCAACAACCAGCGCAAGAGGTGGGAACTGGATGTGATCGTATTGGATGCCGGGCACGGGGGAAAGGATATCGGAGCCCTTGGCGTAACAAAAGTCAAAGAGAAGGATATTACCCTTGGGGTTACGTTGAAATTAGGAAAGCTCATCGAGAAAGAGTTGAAGGGCGTCAAGGTCGTCTACACGCGGAAGGACGATACTTTTATCGAGTTGCATCGCCGCGGGCAGATTGCCAATGAAGCCGGCGGCAAACTCTTCATCAGCATTCATTGCAACTCTCTGCGCCGGAAGCCGAGTCCGACGAGGGGCTTTGAAGTGTACCTCCTCCGGCCCGGAAAAACCGAGGACGCCATCGAAATTGCCGAGCGGGAGAATGCCGTGATCGAATTGGAAGAGGGATACGAACAACGCTATCAACAACTCACCGATGAAAATTTCATCCTCGTGACGATGGCGCAAAGCGCACACGTGAAGTCAAGCGAGCTCTTCGCTGATATTACACAGCAGGAGATGGAAGGCTACACTGGGATCCCCAACCGTGGGGTCAGGCAGGCAGGCTTCCTGGTTCTTGTCGGCGCATCCATGCCGAATGTGCTCGTTGAGACCGCCTATCTCTCAAACCGCGATGACGAGCGATTCCTCAAGAGCGAGTCAGGCCAGCACAAGATCGCGTGGGCGTTGTTCGAAGCAATCAAGAAGTACAAAGATGAATACGGAAAGCTGTTACTTGAAGGCAAAGAGGTTGGCGAAAACACCCGGTAACACAATGAGGTCGCTTCAAAAAGGGTGTTCGAATGAAAGATAGAAGAACATTCCCGTCCGCCGTTCCCCATCACGAAAGACAATTGGCACCGCTACGCCGGACACGATCTGGAGTTGATCAACATCGATGCCGTAACACATGCCGGGGCTGAGGGTTGTCTCCACAGACCGCTCAATGTCGCCATTCGCATCTATTTCGCCCAGCAAGTTCGTAACACCCTCCAACATGATATTGAAGTGTGCCGAAACAAGCACGATCACGCTCGCACCCGCATTGAAAGAAGAGAGTGTTCTTTTCACTTTATCGCCAACCGCATTCGTACCTTTCACTCCGGGCATCAGCGTCGCCCCGAGATTTACGTGCGCAGCCAGATACTCTGTCATCCTTTTGCTGAACGGCAGGTTTATTTGCATTCCAACGACGCCCATTCCCAAGCCCTTGTCAACAGAACCTGTTGGTACTATCATCGAAATCCTCGGTGCTAACGCCACCCAATCATCGCTTGAACAAAGTTGATACCGGTAGTTGATGAGTACATCGCCGACACCCGAGACCATGTTGCTATTCATGCTTGCGTAGGGGACAGTGAAACTGAGTTGGTGGTTCTGGGATCCGACGGCCACTCCTGTGTGAAGCTGATGACGGCATCCTTCTGTGGCGAGCTAAAATATGTCATGCTTGCAATATGTTGCACAACGCGTGGGTCCTGGTTATACGCTTCTTCTATGAAGAACGAGTTGTCTTCAATCGCCGTTGAGAATTCATCTGCGGGATTTGTCGCTGCGGGCAACGGCTCTTGCGCGTACGCGGCATTCATCAAAAGCAGAAACAACAATCCCGGGTATCTTCCCATGCGTGGCATTTGAGCATCCTCGTTTATGAACAACGACAATCGGAATTGTCGGTGCGTCTATCGAAACGACGTGGTATCAGAAGTAGGTGGCAATGCCAAATTGGATAACGGCCGAGCGGGTTTCGTTGTTGATGCGGTCAAATGCCCAATTATGCTGGTAATCAAGCTTAATCACCGTATCCGGAACGAGACGCAGATTCAGACCGACGCTGAGCCTGTATGTATCATCTCTGCTGGCTCCTGCATCAAGGTCAACATAATCATATCGTGCTCCAACGCTAAGCACCGATTGCGGAAACATGGGAAGAACTCCGCGTACAAGATGGTACATCGCCTGCCCGAAAAAACCCTGCTGTCGTTCTGCGAACAAGCCGCGAAGAGACTGTGGTATCGCAATGCTGGCACGGGCAAACTCCCCCTTGAATATCAGATCATCCCATTCATATTCTGCATCAACTGCAATAATCGTGAGGGTGCGTTTCTCATCGACAACAAGCCCCTCCGACTTGAAGGTATTGTACACGCCTGTATGCATCGAAAGCCCCAATTCCGCTCCTGAGGCATGGACGAATGCCAGTCTTCCCACAAATGAAGGGCTGCCGTTATTGTCTTCCTCGAATGCGGTCGGCCTTCCTTCGGGTATTGAAGTCCCATCCCCGGCGAGCACGATGTTGTCGGTCAGCCCGTTGACAAAGTATGCCTCGTAGGTCACCCTGGTATCGCCAAATGGATAGAACAAGCCGTAGAACCCAAAACCCGCTTCAGAAAGTGTGGCCGGAATAATGCGTGTGGAAACGAGCGGTCGGTCGGTGAATTCATTCCTTGGACTGTCATGGGCGATGTTGAACTTTCCAAGTGGTGACAGCAGAATACCTGCGCGCAAATTCACTTCCTGGTAGAACTGTAAATCGATCAACGCGGTTTCCAGTTTAATCTCTTCCGTGCCGTGTTCGAACTCCAGCTCCGACGTGAGCTTAATGAGTGGTGAGATCGAAGAGAAGAGAAAGATGTTGAACCGTCTTGCTTCAAATGAAATATTCTCGTGTACGCCCTGTTCGTATTCCGATCGCACCATGGTCTCCGCGTAGCCGCCGATGGCAATCCGTGAAGAAGGGCGGAAGATGTACGGCCGGTCGTAAATCCCTCCCTTCACGAGCGGCGGCACTACCGTCGTGTCCTGGCTAGACCCGGACTGATGGATAAGCAGAATGAACAGCAGCCCGGCCAAAGCTTGAACGATGCTATGTTGAACTGAACGATTGCTCCTGAACGTCATGATTGTCCTTCTAATTGAAACTCGTAGCGATCAGCAAATTGCTGTACGGGATAACTCTCGAGCGGGGCGGAAGCGGGGCCTTGAAGTACATTGCCTTGCAGGTCGTACTCGGAGCCATGACATGGGCACTCAAAGCCTGCGCGCAGTTTCCTTACTTCGCATCCATTATGCGAGCACGTGCTGAGCACGGCCCAAAGCTCACCACCATTTCGAGCGAAGAGAATAAATGGATTGTCATCCGTACCAACATACACTCTGGCATAACTGTTTGGTTGGGTGAGATCCGGCAGCGTTGTCAAAGGGATGACGACCGTGTTACCGATAACAGTCGCGTGTATCGTGAATGCAGAAGCTGCACATCCTTCGAGCAGTGTGCCCAATGGCAAAGCAACAGCACCAGCGAGCAGACCCGAAGCAGATTTAAGAAATTCCTTTCTTGAGATCATAGGGATTTCATAAATTTTAACAGTGCCTCCTGGCTGGCAATAGGAAGTTGCTGGAATCGGATGCGTGACGAATCCGCTTCACCCTTGTGCAGGCTAATGACCACACGCAGGTCGGACGTTCGCCCGTCGTGCAGGTAGAAGGGGGTTCCACCCAGAACATTTTCCACAATACCCAATCCCCAGAGGGGCGTTGTGCGCCATTCTGTTCCTGTGGCTTCACCTTCAATAAAATTGTCGGCAAGGTCGGCACCCATGTCGTGCAGCAGAAGGTCGGAATACAATGCCGCCGGGCGGTTCTTGAGTGCCGCAATGGGATGTTGTCCGGTCACCATCACCGGGACATGACACGATGCGCACTTGATCGTTGAAAACAGTTGCTCGCCCCCGAGGACTTCCGGGTCATTTGCGCCGCGCCGCAACGGGGGGCGAAGTGTTTGAAGGTAAAACACGACGTTGTCCACGGTCGCAGCAGGTATTTCCGGGTCGGGAATCGGATCGCCGCCACGCCCGCCTGCAAGCGGGTTGTAGTTCTCGACCGGAATGTAATCCGAGGTGATTCCAATATCCTGATGGTATGCGTTTGCGCTTTGTTGCAGCAGATTGATCGCACCCGCCTTACGGCCAAACCGACCGAGATGTTTGCCGGAATAGGGGCCCGGTCCCATGCCGAGAAATTCCGCCGGGATAACAAGGTTGGGCCGGCCCGAAATACCGTCTCCATTGACGTCATCAGGATCAGAATAGCGCAAAACAATTGAATCCGGAATCGCCTCGATGAGTCCGAGTCCAACAGCAAGCGGTCCGCCTCGTTCAGAAATTGCATTGGCCTGTACAGGAATGATCTCAGCAGGATACCCGGGCATGCTGCGCTCTTGCAACTGCGGTCCCCCAAGCTCCACAAGGGGATTGAATTGCCCGCCGCCGATGTTGAGACCGAAACGCTTCAAGTTTACAGATGGATGCCCGCGTCCATCACCAACGTGACAGCGTTCGCATGAAGCCTGATTGAAGATCGGGCCAAGACCTGTTTGGAATGTAAATACCTCACCGAATGCCGCGTCACCTTTTGCGAAGATTGCACGTTCTGCATTGGTCAACCCTTCAATGGGGCCATCGAAAGATTGATCCTGGTCGGGCGATTTCGTAAGCAACGCATCACAGCCAATCAGCACGACGCTGAATATCGTTGCAGCAACCATCAAGCGAATATATATCGCCACTGAAGCCATGTCTCCTCCTATTGTACTACCAATATTGGGATCGAACGCGCGTGGCGTACTGTTGAAATTGACGCGCCAAAGAAAATATCTTTCAACCCGCGGTGTCCATGACCGCCCATCACGAGCAAGTGATTCTCTTATCCCCGCGAGAACCTGATCAGTCAGTGATCTTGAGACCCGACAGGGTCGAGTGAAACCGAAGGGAACGCTCTCATGATATCATTCCTCGACATTCTTAGAAGCCGACAACAATACGCCATACCTGCGCAACGAGAAAGCACAGGATGAATCCCATCAGAACAGGCATGACTGCTGATACCACCGTCCATTTCACGCTTCCCGTTTCCTTATAGATTGTGTAGATCGTTGTGGAGCATGGATTGTGAACCAGGCTGAACAGCATCAGGTTGATCGCCGTCAGGAGCGACCAGCCACCTGCCTGAAATACGGCGGCGTACTGCAGGTTATTCTCCAGCTCAAACAACACTCCGGCCCCCTGTCCATACCCGCTTACTCCGCTGCTTAATACCGTGAGCATAAGAACTGTCGGGATGACGATCTCGTTTGCAGGAATTGCTATGATGTATGCGAGCAGGATGACGCCGTTCATCCCGATCAACAGTCCAAACGGGTTCAGCCAGTTGATCGTGTATTCGGCGAGACTCAATCCGGCGATATGGATGTTTGCGAGAAGCCAGATCACAATTCCAGCCGGCACCGCGAAGATCACCGCTCTCCACAGAACGATGATCGTTCTGTCAATCAACGATGTGTAGAGTGTCTGCAGAATTCTAGGCGGGCGGTATGGGGGCAGTTCCAGGCTGAATGACGAGGCCTCTCCCTTCAACATGGTACGGGAGAGAAACCATGAAGTGAGAAACGTGAGTGCGATCCCCAGAAGCGCAATAGCAACAACTGCAGCGGCAGAGACAAATCCGGCAAGCGCAGGAGGAGCAAGGGCGCCAATAAAGAGCGATGCAATCAGAATCTGTGTCGGCCATCGGCCGTTGCACAAGGCAAAGTTGTTGGTAATGATCGCTATCAACCGCTCGCGAGGGCTGTCAATGATGCGCGTGGCAATAATGCCTGCCGCGTTGCAACCGTAACCCATGCTCATTGTCAGCGCCTGCTTCCCATGTGCCCCCGCCTTGCGGAACAGATTATCCAGGTTGAACGCCACGCGAGGAAGGTACCCAAAATCCTCAAGCAGGGTAAACAACGGGAAGAAAATCGCCATGGGCGGCAGCATCACCGCGATGACCCATGCAGCCGAAAGATACATGCCGTCCAGCAACAACCCATCGATCCACCACGGTACGCCCAGGCTTCCCGAGAAGGACTTCAGCGCAGGGTGAATCGTGTCGAGCAGGAGGTTGGCGATAAGCGCGGATGGAACATTTGCTCCGGCGATGGTTATCCAAAAGACCCCCATAAGAAGAAACAACATCACTGGAAAACCAGTCCAGCGGCTCGTCAACAGTCTGTCGAGCGTCCGATCCCAATTGAACCTCTGGGATTTGCCTGAGCGCTGAACCACGGTGTCTGCGATCTTGGCGGCATCCGTGTAGATCGTTTCCATCAACACATCATGGAAGTTCTCCCCCACGTCCCACCTGAGCGCATTGGCACGTGTGAGAATTGCTTCACTTGTTGCTGCATCATTCTTCATGCAAAGCTCCTTCCGCTATCGATTCGTTCTCGCCGGGTTGCAGATTCTCCGCACGGGAGAGGTCCGCAAGCTCCCCTGACTTCAATGCATCGATGATGCGTGAGTCGCCATCGAGAAGTCTGAGCGCAACCCACCGTGCGTTTGACAGTCCGGGAAATTGTGCGGTGATGGTTCGGGCGAGCTCATCGATTGCCCGTTCCAAGGCGCTCGACCGGCTCTTGATGCGCCGGGGCTTGCACACAAATGCACCGGTTGCCACGTCATTGATCGCCTTCAACAACTCGTGCATGCCAATATCCTGTCGCGCAGCAGTGGGTATCACCGGTACACCCAGCTCCTTTGCCAGAAGGCGTTCGTCCACCCGGATCCCGTGACGCTCTGCCTCGTCAGTCAGATTGAGGCACACCACAACACGGTCCGTTATCTCCAGCACTTGCAACACAAGATTGAGATTGCGTTCCAATCGGGTCGCATCGGCAACAATAATGGTGACATCCGGCTGACCAAAGAGAATAAAATTGCGCGCAACATCTTCATCAGTGCTTGTTGATAGCAGCGAATATGTTCCCGGCAGGTCTACGATCTTGTAGCGCTTACCGCCAAACATGAAACCACCTTCTGCCCTCACCACCGTCTTCCCGGGCCAATTGCCGGTATGTTGGCGCAGCCCGGTCATCGCATTGAATACCGTGCTCTTGCCGGTATTGGGATTGCCGGCAAGTGCAACAACAAAGTCACTCCCTTTCATGTCCACACCCAGCTTGATCAGGTTGCCAAGGTTATGGACTGGACACGTCTCGCAAGAGCCAGGTGTCTGAGTTGTCATTGAATGGTTTCCTTCCCGCTATGGATGTGTATCATCCTCGCTTGTTTGTTCCGCAATGCAATAGTGGCGCCTCTGATACAATATGCCGTGGGGTCGCCACTTGCGCTTCGAATTTCGGCGCTAATCAGTGTCCCGGGGATAATCCCGAGGTCCATGAGGCGTCTTCGCTGCTGTCCCCGGCATGTTCGGGAAATACCGGCAACACGCGCCGACTCCCCGAGTTTCAGGTCTGCAAGAGATTCGTGAGGACCTTCCATCGGCACCTCGGCCGTCAGGGGAACCACCGTGACATTCGCTGCGACAACAGGCGCCAGAACATTCTCAACCCCGTCTGCCTCAAACCGAATCCTGTCGTCTCTTTTGTCAAGAACCAGAATCTTGACTCCGGGATATAGCCCCTGCGCCACGAGCTTTGCATATATCGCGTTGGGTTCATCCTCGATATGGACGATCTGGCCCCTCCCCCCTGGCTGAAGTTGCGTCAGAGAATGTCCGCGTGGGGTGGGAAGATCCCCGCTGGAAGTTGGGATGGGATCTCCGTGCGGATCGAAACGAGGATGCCCCATCTGCGCAGAGAGCGCGTCTGCTTCATCCAGCGTCATCACGTGTTCAGCGTGCTCAGCCTCGGCATGCCATTGCGTTTCCGCCATACCGGTTTCATCGGCAAGGTACCGCTCCCAGAGTCGGTGAACCCTGATGATGCGGAGTGCATACGAACGACCGTCGCCTGTCAGTTGGAGACCGTCACCAAGCGTCTTCAGCAATCCAAGGGTTTCCAGCTTGAGAAGAACAGCCGCCGCGTCATCCCCGGAAATCCCGAGAGCGCCGGCAACGCTCTGCCGCGTACACACTAGCATCCTGTACTCACAGTCATACAAGTGTTTCAACGCGTCCTCAATGAGTGCGCGTGTATGGTTGAGTTTCGCGATCTGCCAGCGGGCAACAACACCCCGTTTTGGCCAGAGTATCACTCCAAGCAAAGTGAATCCCGCGAACGCAACGAGCAATGCCATCAGTGGGTTTATCATAGTTATTCAAACCTCAATGAAACATCAAAAGTACTAGGCTGGTTCAACAAAGATTGAGCCTGCCACTTCTTTGCTGATAAAATGATCCTTGCCAGCTACTTTTACCACCATCGATCCATCGAATGTCATCTTCTCTTTGATAGTGAGTTTCTTGTTCAAACCCAGCCCGAGTTTCGTTGCATGCTGGAGTATCTGGGAATCCTGATCGCTGACACGTAACACACGCACAACGGCTCCAGCCTCAGAGTCGGACAGTGCCGTATACTCCGGATGATTAAGATCCCCATCAACGGTAGGAATGGGATCACCGTGCGGATCGACCGACGGAGAGCCAAGCGCCCGGTCGAGCCGTGCTTCCATCTCTTCCGACGTCACATGCTCAAGGCGTTCCGCCTCATCGTGTACCTGGTCCCACGAAAAGCCAAGGAATTTCACAAGATACATCTCCCAGAGCCGATGCCGCCGCACGATCTTGAGCGCCATGCGCTTCCCCCTGGCTGTCAGCCCCACACCTTGATAGCGCTTGTAGTGGACAAGCCCCTTTTCCGAGAGCTTTTTGACCATATCGGTGATGGAAGCATCTGCGAGTTGCAACTGTGTCGCGAGGGCCGATGTGGTGACGTTCCCACCGCCATGCTCAAGTTTGTAGATTGCCTTGATGTAATCCTCGGTACTGATATTACGCATCGTTCTGCCAGTAATTGTTTAGGTATACCTAAAACATAATTTATACAAATCTAACTCAATGTCAAGAGCAGCTGAAGATTGTCTAACTCGCGAGAAAATGAAAAGGGCTCCTCGCGGAGCCCCAAACCAGTGTTTGCAGAAGAATGAGAGCAATGAGCAGCCATCCGATCTTTCTTCACACTTCTCAACAGCGCCCGGCCATGAACCGTTTGCCCTCCACTGCTCACCGTCTCGAAAGAAACACGGCCGGACATCCGAGAATGCCCGGCCAAGCATGAGGAATATTTCCTACTGAATACACCGAACGCTGAATGTCTTCTCGACAAAGCTTGGTGGAAGGTTTGTGTTTGTGGTGTGCATCCATGTCTGGATCTTTACCGTGTTCACCTGGCCGGGCTGACCTCCGAGGCAATCAACAACCTTAAACGAAATCGGGATAACGTCTTCTCCAGGGTTTGCTTTTACTTGAATAAAACCACCGGTTATTGTCGGGAATGGGGTTCCATCGGGCCTTGTAAATGCATTTGACGGGACGAATTTATAGAAGACCGTGGAGTTTTGAGTAGCGTTCGTGGGCCCTGTAATTGTTATCAGTGCCCCCGTTCTTGTTCTCGTTTGCGTGTTCGTGGGTGCTGCGAACAACAGATTGAGGTTTATTGTCCCGATGCTGTTTCTGTCAAATGTGCTTCCTTGAGGGAAGACGAAAGATTCGACATAGTTCTTGACGTTGCTGCTCTTGACACGCACCTTTTTCTTGAACCCGCCCGGAGAGATGGTGTTACTGAGAGGACTGCATGCCGCATTGCTTTTGAGGGTCAGCTCGACGGTTGCATCCTGTATGAGGGCGGAGAAAATTATCTTTGCCTGTAACGACGTTTCCGATGAATTGAGCACACGGACACTACTCACGGTTGCGGTACCACCGATGGTGATGAACGGGACCAGGTTGTCAATGACTATGGCGCCGGACGCGGGGTCCACAGCACCCTGAAGCCCGGTTCCGGTGAGGGTTACGGTGATATCCTGGAATGCATCAGCCGGAGTTGGCACATCCACACTTGTCACGGTCGGAAGTGCCGCGACGGTAATGGTAAATGAAAATGTTTCTCCCCCCACTCCCAGATCAGGATCGTTGATGAGGTTAATTGTCTTGGTACCGGGCGATGCATTACTTGTCCCGATCTTGAGTGTTACCATTCCTTTTCCTCCAAAGTTGCGCGGGTTACCCTGAGAGCCGTTGTACTTGGCAACGATGGTGACGCTGACACCGGCCGGGGACGTGACTCTATCAATATTCTCTATCCAATCGCCGCCAACATCCAGCAGAGCAGTGTTTGACTGGGCAAATGTGGGTGGATAGCAAGTCTTCCCGACTGTCCCAATTACCGTTCCCGCCATACTCGTCTCCCATACGAGACCGACGAGTAGAGCAAGGGCAAACCAACGTGTTGTGGTGTTCATTGATGTATCTCCTTTGTTGATGAATGGAATAGTGAATGTGATGCCATTGACAAATCTACATCGTAAGGATCGTTGAGAGCTCGACGATTGTCGTGCCTCGTTTTGTGTTCCCAGCCAGCTACGGGCAACCGGGCGTAAACGTGGCATTGACACTTCTGAAGTTCGCGTCATCATTTGTTGGGTTAAAGACGCTCAATTTCCATTTGCCGGAAATGCAGTTCGTAACTTGATACGTCAGTTTGAATTTCGTCAACTCACCTCTGAGTTCGTCACTCGAATATGCTTTGACCGTTTTCACAACCGTTCCGTTTGGATCCACCAGGCTGATTTCAAGTTTTATCGGATTGGGTCCTATAAACTGGATCCCTCCGATGAAGTGATACCACGTCGCAGTGATTTCGACAACACCTTGCTTAAGGCCAAAAGCGTCCGTGTTGCTTTGCTTAACTCTGCCTTTCCCGGCTATCCCCACGGTTTCGAAGTTGACGTTTCTCTGACTGCCGTCGAAATCGATTCTGATGCTGCCAAATACGCGGGATGGAGCCGCACCTTCACCGGCATATCTGACTCTGACTCGCCACGGCAGAGAACATCCGCGACTTTTTCCTGGAACGCGCACAATAACGGTTTGCTCGGTGAGTTTGGCCATGGCGCTCTCTTCGTAGTACACCGAATTCTCTTGCCCTGCCACCAGGTCCGGTTCATGCACCTCGATGATGATCGGGATATCGTTGTTGGCGTTGACGGATCCCAACCTTTGGAATTTCACTACAGCAGCAATCTCGCGGTTGCATGGGATATCAAAAGTTCTGACGTGAGAGCGGGGTTGTGGTGTACCTGCACCAAACTCAAAAGTCTTGGAGATGTTGTCGGCAGATGCAGTGTCGACTGTTCCTACAATTAGAGCAAGGGCAAACCATCGCATTGTGGACTTCATTGATGCATCTCCTGGTTGATAATGACATAGTGAACATAAAACTCTTGCCGGTCGGTGAGGCGGAGCTCCTCAAACCCTTCCACGGCTTGTAAGACTCTTTCAATCATTTCTTTTGCTCATGAGTATCGCGGAACACGGTTCGCCATTCGCTCTTGCTCACCACATCACCGAGATCGTTGAGAGCTTCGACGCTCCACAAAACATGCCGCGCATCCGTCTTTGTCCAAATCCATGGGGACAGCCTGTACGCTCCAACGCCGGGTCGAAGGAGCGCCGACACCACAATTTCATTCGACGCGTCGATGACGACGACACGATAGAGAGCACCTTCACGGATTTCCATCCAGGAAAGGTCAATGGGCAATCCAGGCGTGGCAGTCACCCTATCCACCGGTGAGAGGAGGTTGATGGTATTGACGCGCAGATCCGGCGCTCCTCCCACAAAATACCGAAGAGGGGGAATGGGAAATCCTGCTACACCTCCGGCCTGTACAGACGCCGGACCTGCGCCTGCTTCGACAAGATCAGAAGTTGACTCAACATCCACCGATGTCTCAATGCGAAGGAGAATCATATAGAGCCCGCTGACGCCGGTGGGAAGTTTTGATGGCTCGGGGCCGCGCAATGTGAAGGTTCCGGTCGGCGGCAGGAAAACACTGAAGCGTTCCATCACCGTGTACCGTCGTTGCTGCGACCGCTGCTCAAGCGGGAGCGTTGCTTCAGTGAGAAGGTCTTGTTCTGATGGAGGCACATCACCGGGGCGAACAATCTCCCACCTTCCATGCAATTGTCCGGTTCCGTTGTAGATGATTGATGCTGAAACCGACGGCGCCACACTTCCTTCCTTCACTGAAGGAAGATTGTCATGGCTCTCGAATGAAAGCTCGATATTTGTCAGGGCGAACGGCGAGCGTGCTCCACCGCCGGTCAACTCACATGTCACGGCAACATATTCGTCCGGACCGCCCGTCGTGCTGATGAACCGGCGTACATAGAAGAACGTTGACCGCGCACCTGCAGCGGCTGCCTGGTATGCACGTCGCGACACCGACGGTGGGATGGACATGATGTCCGTGAACCCGCCATTGCCGCTGAATGTCGAGAGGTTCAATCTTGCCGGGAGCGTGCCGAAGATTGTTCCCTGTACCGGCTTCAAGCCGATGTCGGGAGCGGCGTCCATAATTTCTCCGCACCACACTGATTCACCCGGGACGAATCCGGCAACTCCTCCAAACGTGAGAAACACCGTCGTTGCGCCGGTCGTGTTCACATTAACCCAATGGGGATGAACCTTAATTGCAGCATACGCGCCGATGTTGGCTATCGTGAATATCGAAAGAAGACTGACAAAGCAACACTTCATAATTGATCTCAGAAAAGAGTACATGAAATGCCGGTGTTCACTACCCACACCCGTGTCCTGGTGTCGATGTTGAAAACCTCGTCCCGTGACTTGAACTCATTCCATGAATACCGGACAAATGCCTGGCCACGCCACTTGAATACAAATGCAGATGAAAGATCGAAGGCATACGATGTTTCAAGAGAGAATGACGCCTGTTGTTGGTTGCTTGAGCCATCATCGGGTTTTGAAGTTGAAAGCGACGCGTTGAGTGAAACGCTCGAACCCGCAAACGGCTGTGCGAGGACGCCCGCCCCCGTCCGCCTGGTGCGAATGATGGAACCCGACTCGGTACTCTCGCTTGATTCAAGCAGCCCTTCGAGATTGACCGAGATCTGTGTGACTGGAGAGAGCGAAATATTCAGTCCGTTCGCGCGGTTGACGGCATCCGCATTCTCTCTTCCAATCTGTCGGTTATCCTGTCTGGTGAATGCTCCGCGATAGCTTGCCCTTATGCTGCTTCCCTGCCATTCGATTCCTGCGGTGTGTGAAGTGGTCACCTGGTCAGGTACCCTTTCAGGCGTAATGTCGCTGTTGCTGGGCAGGCTCACACCAAACTGGTGAGTACTATTCAAGCCATACGAAAATGTCGGCAGCCACGCTGGTAGCATATCCGGTACAGAGGAAGGAGAAAGAACAACGTTTCCTCCCGTCTGACGCGTTTTAGATTTAAGAACAGACGGGACATCCGCGAGATTATCTTCCGACCGTAGATGTGTCAGGTCCAATTGAACCGGCCCTACTCCGCCGTGAAGTTCGTACGTGTTTTGAAGATTGTCCGCTCTTGTGCCTACGCCAACAGCCCGATAGAGAGGATCAACTCGTTCGTGACGAAAAGCCACATTCAACCTTGCCTGAAGAATGTCGAGAAACGTCGCATTCCGGAACACGTCCCAGGAAACATCGGCATATCTGGCCTGACGTGTCGTGGGTTGAACGGGAACGATCTCGCCACCCTGAGAGAGCAAAGGATCCGCCGGGTTTGTGAATCGCGTCCTGGCAAACCCGGCATCAACCGTTACGTTTCTCCCAGGGTCGGAGAGAAGCATCCTGATACTGCCGCCATTGCTTTTTTCAGCGTCATTGATTTGCCCCTGATTGAAACCACCCAATGGCAGTTGGGACGCGGACGCGTACGATCCTTCGACGCGTATTGTCCCGGGGTTTTCCGGCAACGCTTCGAGTCCAAGTGTTCCACTGTATATCCTGTGCTTTGGATTGTGAAGTCCGAAAACATTATCCCATCCAACGATGTTCGTGCCATTCAGAACTGCTCCTGACAGATCGGCGAACGCCCCGATTGCAGTAGCTGCTGAAATTCCACGACTCGAAAAGCCGCTCAGAAGATGCCGGTGCCGCCCATGGCTGATATGCCCCGCGGAGAGTATGGTTCTTCCAGTACGCGTCTCGACGACGTAACTGGCGAGGTCGATCTTCGATGCGTTCTCGCCTTTCTCGCCAAAGCGCAGAGCCTCTTCTTTCAACGATGCGCCGACGATGTTGAATCCAACACCCAGGGCAACCCCGCTTCGCTCAACATCAACTTTCAATGCCATCTGTCCGTTGAGTTCCTGAAACCTTCTTCGTACCGGCGCGTTCGCATCGGGGAAGTGGCCTTCAGCAAGCTGCCCCTTGTTGGACACTGTGACCGATGGCGTTACGAACGATTTCTCAAGCCCTGTGGTGGTTCGAACATTCAGCGTGAAGCTCCCAACGGACGTCCACATTCCATCGGGAGTTACAAGAAACACCGAGACATTGATTGAACCGGACGGAAGGGGAAGCGTCTGCGGAGTATAACTCATGGTGTCGTTGTTGATGATGCAAAGGTTTGTCACGTCCGTTGTTCCAATGATGAGCGTGACTTGCTCGTTGCTTGCAATCGGTCTGCTCAATGCGAATGCCAGAGGTTCAAATCTTGAAATCCAATCACCGTTATTTTCCATCGTTACAACAAGATCCTGTGTTTGTGAACGCCCTGTCTCAATCAAGGACAAGGCTATGAAAAGAATCAACAGACGTGTCATCACTCTGCATTCACGAGGATTGCATTGGGCACACACACCTCATGCATAACCATCCGGAGACTGGTGGATGATATCGAGAAGTTGAGAGAGATCATCCTTGAGAATATATCCCATCGCGCCTGCATCATGTGCCGCGCTGCGCAAGTCATTGTCGTCGTACTGGGTTATGATCACTATCCGCGCACCGGGTGACTTCCTGTGAATGGCACGTGTTGCCGCAATACCATCCATCTGTTGCATGCGGATATCCATGATGACGAGATCGGGCTTGCATCTGGCGTGTTGCTCCACGGCTTCATCTCCATCGCTTGACTCGATGAACTCCGCGTGCAGCCCGCTGAGTACAGACTTGATAGTCTCGCGCATGTTGGGACTGTCGTCAACGATCTGGATGAGCATACACATGAGTGGGCTGGAATCGGCTTGAGGAAGGTACATCGAGGAAGGAAGAACAAGAAGAGGCGGACACCCTCAAAAAGGGTGGGGGGAAACACCTATGCGCGAACGATTACTTTGTCAACGCCACTTTGTTTTCAAGCGCATACTTCAACAGACTATGGCTTCCGCGCAGGTGGAGTTTTGCTGCAATGTTGGTGCGGTGGTTCTCCACGGTCTTTGGACTGATCGAGAGAACCTCGGCAATATCCTTGCTTGTCTTGTTTTCGGCAATGAGCTTGAGGATGCGCAATTCGGCGGGTGTTAGGTCTTCGAGTGAAGGCGTATGGCGCAGCAGCTTCTCCGCTCGTGCGCTTCGCTTGATCAGGTGGTCAGAGAGCGCGGGACTGATGTAGTATTTCCCATCGGCAACGGTGTGGATAGCGTTAAGGATGTCGTTCACAGCACTGTCCTTGAGAACGTACCCACGCGCCCCAACATCCATCGCCTCGGTGAACAGGTCTTCTTCTTTGTACATCGTCAGGAAGATCACGTCGGTTTCAAGGTTCTGCTTCCGCATCTCACGCGCAACAGCAAGTCCGCCCATCTTTGGCATGTCAATATCGAGAATCGCCAAAGCAGGCGCATGTTGCTGAATCAGCGCAAGAGATGTTTCCCCGTCGCCACATTCACCAACGATCTGCAACGTTCCATCCGATTGGATGATTTCATGCAGCCCCTTCCTGAACAGCGGGTGGTCATCAGCGATGATAAGCCTGATCTCGTTCATGGTGTTTTCTTTATCCTCGGAATGATAACCGTCAGTGTGGTTCCTTTGCCAGGCGTCGAATCAATCGTCATCGCACCGGATAGTACCTTGGCACGTTCGCCAAGACCCACAAGTCCGAACCCGAGCTTTCCATTCGAGTCCGACGATGTTGCCGGCATGCCTTTTCCATTGTCGCTGATGATCATGCGAACGCTGTTTCCTTCCGCGCGAATCACGACACTTGCTTCAGTTGCTCCCGCGTGTTTCAGGATGTTGTTGATCGCCTCCTGCACAATGCGATATACATGAATGGCCTGATCCTTCTCAATCGTGTCGTCAATGAAGTCAACATCCATTGAGAATTGCACGGAAGAAGCAAGGCCGGATGTAATTGACTGGATCGCCTTGGTCAGTCCGAGTCGGTCGAGCTGGTACGGACGAAGATCGTAGGAGATCTCGCGCACTTCATCAATCGCTTGAGTCGCAACGGAAGAAATCTGATCAAGCTGGTCCCGCGCTTGCTTGCTCAAGTCAGCGTCCTTCAATCCGAGCAGCGCCCTGTTCCGGATGACAAGGAGGTTCTGGCCGAGACTGTCGTGCAACTCACCTGCGATGCGCTTGCGCTCGTTCTCCTGAGATTCCATGAGACGCAACGAGAATTCCTGCTGCGTCCGTTTCTCCGCTTCAAGGGCTCCTATACGTCGGCGATAGATCAATGCAGCAAATCCAATGATCGCGAGAGCGACGCTGATACGAAACCACCATCTCTCCCAGAACGGAGGGGTGATGACAAACGCATGCGCCACCGGCTCTGACCATTGTCCGCCGCGATTCTTTGCTCGCACCAGGAACCTGTATTCTCCAGCCGGAAGATGCGTGTAGCGTACCTCCCGCTGAAACTGGGGTATCTGCCATCCCCTGTCAAACCCTGCAAGCATCCACTGAAAACTCATCTGCCGTTCATTCTTGAAACTGCGCGAGTTAAAACCAATGGTCAGCGTGTTCTCATCATACCGGAGTTTCGAGGCATACGCATACTCGCCATCGTTACCGTCCACTTTAATCCCTTCAACGTAAACGACCGGCAAAGGAAGTATATGACGGTAGGTTGAATAATCAAGCTGTGAAAGTCCACCCACTGTTCCAACCAAAAGGTTTCCCTCGCGACTGAACATCCCGCATCGTACGCCGTCTGCAGAAAGGCCATCCTCGTAAGCGAGATGTTGCCGTATGGAGTCCTTCCATTCATAGATGCCATTCTGAGTACCAAACCAGACGCGTCCGGAATCACCGGGGATAACAACAGAAACAGCAGTATTCTTCAATGTCGGTTCCGGAGTGTGAATTGCTTCAAATGTATGTCCGTTCCACTGTGTCACTCCCTCGCGTGTGGCAACCCAGAGCGTGCCCCGATCATCTTCTGCAATAGAATGAATCCACTTACTCGGAAGCCCATCACGATCCGTCCACCAAGTAACACTATGGATGCCATCGTACAGGCCAACGCCATGGTTTTCGGTTCCAAGCCACAGCCTGCTGGACGTATCAAGATACATAACGGTGATGGATACATCGGGAATGCCTTCCTGCTCTCTAAGGGTTTTCTCAATCCTGCGACCCGAAATCAGGAGAACCTTCCCGCGGCTGCTGCACCATATTTTTCCATCCTTTGTTTTGATGATTCGGTACACAGGATAATTATCCAATTCTGCAATTCCGGTTCTTGCAAGCTTTCCGTGGCTCAGGATTCTCACTCCATCGTTTGTCCCTATCCAGATTTCTCCGTGAGAGACTTCACAAAACGCAAACACAGAATTGTGCGGCAGCCCATCGGAGACATCTATCGTCCTCGCCACGCCGGAGTCGGGAAGAATGCACGCACCTTTGTACGTCCCAAGATAGAGAGTTCGCTCGGCGTCTTTGTAAAGTGAAATAACCTGCGGGCCGGGAAGACCGGTGCTCATGGTGTAATTCTTGAACAACAATGTCGGCAGTTGTATCGCCCCGTTCTCTGATGTACACCAGATCGATCCCTCGTGATCTTCGAGAAGCGCACCTATGTATGAACTTGGCAGGTTCATAAGGGGAATTGATTGGAGATGTCCATTGGTTACCTGTTTCAGTCCAACGCTTGTTCCAAGCCATAACATACCGCGGCTATCCTCAAGAATCCCCATGACCTTGAGAGGAACATTCGTGTACACCAGTGTATCCAACCTGCCTTCCCGCCATCGCAACACGCCGCATTGATGCGCATACGTACCGGCAAGGACATCGCCATTGCGTAATGATGCCATGGAAAGAATAGCTGCGTACGATGCGAACACGCTTGTGACAACTGAGATTGAATCGTCGAGCTTGCATCCCACAAATCCTTTCAGGGTTCCAACCCAGATTGTGCCGTCCCTGCCCTCTGCCAGAGTATTCACTTGATCATTTGGAAGACCACTGTGAACGGTCGCGCGGAACATACGTCCGTCGGGAGACAGAGCTGTCAAACCTTTGTCAGTGCCTATCCAGAGTCTGTTATGTGTATCCCGTAAGAGGCAGAGGACGTTGTCCGAAGGAAGTTCCCCTGAAGACTTGTTCAACCACGTAAACGATGTATCTCCTCGTCCAACCCGCGCAATTCCGAGACCGTACGTTCCGATCCAGATCGTCCCGGTGCTGTCTTCGCAAAGACTCTGGACGTGCATTGAACTGTTCTGATGGCTCCAGAATTTCTTGGCATCATACCGTGCCACGCCTCCCCATGATCCAAACCAGATATTTCTTCGTCCATCTTGAAAAATACAAGTGATGGATGACTGTGGGAGACCGTCGGCGGTTGTGTAGAGTTTTGTTGGATAGGTTTGAGGAAAACACTCATGCGAACATATTGCCCGGACAAGGAAAAGCAGAGCGACAAAACGAAGAAGCCTTATGGATGAACTCATGAGCATCGAAGATACTTGAGTTTACAAATCATCTGGTTGACATTTCAATGGCGGGTGGTTTGTCAGGAAAGTTCGACAAAACAGTTGAAAGAGTAACGGCACACTGCCATGTGTGCCGCTGGTCCTGATATTGAACTGCCGTCACCCGACGGAGTTCAACTGGATTGGATCATCTCTCTTACACGGATCCTACCTCAAAAGAATCATACGTTTCGTGAGAGCAGATCCCTCACGTTTGAGCGTATAGTAGTATACTCCACTGGCAAGATTCGTCGCGTCAAAACGCACAATCTGTTGCCCTGTGGAGCGATACTCATCAATGAGAGTCCGCACTTCCCGGCCGAGCATATCAAAGACGCTGAGTTTCACATAGCCGGGTGCTGGCAATTCAAACTGAATCGTGGTCGATGGGTTGAATGGGTTTGGATAGTTTTGTGCAAGCGCAATGAACGAAGGAATGGCGGGCTCTTCGGTAATCGCAGTGGCAAACCCGAGCGAGTTGTTGATCCGCAACTTGCCGTATCCCCATGTTGTGTTCGGGACGATGCCCGTGTATTGATCTGTGATTGCGCCTGCTCGCAGTAGACGCCTGACGTCCCTGTGCCGCAGCGTTGTGTCCGATTGGAGGATGAGTGCCGCCGCACCGGCTACATGCGGACCGGCAGAGCTTGTTCCGCCGAAGCCCACGTACGTCGTATTCAAGCCAATGGAATATACCGTGCTTCCCGGCGCCGCCACATCAACTGTGCGGGCACCGTCAATTCTCGATCCCCTTCCGCTGAATGTGTTGATATCAGTATTGTTGGATTTGCTTTTATACGCCGCAACTCCGATTGCACTGTCGGCGGTCGATGGCCAGGTTGCAGTGTTATTCTCCGTCGGAGCGCTCCAGCGAGCCAGTCCGCTCCAGGAGAACCCGTCGTCACCCAGCATCCCCTCGATGCGGATCTGGGAAGCTGTCGTGTTGGCAACGCGAAGGTTGTACGTTGTTGAGCCGCTGGAGGCAATGGAGACTATCATCATCACGGTGCCGCGGGATGAAACGCTCTTGTTGGAATAGACTGATTTGGTTCCTATGGTAATGGTCGAACCGTCGCCCGGCAATGTGACAAAGCTGCTGGCACCCACTTGAAGCTTCGCCACAACATCATTGACACCGCCCATCCAACGCACTGAGGGCCACACACTCGTCGATGAGCCGCCTGTAAACGTTGCGGTGGTCGAATCATTCGCGTTCACCATCATTGTCTTCTGCATTGCACCGCCGGTGAGATTCCCCGCAGGCATCACTTGCGTAATACCTGCTGCTGCGAATTGGTTGATCATAATCTCTTCGTTGGAAGAGCCATCAAGATACTCCCAGACCCACTCGCCATCTTCCACAAGCATGATGTCCGCGCCTTCCGCCTGTGCCCATGTCATAAGCACCGGAAGTTCGGTGAAGAATCTTGGTGATGAAAGATAATTGACGGTCCCGAACATCATCTCGGCTCCAGGAGCAATCCCTGCCAGCCGGTGTACACCAGGAACACCGCCAATGGCGATTCCCGAGACGGATGTTCCATGGCCACCATAGCCCGGATTATCCGGCGTGGCGCTGATCAGATCCACTCCCCTTCGCCTGATTGTTCCATTCGCTTCACGTATTGCACGGATCTTTGACGTCTTTAATCCGACAAGTCGCTCACCGACATCCAGCCTGTTGTTGGTGTTAGCATCGAGCGTAATAAACCATTGCTCACCGTAGGTCGGCGACGTCTCGGAGAATCCCCCAGCGGTACCTTGATTTCTCGCACCGTTATTATTCACGTCATTATAGAGAAAGTCAAGGTTCACGTCGTACACACCGGCAATGTTGGCTGAGTATGAAATCTCCCTGTAGCGCAGTATCTCTCCAGCGTCGGCGGTGGCATTATTGTTCTTGTCCACTGCATCAATTCCGGGGTCGAACACTGTATTGGTATTCACATCAATCCAATTCAACGTATCGCCATCAGCGAACCAGAGCATCGGGTTGAAGAAATCAACGCCGGTATCGAAGTCGGCGATAATGATACCCTTGCCTGTAACCCTTTGTCCACGCTGGTCGTTACGTTGCCACGCTGTGTCTGCCTGAACCTGTTGTCTGCTCACATCAAGCGGCGGCACACGCACAGGTCGCCATGATGGCTGAACCGCGGCAATCTCGCTGATTTGTTCGAGTGCAGGGAGCATGTCTAATGTCATTTGAACGGGGAACACCGTTTCGCTAGCCAGCCGGACGCCGTTGAAGTACTGGAAGCGTAACCCCAATTGCTCAAGTCTGTCAAGCAGGGTTTCATCGGGTCGTTCTGTGAAGCGGATTGTTGCAAGGATCGGTTCGGCGAATTTGTCCAGTGCCTCCGCCTGATGTTTGATGAAATCAAAACGGAAATCCACCCGCGATACTTGTGAGGTTGCCGATGAAGCACAAAGGAGAATGAACACGACTACGCGAAGACGTCCCATGGCAATCTTTCCTGTTTGACGAATGAGGCTTGAATACTGATTTCGTTTACACAGAACGTTTCTTTGCAAGAGTGAAGTTATATACCAACATCAATGCCGTCGAGCCGAAGCCAATGCCGGCGAGAATAATCCACATCATCTGCGGGTTCATCGTCGCTTCCAGATAGTTGTGTCGCAGGAAATCGGACAGCACACCCGCGGCAAACGAACCGATTGCGACCGGCAGGAATGCAAAGCCCATGAATGTCCCAACCTGCTCCTTCGGCGCGAGCGCCCCGACGTATTCATAATATCGCGGCGCCTGGGTTGCCTCACCGACCGCAAAGCAGATCATCGCAATGGCGGCAACTGTGGCAGCTGGGCCGAATACCGACTCACTGCTGAAGATCTGCAGAATGAAATTCAGCACGTCAGCCACAATGGGCACAAGGAAGAAATCATTTGGCATATACGCGATGATCAACCACGAACAACTTGCAATAACAAAGCCCAATGTCATGGCAATAATGGGACTGAGTTTCTTTGCCATTGCCGCAATCGGGACACTGACGAGAATGATCGTCCATGCATCAACTGTCTCAAGAATTTCAAAATCCGGGAACATGAGAACATTCTGAATGTAAAATGGGAAAAGATAGAATATCTGCCAGAACATCGCCCAGAAGCCGGAGAAGATGAGAAGAAAAATCATGAACCGGGAATTGGTAAACACGAGCAGCATGTTGTTGAACACTTTACCGAACGACAACTGTGGCGTTGTTGTTCCGTCGTGGCTTTCCGGTTCCCTGAAAAAGAACAACGTTCCCAGCAACAGAAGCAGTGAAGTGATTGACGACATGACGAGCACGTATTCTATACCGATATTCTTGCGCACCTGGAGTGCCAGAATCGGACCAATCGCCCCTCCAAGATTCACGAGAGTATAGTAGATGGAAAAGCCAAGCGACTTGAGCTGCGGTGTCGAGGTTTTTTCAACCGTGCCCACGATGCAGGGTTTGATGAGTGAACCGCCGATTGCCGTAAGAAGCAGCACGCCGATGATATAGGGTTTTGTTCCGATCGTTCCGACGATATGTTGCCCAAATTCCAATCCGGCTAAACCGATCAGGAAATATCCAACCGTAAAAAACGCGAAGCATACAATCAATGTGCGTTTAAAGCCGTAACGATCAACAAATACGCCCCCCAACACCGGCATAAAATAAAGCACAAGATTGAAAAAACCGGCAAGGGTTCCGGCATCGTCGCCGAGCCCCACCTTTGTGGCAAGATATACCGTTAGCACAGCTTTCGAGCCGTAGAACGCCAGGCGTTCGAACAACTCCAGCGTATTCGCAACCCAAAACGTTTTGTGAAACCCGGTTCGGATTTCGTGAATGCGGTCGGATAAGCTCACGCGGGCTCCTTTGATAATTGAGGATTGTGTGGGTAATTCAATTTCGTGTTTTTATATCCTCACCAACTCTTCCTGTATCTCTCCCGTTACCTCCGGCACTCCATCATGGCGGACAAACATATTCACTTCTGTCCGGACTGCCATTTCACCTTCAAGATAAATGCCCGGTTCAATCGAAAAGAGACTGCCGGGCATAAGCTCGCGGTCATCTCTCGTTTCAAGGTTGTCAATGTTCCCGCCGTTGCCATGGACTTCCTCTCCAATCGAGTGTCCGGTGCGGTGGACGAAATACTTTCCGTATCCCGCTTTCTTCACTACATTACGACATGCCTCGTCCACTTGCCAACCGCAACAGGTTTGTCCCTTCGCGAACTTGTCCATCACGAATTTGATGGCGGTATTGCGGGCACTCTTTGCAATATTGAAAATCTCCAAATATTTTTTTGACGGTTCGTTTCCGATATAGCCGACCCATGTGATATCATAGTAGATTCCACCGGGCACATTCTTTTTCGCCCAAAGATCTATCAGCACAGTATCTCCCGTTTTGAAAGCCCGTGCGTTCGACGGTGTCGATTCAAAATGAGGGTCGGCTGGATGGTCATTTGTTCCAACGATGGGCGGGTCGGCAGTCGTCAATCCGTTCTCGGCAAATCGGCGCATGATGAACTGCTGCACGTCATACTCCGTCATGTTGCTGTTCGTGGCGACGGCATTTCTGATTTGGTCGAAGGCCTCGGCACGAACACGGTCCACAAGAACACCAGCGTCCTTGTGGAGTCTGTATCCTTCCTGACCAATTGCCGCCTCAAACATTTGCACCAGATCCGCAGACGATACAACCTTGTGCCCAAAACCTTTCACAAGCTCAATAATGCCGGCGTCTACCATTGATACAGCCGGTATATTGTTCTTGGGGGAATATTGCATGGCAATCTTCTTTGGACTGCCAAGCATTTTTTTCAGTGAGGCATGCAACTGTTCCCAGGGGAGATACACTGCCTTCGATCCGGGTAGTGTCTCAAGCTTCATCTTCTCGACACTGTGCACCAGCCTTCGGGGCTCACCTTTCGCCGGAATGAAATAGAACCATCGTCGCGTCGTCATCTTTGTGGGGTCGAGTCCCAGAATGCGATACGCGAGATGATCACGATTATGGAAGTCGCAGAACAGCCAGCCGCCGAGCTTCCGTTCCCGTAACGCTTGTTGAATGAGATCGAGTTGCATTGTCAAATCCTTTAAGGTGGCTGTGAGAGGTGATGTGGCGTTTTGAACCGGACCGCCCTTAACTGAGAATGTCCTTCCTGACGAAAATATACCAAGTGATAATGTAAAATCCAATGCAATGGGCACCGATGATGGCAAGATGGTTCCCGATGGTCTTCCAGGGAATCGGGTCGTCAAGCGCCTTTTGCCAAATAGTGAGATAATGCGTGAAGAAGTAGGGACGAATCGACCTGAAGACCTCGACCGGAATATTGGAGATGATCAACATCGTGATAATCACAGCCATGGTGCCAATGATAGGGCCAATGGCATTCTCGACCAACGATGAGAACAGGAACGCGAGCGATGCAACACACCACATGCTGAATGTCGCAAGCCCGAATGCGAGGGCCATCCTCCACGCCAACTCGTTGGCGGCGACAATCGTGAATGTCTTTCCCATAACAAGAAGAGGTCCGGAGCCGAACAACGTCAGGCCGAGACCAAGACTCACAAGAGCAAGGAACACCACAAGAGTAAATGCATAGAAGAGCGTGGTGATGTACTTGGTGAGTAGAATCCGCCCGCGCGATGCTGGTCGGATAAGGAGCAATCGAAACGTTCCGCCGGTGGCCTCACCGGCAAGCTGGTCTCCAGCAACCAGACTGATAAGAAACGGAATATGCACCCACAGGGCGTTCATGATGAACTGCGTGACGAAGTACCCGTTGAACAAATTGCCAACGAGAAGAAAGTCCTCGTCAATCCCTCTTGTCATCCGCTGGATCATGGACCCACCCTCGAGTTTCAGCGCAACTTCAGCAACCGGCACGAGGACAAGAATGGCAATGAAGCCGATGTACGTCCGCCACTTCAAATATGTTTTGAGGAGTTCGTGCTTCAAGATCAACAGCATGGGAACCCTATCGAATGTCTGTGGTACCTTCAGTGATGGAAAGGAAGTAATCTTCAAGCGAACGTCGTGGAATCAATGAGTGCACCTCAATGCCGGCATGCACCAGGAGCCTATTGAGGGTGCCCACCTGGTCGAGCGGCATGCTCACTTCGAGAATTCCGTTGATGTGCTTCACGCTCTTAACGAACCGTTGCTGCCCGATAAGCGTCCGGGTTTCCTCGAATGGACGTGCATCGATTTTGACAAAACTTTCACCGGTACTCAGCAGCTCTGTCACCTTCCCTTGCACCACCAACTCACCCATATTGATGATCGCCATACTGGTTGCTGTCTGCTCAATCTCGCTGAGCAAGTGTGAGGAAAGAAAGACGGTGAGTGCACGCTCTGATGACAAACGTCCGACAAGTTCCCGCACCTCTTTGATGCCTTGCGGGTCAAGGCCGGTTGTGGGTTCGTCGAGAATAATCAATTCCGGATTGCCGAGCAGCGCTTGTGCAATGCCGAGGCGTTGTTTCATCCCATGTGAATACGTCTTGACCCTGTCCTCTGCGCGCTGAAGAAGGCCAACCAACTCCAGGACTTCGTCAATAGCATGGTGCTGCAATCCGCCGATGAGTGAGGCAACAATCTCCAGGTTCCTTCTCGCGGAGAGATAAGGATAGAAGTCTGCTCGTTCAACCAGCCCACCGACGCGAGAAAGCACATCATGCCGGTGTTTGTGCAGTTCCAAGCCGAACAACTCTACACGACCCTCACTCGGCGTCACCAGTGAGAGCAGCATCCTGATCGTGGTGCTCTTTCCGGCTCCATTGGGGCCGAGAAACCCGAATACTTCACCGCGCGGCACTTCAAGATTGAGCGTTCGTACTGCCCATCGTTCCTTGTAGCGCTTACCGAGAGCATATGTTCGCAGAACTATGTCTGAAGGCATCTGGTCTGGTTGACTCTGGAAAGTGATTTACCTATTATATCACGCAAATGCAATGTACTTGTTGCGCCGACATCACCGAAGAACCGCGGTTGATGATCCGGGCAAATGCTGGTGTACCAACGAACGCGCATTACTTGTTATGAAGAAGAAAAAAAGCGGCAACGCAATCGCCAAGCGAAAACGATCCGCTGCAAAACGGTCATCTCCGGTACGAAAACCACCAACCAAGCCATCCCGGCGCCTTATACAACCGAACGGCAACACCCTTCAGGCAATCAAGCGGAACGTACTCTTCTCCGGCGTCAACCCGAAAAGTTTGAAGTCCATCATCCCCAAACTTGTGGTGCGCCAATACAAAGCCGGTGACATTATCTTCGACGAGTCGACCAAGGGACGCTACCTGTACCTGCTTCTCGGCGGCCGGGTTCGCATAAAGAAATATACCAAATACGGTATTGAATCGCTCCTTGCAGTGCTGCACGAGGGGGATTTTTTTGGGGAGCTTTCCATATTGGACGGACTCTCCCGGTCGGCTCGCGCCGAAGCAGTGGATCCCTGCACCATCGTGTTCTTCAGTTCCAGTGAATTTCGATCACTCATCGCGGAGAGTGACGCTTTCACGTTCAACCTGCTGAAGAACCTCGCCCTTCGTCTCCGCACAATTGACCAGACATTTGTCAGCGAACTGGAGCGGAATGTCATCTCCTCGAAAGCCAAGCTCGACCGCCTGAGCCTGCTCATCGAAGCGAGCAAGATCGTCAATTCCACGATCGACATTGACAAGTTGCTGGTGCTTATTCTCAACGCGGCGTCGAACAGCATTCAGGCGGAGCGGGGGACGCTTTATCTTCTCGACAAAGAACGAGGAGAACTTTGGGCCAAGGCCGCCCAGGGAAAAGACATAACGGAAATCCGCTTGCCCGTTGGCAAGGGCCTCGCTGGGTATGTTGCAAAGACCGGCGAGACCGTGAACATCCCTGACGCTTATGGCGACCCCAGGTTCAACCCGGAAATTGACAAAAAAAGCGGATACCATACTCACAATGTGCTCTGCATGCCGCTCAAGAACAAAGAGAATGAGATTGTCGGCGTATTTCAATTCCTCAACAAGAAACAGGGGGCGTTCACTGCTGACGATGCATCCTTCATCGACGCACTGTCAATCCATGCCTCCATTGCGCTGGAGAATGCACGCCTTGCACAGGAAATGATGAAGAGTGAACAACTCTCCATGGTCGGTCGCATGGCGGGAACCATCATCCATGATATCAAAAACCCGATGAGCATCGTGCGTTTGTATGCCCAGCTTATCAAACGCAAGGTCCCGGACGCCGAAGTATCTCAATATGCAGATGAGATGATGCACCAGGTGGATCGGTTTGTGAAGATGACGCAGGAGATTCTCGATTACTCCCGCGGAGTGAGTGAGATGACTATCGAATCCGTCAAATTGATTGACATTATCGATGCGTCATTGAAGTTCATTGAGGCAGACTTCCGGGAAAAACGCATCGCCATCGTCCGGGATTTTCAGTACACGGGCATGTGTACACTTGACCTGGCAAAAATGGAGCGCGTGCTCTACAATCTCGCCGGCAATGCAGCCGATGCGATGCCCGATGGCGGAACACTTACCATCCGCACGGAACAGAGTGGTAATGGTATTCAGATTAGTATCACCGATACCGGGAAAGGAATTCCGGATTCCATCAAGGCAAGAGTGTTCGAACCATTTTTCACCCATGGAAAACGGCACGGCACAGGACTTGGTCTCGCGATCGTGAAGAAAATTATCGACGACCATGGTGGTCAAATCGAGATAGAGTCGGTTGAAAATGTCGGCACCACAATACGACTGACGCTGCCACTCAAGTAGCCACAAGCACCCGGTTCTCCTCTGAACCTTCCTTGAAGTTCCCTCAAAAATTGGTTATCTTTTTCACCCCACAGCAGCACTGTCATGGGCATATGGCGAAATTGGCAGACGCGCTAGACTTAGGATCTAGTGAGGAAACTCGTGGGGGTTCAAGTCCCTCTATGCCCACTTAGGTTTTCTGTATCATTTTCCCGGGTTCCCCGAATCTTACCTATTCATACAATCGTTCCCGGCAATATTGAGCCCCTCCACCGCACTCCTCTTTCAGTCAAGTTGCTGTTGCTGCACGTTTGCAAATCCACGTCCAGATTACTTCTGAATCAACGCAGCATAGTAATCTTCTTTGTCCTTTTTCCTCCACGCTTTGTAAAGATCAACCAATGCGATGAGAGCCTTCTGGGTGGAGTCATCATCCTTTCCTGCAACATCACTAAACCCTTTGTAACTCTCAAGCAGGTGTTTTTCAGCATCAACAAAATCTCGTTTGTGGAGAAGGCTCTTGCCCAATTGATTCTGCGTTGCCAGCGTTATGTTATTGTTAGCACCCAGTTCTCTCTTTCGAATGTGATACGCCTTCCTCAAAAAGAAAATTGCACTGTCAAGCCCTCCCCTTGCATCGAAGATTCTCCCGTACCACATGTATGAGCGACTCAGGCTGATATTGTCTTCATCATAATTCTTGAGACCGACATCAACGGAAGCCTTCATGAATTCTCCGGCTTTTTCGTACTGGTGAATGTTAAAGTATGTACTGCCGACATTCGAATATGCGAGAATAAGATCGGGGTGGTCTTCACCGAGAATTGCCCGTTTGATATTCAACGATTCCACAAGCAGAGGCAAAGCACCTGAATGATCCTTTTTGAAAATGTTAATGAACGCGAGATTGTTCAGGCTGCTCGAAACCAGCAAATGTGAGTTGCCGTAGTGCTTTCGAAACACCTGCAGGCTTTCTCTGTACAACGAGTCAGCTTTATCCGGTTTTTTCAGATAGTTGTACGAGGTTGCCAGGTTGTTCTTGAACTCCGCAACCTTCGGATCGTCAGCCCCTCGTATTGCCTCGCCAATCTTTAAGGCTTCCATGGTGAGTTCTTCCGCTTTTTTATAGTCCCCCTTTTCAGACATGAGTGTGCCGTATGCATCCAGCATAAGTGCAGTTTCGAATGAGGGTTTTGTTTCTACTGATTTCATCATCTCAAGGGACTGCTTGAAGTATTGTTCTGTCTTTTCCAAATCGCCCCGGTATTGGTACACAAGCCCGAGAGACTGGAGACTCATCGCTGTCTCTTTGCTACGTTCACCAAAAAGTTTCTTTGTCAGTTCATGGGCTTTGAAGAATTCAGTCTCGGCTGAATCATAGATGCCAAGGTTTTGATACGTATTCCCGAGCATTGACCGCATCTCGGTTTCAATCTGTGGCTGACCGGCCAATTCAACCGACATACGATGCGAGGCTCCGTGAAGAACATCCATCACCGTGACTTTGCGGCCGTCCTTTCTCGGATCGGGAGACGAGATCATTTCCAGCAACAGAGATTTTATCCTGTTTGCCTTTTCCGCTTCAAGCTTTGCGATGTCTCTTTCCCGTGCAGTCAGTTGAGATTGCCAGACGATTCCAGCTATGCCCAACAGGACTGCCAGCGATATTGTCGAGATGAATCCTGCAGCAGTCTTGTTCCTCCTTATGAATTTCCTGCTTCTATATCCGAACGTATCCTTGTGCGCATACACGGGCTTGTTGTCCAAATATCTTCTGATATCTTCAGCGAAGTGATCAACTGAGGGATATCTCCTTTCGGGTTCCTTTCGGATTGCCATCGCAACAATGGTATCAAGCTCACCAGCCAGAGTCTTTTGAAGTTTCCCGATACTGTCTTCTCTTGCCATTGCCACTGATTCAGGATTGATTGTAACGGTATCGCCGCCTTCTGATTCGATTGGCTGAAAGATGATTTCGCTGGGCTTGCGGGGTTCTGTTTCCGTGACGATCGCTCGAATATCGGAATGCAGCGGGCTTGTTATTCTATACGGAGTATGTCCGGTCAAAAGCCTGTAGAGAACTATACCAAGAGAATACACATCACTTGCGGTAGTGATTGCTTCTCCCTTGACCTGTTCAGGACTTGCAAACTCAGGAGTAAGATTCCATGTTCCCTTCTGGGTTAATGTTTCCTGCTGCTCACCTTCGGGGGTCAAGATCTTGGCGATTCCGAAATCGAGGAGTTTTGGTTCTCCGTCCTTCGTGATAAGAATATTGCGCGGCTTGAGGTCTCGATGAACGACGAGGTTGTGATGTGCAAACTGAACGACCGAAGCAGCTTTCAGAAAGAGTCTCAGCCGCTCCCTGATGTTGAGTTTGTTATTGTCACAGTACTCATCGATGGGAATACCATCGATGTATTCCATCACGAAGAACTGGATGCCATCTTCTGTGATTCCACCGTCAAGCAGACGCGATATATTCGGATGATTGAGATTGGCGAGCGTCTGCCGTTCATTCTGAAACCTCTTTATCACAATGCCGGAAGCAAGCCCCGGGTTGATTATTTTTACCGCAGCCTTCTGCTTCACTGCATCATCACGGAAAGCAAGATACACCAGCCCCATGCCGCCCCTGGCGATGAGTTTTTCAATCGTATACTTGCCAAACATCTTGCCGACGAAGACATTGTGATTGTCAGTTGCCGAGCTGGTGGGAATGCTTGAACCTTCGAGAAACTTCTCGGACTTATCGTGCGCGGCAAGGAGGGAATGGAGTTCCTGTTGCAACGCGGCACCTTTGCAATGTTCCTTCAGGTACTCTTCCCTCTCGCCGGGCCCTAAATCAACTGCGTGAAAGAATATCGTCTTTACATCAGACCAGGTTCGTTCATCCATTGTCGCTCAATCGAGAATGATAAGAAACTGCATTTGCGCTACACGATTAATCACTTCTGCAATACAAGCTTTTTCGTCTGAACAAATCCGCCAGCTTCGAGACGATAGAAATACATGCCGCTCGACAGCCCATTGCCCTCGAAGGTTGTTTCGTAGCTTCCAGACTTCAACTCCTCGCGTACGAGCGTCGCAACTTCTTTGCCAAGAAGGTCGAACACCTTTAGAGACACTGCCGCAGAACGCGGAATCGAGAAACTAATTGTTGTTGACGGGTTAAAAGGGTTCGGATAGTTCTGCTTTAACACAAACCCCTCCGGCGTTTCGTGAGAAATCCGGTCAACAGATGTCGGACCGGCAGAAGTGCCAAGTGTAAGAGACCATCCGCTCAGCGTTCCAGTATTTCCTGTTGCTCGATCAAACACACGGAGGATCCACGAACCCGCAGCGTCGAGCGAATTGAATTGAGCCAACGGTCTGGTTGGTATGTAGCGACCGCTAAATGGGGCTACACCGTTTGCAATCGGTGTTACTGCAGAATCATCAAGCACTGTCCCGGAAAAGTTATCGCCGGTTCCTCCCACTTGGTAGACCAGTGTATCTGTAACGCCGAGATGCACAAGAGAGATTTCCAAATCGCTGACGTTCGGATGAGTGATAATAACGGACACATCCACATCGCGAACAATTGTGGCGAGTGGGGAATTCGATGAAACTTGAATCGTATCAAACACGAGTTGATTATCAAAAATAAACTTGTTCAGATTGGTGCGTGAGAACGTTGAGCCGTCACGCGAATACACCCAGGCAGCACCAAAGTTAGCATTGTCAGCTATCCCACCAACGATAACCCTATTCCCGCTCGATGAAATGGCAACAGCACCGCCTTGGTTTGCATTCCCGACAGCGCCCGAGCCGAAGAGTTTGTTTCCTAACTGAGACCACACACCGCCACTGCGCGTGAATATCCACGCTGCGCCCGCGAAGGCGTTGTCATCAATGCCGCCAACGAGAGCAGTATTGCCATCGCCTGAAAGAGAGACAGCAAGCCCTTGACTTGCATTTCCGACAGCGCCTGTGCCGCGAAATTTGTTTCCTTGCTGAGCCCACACGCCGCCACTTCGCGTGAATACCCAAACAGCACCCGCCGAAGCATCGTCTTCATATCCACCAACGAGAGCAGTATTCCCGTCGTCTGAAAGGGCAACCGAGCGACCCTGTCGTGCACTCCCTACAGCGCCTGTGCCAACGAGCTTACGTTGCAGTGACCACGATCCGCCAATACGCGTATATATCCACGCTGCTCCCGCGTTTGCATTGTCCGTATGCCCGCCAACGATAGCGGTATTGCCATCAGATGAAAGGTCAACAGAAATCCCTTGCCTCGCGAACCCGACGGCATCTGTGGCGACAAGTTTGTTCCCTTGCTGACTCCAGACGCTGCCGCTTCGCGTAAAAACCCATGCTGCACCTGCAAAAGTGTTGTCACGATATCCACCGATGATGGCCGTATTCCCATCGGCTGAGAGTGCAACAGCATTCCCTTGTTGTGCCACACCGGTTGCTCCTGTACCGACGAGCTTGTTTCCTTGTTGACTCCATGAGCCGCCGCTTCTGGTAAAGACCCACGCTGCGCCGGCGAAAGTATTGTCACCCAATCCACCCACGATAGCCGTATTCCCATCGGCAGAAAGGGCGACAGCAAAGCCCTGGCTTGCGCTCCCAACAGCGCCTGTGCCGACAAGTTTATTTCCTTGCTGAACCCACGCGCCACTGGAACTGCTTCGGGTGAATACAAATGCTGCGCCGGCATTCGCATTGTCACCTATCCCACCCATCATCGCTGTATTCCCATCGGCTGAAAGTGAAACTGAATAACCTTGATATACAGCCGACCCGACGGCAGGCCCGCCAATGAGTTTCCTTTCCTGAAGAAACTGCGACGTAGCTGTCAATGATTGAACGAAAAGGGAACAGGCAATAAATACAATACGTGTTGACACTTTCATAAAGCCTCCTTTGATGAATGATTTGAGTTTGGTGAGCACCGTTCTACAAATACATGCGTAGAATTTGAAAAACGGGGTCAAATCACTTTGTAAGGAGGGCTTTCTCGTCAAAGGGTTATTCAGGGAAAGTCTCATATATTCATTATTCGGTGGGAATCGCCCTATTCCTTTCCCAGTTCCCGGAACAACCAGGCTCTTGCTAAACTCCACTCTCGCTTTACAGTAGAAGCAGAACTACCGAGTACACTTGCCGTTTCTTCGACATTGAGTCCCGCAAAGAATCTCAACTCAACAATCTTGTTTAATCCCGCGTCAAATGATTCCAACTTTTTCAGAGCTTCATCAAGTGCGAGTATGTCTTCGTCTGATTGAACCGCAATCCCCAAAGCTTCATTGAGTGAGAGAATGGTTTGACCTTCTCCCCTTTTCTGAGAATTGCGCTTTCGGGCATAATCGACGAGAATCTGGCGCATCGAGTTTGCTGCTATCCCAAAAAAATGCGCCCTGTTCTGCCAATTGATATTCTCTCCGCCGATAAGTTTCATGTAGGCTTCATGAACCAGCTCAGTGGTTTGGAATGTATGCTGACGATATTCATCGCGTAGATACTTCGACGCTATTCTTTTCAGCTCTCCATAAACCAGAGGAAGGAGCTTATCAACGGCCCCTTTTCTCCCGTTGATGCAATCTTCCAACAGTAGAGTGATGTCTAGTGGCGGGCGTTCGGGCATGAGTGGTTTAGAGATTGGTGCAAGAACAATTATTCAACTGATTGAAAGTAAAGGAATAAACCAGTCTTGTCAATACCCGCCTCGTTGCCGGCAGCCACGACAAACAGTTCGATCCGGCCCCAGTTGCCTGTCATAGCGGGTTTCATCCCCTTGAGGAGTAGGGCGGCTGTTTGTGACCTTGAGATGCGAGGGACATGGCACAGGAGCAGAATTCCAAGATCGGGGTGTATAGAGAAGGTTGGGAACATGACTCTATTACATGGTGCTGCCACTGGAAATTCATGAAGAATATTCCTACCATAATCTTCCAATAGCAATTGCAGAACATCACTGCTGGATACAAACCTTACCAAAATCTTACCACCGATCAGTTGATTGGCGCCGAAAACAGATTTTGGACAAGGAAAAGTTGCTGAAACTGAATTGGAAATGGTATATTCCTCTCTAGCAATATTCTTAGGATCTAGTGAGGAGGCTCGCGGGGGTTCAAATCCCTCTATGCCCACTCAACAATCATCAAAAAGGAAGCGAGACGTTGGAAATTACCATCAATCCCATCTCCGAAGTTCGCCACGAAGCTGATATCAGTGTGTCGAATGATGAGTTGCAGCCGCATTTTACCGCCGCCTACCAGAAATACCAACCAAAAGTTGAACTGAAGGGATTCCGCAAGGGAAAAGCCCCCATGGACCTCGTGAAGAAACTGTACGGGGATGCCATTGAACATGAAGCACTCGATGAAGTGGCGAACGAAGTCTACCGCAAGGCGATGATCGAGAAGAATATCACGCCGCTCGGAACGCCATCAATGGTCGATATGGACTTCAAGCGTGGCGACCATTTCCGCTTCAAAATCCAGTACGACGTGAAACCGGAAATCGAGTTAGGCAAGTTCAAGAACATCCATGTTGAGAGGCCGGTTCACAAGGTGGCGGATGCCGAGATCGACGCCGAACTCCATCACCTCAGGCAATCAAATAGTACGAGCACTGAAGTGCAGTCGGTCAGCGATGAAGAACATGTCGTCATCGCCGATGCCCATGAACTCGATGAGACCGGGGCGCCGGTCATCGGCAAAAAATCTGTGGACACGCGCTTCACCCTGTCTGATCCAACCCTGATAAAGGAAATCAAGGACGCGTTGAAATCCGCTACCGTCGGAGAAACGTACCGCGCGACGTTTGAATCGAAACACGGCGACCATTCCCACGCGGTCAACCTTTCCATCGCCGTCAAGAAGATCGAGAAGCTCAACCTTCCGGAATTCGATGCGGAGTTGGTGAAGAAGATTTCTGCGGAGAAATTCTCCACGCCGGAGGAATTCAAGCAGAATATGCGCCAGGATATCGAGCGCTATTGGTCAGAACAGGCCGAGCGAAAAGTAGACGACGCAATCGCACAGGAATTGGTGAAGATGCACGAGTTTCCCGTGCCGGAGTCGATGGTGAACTCCTTTCTCGACGCGTTTGTCGATGATGTCAAGAACAAGGCACGCGACAAGAAACTTCCGAAGAACTTCGACGAGAAGAAGTTCCGCGAAGAGAGCCGCGAGTATGCCATCTGGCAAGCTAAGTGGACATTGCTGAAGCAATGTATAACAGAGGTCGAGAAGATCACGGTGACCGAAGAGGAACTCGAAAAGCTTGCAGAAGCCGACGCAGTTCGCATCGGTGTGGACAAAGAACGGCTGATTGAGTATTACAAAATGTCCAATGCCGGTAACGAGCGTCTTCTCACCGACAAGATCATGGCATTTCTGAAATCCAACGTGAAGATTACCGACAAGGTGATTGAGGAACAACGCGAGGCGTAGAAGGAATTCTTATCATCTATACTGAAAAGGAAAGGATACAATGAGCTCTAAAATTGTGAACCAATTGGTACCAATGGTTGTCGAGCAAACGGGCCGGGGCGAGCGCGCATACGATATCTTCTCGCGCTTGCTGAAGGAGCGCATCGTGTTCATCGGAACGCCGATCGATGACGGTGTCGCAAGCGTGACGATCGCACAGCTTCTCTTCCTCCAGTCGGAAGACCCCGACAAGGATATCAACGTCTATGTGAACAGCCCGGGCGGCAGTGTTTCCGCAGGGCTGGCAATTTATGATACCATGCAGTACATTAGGCCGGACGTAGCAACCACGTGTATCGGACTTGCGGCAAGCATGGGCGCAGTATTGCTCGCCGGCGGTGCAGCAGGCAAACGGGCGGCGCTTCCGAATGCACGCATCATGATTCATCAGCCGTGGGGCGGAGTGCAGGGCACGGCGTCGGATATCAGCATTCAGGCCGAGGAGATTCTCCTCACGAAGAAACGACTGAACCAGATCCTTGCCAAACATTGCAACAAGCCTGTCGAGCAACTGGAAAGAGACACGGACCGCGACCGCTACATGTCTTCCGAAGATGCAAAAACATACGGCCTGATTGACAACGTGTTCACCAAGAAAGCCGACGAACCTAAAAAGTAACCAGCGGGGCGAAACGACATGTCACCAACCAAGTCGAGAGGCGGCGAGAAAATCCACTGTTCATTCTGTGGAAGAACTCCTGAAGAAGTCCAGAGCATCATTGCCGGACCGGATGTCTACATCTGCGACATCTGCGTATCCAGCTCCGTCGATATTATCAGGAACAACCTTGCTGCGTTCTCGACCCGACGTGGCCCCAAGGCAACACTCACACCAATTCAAATCAAGAACGCCCTCGATGAATACGTCATCGGACAGGAACAGGCGAAGAAAAGCCTGGCCGTTGCAGTGTACAACCACTACAAGCGCATCGACGCCAAGGATCGGCTCTATGATATTGATGATGTAGAGATTGAGAAGACCAACATCCTGCTTATTGGCCCGACCGGAACAGGCAAGACCCTTCTTGCTCAAACGCTGGCGAAGATTCTCGACCTTCCGTTCGCCATCGCTGATGCAACAACGCTGACCGAAGCCGGTTACGTTGGTGATGACGTTGAAACGATTCTCGTCCATCTTCTGCAGAATGCCGAATACAATATCGAGAAGGCTGAGCGCGGCATCGTGTACATTGATGAGATTGACAAGATTGCACGCAAGAGCGATAGCGCATCCATTACCCGTGACGTCTCCGGTGAAGGCGTGCAGCAGGCGTTGCTTAAAATCCTGGAAGGCACACTCGCCGGCGTTCCTCCAAAGGGCGGACGCAAGCACCCCGAGCAGAGCCTGATCAATCTCAACACGAAGAACATTCTCTTTATTTGCGGCGGCGCATTCGATGGACTCGAGAAGATCATTGCGCGGCGGGTGAACCAGAACCCGATGGGCTTCGGAGCCGATGTCCGTAGTAAAAAAGAAGAAACCGCAGATTCATTTCTACCCCTCGTTCAGCCGGACGATCTCGTGAAGTTCGGACTCATCCCTGAGTTCGTTGGCAGATTGCCGCTTGTTGCACCACTTCACTCGCTGAGTGAGGACGCTCTACTGAACATTCTCACGCAGCCGAAGAATGCCATCATCAAGCAATACAACAAGCTGTTCAGAATGGAAGGTGTAGACCTCGAATTTGAAGATGGGGCGTTACGGGAAATTGTGTTGAGGGCAATCGCACGCGGCACCGGCGCACGGGCACTGCGATCGATCATTGAAGAGGTAATGCTGGATATCATGTACAACCTCCCCGACCGAGCAAAGGTCTCCGGTTGCACAATTACACGCGACTCGGTGCTACACAAGACCGAGCCGCTTTACAGTTATGAGGAGCGGAAACAGTCGGCATAGCAACGAGACTACTGTTTTGCTGCATCCAACTAAATTCGTGATCATTGACTGGACAATCCAAGATCAGCTGCGTATTACTTGCTCTGCTTTAACTTCAAATCGGTTCGCTCGTAGTACAGTTCCCCACCAGGAGTAAATCCATAGAAGAAAGCGAGTCTCTCTGCGCTCCCTTCATCCGCTCTCTGTTTCCCAAGTCTGATTGACTGATTCCTGAGCAATAATTCTGAATAGCCAATAAGTGGAACATGATTCTTCCTGGACGAGCGGATATTTCCCTCCTTATCAAATCTAATTCTGTACATCCTTGCCATCTCTCCCCTTTTAACCGGTATAAACAAGAACGCTCCGTCTGAAGCTCGCACCATTTCGGTACGTTCAATCTCAACATTTTCAATGATCGCATCAGCTATATTTTTCACGGCGTGAGATTGTACCGGCGATTTGATTTGGATCGGCGACATTCCAACAATCATGGTTTGGATTGAGTCAAAATCAAAGGTGCCTAGCTCGTAGTTCTCAGGGTGCCATACAAGAAGCCAGGAGTTAGCATCAAGTTTCTTAGCAACGAAACCGTTGGTTGGGACCCTCAATCCGAGGGGAGGAGTCTTTTTATGATCCACAATGGCTCCCCACCGATCAATCTTCCAGTACAAATCTGAGTTAGCCCGATCGAATATCTCTAAAGATCCATCATCATCGAAATCCACGGCATAATCGGTTCCGGATTCATGGTTCGAAACCGGTTGGCTCATCTTGGTTTTCATCGTTCCGTCTTTGCCAAAGACTGCGTAGTACATGTATGTACCAATGCTATAGAGGAGAAAGGCATCGCCGTGTCTGTTTAGAACAATCGTAGAACGGCTCACCGTCCCCCGGGACACTCTTGTTTCTTGGCTCTCTTCTCCGTCCTTTCCAATTTTGGAATAGAACAAAACCCCTCCAGACATCTCAACGGATGGGATACTGATTGCTGCCGAATGAATATTACCAGACGGATCGATAACTACGTCATGAATGATCCTTCCACGATGCTGATATTCTTGCACCCAATGTTGAACAATGATTCCCGTTTGTGAAGTGGCTTGAAACGAAAGAAATAGGCTTAGTATGATAAATTTTCCCATCTGAGCACGTTTGAGTGCTATCATCTCAAAATATCTCCCTCGAATTAAACTGCTTCGTCACCTTCACGTCACGCAGTTGCGGCGCCTTCAGTTTGATCTCGAAGCGGTAGTTCCGGTATGCCCCCGTTGGCACCCAACTGAAGTTCAGCTCCCAGCAATGCAGGTCGCGGTAGACCGTCACCTGCGGCGCGGCGAACTCCCGATTGATCACATCGTAGCTTGTGCTTGCGTTGATCTTCCAGAACTCCGTCAGGTTGAAGCCGAGAGCCGCCGAGATGTTTGAGCTGCGGGACTTGAAACGCGGGTCGGACTGGTTCTGGCTGAAATTCCACGTGAGGTCAAGGTTCCAGGGAATGCTGAAGTCGGGCACCTCCTGGTCATACAACCCGACGTAGCCCCCCTTTTGAAACTGCGCGATCGAATCCTCAGCAGTTCGTATCGGTCCGGCTTTGGTTTCCTTCTTCTCACCGCTCAGGCTCGTGCCTATGCTGATACTGAAGTTCGTCAACTGCGCAAGCCGTCCCTGCGTGTTGATGAGAAATTTGTTGACGCGCCGCCCAATGCCTTTCTGATCAACTTCAAACTTGTACAGGTTGTACGACGCATTGCCGCCGATATTAAATTTCTCCCCGATGTTTGTCCGGTACGAAAGGCCGAGCTCGCTGAACCGCAGGCTGTCGGCAGCAAAGTTGTAGGAAATGCCGGCGCCAAGGTTCAGCAGGGTGAACTTCCGGTCCTCACCGGAGCTGTCATTCCCCGCCATCTTCATCTCAAGCACGTTGCCGATGTTCAATCCGATTGCCTGACGTTCACCGGCGGGTGATCCACCGAACACTTCACGTTCGTAGAGGTTGTATTTCTGCTCAACTCCCGCGGCATTGCGGTACGTTCCGTAGTAGCCATACTTGGGCTGGGAGAAGTCCGGTTGGTACGTATAGGAAAGACTCGGAGAAAGCTGGTGACGGATTCCCTTAATACCAAAAATGCCCGGCTGAAACACGCCGTACAGCTTCGTCGCTGCTGATACTCCCATATCATAGTACCGGACGGCCTTCACGGTTTTTACGTCGTTCGTGGTTATTGTACTGTCGGACGGGTTGAATCTGCGCTCGATCTGCTTGTCGTACCATTTCTCAGCATAGTTGAAGAATGGCGTGATCGTAAAATAACTCAACTTTGGTGATGCACTGATTAAAACGGTGTGTTGGATTCCACGACGCTCGTTGTGCGAGAAGCCGCCGCCGAGACTGTCGGGAACGGGAACCTTGTTGTGTACATTGAGGAACTGCGCTCCATAGGAGTAGCCAATCAGATCATACCACTGCTGCGAGTCCTCCCCGCCGCTTCGCTTTTTCGAACGGAAGGGAAAACTCTGGCCGACGTTGAACGAGAGGCTTGGAATCACCTCGCTGACCGATCCATCCCGGAGATTTTGATCACGACGGATATTCATCGACATGCTGTTGGGCGTACCTTCCCATGACTTGGTCAGCGTTGCATTGGAGATGATGTTTTGTCGGAGAAGATCTTGAAGGTTGTTGCTTGTACGCTGATAGTAATTCCCGCTGGAGAATGTGAAGTCAACCACCAGCCGCGTCGTCGGATTGATGTCCTGATTGTGGTTCATCCGGACGTTGAACTGCGTCTCCTGGCTGTATCCGGGATCGCCGCGCAGTCCGGAGATGGTCTTCGCGTATGATCCGCTTAAACCGCCAACGAAGTTGTACCGGAGCGCGTAACGATAGTCCGAGTAGAGCACCCAGCTTCCTTTGGTATACCCATCGCCACGGAGACTCAGATCCATATAGTCGCTGATCGCCCAGTAATAACCGAGATGCATGAGATACCTGCCCCTTCCGCTCTCGCCGTACGCGGGCGCGATGAGACCGGAGCGCCGACCACGATCTGTTGGAAATATCCCGAACGGCAAAGCAAACACGGGAACGTCAGAAAGATACAGGTACACCGGACGTGCAACCACTTTGTCCTTCACTGTTACTTTCATCTCGGGACTGCCGAAGTAATAGTGAGGATGTTCAAGCTCGCACGTTGTATATTTTCCCTCCCCAACAAACAACACATCGGTATCGACCCGCTTGATCTGCTCGCCGTAGTACAGCCCCTCTTCCATTGCCGTCTCCCCAAGAGTGATCTTCCCTTTCTTGGATTTGAAATTGTAGGTGATCTTCGAGCCGTGATATTTCTCGCCGCTATCGATGAGATCGGGCTGACCGCGGAATTTCTTTCCTGTCGTGTCGGCGGTATCAAGCACACCAACTGCATTGAGTGTGGATGTGTTCAGATTGATGTCGATATTCTCCGCCTTCAAGCCAAGCTCTTTATATTTGATATCTCCTTTGCCGTAGAGGTACATCGTCTTGGTTCGCAGGGAGTACACAAGCGAATCAACGGCTGAGTACGTCACCACCGAATCAACCCCCGACGGAGACTTCACTGTTTTGGTCGTGTCGGCTTTTACCTTCGATGTATCTGCAACCAAGGCAAGGGTTGTATCCGCGATGGAACGCTCCTGCGCAAACGATCCGGATGGAATCATCACAGCAAGAACACCCAGAAAGAAAACCCAATATGTCAGCGAATGAACCTTCACAACTCTCTACTTTTCTACCTAATAACTCTTTGACTATTGACTAATCGACCAGTGACTAATGACTAGTTTGTTTCATCTTTTTCTCGACTTCCACCAGCTATTCAGCCTCTCCCGAATGGTTTTCTCTTCCCCATTATCGGTAGGATGGTAATAGATCTTCCCCTTCAGATTATCGGGCAGGTATTGCTGTTCAACGAAATGCTGATCAAAATCATGACTGTACTTGTACTCCCCGCCGTATCCCAGCGTTTCCATCAGCTTGGTTGGCGCGTTGCGAAGATGCAATGGCACTGGGTTGTCCGGCATGTTCTTGATGTCCGCCATCGCCTGATTGATTGCTGCGTAGGACGCGTTACTCTTCGGAGCGGAGGCAAGGTATGTTGCAGTTTGTGAGAGGATAATGCGCGCCTCCGGCATGCCGATGTAGTCAACCGCCGTGAAGCAGGAAGTTGCCAGCACAAGCGCCTGCGGATCGGCATTGCCAATGTCTTCCGATGCAAGAACAATCAACCGGCGCGCAATGAACTTCGGGTCCTCTCCCCCATCCAGCATTCGAGCCATCCAGTACACGGCGGCATCGGGATCGCTTCCCCGAACGCTCTTTATGAACGCGGAAATCTGATTATAGTGCTCCTCTCCTCCCTTATCGTACCGGACATATTTACGTTGGAATGCTTCCTCAATTTGCTTCTTGCCGACGATGCGCTTTGCATGTGCCGAGGGTTTTGACAAACTGATCGCCGTCTCCAACCCGTTCAGCATCATCCTTGCATCGCCGCCCGAAAGCAGCATCAGGTAGTCACGGTCGTTCACAACTATCGAGTGCTTGCTGAGTTTGACGTCCGTCGTCAATGCATGGTCAATGATCCGGTTGAGATGCTCGGGAGTGAGAGGCTCAAGAACATAAATGCGACTGCGAGAGAGGAGCGGCGAGATGACTTCAAAGGACGGATTCTCCGTCGTTGCGCCGATCAACGTGATCACACCATCTTCGACGCTGTGGAGCAGTGCATCCTGTTGCGCCTTGTTGAAGCGATGAATCTCGTCAATGAACAACACCGTGCGTTTGCCGAGATGTTTCCGGTTTGCCTCGGCGCGCTCGATGACTTCACGAACATCTTTCACACCGGACGAGACAGCGTTGAGTTGGAAGAAATCCGCGGCGGTGTGTTTGGCAATGATACGGGCGAGCGTTGTCTTGCCGCTGCCGGGCGGTCCCCAGAGAATGATCGAGGGAAGCTGATCGCTTTCGATCAGGACGCGGAGCGGACTCCCTTCACCGAGCAGATGTTCCTGTCCGACAAACTCTTCGAGAGTATGCGGGCGTACGCGTTCTGCGAGTGGTGCTTCAGATTTGGATGGTGGGGTTGGTGAAGATGTTGACGCGAAAAGATCCATGGGGATTACAAATCTCGGATTACAGTGAATGCCGGGAGGAGATGATGATCTGTAATCGGTAATCTGTGGTCGATGCGCCTTTCAATTCTTCTTTCTGACTTTATAGACCGTTTCTCCTTCACGAATCATCCCGTACTTTTCCCGTGCGACTTTCTCTATGGCTTTCTTGTCGCCATCCAACGCTTTGGATTCTGCCTGGAGTAATTTTGTCTCAGCGTTGGCCTGCTCAATTTTTGCTTCCAACTCCGCCTTTTGGCTCTTGAGCCCGAACCGCTGGATGATGCCATGACTTCCGAAGAGCAGGAATAGCGTGAGCGGAACGCCTACCACGAGGCCAAGCACGGCGCGCTTGTTCTTGAGGAGCTTTTTGAGCGCTGCCCGAACATCAAACGACTTCTTGTCTTTGCGGTAGAAAAGGTTATCCATTGTGGTGTCAATGTACTACTTATTTCGTGTGTTTTCAAGGTGACCGGCTCGTCACATAAACGTTGATAAATTCACGGCGGCGGACTACATTTACGAGAGACAATACAGGAGGAAAGGTTATGAGAATACGAACACTGTTGGCAATACTGTTGAGCGTGATTCTTGGATGGAGCTGCAGGGATTCCGAAACCACAGCAGTGCCATCACCTCCGGTGCCAACCGGTGCATTTGTCTACACAAGCTACGACAGCACAGAGCGCATCGACGAAACCGGCTGGCTGCTGCTCAATGTGAGCGACCCGGAACATGTCACAGGCACATGGCAACTCTCAACGCGAGGAACCGGGGAATTACGCGGGAGTATCGAGAATGGAAGGATTGTTGTTGATCTGTATCCGGGTTATGCTGATAACAACTACATCGTTGATGGTATGATTCAACGTGGAGGCTACTTTGGTTCCTGGACCCAGATTGGATTCGCCGGAATCATGGCCTCCGGAAGGTTTGAAGCGCGACCACGGTAGAGATGTCGCCTACTGGTTGTACCAGTCCTTCACCGGTTGATATGTTGTTTGGATCGCGTTTTTCTCGCGATGCCGGTCAATGGCAAGCGCAATCAAGCGGTCGAGCAACTCGCTGTACGAAACCCCCGATGCTTCCCACAGCTTCGGATACATGCTGATGGACGTGAAGCCGGGAATGGTATTGACTTCATTAAGATAGATCGTGTCTTTTTTCGTGACGAAGAAATCCACACGTGCCATCCCCGCAAGATCAAGCACTCTGAACGCCTGCACCGCCAGTTTTTGAATTTCCTTTACGACCTTCTTCGGCAGCTTCGCCGGGATCACCGATGTGGACTTCCCATCTACGTACTTCGCATCGTAGTCATAGAACTCATTTGAAGGGATGATCTCTCCAGGCACAGAAGAAATCGGATCGTCGTTTCCGAGCACACTGCATTCAATCTCGCGAACATTCCTTACTCCCTGCTCAACGACAATTTTTCTGTCATATGAGGCGGCCATCGCAATCCCTTCGACCAGTTCCTCCCTGTCGTGCGCTTTCGTGATGCCAACGCTTGATCCCGTGTTCGCAGGTTTTGTGAAGACGGGATATTTCAGCTTCTTCTCAACTTCAGCCACAACCCTCTTTGGTTTTGCCTTGCACTCGCTGGAGAGAAACCAGACGTACTTCGAAACGGGAATCCCCGCCTGTTCATAGAGTTGTTTCTGGACAATCTTATCCATACCGACCGCCGAGCCAAGTACTCCCGCGCCAACATATGGAATATTTGCAAGTTCCAGCAATCCCTGGAGAGTCCCATCCTCACCGTACGTGCCGTGAACAAGAGGAAACACAACGTCAAGCTGTGAATCGCTTTCACCGTTAACGGATACCAACGCCTGGCGGTTCGGTTCGGGCGCAAGAAAACGTTCGGGTTCCTGCTCGAGACCCTCTTTGGACTTCAACAGTTGCAGGGCTCTTCCAGAGCTGAGCCACCGGCCAGCTTGCGTAATGCCAATCGGAATGACTTCGTATTTTTCCTTATCGAGCGCATTGATGAGTGATGTGGCGGAGACAAGCGAGACTTCATGTTCACCTGAACGACCGCCGAAAATGACGCCAACTCTGATCCTGCTTGCCATTGAAACGTGTTGGTTATATTGGATTGGATGATGGATTAATGGAGGCCAAGAGCGTGAAGCTTTTCAGCAATGTATGTTTTCACCTGTTCTTCAGAAACATCGGAGTTTCCCGGCTCGTCAAGCTCGCAAGCAATCTTCGTAGAGAAATCCTTGCCGTAACTTTGTACACTTACACTGCGTAACTTGTTCAGTTCTTCGTTCGTTAGGGTGCGTGCCCCGCCAAGCATTGTTGCCACGAACGTAATGCGGGCGGCATGCTCAACTTTCTCCATCTTGAAATATGCTTCATAGAGTTCGCTGCCATACGTTACCACTCCATGGTTGGCGAGGAGAATCGCATCGGCTGTTTTCACGAACGGCGCCAGCGATGCAGCCACTTCCGGCGTTGAGGGCGTTGCATACCCGGCAAGCGGAACAGCGCCAAGTCCCACGATAACCTCCGGGAACACACACGCATCAAGGCCGATTCCTGCAGTTGCAAATCCTGTTGCGTAGACGGGATGCGCATGCACAACGGCATGCACGTCAGGCCGTTCACGGTAGATGAACAAGTGCATTCCCACTTCCGTCGACGGCTTGCCGCTTCCACTGATTTGTTCTCCGTTCAATGTGACAACAACGAAATCGTTCTCCGCCACCATTCCTTTGTTGATACCTGAGCGGGTCGTGAGGATGTTGCCGTTCGGTAGCCGGACACTCACGTTTCCGTCGGTGGCCGTGACCATGCCACCGTTGTACAACCGGTGACAGACATCGACAAGCTGAGAAGTTATTTGTGAGGAAGTCATAACGTGTTGATAATACCGAAAACAGAACTGAGTTTCAATCAACTCAGGATGAAGCTTTTGCAGTTAACGAGCATACTTTTGATACAGAAATGCCATTGGCACGCTCGGCGGCAGTTCCCTTTCGCGTACTTCGTATACAAATCGCGTCGCGTCCCGGGGCCACACGATACGGGTTTCCTGCTTGTCCGTTGTGCTCACTTTACCGTTGGTGCGAATCACTTCACGTTCAGGAGCAAACATCATTGACACTTCGTCGTTGTTGATGCGCAGGCCGTCGATCGCTTCGGGCGATAGGAACGCGTAGGTAATCTCCGCCATCAGTGTATCGCCCCGGACACGCAGGCGCTTTGCCGTGATCGTCCGTCCGCGTCTTTCAAATTCTGAAACCTTCTTTGAACCATACGCTGTCATCATGTCATCAAAGTCTCGTTTCACGAGAGAGTCGGTGGTGGCGTCTGAACGGATGTCGGTCAGGTGAATCACTCCCTCACCGGAGCCATCCTCCCTCACTGTAAAGATATGCTCGGTCGTTCGTACGAACAAACACCCCGGCACACAGAGAGAAACGAAGAAAAGGATCGCGGCATACACAGGCAACTTCCACTCACCCATCCCGACCCTTCGCTGTCGATGCATGTTAATTTCCTTTCAGCCACTCCTGGGCAATTTGCACGGCATTCGTTGCAGCCCCTTTACGCAGGTTGTCAGAGACCACCCACATGTTCAAACCACTCGGTACAGTATCGTCGCGGCGCAACCGTCCAACGAATACTTCATCACGACCCCACGCCGTGATCGGCATCGGGTATAGTGCGTTGGACGGGTCATCCACAACAACAACACCCGGCGCACGAGAGAGCGCTTCCCGCAGTTCTGACAGATCAAACGGATGTTCAAATTCAACATTCACCGCCTCACTGTGTCCACCCCATACGGGGACACGAACACAGGTGGCAGTCACGTGAATCGAAGGGTCTCCCATGATCTTCTTCGTCTCATTCACCATTTTGTGCTCTTCCCGTGTATACCCATCATCAAAAAACACGTCGACGTGCGGGAGGGCATTGAATGCAATCTGATGAGCGAATTTCATTTCTCCCACCGTCTTGCCGGCAACTTCTTCTTCAAGCTGGGAAAGCCCTTTTTGTCCTGCTCCGGTTACAGATTGATACGTCGAAACAACAACGCGCTTGATTTTCCATCGATCATGCAACGGCTTCAATGCCACAACCATTTGTATAGTGGAACAATTCGGGTTGGCAATGATTCCCTTGTGATGGAAGATCATCTGGCGGTTGACTTCCGGAACAACAAGCGGTACATGTTCATCCATGCGGAACGCGCTGCTGTTGTCGATGACAAGCGTTCCTGACTGCACGGCATGCGCAGCAAACTCCTTGCTGACCGAGGCTCCGGCAGAGAATAACGCCACGTCAACTCCATGGAACGACAATGGTGTGAGTTCTTGTACCTTTTGTATCGTACCCGCAACGTTGACTTCCTTTCCCGCCGAGCGTTTAGATGCAAGCAGCACAAGGTTCCCGAGGGGGAATTTCCGCTCTTGCAATACCTGAATCATTTTCCTGCCGACCAGGCCTGTCGCGCCGACAACTGCTACATTACATGTTCGCATATGCTCTGAATGTTTTTGTGTTCAAAGTTCTTCAATGGTTTCGCGCTCACGAATCACTGTGGCATGTTCTCCGTCCACGAGCACCTCTGCTGCGCGTGGCCTTGCAATATAGTTCGATGCCAAGGCATACCCATATGCACCGGTACACATGACACCAAGGTAGTCACCACGTTTTACGCCAGGCAGCACCCGGTCAAGGGCGAGAAAATCTCCCGACTCACAAAGAGGGCCAACAACATCGACCATCTCATGCGATGCCCCGTCAACGTTCAGCGGAACAATCTGGTGGTGGGCATGATACAAACTTGGCCTGAGGAGATCATTCATACCCCCATCCACCACAATAAATACCTTTTCATCGCTCACCTTGCGGTAGAGAACCTTCGTGAGCAAAACCCCGGCATGCGCAATAATGGATCTGCCCGGCTGAATGGAGATACGGCACCCGATGTCTTTGAGAAGTGGAATCACTGCCTTCACGAGCGTCGCTGCCGACAGGTTGGATTCCTCCGGCTCTTCGACGGGGAGACCGGGATGGTTGATATATCCTTTGTACTGCACACCGAATCCGCCGCCGAAATCCAGATCATGCACCGGCACACCCGCGGCTCGCAATTGCTGCACAAGTGCAACAAGTGAGCGAGCAGCAGCGCTGAATGTCTCTGTCTTGATAATTTGGGAACCGATATGACTATGGATCCCGCGTACTTCGATATGTGGAAGTCGTTGAGCCCATTGCAACACTTCGAGAGCGTGACGTTGTTCGATGCCGAACTTGTTTTGTTTCAGACCTGTGGAGATGTAGGAATGGCCACCCGCGTCAATATCAAGATTTACACGCAGAAGGATGCGCGCTGATTTGTCAAGTCTACCTGCAATCTGATCGAGAACTTCGATCTCTTCCCTACTTTCGACGTTAAAAACCAGGATGTCCTTGGTCAGCGCATATTCAATTTCATCGTCGCGTTTACCAACTCCACTGAACGTGATCTTCTCCGATGGAAACCCGGATGCAAGTGCGAGATACAACTCACCAACAGATCCGACATCGACGCCAAGCCCTTCGCCAGCAATCACCTTTAGCAGCGCCCGATTGCTGTTCGCTTTCGCTGCATAGCACGTCAGGTGTTCGTACCCGCCGAATGCTTGTTCAATGTGGCGGCAATGATCGATGACGGAACGCCTGCTGTACACATACAAAGGCGTACCGAACTTCTCGGCCAAATCACGAAGCCTGAGCTTTTCCACCATCAATTCGTTATCACGGTATGTAAACTCTTGCACGGGTTTCGGTCGTTAGACAAACAGCAACATGAGCATATTAAACGGTACAAAGATCCCCCTGATGATCGCGTAGAATGTCTCGTTCACGAGCGGGACGCGCATCAACACAATCAACAGGAGTATCCCAGCAAAACCGATACTGCGGTAGCCATTTGCAAGGCGGGCCGGAAGGAACGCGGCGAGTACGTGCGACCCATCCAGGGGAGGTACGGGGAGAAGATTGAAAACGGCAAGAACAATGTTCAGATAAATCCCTCCGTAGAACATCTTCAGAAAAAATTCCACAGCATCGGTTGCGAGTGAGGGTTGTTCCGGATTCAGTAGCGCCGCCACAGACCGAAGAACAATCACTGCAATGCAGCAGACAAACGCGAGAACAATGTTCGATCCGGGTCCAACAATCGAAACGAGAAAATCGTCGCGCCGGGGATGGACGAAGTTTCCATGATTCACGGGAACGGGCTTTGCCCACGCGATAAACACAGACCCAACGCTCACCAGGGAAATCAATGGCACGATGATCGAGCCGATGAGATCAATATGAGGCAGAGGATTGAGCGTCAGTCTGCCGAGTGATTGTGCGGTCGGGTCGCCCAACTTCAGCGCCATATAGCCGTGTGCAACTTCGTGAATAATCACCGAGAAAAGAAGGATAGGAAGAATATAGAGCTGGTCAATCATGAAGCCTCAGAGTGTTGACCTTCGTGAAGCGAATCCGTCATGAGATACGGGAAGTACGACTGCAGTGACACCGAGAAATCATCAGCCGAGAACCTTCCTGTTGCGGGATCCTGCGTATACTTTCCTTTGTATTCATTGCGACTGATACGGACAAGCATGTCCACCAATGCATCGACATCATCTACATTTGAATAACATCCGAAGCTTGCCCGCACCATGCCCGGGAATGTTGTCACATCGGACGTCACGACTCCGCAACCAGAGACCATTGCGGCGCCATCATCCACATTGAGCAGCTTCTTCACGTACGGTTGCGCGCAAAAATATCCATTGCGCACACCGATGCCGCCCTCCACACTCAAGATTGCACCAACAAGCCCAGGATGCATGCCCCGCATGTTGAACGCGATCACGCCGACTTTATCCTCAAGCCGCTCAGTTGGCCCATAGAAAACGATTCCCGGAATGTTCCCCAGTTTTTTGTACGCATATTCAAGGAGATGCAACTCGTGCTCTGCTATTGCGTCCATCCCTACAGCCTGTAACATGCAGCATGCTTCCGCGAGGGCAATGCCGCCCACAACGTTTGGACTGCCGGCTTCGTCGTTGTGCGGTGCCTCGTTCCATTGTACATCGTCAAGCGTAACGATTGCTGCAACACCTCCGCCTACGGCGTCAGGCTCACTCTCTTCAAAGAACTTCTTCGGACCGATCAAAACGCCTGTGCCGAACGGCGCATACATCTTGTGCGCGCTGAACGCAAGGAAATCAATGTGTTGTGGATCGTCATTCGGCAAAATGTCGACACTGCGGTGCGGCACAAGTTGGGCGGCGTCGACAAAGATCATCGCTCCGACTGCGTGGGACATCTCTGCAATTTGATGAATAGGGGAACATATGCCGGTAATATTCGACGCGCCGTTGACAGCGACGAGTTTCACTTTTCCTTTGAATTCAAGGAGAATTTCCTGAAGGGCATTCAGATCGAGGTATCCATGTTCAATAAGAGGCGTGTGAATCACTGTTGCATACTTCCGCCATGGGAGGTCATTGGAATGATGCTCCATCGACGTCGTCACAACGATGTCGCCCGGTTGGAACATGAACCTGCTGGCAAGTTTATTGACACATTCCGTCGTGTTCTTGGTGAACGTCACAATATTCGAGGAGAGATCCGTACCAACAAACCGGCCCACGACTTCATGTGCCCTGTCGTATGCATCGGTTGCCACCCACGATTTGAATCCGGTGCCGCGATGGACACCCGAATACCAGGGCATGAACTCCTGGATGCATTGCATCACCCGCTTGAACGTTGGCGTACTTGCACCGTTATCGAGAAATACATACGGGCGTTCACTGTCACCGAGCACTGGAACTTTCGTGTCAATCCCAACGACCTGGTCGCGCAACGCGGCAACTGTCGTGGGATACCCATTACGTTTGGATGAAGTACTCATACCTTTCTCCGTGATGGTATTCAATTGTCATCCTCTCGGATGAAATGTCTTGTGGACTTCCTTCAGGTACTCACGATCAATGTGAGTATAAATCTGTGTCGTTGAAATATCCGAGTGCCCGAGCATCTCCTGCACAGCGCGGAGATCCGCACCACCTTCGAGCAGGTGTGTCGCAAATGAATGGCGGAACGTATGCGGATGCACATCCTTCGTAATCCCGGCGCTCGTGGTGTATTCCTGGACGATGTTCCAGACGGACATACGCGTCATTGCCGTTCCACGGACGTTCAGGAACAAGGCGTCCTGCGATTTCCCTTTCTTAACAAGAAGACCTCGTACTTCCTTTTGATAACGGGCAATCCATCGTAGTGCAGAACCGCCAATGGGCACAATCCGTTCCTTCGATCCCTTGCCAAAGACGCGAACGATTCCCTCCTCCGGCAGGACATTTGCCTGCTTCAGGCCAATTACTTCGGACACCCTCATGCCGGTAGCGTAGAGTGTCTCGAGAATCGCCTTGTCGCGCAGCCACAGGTTGCGCTTGTCGTTCGGCAGTGCAACCGGTTGATTTAAGATCGCATCCACTTCGGGTTGACTTAATACGTCAGGGAGCGAGCGCGGAAGTTTTGGGCGGTCAATGTTATCGGCCGGGTTCGCGTGAACGAGACCATCTCCAACCAGAAACTTGTGAAAACCTTTGACTGCAGAAAGTGTCCGCGTCACAGATCGGGGGGATAGTCCTTCATGGTGCAATGCAGTCATGAAGCGAGACATATGCACTTCCGTCACTGCTTCGAGAGCCTTCACACGATGGGCCCGAAGAAACTCCACGTATCTCTTAATATCAAGGCTGTATGATGCGACGGTGTTCTTCGAAGCGTTCTTTTCCAACTGCAAGTAATGAATATAATCTCTTACGTGATCGTTCATTCTGTCTTCTGCGTTCCATTCTCTGTTTGGCCCGAAGCGTCCGGTGAGGCCGGTGTTATTGGTGAACTTGCCGACACATCTTGTGACGCCAGCCCGGAGAGCTGTGTAGCTCGCTTGGGTCTGGGGGTTCTCTTCTTTGGCAACTCAGGATACTTGACGCGAGTATGATGTATTCCTACCAACACATTGAGGAACGCAGCACGTATCTTCGTCAGGTCTTTGAGCGTAAGCGGACACTCGTCCAACTCGCCCTCCTCAAACCTCTTCTTGATAATTTCTCCGATGACGCCTTCCAATTTTTGTGGTGAGGGATCATCCAGTGTCCGCGTGGACGCTTCCACGGCATCGGCAAGCATCAGAATTCCCGTTTCGCGAGTTTGCGGCTTCGGGCCGGGATACCGGTAGTCCTGTTCATTGATCTCCTCGATCTTTGTCTCATCATCGGACTGACTGGCGAGATTCATGGCCTTGTTATAAAAGTACTCGATCCGTGTTGTCCCGTGGTGCATCGGGATAAAGTCGATCACTTCCCGTGGCAAGCTATGTTCCTCGCCGAGGGCCACACCTTCCTTCACATGCGCGGAGATGATCAGTGAACTCATCCGCGGAGTGAGTTTATCGTGCCTGTTGCGCGATCCTTTTTGATTCTCCGAAAAATACATCGGCTTCACTAGTTTGCCAATATCATGAAACAGTGCCCCTACCCGCGCAAGAACTTCGTTTGCTCCAACAGCAGAGGCGGCGGATTCGGCAAGCGTCGCTATCGTCAGGCTGTGATGATACGTGCCGGGCGCCTGTTCGGAGAGTTTTTTCAGGAGTGGATGATTGAAGTGCGAAAGTTCCATCAACGTCAGGTCGGTAGTCACCCTGAAGACGCGCTCGAAGAAGATCAGGAGTCCATAGGTCAACACAGGTGACACGATGGCGTTGGCAAGCCCATAGACAAGCTGCTCCACAAGCGTGCTTGCGGATGCAAATCGTTCAACACCAAGGGCGACAATCGAAAGCACATATCCAAGAAAGATGAATCCGAGAGAGCGGAAGATCTGTGACCGGTTGCGCATGTCTCGCACGGTATAAACCGCCAAGGCGCCCGCAATGATGGATGTCAGCGCTATGGCATAATCATTCCCGCGAATTCCTGCAACCAGCAACGAGATGATGACCGTACCATAGAACCCCACCCGTGAGTCGAAAATGATCGTCAAGAGCATTGAAGCCGCCGGGACAAAGATCAGGAACTCAATCGGAGCGTTGACATCCATTTCCCTGGTGACGTATGCGAAGAAACCCTCCATCACCATCAACAACGCAATGAGCGCGAGGTGGCGGTTGTTCCAAAAAATCCGCTTTCGGAAAAGATACAAATAAATGCCGTACAGCATTACGACAATCACAACGTGAAGCACGATTCCGAATCGCTGGAGTGAATAGTCCCTCTTTGACCCGCGCTCGGCACGCGAGCGTTCAAGCGATTCAAGTTTCAACTTGATCTCCGGGGTTATCCGCTCGTGCTTGCTGACAATGCGTTCGTTTTCCTGTACAAACCCATTCGTCCGGGAAACGGTGCTGATCGCCGCTTCCATTGCCTGTCGTGTCGCGGCTTCGCTGAACCTGATATTTGGTTCGAAGAGCGTAATGCCGATCTTGTATGCCAGGGAACGGATTTTGATATCTGCCTTGAAAGACAGTACAAGAAACTTATCAAGAAGCTCCTGCACATCACCAGGATCATACAGGCGTGCCACCGGGATGATCTCTTCCTGCGAGCCTTTGCGCAGAGCAATGATGGGACGTACAAGGCTGCTCTTGAGACGGTCGAGCACACCGACGGTATGAAATTCCTGTAACGCAACGACGAGTGAGTGCTTTAGTTGTTCAATGCCACCCGACATTCTCAGTGCTGCAAGAGTTTCCCATTCACCGTCTGCAAGGGGAATTTCCATACGCTGCGATATGCGACCAAAGGTTGTCGAATCGCGGGGCAACGACGGGCGTCGCTCCTTCTGGCTTTGCTTCAGCGTCCCTCTGGCGTCAAGCGTACTATCCAAATGTTCAAAGAACCCGTTCAACCTTTCATGTTGATGTTTTTCGCTTGCTGCGTCCCGCTCGAACACAGGATACACCGATTGCTTTGCGTGCTCTACATCCTTCTCGTATTCTCGCGCTTCACGCAAGAGAGCAAAGGAAATTGGTGCGATGACGTCCTTCTGCGACCATACAGCCCCGACTTTATAATCAACATCAATCTCCTCACCGCGCGGGAACATCACCGCAAGAAGCACGACGAGTGAAGCCGCAATAAGCAGGCGCAGCAGGGAATCCGACGTCAGCTTGATGCTGTCAAAGACGCTCTTGACGCTCAGGCTTTGATGTTCTCTAAACATGGTGATGCATGCTCTTCAAGGAAATTATGTAAACAATATAATCAATGATGCCCGAAAACAAAAATCCCCGGGCCGTCCACCCGGGGAAGTCTTGTGCATCGCTTTCAACAGAACGCTAGTTATTTTTTGCTCCCCCATCAATCCACGTCACAATTGTTTTGACCTCGTCGTCCGTAAGCCATTTGGCTTTACCCTCTGTGATCTTCCGCTTGGAGTTGAGTGGCATCCTATCACCAAACGGTGGCTCATTGCCAAGCTTTTTTACAATAAGACTCTCGTCGGGTTTCCCCACAACCCACGCCGTGCCGTTCTTCCCGCCAGCCTGTAGCTTGTCATAGTCATCCATGGAAAGTTCGCTCGGATTGAAATTCTCCTCGGCATGGCAGGGCATACAGTTCTTTTTGATAATAGGAAAGATATCTTTCTTGAATGATGGTGAGCTTGTCTTGTTCTTTGACGACTTTTTCACCTGACCTTCTTGACCGAACGAAGAACTCACAACTATTGACAACGATATGGCAAGAATTGCGGCTGCATGGAACCTCACGTTTTCCTCCTGGTTTCTTTTTGATGAATACTGATTTCTCTACAAACAACTGCCATCGACTACAACTACGGGGTCTTGTTCACTCCGACCGTTGCAGATTTCTGGGGTGTTGAAGCATCTTTTACAATCACTGATGTTGACCCGGTCGCAGTGGAAACACCCGTTATCATTATGACGGCAGTGTCAGCATTTGTAATAACCTGAGCCGAAGCAAGACCCGGATTTTGCGGCTGCGCCGTATACGGATGTGTCCCCCCGGTGATTGTTACATTTTGTGATCCACCCGCTCCTACCGTTACACCGGCTGGAGTTGCTGTCAACAAAGACCCCGCCGGTGTCGAAGGGGAATTCGGCTGCCCCTCATCCTTACATGAGCCTATCAACACGCTGAGACACACAAGACCAATCACAACGGATGCATAATATCGACTCATATCTCTTCCCTCCAATCATCACAATGCATTTGAACTCTCAATCCCCCAATGGTTCTCAATTGTTGTTCGCACCCTGGTTAATCCAATCGCTTATTAATTGTATCTGGGCCAACGGCAGGGATGGACTTCCAAGCGGCATTCGTTGCCCGCATGTTCCGTTGAGGCGTTTTATCAAAGCGCTCCCACTGGCATTCGATGGTTGCACACGCAGATCACCCGCACAAGGTCCGTTGGTCGCTGCTACCCCAACAAGATTCCCATAGCTCGCGCCAGCCTGCAAAGAGAATGGTGCACCACCGCCGGGATGACAACCGGCATCCGTACAATTTGTCGTAAAGATCGGCTGGATTTGAGACGAGAATGATATGGGAACCGGATTGACGATAATAATAATTGTTATCTCTTGTTCCTCGTGAGCAGGCGCGTCACCGTCGGTGTCTTTGATTTTTACCGACGTGGTCCCGGGTGTCACAACGGAAGCTGAGGCAGTAATCGTCAGTGTGGCGGTACCGTTTACAAGGTTGTTCAATGCAACACTTGCAAGTGCTGGATCAGGATCGCTGCTTACCGTATACGGAGGGTTTCCTCCGCTAATGGTGAGAGTCGCCTGTCCCGAAGGGCTAAGGTTTACTGATGATTGGGTGGATACAAGAACAGGACGTGCAGGCGTCGGCAGTTCACTCCCCATGTCCTTACAGCTATTGATAAGAAGGATAAAGCACGAAAGTTCTATTGCACCCAAAAGTACGCGTCTTAACATAAAACAGACTCCCCTATTGCGTTGCAATTATTACAGATAAAAATGGAAGAGAAGTTGGAATTCATCATTCTTTACATCTGCCGGCTCTTCCTTTACAATATTATAGACGGGCCGCACCTCAACACCGGAGATCGGGAAGAACTCCAATCCAATGCTGTACTTCGATAATGAACCTGTTTTCAAATCCTTGTTGGGGTCGTAGAAGTTGTATCCCACCTTCAAGTCCAGTCCGGGCGTCAGAACATAGTTGAGTTCGACAAATGTTACAAGACCGGTGATTTTCGTTCCGGCAAGCTTATTCTGAATAAGGTCTGCCTCTCCAAGAACGGTGAAGTCCTGATAGCTGAACGAGCCGAATCCACCGAACAGCGTTGTCCTTTGGCTTGCGGTATTCATCTTTGTAAAAACATTTCCTCCAACCCCGATGGAAATGTCCTCTGACGCTTTGAACATTCCCTCTGCCCTTCCCAGTACGGCTTTGCTGTTGCCGGTTCCCACACCAAACCCATCCGAAGAATTATACACGCCTCCTGTAATGGAAATCGGTCCGGGTAGAACGGCAACCTCCGCTCCGGTCAACTCGGGGCGACCGGTTTCTGCGCTGAAGCCGGTATGTGTACGAATAAAGGTACGGTGATCATCAGTTTTCATTCCATAGTTGGGAACAAATTTCCCGATTTTGATGTAACCATTCGCAGGAAGAACATTCAGCAGACCGAAGATTTCAAAACCTGTGTAAATCCCCTTATCAAGATAGATGCTTACTTTTTTTGCCAATCGAAAACTCATGTACACATCGCCTTGCATTTCCCAAAAAGCGTTTGCCCCCTTCACAGATTTCGGTGGAGTTCCCGTATCAGGGTTTTGCTGATAGAAGAACAACGTCCTGAAATCCGCACCAACAGAGACAAAGTCCGTCAGTTTCGTAGAGAACTCATCGAGCCCAAATTCCTCGGACCAGGTTGGAACGGGCAGCGTCTCCCGACCATACTGTACGCCGAATGTTTGACGCATACCCCCGCCGGAAGGGTTGACATGACATGACTGGCACTTCGCGCCAGTACGAGCGGCGAATCGTGGCAGAGCATACGCGGGGATGCTGCTGAACAGACCCACCACAAGTATCACCGCAATCCGAAGAGGAAACTTCATCGATCAATTCCTTCTATTGGGTTGGAGAACGATAAGACCTTATTGAACACGTTATGTGGAAATATAAAGAAGGTCCCGGTTGGAAGCAACCCATCTGCTCTCATGTTCTTTATGTTATTTCAGGCTGTCATTATGAACCAAGAGTTCCACACATAACATGGTTACGCGAAGGTCTGCAGAATAAGTGCCAGCACCAAGCCAAGCAATATCAACGCAAGCGCCAACACATAGCTGACGCGGCTCTCTCTTCTCCAAAATGGCAGATCTTTCCCGCCAAGCCGTTTTCCCTTGATTTCCCGAGACGTGACGATACTATTTGTTTCAATTTTCATGTGCGTTTCTCGTGCCGTAGCTTTCCCATATCACTCAATTGGATAGAGATTGTTGTTGTATCTTGTATCCACGTGTGCCGGCATAGTCACGGAGTTGACATCCCAGCATCTTTCGACCGCGATGAATGCGCGACCGAATCGTTCCAACAGGAGTTTGCATAAAGCCTGCTATCTCTTCGTAGGTATAGCCCTCCATATCACATAGGATCAACACTGTCTGGTAATCCGCGGGAAGAGTCTCAAAAGCAGTCACCACCTCATCACCCAATACACCTGTATACAAGGATCCAGAATGGCGCTCACTCATAAGAATGTGCAGACTTCGTCCGCCGTCTTCACTCTTTCCGGAACGCTCACCCGACTCCAGTTCCTGAAAATCGATTGCCGCCGGTTGGTATTTTCGCTTCTTCGCCTCATTAAAATAGGAATTCTTGCAGATCTGGAAGAGCCATGCCCGGCAGTTTGTGCCCTCTCGATAGGTATGGAAATATGTATACGCCTTCAACAGCGTCTCCTGAACGAGATCACGAGAATACTGTTCGTCCCGGCACAACTGGAAAGCAAAATTCTTAAGGGCTCCAAGCTGAGGGAGCGCTTCCTGTTCGAATAACGTTCGCGCTGCCATAATAAATAGTGTATGTCGATGAACGGGTGTTGTGGAAATGCTGTACCTGTGGTATGTCAACACGCGTGCCAAGGCACTTGGTCAAAAGAACTGATAAAATTGGAGCCGTTAGGGGAAAAGATAGTACAGAAGATCAATGGTGTGGCTATTCTGCCACAATGCTACCGCCGGGAGCCTGCAAGTGTGGGACATTGTTGCCACGCGTGAGTTTAATGAGGATTTACTCTCTAAATGTGGATGGGTCGATGGAGTACTCGGCCATCTTTCGATAAATGGTCTTCCGATCCACGTCCATCATCCTGGCAATATGATTGATGTTGCCTTTATAAAGACGTAACATGCGAACAAGATATTTCTCTTCGGCATCACGGGTAATGGTAGAGAGGTAATCCTTGTACGGAGTATTCAGATTGACTGTTTGTGCAGGGTCTGTTGATGGCTGCGCAGGATGACCTTCGCTGGTTGGCACCTCCATGGAATTCACCGTGTCGCCAATCGTTTTTATCATTGCTCGTTTTGTAAGGTTTTCCAGCTCTCGTATGTTTCCCCGCCACGTATAGTTCATCATATCGCTGATGACAGCCGGTGCAATGAATTTCACGCGACCCCCTGCGAGATCAGAGTGGCGTTGCATGAAGTGTTCGGTGAGCAGGGGAATATCTTCGAGTCGCTCTCGCAATGGGGGGAGGACAATCGGAAACACGTTCAGTCGATAGAACAGATCTTCGCGAAAGTCACCTTGTCGCATCATCATCTCAAGATCACGATTTGTCGCCGCAACCACGCGTGTATCGACGGTGAGCGAAGCATTGCCTCCGATCCGTTCGAATTTTTTTTCCTGAAGAACCCGCAGCAGCTTTGTCTGAACCGCAGCAGAAATATCGCCGATCTCATCCAAGAAAAGTGTGCCGGTATGTGCATCCTCAAACTTGCCGGATTTCTGTTTCATCGCTCCGGTAAAAGCACCCTTCTCGTATCCGAAGAGCTCACTCTCCAACAGGTTCTCCGGTATGGCGGAACAATTCACCGCGATAAATGGCCCAGCGGCACGGTTGCTGTTGTAATGCAACGCGTGTGCAACGAGCTCCTTTCCTGTGCCGCTTTCACCCTGGACCAACACGGTAACATCGGTATCGGCAACCTGGCGGACTTGCCGAAGGATATCTTTCATCTTGTCGCTGCGCGTTACAATATTCCCAAAACTGTAGGTGCTGCGGATTTCTTCCCGCAACATCTTCAACTCCCGATCCTTCTGTTGTGAATCCAGTGCCTTTTTGATTTTCAATAATAGTTCATTATTGTTGCACGGCTTCGTCAGGTAGTCGGCAGCGCCATGATACATGGCCTCCACGGCAGTTGAAATAGAACCGAAGCCCGTTACCATAATCACGAGAAGGTCGGGGAATTTACGACGGACGTTCCTGAGCAACTCCATACCTGTCATGTTTTCCATGACCATATCAGTTAACAGAAGATCGAACTCGTCCTGATCAAGAACGGACAACGCCTCGGCGGCATTCGTAGCGAGAGAAATCCGGTACCCCTCGTCCTCCAGAAGGGTTTGGGTCGCAACGCGAAATGCCTTGTCGTCGTCGACAACAAGGATACGCTCCCGGCTACCGGGTGCACGAACGGCCGCGTTTGTCATGTCACTCATGGGTTTCACCAACTGTTGGCAATTGAATTGTGAATGTCGTTCCCTCTCCCGCCACACTCGTTACCTCAATGGATCCCTTATGTTGCTGAATAATACCGTATGTCACTGACAACCCCAGCCCTACGCCGCTGACCTCCTTCTTTGTTGTGAAAAATGCATCGAAGATTCTCCCCATGTTTTCCGGCGGAATACCGATGCCGGAATCATGGACATCAATAGCCAATCTCCCGCGCGCAGCATGGGCTCCGACGGCAATCGTCCCTCCGTTCGGCATGGCATCTCGAGCATTCAGTATCAGGTTAAGAAATACTTGCTTCAACTTATCCGGGGACCCTTCAATCAACGGGAGAGATGAGGGCATATTCAGCGCGATGGTGATATGTTTCTTTGCAAGGGATTCCTCGTTCATCCTTGTCACCTCAGATAGCAGGCTGCGCATGTCCACGAGCTCGTGGGGTATATCCACTACGGACCCACGGTAGAAGTCCAGCATCTGTCGCGTCAACTGTGCCATGCGGGAGACCTCTTCCAACGCTACACCGATCAGGCCTTGCACTTGCTGGTTTCCATTCACCTTTCGCAACGAAGACTCGAGGAGGCTCTGGATGTTGTGGATAGGGTTGTTGATTTCATGGGAGAGTTGTGCGGTCATTTTGCCTGTAATCGCGAGCCGCTCACTGCGCACAAGCTCCTCCTGGGCCTGCTTCAACTTCAGCAGCGCATCTTCGACCTCCTTGTTTCGTTCCGAGAGATTTGCATTGGCATGATCAAGCTGGTTGATCTTCTCTCTCAGCGACTCCCTCATTGAGTCGAACATGCGGCCAAGAAACGTCAGCTCATCGTGCGAGGAGGAAACGTGGGTATCTGCTTCACCCGCGCTGATCGTATACTCCAGGTTACCCCTGCTGATCTCTCGTGTCGCAACGACCAATTGCTCAATCGGTGTCGATACATAGCGCGTGAACATGAATGTTGCAAAGGCGATGACCAGTCCGGTGAAGACAAGAAAGATAATAAATGACCGTTTCCAGTTTCCCGCCGCCACCCGGGAAATCCGTTCAAGAGAAATGTGCAAATCCGTGGCACCGAGTGTATAGCCTATAGGAACGGCGTGACACTTCTGACACACTTCGGTTGCGGTAAATGGAATGACGCCGCGAAAATGATCACCGTTGCGAATGAACAAAGGCTGCCCAGACACCAATACCTTTTGCTCCAGAGAGTCGTGCGGTTGGAGTGTTTTGAGCTTTGTTTCGATCCGTTGAATACGTTTTGGGGTCAGGAGTTCATCGCGCACGTGAAGATCGTTGACGAGAATATGAACGGTGTCGAATTGCTGCAACACATTCAGGCGTTCAAGAAAACTGTTGTCCACCTCCAGGTTATTCACCATCATGCTGACGAGAGATTCCTTGATGATATCGGCATAGGTGTGAGCCGACGCCTGAGCCTGCTCCATCATTTCCTGTTCCTGAAAATGATTCTGGAGTACCACACTCACCGAGATGAAGAGAAGGAACAGCGGCAGAATACCGAGCAATATCTTTTTCGATAACGGTAGTCGCTGGAACAGATCCATAGCCTGATTGATGTATTGTACCTTGTGCATTTCATCCAAAGTTACCCATTGGTTGCAGAAGAAGCAACGAAGCAACTCTACCACAGTAAAGACATGGATCCCATTCAAAAGTTCCAGGATGTTGTATGTACATCCGGCTTCTTCTATATTATGGCGGTTACACAGTCTTATGGCCAGTTCAAACACTTCTCGCCTCAACGTAATAGCACCATGCAACTCCGTAAATCAACAGTGGAACTTCTGACATCCCTCGACCTTCTCTCGCAATACAAGCTTACGCGCCGGAATGATCTCGGTATTCTGATTGAGCTTTCTACAGCGAACAAACAGCATGAAGCCCTGGAGAAGCTCAGCTTTCTTGCAAAGTTCGCTTCAAAGACATTGGGTATCATGACGCGCATCGGCAACGACGGAGATGGGTTTGAGAAGCTTTCCCGCGAGTTTACCGAGGCTATCGACAGGGCAACGGCGCTGTTGCGCGCGTTACTCCAAGACGCCCCGGCAGCAACACGACAGCAATTTTCATTCACGTACCTGAGCATGACCCCGGATTCTTTGCAACACTTGCTTGCGTTGTGTTATGATTTAAGCTGGTACAAAAACTGGCTTATCGACCACCCCGACCAGCATCCACATACAGATGGGTAGTGCCTGCAGGCACTACCTACAGATGAGCTTCCTTGAAATCACTCCCGAAAAATGGTACATTTGAAGCATGAGTGCGGTGGATTTCGCTTCCACTAACCAGGTCCAGCCACCCCCCACGAACTGACCGGTCCATTATGCAGTCTACGACATGGCGTATCGCACTGTTTATGTTTATAATTTCGGCCACGCTATGGCTTGGCGGTTCCCATATCAGGGCGATTATTGGAAACGACCTGTTGAAATTTGGAACCCTTGAGTTCGAGGAATACATTGCCCCCGACGCGGAGCGTGAGATCTTCCGGCTGCTTTCGTTTGCGTCTCTTTTCGTGATGGTGAGTTATTGTGTCTCTCTTGTCAGCAGTATCGTCTTCCTTGCAACAAGCCCGTTCAAACTCAAGGAACATGGCTGGCTGATGATGAGCGCTATCCTGTTCTATCTCTTTGTTCCCGTCGAAGCATTCACAAGCTACCTCGATGGAACCATGGTGTACACAGAGTTGTTCACGACGGCCGATAATATCGTGTTCCGGGAATTGTTTCTTGCGCGACTCGACGCTCTCGCAGGTACACCGCTCATTGCAACATTGTGCTACTACACAATCATTGCCCTGGCGGTATTTCAACCACTCAAGAAGAAGCAACCATATACAGTATGAGACACGAGGAGCTGGTGACGGAACTCGAACAACTCGCCGCACAACTTGGCCTGGCGGTACGGTATGAGAAAGGCGACTTCGAGGGGGGCTATTGCATCCTGAAGACTGACAAAATACTGCTGATCAACAAACGCCTCATGCCCAACAAGAAAACCTCCGTGTTCGCACTTGCGCTCAGTGAGATTGGGCTCGACAATGTATTCATCAAGCCTGCAGTCCGCGAGTACATTGAGGACGAAGTTGCGCGCTCGGCACAGGCTGACCGATGATCAAAGGCATCATCTTCGACCTGGACAACACACTGGTGGACTTCATGAAGATGAAGCGTGAGGCAATCAGTGCGGCCATTCACTTCATGATCGACGCCGGGCTGACACTTTCTCCCGATGAGGCACAGGCACGCATCGATGCAATTTATAAGGAGAAGGGGATCGAGTTTCAGAATGTCTTCGATCAACTCCTCTACGACATTTTTCAGAAAGTTGATTATAAGATTCTCTCCGCCGGGATCATTGCATACCGAAGAGCCCGCGAGGCAGCACTTGTTCCCTATCCACATGTCAACATCACGCTTGTTAAACTGGTAAAGAGAGGTTTCAAGCTTGCCGTGGTATCGGATGCACCGGGGAGAGAGGCCTGGCTGCGGCTGTGTTATCTCAACTTCCACCACATTTTTGATTCCGTGGTGACGTTCGAGGATACGGGTGAACGGAAACCCAGCCCCGCACCTTTTCGCAAAACGCTTGAACGGCTCAACATCGAACCACACGAAGCAATTATGGTGGGTGATTGGGCCGAGCGTGACATGGTGGGTGCCGCCGCTGTGGGAATGACAACCGTGTTTGCCCGGTACGGCGACACGTTCGGCACCGTCAACTCGAACGCGAACTACGAACTCAACGACATCGCCGAGTTGCTTGGAGTGATCGAGATGGAAAATCAACGTTCACAACATTCCGGATAGGTATGGTCAAGGGGATTGGTGTTGATATTCTGGAGATTGAGCGAGTACAGAAGAGTATTGACAACCTTGGCACCAATTTCCTGAACAAGGTGTTCACGCAGGAAGAGATCCGTTATTGTCAATCGAAACACAATATGGTACAGCATTTTGCTGCACGATTTGCGGCAAAAGAAGCCGTCAGCAAGGCGTTGGCGACGGGATGGAGCGGCGATTTTGCATGGAAGGACGTGGAAGTCATGAATGATGCACTTGGGCAACCACATATTACACTCTACGGACGGTTACGCGAAACACTTGCCCACGCATCCATCTTTGTTTCCTTGTCTCATTCCGAAAGCCACGTAGTGGCAATGGTGGTTATTGAAGAAGGGGCCTCATGAGACTGACAATCTATAAGAAAATGATGCTCGGATTCCTGACAATCATCGCGATCATGATCTGTGTAAACGCCTACATGGTGTACGAGCTCAATCTCGTTTCCAATGCAGCGCATACCACACTGTCGTCGGACGTCCTCTCCATCAACCTTGCGAAGGGGATCCGGACGAGATTGTATGAAGAGGAACAGGATGCGGGCAAGTACCTGATCGCTCACGACAATACCTATTTTGCAATGTTTTCCGACGGCAGTTCACGACTCACCGAAGAACTTGATTCGCTTATCAGTGTGCAGACCGACGCTGCGCGATATGAACTCCTTCAGATGGTTCGCTCAAAACATGACGTCTTTGCTTCTGCCGTGATCGGAGAACAGGTTCTGTCCAGGGCAACGACAAGGAAATCAAACAAGAATGCCCCGCCAACATTTGACCAGGGTCAGTTCGAATCATTTCCCATTCTTCATGAGGCTCTGGATCGGTTCATGCGACTCAGTCAGGCATCCATCGACCAGGCAATGGCGAATGTAGAGTTGACGACACAACAGTCGGCGCGGGTAGCACTAATTCTGACGTTCGGAACACTGCTGGTCGCGTTAACTATCGCGTTCTTTATCACACGTACCATTACGCACCCAATCGAAGCGGTGATTCGCGGAACCCAGCAGATTGCAAGGGGCTCGTTCGGCCAGATCAAAGTAACGTCTCACGATGAGACTTCTCTCCTCGCAGACGCCGTGAACGATATGAGCAATCAACTGCGGCAAATCAATGAGTACAAAGCCGCAATGATGCGTCAGATTTCACACGAACTGCGCACACCGTTGCAGACGATCCTCTCTGCACAGTATATCCTCTCCGAACAAAAACTTGGCGGACTCAACCCGGAACAGCTCCGGCTGCTCGGCTCCATGCGTGGCAACATTGACAAACTCATCAAGTTTACGAATGCCTTTCTTGATATTGCAAAGATCGAAGCCGGTAAAATGGAATACGAACTTGTCCTCGCCGACCTGCTCTCCATTGTTGCCGCTGCTGTGGAAGATGCACAGGTACTTGCAGAACGAAAAGGTGTCCATATTGCAGTTTCCGCCAGCCCCATCCCATACATCATGGCCGATGTGGAAAAGCTCTCGCAGGTGTTCAGCAACCTTGTAAGCAATGCAATCAAGTACACAGACAAGGATGGAACAATCACCATCAACGTTGCCCGACATGGCAACGGCGCTCGTGTCTCGATTGCCGACACCGGCATCGGCATTGCCTCCGAGGACTTGCCGAAGATTTTTGTCAAATTCTACCAGGCTTCAAACGCATCAAAGGTAGGCGCCAAAGGTACGGGGCTCGGTCTTGCGCTTGTCAAGGCTTTTGTCGAAGGGCAGGGTGGGGCCGTAACGGCGACGAGTACGCTCGGAGCCGGCTCCACGTTTTGTGTGGATTTCCCTGCAGCAGATCTGGCGACACTGGCGCCATCTACTCCGGCTATTGCCCAATCACAAAGGTCTGCCGATGGCTTGGCATAGCAGCCTCTATACCCTTCTCGTTGCTGTCTTCCTCTACGGATGCACATCGAGCAGTACCATCAGCGATGCCGAGTTCCAGGCACACCGACATATGGCTCGTGCTGATACATTGGAACGCTCATTTGCTTTACGAGAGGCAACAACCGAGTATATGATTGTCGCAGAGCATTATACCTCAACAAGTGTGCATCCCGGTGCAGTGAGAAAGACTGCTCTCCTGTTGAGTGCTCCTTCCAATCCGGCAGCAAACGATAGCGCATCACGCTACTGGTTGGACACCTACCTTCGCCTCACCCAATCCCCGGAAGAAAAGCAGATCATTCAAATGTACCTGACGATGGTTGATCGGGTGGGCGAATTGCGCGATTCACTGAGGCGAGAAAAATTTGTCGCCGATAGCCTTGTCGCTGTTGCCAGGAAACAAATGGGCGAAGTCGCATCGAGGGGCCGACGTGTGCAAGAGCTGGAAGCAGAATTGGAAAAGGCCTCAAGCGAGCTTGCAAAACTCAAGGAAATTGATGTGCGGATTTCGAAAAGCAAGGTAAAGAAATAAGCCATAGGACGATCCCGGCCCACCGAAATGGTTGCTCTGCAATAGTTTGCATCTCAAACACGGATTACGTACTTTTTGACCATATTGAACGTGGAACACCACTGCGAGGCGCTATGAAATCTCTCGGTATCAAGAAACTCTACTACTCCATTAGCGAGGTCAGCAAGATCACGGACCTCGAGCAATATGTACTGAGGTATTGGGAGTCGGAATTTGAGCAATTGAAACCCGCAAAGAACCGCGCGGGTAACCGCATCTACACCAACCGGGATATCAAACTCATCCTCTATATCAAGAAACTGCTGCGTGATGAACGATATACGATTGAGGGTGCAAAGCAGGTACTGAAGGCATATACACCTGAGGATGATACCGGCGAGCAACTTGTTCTCATCGACTCGCCGAAGCCCAAAAACAAAATCACCGATGAGCAACTCCGTACTGACGTAGTCGAAGTGAAGAAGTTCCTCGAAGAGTTGCTGGTCAAATTGAACTGACGAAGTCCCGCCACGCCGGGCGGGACTTATCCATCCACAGTCACACCCGCCTTTTACTCCGCTCCGAAACCTGTACCTGTATGAAGATTGCCCTTTCATATTGAAACTTTCTTACCATCCACTCGTCTTAGTGAGCAGGTAACAGCGTTCTACCGGGATTAGGTACAGCAGTCTGGTTCGGTCATTCATCAAGATTCAATAAGAATGGAGTGTACCATGAGCCGACGTATTGCTGTGGCACTGTTAGTGCTTTCATTTTTGCTTGCCCACCTTTCACCACGCGCTACATCTGAGGAACATCCCAAAAGCTCTGCTCCGTTTCTCGAAAAGACTCCGATTCAGGCAATATCGGTTACGCCGAACGGCCATATCTACGCCGGGACCTTTGGCGGGGGAGTCTTCATGTCCATTGACCAGGGTGAAACATGGACAGATCGTAACGCGGGATTAACCGATAGGGATGTTTTCGCTCTCGTTGCAAATACACGCGGGACGATCTTCGCCGGAACCTTCGGCGGCGGTGTATACCGAAACGATGGCAACATCTCCGGATGGGTGCAATCAAATACCGGACTGGATTGCACTGAGATCGTTTCTCTTGAAATTGCGCCAGATGGTTCTCTGTACGCGGGGACTTCGAGCCATGGCGTGTACTGTTCTCTCGATAATGGCGAGACGTGGGTTGCAACGGGATTGAATGGCTGTTATGTTGCCACCATTACGGCGAATTCGAACAATGATATTCTCGCGGGAACGAAGGATGGTATTTTTCTTTCAACAAACCATGGAAAGAACTGGAGAGCGGTCAACAAAGGATTGACTTGTCTTGATGTTTGGGAAATTACCGGACACCCGAGCGGCAATCTCTTTGCGGCCACGAATGGAGGCGGAGTGTATCGCTCACAGGACAATGGTGTAACGTGGGCTCAGATGAACAACGGACTCACGAACAAGAGCGCCGGATCACTGGCCGTTTGCTTGCATGAACAACTCTTTGTCGGCACAACAAGCGGCGTGTTTTGCTCATCAAATAATGCGGCGACGTGGGCAAAGGTTCAAGGAAGTCTTACGGACGACGCAATACGTTGTTTGAGAATGGGTGGCAATGGAAGTGTTATCGCAGGAACCCTCAAGGGCAACATATACCGAAGTTCGTCTGTCGCTCCATTACCAGAAAACTTGGGGGAGGTGTTTGCTCCAGTGGCGTTATCTGATGGACAATGAAGCACGACAGTAAAGAAAACAAAAGGCACCGGCTGATTGCCGATGCCTTCGTTTGTCGGAGCGGCGGGATTTGAACCCGCGACCCCTTGCACCCCAAGCAAGTGCGCTACCGGGCTGCGCTACGCTCCGTGTAACTCATTGTTGACCTTAAGAATATACAAAACAAACAGCCAGAAGACAACCAGCTTTTGGGTGCCAACCGGCCCCCAAGCCATAACCTCACGGCTGGATTTTTGTGTATCATGTCTGATCCTTCTTCGTTACGCGATATTGCTCGATGGCCAAATTCAAAATTTTCTCCTTGAGTTTACCCCCAGATCTTGCTAAGTTTGGTTTGAGTAGCATCCAATTGCTCGCTTGAAGTAGTCAAAAGTCCGTTGCACAGACCAATCGATTTCCTTTCAGTTTCGTAAAAAGATCAACAATGCCGAAACGAATAGTTTTTGGATTCGCGGTCGCAGCATGTATTCTCGTCCACTCGGGAAATGCAGGTGGGAGTATTCGCTCCAATTCCAATATCGAAAACCTACTCCCCGGCGATACACTGCGATACACGGTTGATGGATCAACCCCGGATCGAACAAGTCCGTTTGTTGTATATGGAAACAGTCTGGTTACTATTTCTGCCACAACAACCTTCAAGGCCAGGCTCTACAGGCCCGGATACCAGGCCAGCGTGGTTCAGTCGCGCCTGGTCTATGTTGCCGGTACCAGCTACTATGGGGTTGTAAATGGTTGGAATCTAGTATCGGTTCCCCTGACGGTCGGTGATCGACGAAAGGGGTCCATCTTTACGACGGCCGCCGGCTACGCCTACGAGTTTAACGCGGTGCTCGGATACGTGAGAAAAGACACTTTGCTGAACGGTGTTGGCTACATGCTAAAATTCAATAGTCAACAGACCATCGCAATCGGGGGAGTGCAACGAACGTTGGATACGATTATTGTACAACCGGATTGGAACGTTATTGGTGCACTCTCGGTACCTCTGTCGATCGCGGCTGTCCAACAAATCCCTCAGGGAATAATCCAATCGCCTTTCTACGGATACAACGGAACGTATCAGATTACCGACAGCTTGAGGCCCGCTAAAGGCTATTGGGTGAGGGCCGGCTCTGCGGGTATGTTGATACTTTCAACGGTTTCGCCTCTTGACAAAGAGGCCTCACCCCTTTCGTCTGTAACTGAGAGGGCTGGGACGATTACAATCTCAGATTTGAGTGGCGCACAACAGACTCTGTACTTCTCTTCTGAGTCACTCGAAAAGAAGGACTTGGACTACTTCGAGCTCCCACCACCACCACCGGCAGGCATCTTTGACGCAAGGTTTGAAACAAACCGAATACTGGAATGCGTGAAGAAAGGAGGGGGGATAAAGGAAGTCCCCATTCGTGCATCCTACGCACAATATCCGCTCACGATGACGTGGGAGATGAAAGACCAGTCGATAGCTGCAGCCCTTATTATCGGAAACAAGGAAGTGCGATTGAAAAGCAACGGGTCAATAACCATTACGGACCCAAAGGCAGCGATTGTCCTCAGGCTTGGCGGACAGTTGTCGCGCCCGACAGAATTTGTATTGGACCAAAACTACCCGAATCCCTGGAATCCTACAACGACAATTCGCTATGGGCTTCCACGCAGTTCGTTCGTCACGCTGACAATATTTAACACTCTCGGCCAACAAGTAGCACAACCCGTCAACGAACAATTGCAGGCGGGATACCATGAAGTGGAATTCCGTGGAGATGGCCTGGCGAGTGGTGTGTATTTCTATCGGCTGGATGTGGGTAACTTCTCAAGTGCGAAGAAGTTTATTCTTCTCAAATAGGGTCGCAGGCTTTGCCTGAGGCCGCAATGATGAACGATAGTTGGTGTATTGCGCTGGCAAAATCCTACAGCTTTTCCGCCGGATACGTATCCAGCATGTCCAGTATCCCTTCAATTGTTTTTGGCGAATTCCCCTCCGCCCTGTTATTCACATAGGCATAGAGCGTCGTCCCTTCTGCGATACACCGATGTACTGATTCAACCAACCCCATGCGCAATTCGGTATTCTCCTCCTTCACTCTGTCGTACGGCTGGAACAACTCCACGGCCTCCTCATATGTTCTGCCGGGTTTGAGCAGTGCCCGTGCAACGGAAAACGAACTGGTAAGCACGCCTGCAATTCTGATCTGATCAATGATCGGCGGCATTCTTGTCCAGTTGTTCAGAACGTGCGCGACACCGTTGGATGCAAGCATCTTCAGGTACTCTCCTGTCAGGAACTCACTGTTACGCAACTCTACGGCATATTCGTATCCCTTCGGGAGTTTCGAGAGGAACGCATTCATACGAACGACAAATTTTTCATACGTGACTCCGCTGTTGGGATGGAATGTTGAGAACTCAAAAATGATCGCACCGCGTTTGTTCTTCAACCCCTCAAGCGGTTTCAGAAACGCATCTTCAAACAACTCCACGTTCAGGAAATCCGGGTTCTCTGTTCCTGCCAGCCGGCCAAAACGCGGCAGCGATGGGTAGCGTTTGATGGTGATACGGTCCGTGACTTTGAGCGAGACTTTGAATGTATCCACTGTTGAGTCATGAATGAGTTTCATCTGCTGTTGATCGGGGTAATCATACAGGGCAAAATCTGCACACACCGTTGAGAACAACTCAGAGTATTCCGCGAGACTCTCTTCATTGAATGATTTCTTCGTCTTGTAGTGTTTGCTGTAGATGACTCCCTTCCATCCGGGATATTTCCACGATGATCCTCCGAAATGAATCCCCTTGCTCGCCCACTGCCTCAAGCGGCCACTGTTGTGAAGAACATAGTCAGTAGGAGGAGGAACCGGTGCGGGAATGTCACCAAAAAGGGAAAGCGTTTCTTGATGCTGTTTTCGTTTCGCCATGAGGTAGTGTACCAACACAATAATAAAAAGAAAACAAGCGTGCGGAGAGTGGCAGGGAGAAACTCCTAAAAAATAGTAACGCGTCCCCTAGTGGAGACGCGTTATGCACTGCACACAGACAGAGACATTAGGCTTTGGAAACGGGCGTGACTGTTGCTTGTTTGCCAAACACCATTGCAAGCAGGATGCCGTAGATAATGTATTCGATCAGTCCATAGCAAAACCATTGCAATGCCAGCGAGTAAGGAATGTTGATCATGGAATAGCTGCCGTACGCCATTCCTGAACTCATCCAGATCCCGACGTAAAGCCCGTAGCGCACACCTTCCATTACGCCCTTACCTTCATATCCCTTGGAAAAAATAAGTGTAAAGAAAAACGCGCCAATGACAGCAAGGACATGGTAGATCCACATAAGGGACATCATGTCGGGTCGCCACACTTCCTTCGTTGCCTGATACGCGGACTCAAGCAAGACGCCATGAATAATGAACATCAAAACCTCCATCGCCACAAACACCACCACAAAACCAGTCCAGAATTTTTTGTTCATATCGAACTCCTTGATTATGGTTGGGAAATCGCGTACTGTTGCGCTGCAATGCTACGAAAGTCCTGAACAACTGTCAAGTCCGCGAATACCTTTTGCCATTCACCTTCCTCAAGACGTGACCCGCTTGAATCCTGCCTGCGCTCCTTCAATATCATGGCATCTCGATAAGGGGGCCATCACCAAGAGAATCCCTTCGAACTCAGCAGCTTTTGAGCCTCTGCAGATCCCAGCCTGGCAGCACGCACGAAGCTCGTCATTGCCGCTTCCTGCTTTCCCAAATCCAGAAACACAATCCCGATGTTGTTATGCGCGTTTGCATAGTTTGGTGAGTACTTGACAGCTTTTTGAAAACATTCCAGCGCCTTTGTACGATCTCCCTTATGGTAGAAAGCAATCCCCATGTTATAGTAGGAATCGGGATCTGACGAATCAAGCTTGACCGCCTGTTCGAACAACCTGATCGCATCGTCAAACGCGCCGGCTCGTACATGGATGTTCCCCAAATTCACGTATGCGTCGGTGTACGTACGATCCGCTGTAATGGCTTGAGCGTAGAAAGAGGCCGCTGAATCATTCATCTGTTTGGCTTCGTAGGTGATCCCCATATTATACAATGCATCAGCGCAGCGCGGCTCCAGGGTGACTGCTTTTCCGTACATCAGCAACGCTCCGTCATGGTCACCATTGCCTTCCAACGCCACCCCAAGATTCGTGTACGGCATCGGAACGGACGGAGTAACGCGGATGGAATGACGCCATAGTGTTTCCGCATTCTGCCACATTGGAAGTTGTTGAGCACTCAGCTTTCCACATAAGAGTATGGCCACGGCGCAAAGCACGAGATTCAAGCTGCGGGCTCCCTTCCCTCGATACCGATCCCACACAACACTCACACCAGCCCCGAGCAGAATCATCAGACTCGCGGCCGGGAGATAGCTGTACCGGTCCGCCCACGGCTGAATTCCTACAGACAATCCGGTAATGGTCGGCATAATGGTAACCGCGTAGGTTAGCCAGGCAAGCAGCCAGAATTTCTGTCCCCGCTTTGCCATGATGATAGCAAAGACCGTGATGACGATACACAGAATCGCTGCAACCGCCATCAGGGGAGCTCCAACAGAATCATAAACCGGGGTAAGGGATTCGGGCCAGATGGTCTTCACTGGATAGAACAGCAACGAATACAACGGATGAAGAGCTCTCTGAACGCCGGAGAGCTTCGCCACGATATCACTCAGTTGACTTTCCTTTGCAGAAATGATCGCAAAGATGCCAAACGCCAGACTGAGAAGGAAGAACGGCGCTTTCTCGGTTGCAAAAGGAACCCATTTGTTCGACGCCTTCCGCTTTAGCAACAACATATCCAAAAGGAACAACACCACAGGAATGACAATGGCAATGGTCTTCGAGAGCAGAGCAAGTACGAAGAACAGGAGTACTAGAAGATACCACCTCATTGCACGTTTGGTGCCTCTATGTGCGTCATATTTGAGATACGCCATGCAACAAGGTAGCGTAAACAGCACAAGCAGCAGGTCCTTCCTATCCGATATCCATGCAACGGACTCGACCCGCATCGGGTGGAGAGAAAACAACAATGCAGCGACAAAAGCACCGAGGATGGTCGATGTATCAGCTTCCATCAGCAAGGGCGGGGGCGAATCAGGGATCTGGCCGCTCACCTTGCGGCGCGCAACATGCAACAGCATCACTCCTAAGAGGAAAATGAGAATGGTGTTCACGCCGTGAAGCAGCACGTTTGTCAGGTGATGTCCCCGTGGATTGTTCTCCCAGAGTTTGAAGTCGATTGCATGAGAGAGCAAGGCGAGGGGAGTGTAGGATCTGTAGTATGGTCTGGCAAACATCCACGCAATGTTCTCTGCCTGAAGGGACTGGATGTTTGCATTCTCATACACATATACGTCGTCATCGTAGTTGAGGAATTTGTAGTCAAGTGCGGGGCTGAAGAGAAGAAATTCCAATGCGAAAAGCACAATTGATGCAAGGAGGATTTGCCAAACGCTTGATCCGCGTTTCATGTCAGTATCGTTTTGTTAAACATGGATGGAAACAGAACGGTGGCAATATAGCTATCAGAACCGAGGATTCAAATCCGGATCGTTCATCATCGGGATACTTTGTAGCGGAAACACCCAACTACGTGATCATTCACCATTCCCGTTGCCTGCATGAACGCGTAGCAGATGGTCGAACCGACGAAGCGAAACCCGAGCTTCTTCAGGTTCTTACTCATCGCATCAGACTCCGGCGTCATCGCAGGAACGTCCTTCATTGACTTCCGCCGGTTCTCCATCTGTTTCCCTTCCACAAACTGCCAGACATACTTGTCAAACGAGCCGAACTCCCTCTGCACTTCTAGAAATGCTTTTGCATTGGAGATGGTTGCGGCAATCTTCAGTCTGTTGCGGACGATGCCTTCATCTTTCAACAGCGAGCGCACCTTTTTTGCATCGTACCGGGCAATCTTCTTCGCATCGAAGTTATTGAATGCCTTCCTGTAGTTCTCACGCTTTCTCAGAATCGTAATCCAACTGAGTCCCGCTTGCGCACCTTCCAATATCAGCATCTCGAACAGTTTCCTGTCGTCATGCACAAGCACTCCCCACTCACGATCATGATACTCGATATAGAGCGGGTCTGTGCCGGCCCAGCCGCAACGTACTTTGGTATAGGTCATTGTGTCTCGCAAAAGAATTCTTGTATATGGCTGTAGTCCCCTGACAAAAATCTACAGACTCTATCCTTACGGAACAAGCCTTTGGTGAAGTTGATTTTCAATTGCCACTTCCGTTCATTCTTCGGGCAGTTTCTCCGAATCGTTGCAAACCCATGAACCTTGAAGCAGAGATCCTCAAAGAACATTCAAAGCGGCAGGCCGTGAGAATCACCGCCTGGATAGGTAATGACCGGAAGAGGTTCAAGCAACTAGTGGATTTGTTCCTTAAGGGTGAATATCGCGTTACCCAGCGATCCGCCTGGATCGTCAGCCTGTGTGCTGAAAAGCATCCGGAGCTTATCCGTCCGTATCTCAGTAAGATGATTGCAAGGATGCAGGAGCCCGGCGTACATGATGCCGTGCGGCGGAATGTTCTACGCATCCTTCAGGATATTGAAATACCGAAGAGCCTGCTCGGTACAGTGGCAACCCTGTGCTTCGATTATCTCGTCTCTGCCGGTGCTCCAATTGCCGCGAAAGTGTTTTCCATGACAGTCCTGGGGAACATCACAAGAAGCGAACCTGATCTACGGAAAGAACTCCAGTTGGTGATTGAACGACAATTGCCGTATGCGGGAGCGGGTTTTCACTCAAGGGCAAGAAGGGTGTTGAAGATGATTACAGTATTAGAAAGCAAGTCCAAGACTCAAACCGAACATCGGCAAGAGCTTTCCATTGGAAGGGTTGAACATTGGCGTAAATGAATACCGCAATGTCAATCCACCAATACTCGGTTGGAATTTGTGTCCAATCGTACAGCCAAACAGCAGCGTTCTCTCCTTCGAAACAAACGGTTCAAAATATGCATATGGGGAGTACATCGCACCTGCGCCAACTTCAAACAGCCTCTCATTGCCAAAATAAAAGTTGAGGAGGAGCGGAATGTAAATGCCATAACCGACTCGAACACCGATGTGTTCCGACAAGTATTGCTCAAAGTTAATCGATGCAAGCCCGTGACCTCCTGCCTCAATAAATATCAGATGAGATGGCAACGAACTCGTCTCATTCGAATAGGCATTCTCCTGACAAGCTGCCGATGAAGTGATGAACACGAAGCCTAAGCAAAAAACAGAAACGATATTACGATTCATATTCAGTTCATCATCTCCGCTGCTATGATTTGCCCATCCTTCTCTACTTGAGCATTCCATTTTTCTGAAAGGTGTTCACAAGTGCCCGACTGATATTCTGTTGCATTCTCCGATAGCCTGCCTGGTTCGGGTGAAATTCATCGGACATCATACTTGTATTCCAGTAGATACCCCTCATTGCATACTCCACGAATAGTATCGAGTGATTGCTGGCAACCCGCCTGAGCATTTCGAGGAACACCGGCGCTTCCTGTCTGCGGCTGTAGAGAAAATGATTTGATGGAAGGATGGCAATCATTTCCGGGTTCAGAAAGCTGATAAGGATAACTTTGCTGCCGAACGAATGAATTGTATCAATCAATCTCCCCAACCGTTGTTCGACCAGACTGTCCTGTATATGTTGGAGGAAATCATTTGCCCCGAATTCCAACAATACGAGCGCTGGATTCCAACGAAAGACACTATCCGCCACGATTTCAAGTGCGCGCTGTGTTGTTGCTCCGGGGTATCCCTGATTGTACACCCTGATCTTAAGGGTGGAATCAAGGAGCGCCGGATACGCATAGGTAGGTGGTGGTGTCACGACAGAGGTATATGACATCCGGGAGTCGTGCTGGCTGAATAGTGGGTTGACCGATCGACCGGACTGCTGCCACATGAAACCGTAAGTGAGGCTTGTACCAAAGCAGACAAGAGATTGTTGAACGGTCCAGGGAACATCAATGGAAGGAAGAGCTTCAGACTGTGTTGGAGAGACCGGTTCATCGCAGGACGCAAAGAGTATGACTACTCCCGTGAGAAGTACCCTACTCCAGTATGTGAAATAATTTTGTCTCATGAATCCGGCAACAGTTTTCCCTGAAGAGAACCTATTAATTTTCTTCTGTCTTGTTATTCATGTAAAAACTTATCCCACCACTCGGACATTGCTTTACTTGCGCGATGATTTTCCCGATTATGGATCACTTCAAATCGCCCCGGGAAGAATCTGCCCTGTTGTTGAGCGACTTGTGTGCGCTTCTCAGCGTCTCGCTGTTGGCGGACGAAATCCCGCCGTCTTTCTTGACCGCCGATCTTTTTTGACGGTATGGCAGGACTTTTTCCTCCGAAGGTGTCCCTTTGGGACTTTTAAAAGAGGTTAGGGCGCAATTTTGTGAGCTACTCTGCCGCCACTAAACTTGGGAATAAGCGACTCAGCACCTTTCGCTTGTCCTCAGCATTCAATTTGTTGATATCATACTTGGTATCAGCACCCGCGCCAAGCCCGACCGCTCCTCCAAGCGCCCCGCCAATGACAACCCCCATGGCAATTGATGATCCGCGAGCCATGTCAGGAAACAGTCCGTCGCCGTGCGACATGCCATTCATAAAGACGCCACCCATAACCGCGCCAGCCAAGAACCCCAGCCCAAACTTCGATTTGTTCCTTCGCACCAAAAACTTGATTGAGTCCTGATGAAGTGCAAGCGCTTGGTTCATTGACTTTATGTAAAGCGAGTCTGATTCAAACCTTTCGATTGTCACGTTCACAAACGGCTGGTTTGACGTCGAGTATACTTCCCAAAGCTGTGGTTGAGCAGAAGCTCTCTGACAAAGAAAGAACACCCCCAGTAGTAACGGAACAACACGCGATTTCATATTGTCCTCTCCTCGTAACAGTTGGTCCGACAATAAGCAGTTGCGCCCTAACGGACTGGAATTAAGCTGCGTTGTATCGTCCAGCGCGCGGGATTCTGTCTTTAATTACCAAAAAACTATTTCAATCGTAAGTTGTCATTTGAGAGCTCGACACTTAAAACTCATGGAGCGTCGCGGTTACAACGTCTGCTTGAATGACTTGTTAGGCAGCAGCGCGATATTATTTTGAATGAACGGCAAATTGCCATTCGAAAATTGAAACACCTATTCCAATATGTTCGGCTGTTTTTAGAAACTTATTTTGTTCCGGAGTAGGTCGATCCCAATGAGGACATTTAACTTCTACCAATCTCATTGATTCACCATTGTCTTTCCAGATTACCAAATCAGGACAACCATTTTTCAGTTTTGTTAATTTATACAACCGATTTAGAGTATTTGATACCATTTCGGGAATTGGCTCGCGAATAGTTCGAGGATATTTATCACGGAATCCAACTACTGCTGTTTTAAGTCCCCGGGAATTCATCCAAACGCCAAACTCACGAGGTCGAAGGACGCATTTAAGAACAGCCAATTCTGCCGGAACAATTTGTCCATTATATTTAACAAGTGGCTTGTTCCACCATTTAATATTTGCCGGTTCAAAATTAGTCATATGCGATTTCGCGCTGCCTAACTATGATTAGACTGCGTCCCCTTCTAAACGCGCAGTCTAACACGCCTACGGGTGCGACGAATGCTGCGCGCGGATGGTTTGTTTCGTTCTTATTGGGAGGAACTGCGTTTGCACAACAGAAGATACTCGAAAAAAATGGGAGTCGCAATGCGTAGAAAGGCGCCTTTATGCGCTGAAACGGCGGGCGTGGGCGTACAGGGCAAACTGCGAGCGGACGGGTGGTTCTCCGCTCCGCCGGTGGTTGCTCCCATCGGCGTGAAGGATGCGCGCTTTCACGGTATCGGTGAGCTGAAGCTGCAGAAGTTCTTCAATGTCGCGCTGAACATCAGCGTCAAGAATCGGGAAGGCAACCTCAACACGGTTGTTCAGGTTGCGCGGCATCCAGTCTGCGCTGGAAAGAAACAACTCGGGATGGCCGCCGTTCTCGAAGCGGTAGATGCGTGCATGCTCAAGGTACCGGTCGATGAGGCTGGTGACTTCGATGTTGTCGCTCAGTCCCGGCACACCGGGACGCAGGCAGCACATCCCGCGTACAATGAGCTTGATCTGCACGCCTGCCTGTCCCGCACAATACAGTTCATCAATCATCTCCTGGTCAACAAGCGAGTTCATCTTGGCGATAATCCCCGAAGGAATTCCCGCCTGCGCGTGTTCAGCTTCGCGTCGTATTCGCTTTACAAATTCCTTCCGCAGAAACTCAGGCGCGACAAGAAGGTGCTTCATGTCCTTCAACTGTGCCTCGCCGGTGAGCCTGTTGAATACCCTGGCAACGTCCTGTGTGAGTTCGGGATGAGCCGTCAGGAGTCCGACGTCGCAATACAGGCGCGCCGTCCTGTCATTGTAGTTCCCCGTGCCGAGGTGACAGTATCGTGTGATCTCGCCCGCTTCCTTGCGGACCACCATCGCCATTTTGCAATGCGTCTTCAGTCTCTTCACGCCGTGGATGACGGTCGCCCCCGCTTCGGTAAGCGCATGCGCCCAACCGATGTTCCGTTCCTCGTCAAACCTCGCCTTCAGCTCAATCAGCACTGTCACCTTCTTGCCGTTGCGCGCAGCGCGTGCAAGAGCAGTGGCAATATGCGAATCGCTGGAAACACGGTAGAGCGTTGCCTTCACCTCCACCGTTGCCTCGTCATCCGCAGCTTCTTCGAAGAATCGGGCAACGTACGCGAAGCTCTGATATGGATGATGCAGCAGAATATCCCTGCGGCGCACGATATCGATGAGCTTCGTCGCAGACTCAAGCGACGCCACATGCAGCGGCGGCATCGGAGGGTACAACAAATCCGGCCTGTCGACGATAGCGGGAAGCTGCATAAGGTCTGAGAACGAATGATATCGGGCGCCGGGGAACATGTTCTTCCGGTGTAACTTCAACTGACGCGCAAAGCGCTTGATGATGTGAAGCGGCATCGCGGGGTCGTACAGGAATCGTGTGGCATGGCCACGCTTCCGGCGTTCAAGCCCGCGGAGAATACTCTTGAGAAGGTCGGATGATCCCACCTCATCCAGGTCAAGCTCACTATCCCTCACCACTTTGAGCTGATAGCAACCAAGAATCCGTTTGTCTGCAAAGAGATCGTTCAACGACAGGCGAATGACGTCGTCAATCAACATCGCGTTCACGATCCCGTTGGTTGAGGGAATACGGACATACCGGTTCACGGCATGTGTCGGCACTCGAAGAAGTACGAGCGCGTTGGCGCGCTGCTTTCTGGTTGATGAACTCAATTCCACCGCAAAATAGATCGCCTGATTTTCAAGTTCAGGAAAGGGATGCGTTGCATCCAGGACAACGGGAGTGATGAGTGAGTGAAGCGTGGATGTAAAATACTTTGCTGCAAACTGACGCTGCTCTTCCGTTGCTGTGGTATCATTGACGATCCGGACGCCCGAAACTTCCATGGCAGGAATGATGGACTCCCGGAAACACCGCCCGATATTCTCGTGGGCTTCGTGTACGCGCAGGGAAATTTGCTTCATTACATCTGCGGGACTCAACCCATCCGGTTCGCGGCGCGTGAGACCTGCTTCCATGGCACGGCGGATAAATGCAACGCGCACCATGAAGAATTCATCGAGGTTCGAGGCAAAGATTGCCAGGAACTTCAAGCGCTCCAGCACAGGAACCGTCGGGTCCAGCGCTTCCTCCAGCACGCGGTTGTTGAAATCCAGCCAGCTCAATTCCCTGTTGATGAAACGATGTTTCGACGGGAACTGCCGATGAAGCTTCTTGAGTGCTGCTTCGAAATTGAACGGTACCGAGTCGGGGACGGGGTTATTCATATACTTCAATGATGATGCTAAAATTTCCACACTATGGTAACACCACCGATTGTTGGTTCAATGTTCAGCGAATGGTTCGGGCCATCGGCTCCCTCCCCTTCTTCAAACCATTGAACAACAGAGTGGGCGACTGCGGTACTGTATGCCGCGGCGAATACGATATCCGACAACCAATGATCTCGTGAATATAATCGCGAGACGGAAGTAGCCGTGGCTGCACCATACAATCCCACTGACGCCCACGGGTTCTTGATCCTCGCGGCAAGCGCGGCGGAAAGAGCAAATGCCGTTGTTGCGTGACCGGAAGGAAACGACTTGAACGCCGACCCGCTCTCGAATGGCCTGAACTCGCTTCTCCCGAAACCTGTATACGGCCTCGCCCGCCCGACAACAAACTTTCCAACCGTCGTGATGGCACTGGTGAGAAGCACTGTGCTGCCCATGAGCATGGCGGTCTCCCGAACCCACTGATCTTTGAACACCAGTCCTGAAACATACATCGTCACGGGAAGGCCGACGGCAACATATCCGGAGCCATAGACAACGGCGATGTCCGAGGTTTTGTCATTGAACGGAGAGCGGTTACGCTCCACCAGATCAAACGTGCTGTTGTCCAACAAGAAGCTTACGGTTGTAAGGCCGACGACACCACCTGCAAGCAGCCAGTCCGCTCCATTCCACTTTGTCGGCGCAACCAGCGCATGGCCGGCAGCCTTCAGTGCCGTGAGTCCATCGTTGCCGACAAGCGAAAGTATGGATGGAGATGGAACTGACGTGTCGTGTTGACTCGAATCTGTTTGTGCAGCAGAAATGTTCACAACGAAAAGGAATGCCACAACAAGCGATGGCATCGTCACGGCTTCGGTACCACAAGAAACGATATCACCATGACAACTGCGCTGAGTACGAGTCCGGTAAGAAATGTCTGGTAACAATACCGGAGGTAGCGGTATTTTTTCTCGGCGAGGACTTTCCCCAGTGAATACAAATCCTTGATGAGTGACTGGTGGATCTGTCGTTGGTCGCGCACGAGCGTTTCAATCTGCCGTTCAAAGTCCTTGTATGGCATGTGGACAAAGTCGCTGAAGAAGATCACGTTGAAGTTCGGGTCGCTGGGGTCCGATGTATGCTGAGCGCCAAGCTTCGGCATGGTCGAGTATACGGCAAAGAAGAGCGAGACAAGAGAGGTCAGGATGATTGTTGCGGCCGCATACGCCAGTTGCGGGTCGAACAACTGCTTCACGCTAAGCCCGATGATACCCGCACATATCGTGATCATGATGTGCGCCTTGTTGTCGGCCATCTGACTGAGGCGAAAATGGTTGCCGATAATGGTGCGGAACATTGAGTCGGCTGACCTGTCCGCTTTTAGGACCTCGACGGAATTCTGGTCTTTTTCTTTATCCTTCTTTCCCATGGGGTTCCTTTCTGTCATAGGATTGATCCGGAATGTTGCGTGGAGCTAAGTATAAGAGAATTCAGATTGAAAAGACAGACTTGTCCAGTGGAATGCTACCCCTCATTTTCTTATCTTCATCATGAGGCGTGTGCAAATCCCCCTCTTTTGTATTTCGTTCATTGACTAAACACATGGAAACTTCAGAAAAACTTCAGGCATTGTTGGAGGCATTCGGACCGAACGCCGGACTGGTGGAAGAACTCCTTGAAGAGTATCTGAAAAACCCCGCCGGCGTGAGCAAAAGCTGGCAACATTACTTCGGCGAACTTATCAACGGCCCAGCAACACCTGAAGTTCACCATAGGGGCGGCAACGGCAGCAATCCGCCTGCCGCCCAACAGGTTTCAGTAACACCTGCGAGAATTCAGCTTCCGGTAACACCCTCCCAAACACCAACCCACGCGACCGCGCTCAAGGGCGTGGCGGCAAAGATAGTGGAAAACATGGAAGCGAGTCTTGCGCTTCCCACGGCAACGTCTGTTCGCTCAATGCCGGTAAAAGTGTTGGAAGAGAACCGTCGCCTTCTCAATCATTACCTTGGCGTACGCAATGGCCCGAAGATTTCGTACACGCATATTATTGCCTGGGCGTTGGTCAAGGGATTGCACGAACATCCGAGTCTCAATGCATCGTTCACACGCATCGAAGGCGTCCCGCACCGGACCGATCGACCACAGATCAACATCGGACTCGCCATTGACCTCACACGCAAAGACGGCACACGTTCGCTTGTTGTCCCGAATGTGAAAGATGCCGGAGCGATGAACTTCGCCTCGTTCGTCTCTGCATACGACGGTATGGTAAAGAAGGCACGAACGAACACGCTCGACCCATCCGATTTCCAGGGAACCTCGATCACGCTTACGAACCCCGGCACGGTCGGCACAGTTGCCTCCATCCCGCGTCTGATGCCCGGCCAGGGAGCCATCGTTGCAACGGGAGCAATCAACTATCCTCCGGAAAATCATGGCATGTCGGACGAAACGTTGTCCGTTCTCGGTATCAGCAAAGCCATGACGATAACGTGTACGTATGATCACCGCGTCATTCAGGGCGCGGAGTCCGGGCAATTCCTTGCACGCGTACACGCGATGCTACTCGGTGAAAATCAATTCTACGATCACCTCTTTGCAGACCTTAGAATTCCCTACGAGCCAATCCGGTGGTCGCGGGATCGCAACCCATCCATCGGCGGCTCGGCTCCGGCGAATGAGCAAATCGAAAAACAGGCGCGGGTTCTCCAGCTCATCAATGCCTACCGCGTGCGAGGCCATCTCATTGCTCATCTCGATCCCCTGGTGGATGAACCTCACCACCACCCGGAACTCGATCCCGGCTACTACGGATTGACGTTGTGGGATCTTGAACGTCAATTCTTTACGCGGGGATTCGGGGGAACATCGTATGCAAACCTGAGGGAAATTCTCGACATCCTTCGCGAGACGTATTGCGGTTCCATCGGTGTTGAGTACATGAACATCCAGGATCCGGAGCAGAAGACGTGGCTGCAGGAAAAGATGGAGCCCGTTCGAAATACAACGGTGCATGGGCCGGAACTGCAGAAACACATCCTGCGAACCCTTACATCAGCCGAAGGCCTGGAAAAATTTCTCCACACACGTTTCATCGGCCACAAGCGTTTCTCTCTGGAAGGCGCCGAAACGATGATGGCCATTCTCAATGTACTGCTCGATGAAGCGGCGCGTCTGGATAAGCAAGAAATCGTCATCGGCATGGCACACCGCGGGCGTTTGAACGTTCTCGCCAACACCATTGGAAAATCGCTCGCCAAGCTCTTCTCAGAATTTGAAGGCTATGTTGATCCGAGCAGTACACAGGGTTCCGGCGACGTGAAGTATCACCTTGGCGCACGTGGAAGACACCGAACGCCGGAGGGGAAGGAAATCACTGTCTCTGTTGCACCGAACCCGAGCCATCTTGAGGCGGTGAACCCTGTTGTCGAAGGTATCGTCCGGGCAACGCAGGACAGGCGTGGAGATACACGCAGAGAGCAAATTCTTCCTGTGCTCATTCACGGTGATGCTGCGTTTGCTGGTCAGGGTGTTATCGCAGAAACACTCAACCTTTCGCAACTGCAAGGCTATCGAACGGGCGGCACGATCCATCTCATCATCAATAATCAGATTGGCTTCACGACATCGCCCGATGATGCGCGTTCCACGCCGTACTGCACCGACGTTGCCAAAATGGTACAGGCGCCAATCTTCCATGTGAACGGTGATGATGTCGAAGCTGCGGTGCGCGTGACGCTGCTTGCGTTCGAGTACCGGCAGCAGTTCAATAGAGATGTAGTCATTGATATGTTCTGCTACCGGCGACACGGACACAATGAAGGCGACGAACCAAGTTACACGCAACCTCTGCTCTACAAGAAGATCAGGCAGCATCCATCGGTCCGGCAATTGTATGCTGAACGGTTACTCGCCAACAATGTCATCACGAAGGAGGAGTTGGAGCAGGTCAATGAGGAATCGAAGCAACGGTACGAGCGCGCATTTGAAGCATCGCAGAAGCGGGAGATGCACTTCAAATCCGAGGCGCCTCTCGCCGTCACCAGCGAACAGCTTGCTCAGGCACCACCTTTCGGCCCCACCGCGGTGAGCCGCGATATACTGCACGATGTAGCGCGCGCGCTCACGACCGTTCCTTCAGATTTTACGCTCAACCCGAAACTTTCACGGCTCCTTGACGAACGAAGAACACTGCTTGAAGGAAATCCCGGCACAACCATCGACTGGTCATACGCAGAAGCCCTTGCCCTCGGTTCTTTGGCAGTAGAGGGAACTCCGGTCCGTTTGAGCGGCCAGGACAGCGGACGGGGAACATTCAGCCAGCGGCACGTTGTACTGTACGACGCCAACAGCGGAAGGGAATACGTCCCGCTGAATAACATCCGGGATAGGCAGGCACAGTTTACGGTGTTTGATAGTTTGCTTTCCGAGGCTGCCGTTCTTGGTTTTGAGTTTGGCTACAGCGTTGCAGATCCACTGGCTCTGGTGATATGGGAAGCACAGTTCGGTGATTTCATCAATGGCGCCCAGGTGATTATCGACCAGTTCATTGCCGGCTCGGAAGCGAAATGGCGGGAGCCATGCGACCTCGTATTGCTTCTTCCCCACGGCTACGAAGGACAAGGGCCGGAACACTCAAGCGCACGACTCGAGCGCTTCCTCCAGCTTTGCGCGGAAGACAACATGCAGGTGTGCAATTGTTCAACACCTGCGCAGTATTTTCATGTGTTGCGGAGGCAAATGCGCGACGCAAGACGAAAACCTCTCGTCATCATGACGCCCAAGAGCCTCTTGCGCCACCCGAAGGTGATCTCAACGCCTGAAGAGTTTACCGGAGGCGCATTCCGAGAAGTGATTGATGATCCTTCAGATCCAACGCCATCTTCTGTCAAACGCCTGTTGTTCTGCAGTGGAAAAGTGTACTACGACCTCCTGCAAGAACGCTCTCTGAAACCGACAAGTGATATAGCGATTGTCAGGGTGGAGCAATTTTATCCGTATCCTGAACAACAGCTCGCCGCAATTCTCGCGAAATACTCAATGACAAAAGATGTTGCTTGTGTTCAGGAAGAGCCCCGGAATATGGGTGCGTGGACATTCTTGCAACCGCGCCTCACCGAACAACTGCAGCCCGGTCAGAAGCTCTCGTACATTGGTCGGCTGGCCAGCGCATCAACCGCAACAGGCTCGCTGAAAGTTCACAACGCGGAACAGGATGCAATTGTGAAAAAGGCACTCGGGTAGACTGCCACTCACCAAGCTGCTGAAGTGATTATTCTTTTCCAGCCCCGACCTTTAGATCGGGGTTTGTTATAATCGGAAATTATGTCCACCATTTCTCACATCGCTTCAGATATCTTTTCTCCTTCCGGTGCGCTCGCGACGCTCACCGGATACGAACACCGTCCACAGCAGGAAGCAATGGCTCAGGCAATCGCTGACGCGCTGCAGCAACAACGCCACCTCATCGTTGAAGCGCCGACCGGGGTCGGCAAGACGCTTGCCTATCTTGTACCCTCAATTCTCTATGCACTTGAGAATGATCGCAAAGCAATCGTTTCCACTCACACGAAGAACCTGCAGGAGCAGATATTCAAGAAGGATATCCCTCTCGTACATTCTGTTCTCGGAAAGGATTTCAGAGTTGCATTGCTCAAGGGAAGGAGAAACTATCTGTGCACGACCCGGTTGCGCAACACCCTCGTATCAACAGCTTCCCTCTTTGAAAAGGATGAGCTTGACCAACTCATTCGCATACGGGATTGGTCGCACAAAACGCTTGACGGAGACATGGAGAATCTCGGTTTTGTTCCCGATTCGCGTGTGTGGGACATGGTGTGCTCGGAACGGGAAGTCTGCAGCTCCTCCATTTGCAAATCCGATTGCTTCTTTCAGCGCGCAAAGGAACGGACACGGTCCGCGCACGTGATCATTATGAATCACGCTCTCTTCTTCACGTTGCTTGCAATGCAGGAAACAGAGGAGCATTTCCTCTTCAATGATGATTTCGTCATCTTCGATGAAGCACAAACTCTGGAATCCGTAGCAGGAACGGGGCTTGGAAAGAACCTCTCGCGATATCAAGTATTCGCGGCTGTTCACAAGCTGTATAATACGAGGGCAAAGAAGGGGCTGCTCGCCAAAGAACCAAAGGCCATCAGGTCAATGTGTGATGAAACCGAGCATGCCCTGCTTGAGTTTTTTGATCGGATAAAGGAAGCCTCTCAGCGTATCGCTCCTCCGGGATACCGCAACCAAAGCGCTTCCTACCGCGAAGTGCGCATCAAGGAGCCCCATCTTGTTGCCAATACCGTCAGTAGTTTGTTGAATCAACTGCAGAAGGAAATTCAGAAGCTTGAAGAGTCATCGACCGATGCACGCAAGCAGGAACTTGCTGCGGCACGGCGCTCACTGTGGGAAGCCGATGTCCTGATCTCGGAGTTTCTGGAACAGCCTGAAGATGACTTCACGTACTGGGTTGAGTTGGGAGGTCTTCGCGGTGAGAATGTTACACTCTGTGCATCGCCAACTGAAATCGCCGACCGGATCGGTCCCAAGCTGTTCCGGAATGGAACATCGGTGATCATGACAAGCGCAACACTGACGGTTGACGGGCAACTTGAATACTTCAAAAGCCGCATGGGCGCCGGCGCCGTTGAGGGCGTGGTTCTCGACTCTCCATTCGATCACATGCAACAAATGAAACTTGCCATCGCACGCGATATTTCTGAACCTGACAAGAACAACTACACCTCGCAACTGCCGAAGAGAATTCTCCAAAGCATCGACCGGTCACACGGCAAGGCTCTCGTTCTCTTCACAAGCAATGCGCTCATGCAGGCAACAGCAAAGCAGGTTGCCGAAGAATTGGAAGAGCGGGGTCTTCGTCTGCTTGTCCAGGGCGGCAATGCACAACGGCACGAGTTGCTGGAGGAGTTCAAGCGCGATGTTCACTCCGTATTGTTCGGACTTGACAGCTTTTGGATGGGTGTGGATGTTCCCGGTGAAGCGCTTGAGCATGTCATCATCACTCGATTGCCATTCGCCGTACCCAACCATCCCCTGATCGAGGCCAGATTTGAGTTGATCGCGCAGCGGGGTGGCAATGCATTCATGGAGTTCTCACTTCCGGAAGCCATCCTCAAGTTCCGGCAAGGTGTGGGACGCCTTCTCCGTTCCCGTACCGATATGGGCATGGTCACCATACTTGACTCACGAATTCTCACCAAGCGGTACGGAAGACTGTTTATCTCGTCTCTCCCACGATGCCCTGTCGAAGTCATCTCCACTGATGGGGAAACGGAGTATCTTTCGTCTGAGACCTGGTAGTTCACACCGGACTGAAAACAGTTCTAACTCATTCCATCGCTTGACATTACATCAAGCATTGCTCATCGGATGCTGCCCGCCAAGAGAGGGCAACTGTTCCACAACCACACCCGCTATCAGGCAGAAGTCTCGGAACAAGTTGCCACCGATGACTCCGCGAGACTCACCGAATTCTGGCGTGATCTTGGTAGGTGTGAGTTTCACCCACGTCAATCTTAACTTTTTTTGCCCTCACTGTTTGACAAGAGCGGAAATTGTCGTATCTTCACATTCGTGCAGTCGCACTCGTGAACGCGCGACAACAAGTGTAGATCTCCCACCAATCAAACAACAAAACAAGGAGGACCAATGGCCAAAGCAATGTCGAAGGCACAGATCGTGGCTCATTTTGCAAAGAAGTTCGATCTGAAAAAGAAAGTCGCGGCTTCATACTTCGAAGAACTCGCGCGACTTGCCTACAAAGAAGCAAGGAACGCATTTACACTCCCCGGTATCGGGAAACTTGTGCTTGTCGATCGTAAAGCTCGTTTGGGTCGCAACCCAAAGACAGGCGAGACAATCCAGATTCCGGCAAAGACCGTCGTGAAGTTCCGCGTCGCAAAGGCGTGCAAGGAAGCAGTGCTGCCGAAGAAAGCTGCACCAAAGATGGCACCAGCACCAACAATGTAATTTTTGAGCTTCGTTGTGTTCCCAAGTTGAACAGCCCCTTTCTTCCATAGAACGGGGCTGCTTCATTTTCACCACACCCCGTTTGTACACACATTCCTTTCGCTCCTTACATCAACCATCCCGGCACTTTTGTAACAAGCCGCGGCAATTCCTACTCAACGTCTTCGGCATGCAGGCTTCATGCAAGGGGCATCTCAAGACCGCTGGCACGAATTCATTGAATGTCAAAGCCTTGTTTTGTACATTGTGTGCAATGAAGAACCCTCTCGACGCCATAAAACAGTTCATCAAGAGTCTTGGCCTTGTTGAGCAGTCGCAGGTTGTCGCGTCAACGGCTGTGGTTGTCTCTATGGCCACAATTGTTGTCGCGCTGATTGCCACGGGACAGGACCCGAGGTTGATGGACTTTGTCAGTATTCTTGCCATTGGCGTTATCGGGTTCACGGGGGTATACTTCTCTCTTCGGTACAGCCGGCAACTTGATGATCAGCGAAGGCAGTTAATCGCCCTGAACACCGTCGCAGCCGCTGTCAATCATTTTGTGGAACTCGACCTTGTGTTGCAAACGGCACTTCGGAAGCTCGCCGAGTTGTTTAGCATTCGTTTTGGCTGGATTTATATGGTCGAAGATGATCAGCTGGTGCTAAAGAAATCGGAGGGGATTTCCCGTGAGTTTTTCACACTCCACAGCGGCTCTGAAACATCAATGTCCACCTGGCTTCATCAGCCGCGAGTGCAGCGGGAAGAGCTTTCTGAGAATTCTGGCCGCATTCATCCGGACCTGAAACAGTTGGGCATCCAGTTCTGGGCATCCATCCCGTTGCGGGCAAAAGATACCATGGCGGGTGTTCTTATTGTTGCGGGCAATGATTATGATATGTTCACAGGTAAACAGGCCGAGTTGCTCGAAACATTCGGAAACCAGATCAGTGTCGCCCTCAGCAATGCACAGCTCTTCGACAGGCTGAAGCAGTCCGAACAGAAGTACATGGACTTGTTCGATCAGGCACCTGATATTTATCTCAATATCGACAGTCAGCGTGTGATTGTCGAAGTCAACGCGACTGGCGCGCGTATGCTTGGATACACAAAGCAGGAACTCGTAGGAAAACCTATCGAGTTACTGTTCGTGGAAGAACGACGCTATGAAGTACGCGACGTCCTCGAACGGATGTTTACCGAAAGCACAAGCATGAAGGATGTCGAGGAGCATATGGTGTGTAAAGACGGCCAGATGTTCTACGTGACGCTGAACTCTTCTCTCGTCGTTGATGATCGTAGCGCGAGAGCGTATGCACGCATTGTTGCCCGCGACATAAGCGAACGAAAGAAAATGGAAGGCGCCATTCTCCATGCACAAAAGATCGATAGTATCGGCAGCCTTGCGGGTGGAATCGCTCACGACTTCAACAACCTCCTCGCGTCCGTTCTTGGGGCCGCATCCATCATGCGCCGCAAATTGAATGAAGAACACACGTTGTACAAGTATGTCGAGATCATCGCGAACGCCGCCCGCCACGGAGCTTCTCTTACGCGACAACTGCTGACGTTTGCACGCAAAACCGAGAAGGATATCACCGCCGTGAGCGTAAATGCAATCATCACGGAGACACTCGCTCTGTTTGAACGCAGCGTGACAAAGGAAATCACCATCGAAACAAATCTTACGACCGATGTCACCGGCGTGAGCGGCGATGCCGGACAGATCCAGCAGGGGCTACTCAATCTTTTCCTCAATGGTCGGGATGCGATGCCCAACGGAGGAACGCTGACGGTCTCCACAAGGGTTATCATCGCTGATGCACATAATACCAGTCAGTTCAGTTCTGTGAAACCCGGGCCCTTCGTTGAGATTATCGTGAGAGATACTGGCGTCGGAATCGAGAAGTCTTTGCAGAACCGGATATTCGAGCCATTCTTTACTACGAAGGACAATGGTACGGGGCTTGGTCTTGCGGTGTTGTACGGCGTTGTGCAGAGCCATGGGGGATTTATCAACATCGATAGTGAGGTCGGCCAGGGAACAATGTTTTCCGTATGCTTCCCGCGGGGTTCCACGATACCACCCTCTGCTGCGCGGCAGAAACGACAGCGGCTTCCAAGGGGCACAGAGAACATCCTGATCATCGACGACGAGATGAGCGTATGCGAAATTGCACGCGATATGCTGGACGAACTTGGCTATACTGTAACGTTGCAGCATGACGGTAAAGCGGGCGTTGAGTATTATCGATCCCGGCAAGGAGCCGTTGACCTGATTCTTCTTGATGTGAACATGCCGCTGAAGGGAGGCAAACTGGCATTCGAGGAATTGCGTGGCATGAACTCCAATGTCCGTATCATCTTTCTGACAGGATACGGGAAGGAGTCCGCCGAGATTGCCACCCTTCCGTCCGACGCAGATGGCTTCCTTCAAAAGCCTTTCCAGGTGGAAGATCTTGCTGCAAAGGTCCGCTCAGTATTGGATGCTCGCGGCGTTCAACACGAAAAACCCGCTGCAAGTTAATCGGCGGCTCATATAACGACAATCTCACTGCTCACATGGACTCCGTTTTTCAAGAATTGAAACGGGCGCGCGAAGCAAAGCGGCTCTCCATCAACGATGTCTCGGATGCCACGTTGATCAATCCGGGCTTCCTGGAAGCAATTGAGCAAGGAAAGACCGACATCCTTCCACAAACATACGTGCGTGCATTCATTCGCGAGTATGCAAGCGTTGTCGGTCTCGATCCCGCCGAAATCATGAAGCATTATGACCAAACACTGGCCGGTGTTGTAACCCACACCCATCCAGAACAACCATCGCCTCCACCCCCGGCACAACGTGAAACCGATGCTGCACCAAAAGCACCATCTGCACTTGAATCAACGCAGCCGACCACAGCGGGTGCGAAGTACGCGCTCCCTGGAATTCTGATCCTGATTCTCGCGATTGTCATCTGGAACATTACACGAACCAAAACCCCGTCAGAAACTCACGAGATTCCATTTGAGAGCATCACCAAGGAGTCTACCGCAACGGTTGTACCGATCCCTTCATTATCCCAGGCAACAACATCGCCATTGGATAGTCTCACACTGCGAGCAACAGTCAACGATTCGGTGTGGGTCGAAGTCATCATAGACAATCTAGAGCCGCGACAATACATGTTCCGGCCCAACAGAAAAATTACATGGAAGGCGAAAGACCGCTTTCGCATCTCGACGGGCAAAGCCGGCGCCATTGATTTCATGCTGAATGAGAAACCTCTCGGCATACTTGGCAAGCAGGGATCTGCACGCAAAGTGGAGATCAACCGCCAGACTCTTCTGCAGAAGTAACATGCCAACACCCTCTGCCCAAATCACCAGGCGAGTCGAGAAACTCCGTAAAGAACTGCAGAATCACGATTACCAGTACTACATCCGCGATGCCCCGACCATCAGCGATGAACAGTATGATGCGTTGATGCGGGAGTTGCAGGATCTTGAGCGCGAATACCCGGAATTACTGACCGGGGATTCCCCAACACAGCGGGTCGGCGGGCAGCCAATCAAGGCGTTCGCCAGCGTCACTCACAATCCCCAAATGTTGAGCCTCGCCAACTCCTACTCTGAGGAAGAGATACGGGATTTTGACAGGCACGTCCGGGAGTTGCTTCCGGGGCAAACACCAACGTATGTGGCTGAACTGAAATTCGACGGTGTTGCCATCGCCTTGAAGTACCGCGATGGCGTCTTCGTACAGGGCGCGACGCGAGGAGATGGAACGCAGGGAGATGACATCACCCACAATTTGAGAACCATACGCTCACTTCCTCTACGCCTGAGAACGGACGATCCAACGCTGCGTACCATTGAGGTACGCGGCGAGGCATTCATGCACAGGGATGAATTTGCGAGGATGAATTCTCAACGTGTCGCCGGCGATGAGAGAACGTTCATCAATCCCCGCAATACAACCTCGGGTACGTTGAAGATGCAGGATCCAAAGATCGTCGCGGGTCGACCGATCCGGTTCTACGCGTATGCACTCTTTGCGCCGGGTGCAAAACTGACCAGCCATTACGACAACCTGCGGCAGCTGCGCGAACTTGGATTTCCGGTGAATGATCAGACACAGAGGTGCAAAAGCATTGATGACGTCATTAACTTTTGGAAACAGTGGGAAGCCAAACGTGATACTCTTCCGTATGACATCGACGGAGTGGTTGTAAAGGTCGAGTCTCTCACGCAACAGGAACAGCTCGGCACCATTGCCAAAAGCCCGCGGTGGGCGATTGCCTTCAAATTTACTTCACGCAAGGCAGAAACGAAGCTGAACGGAATAACCCTGCAGGTCGGACGGGTTGGCACCATCACGCCTGTCGCTGAACTTGAGCCGGTGTTCCTCGGAGGCACGACAGTCAGTCGCGCCACATTGCACAATATCGATTACATTACTGAACTTGACTTGAGGGTGGGCGATACAGTTGTCGTGGAAAAGGGTGGCGATGTTATTCCCAAAGTCAGCGGTGCTGTGGAAGCAAAGCGACCAAAAGGAACGAGACCATTTGTCATGCCGGAGAAGTGCCCCGAATGCAGCTCGCGTATCCACCGCCCTGAAGATGAAGCAAATTACTTCTGCGAGAACAGCGAATGTCCTGCGCAGGTGAAAGGCCGCATTGAACATTTTGCACATCGCGGCGCGATGGATATCGAAGGACTTGGTGAGGCGGTTGTTGAACAGCTTGTGGAATTGAGCCTGGTCAAGAGCTATGCCGATCTCTATGTTTTGCGTAGACACAAACAGGCGCTTATCGCACTCGACCGATGGGGTGAGAAGAGCACGCAGAACCTTCTTGATGCAATAGAACAAAGCAAGAAGCAACCCTTTCATCGAGTGCTCTTTGCCATGGGTATCCGGCATGTTGGACAGGGTGTTGCACAGGTCATTGCCGATAGTTTTCCCTCCATCGATGCACTTCAGAATGCAACAGAGGAAGAACTCCAATCCGTCAATGCCGTCGGACCAAGAATTGCCCAGAGCATTGTTCACTTCTTCAAAGAGAAGCATAACAGAGACATTGTCAAACGACTGAGCGATGCGGGCGTAACGCTTCGGGCTTCCAGAAAAAAGACGGGCGGTACACTTGCCGGCAAAACGTTCGCCCTTACGGGAACGCTGCCAACATATGGGCGGGAAGAAGCCAAACGCCTCATTGAGCAACACGGTGGCAAAGTCGCCTCCGGTATAAGCAAAACTGTTGACATTGTGCTTGCCGGTAATGATGCCGGCTCGAAACTGCAAAAGGCGCGGCAACTCGGCGTCACGATTATCTCGGAAGAGGATTTCACGAAGATGGTGAAGTAACTGCATGTTTGATAGAACACGACATTCACTCGGCATTCGCCTTGCGCAGTGGCGATTCCGGAAGTCGCGGGATGAGATCATTTCATTCACCTCGGCAATCTCCTCTGCACGGCAGGCCCTCGTCATCATGCCGCTGGCTGCACAGGATGTGTTGTCTACAGTGAGGGTTGTGGAGCTGTTGAAGACACAGTTCAAGGAGGAACACATTACGGTCGTTACCGGCGACCGTGGCATGGAGGTCATCCGTATGCTGCCGCGCAGCAGGTTCATTCACCTGCTCAAACCGCAGGTGTCATACCTCTTTCAGCCGCGTGCAGACTTTCTCAAGAGTATTAACGAGAGGCGTTATGATCTCGCCATTGATCTCAACCTTGACTTCGTCCTCCCATCGGGCTATATTTGTAAGGCAAGCGGTGCCGCCGTGCGTGTAGGCTTCGAGCATCAACAGGCGGATGTGTTTTATAATTTCCAGATAAGGCCGGACCCCTCACTCGGGCGGAAACTCGTTTACGACCGCCTCGTGCAATGTCTACAGAAGTTTTGATATGGAGAAGAACGTATGAAGTTTGAAACCCACAAGAAAGGCGCGTCTGTCACGCTGAAACTGATGGAGAAGAAACTTGACTCCTCGATCTCACCAGAGTTAAAAGGTGAGTTCCTTCTCCTATGCAAACCCAAAGTCGAAAACCTTGTCGTCGATCTTTCTGATGTCGACTTCTGCGATAGCAGTGGACTGAGCGCCCTGCTCATTGCCGACAGAAAAATGAAGGAACATGGCGGGAAGGTGAAACTCATCAACGTTCACAAGAAGGTTTCAACCCTGCTGAAGATTTCCATGCTTGATCGTGTGTTCGATATTCACGAAGCGGGGCAGACGGCAAAGAAGTAAGCCCGCCGGGCGTGACGGGTTTCGATGTCAAACAAAGACGGACAATCCCTTTAGACCACCTTCTCTACCTTGATGAAATTTGTTGACCCGCGCCCAAAGAAAGGTTGGCCGGCAAGAACAACAACGTACTCCCCCGGCATGACCATTCCTGTGCTCATCAGTTTCTCCTGAATATCCTGCAGCGCTTTGTCCGAATCACCCACCAACTCGTCGATCACAACACCCTGGATGCCCCAGAAAAGATTCATGCGACGCAGTATTTTAGGACGGTCGGTGATTGCGATAATCCTCGGGCGGGGACGGTAGCGCGAAATGACCTTTGCCGTTTGTCCTGAACGCGTAACAACAACGATAGCACCCGCATTCATTTGCTCCGCAAGAACACACGCCCCCCGCCCGAGTGCATCAAGACGGCTCTCCACCGTTCCTTGCGAGCGATCCACTACCCGGGTCTGCCCGATATATTCCGACTCCACCTTCTTGATAATTCTATCCATGATCTGCACGGATTCCAGGGGATACTTGCCCACCGAAGTTTCACCACTGAGCATCACCGCGTCACCACCATCCAGGACGGCATTGGCAACATCGCTTGCTTCGGCACGAGTCGGTGTCGGGTTACTGATCATCGACTCCAGCATCTGCGTTGCAACGATCACCGGCTTGCCTGCCTGGTTGCACTTCTTGATGATCATCTTCTGAAGAACCGGTACGTCCTCCGGAGGAAGCTCGACACCGAGGTCGCCACGGGCGATCATGATGCCATCGGCCTCGGCAATGATTGCATCGATGTTGGTAACGGCCTGGGGCTTCTCAATCTTTGCGATGATCGGGAGGAAGCGGCCTTTCTCAATGCGCTCAATGATCACTTTGCGGAGCTCTTTGAGGTCGTCGGCCGTTCGTACAAATGAAAGCGCAACGTAGTCGATGTCGTGTTTCAATCCAAACTCAAGATCCTGTAGGTCTTTTATTGTAAACGATGGTGCACTGACGGACACGCCGGGCAGGTTGATGCCTTTGTGCGCCGAGAGGGTCCCGCCAATCACCACCTCACTCACAACATCGTTTCCCTTTACTTCGAGAACACGCAGGCGCAGTTTACCGTCATCAAGAAGAATTTTGTCCCCCGGCTGCACATCTTGTGTGAGACTCATGTGCGTGGTGGACACCCGTTGCACATCCCCGATGATCGCATCGGTGGTGATTATGAACCGTTCCCCCGATCTCAATTCAATAAAGGGAACATTGAGGTCACCGATGCGGATCTTGGGGCCCTGAAGGTCTTGTAATACTGTCAACTCTGACCCGGTACGCCTTGCAGCTTCACGCACGTTCTGCAGGGTTGACAAATGATCCTCGTGGCTGCCGTGTGAAAAATTTAACCGTGCAACGTCCATTCCCGCGTGGATAAGGTTGACAAGCATTTCAACGCTGTGTGTTGACGGGCCGAGGGTACAGACGATTTTTGCTTTGCTTCGAGTGATTTCCATCCTTGTGCGGTATTATGGCAATTGTAGTAGTTGGCGTTCGGCAACAAGCCGCGAGTAGAGTTCCGGTAGAATTGCTCCGGATGCACCCGTCAGAAACTCATCTGCCTGATCGGTCAAGTGGGTTGGTTCGGGGTTGATCTCGATAACGTACGCTCCCTGACGTTTGGCCATGATCGGCATTGATGCGGCTGGATAGACAACACCAGATGTGCCGATGGAAAAGAACACGTCCGCCGATTCAGCGGCACGGACTGACTGCTCCCATTCATCCTCTGGCAGCATCTCGCCAAACCAGACAACATCAGGCCGGATAAGGCCATTACACTTCAAACATCGCGGCACGTCCGCTTGACTGAGAATTTCCCGGTTGGTGTATGGTATTCCACACTTCATACAATAGTTCCGTTCGATGTTGCCGTGCAGTTCAAACACATTTCTACTGCCGGCGCGGCGGTGAAGGTTGTCAATGTTCTGTGTGATAACGGTAAAACGAGGAAACATTTGCTCCATTTTGGCAAGTGCATGATGACCCGGGTTCGGTTCAATGTCCGCAATGATCCTCTTCCGTGCAGCATACCATTCCCAGACAAGCTCCGGGTTTCTCATAAATGCATCAAGGTTCGCAAGCTCCTCCGGCTTGAATTTCTTCCAGAGGCCTTCATTGCCACGAAATGTGGGAACTCCACTTTCCGCAGATATCCCTGCACCTGTGAACGCTACAACGCTTCGAGCGCTGGCAAGTCTGGAAATCAATCTATCCGAGAACGCAAGATTCATTTGGTTGGTTGTAGAATGAGCGTTTCTGTCTTTCCTGATTCTCTTCGCGCTGACACTGTGCGATAGGCGCCGTTGAGCCACAAAGGCGTTTGGTCATCATAATGTTGATGCAGCACCTGACCCGATTGGCCTGATGGTAACACTGCGCGCCATTCATCCGGTGTCGCAAAATCAAAAATCTGGCGGAACGATGAACCGACGCCAACCTGGAAGGGTGCATTCAAGCTGTACTCGCCACTCATAAGCGTTGTCGGGCCACCACCATACGGGTACGGCCCTATATTGAAAAGACGGTCAAGCGGCTTGACGAGCCCGAACGGGTGTTTCAGCGTCACGGTATGTACATCTCCCCAGCGCCAGTTTTTCGTCTGCGTACTTACGCTGTCACGTAACGTGTAGATCGCTTCCCTTAAACTCTTCCGGATGATCTGATCCCGTGTTTCAATAGAATCGGTTCTTACATCATCAAACCATTTCGATGTTCCTTCTTCAACGAGTTTCGTAGTCACCCGGATGGGGACATTCATTAACAGCACCCAGTCATGGAAGAGGCTATCCCCCATCTCGTCCTTGTACATGTTCCCAAGAAGCTTCACAAAAAATTCCTGATAGATCGTTGTTGCAATGTCTTCTTTGGAAAAGGTGAAGTTCCAGTTCTTTAGATATTCTACAATCGTATGTTCATCCGGCACTTCAAGCGCACTATCCTTGCATGCATCGAGAACATGCGGCATCATGCGCTTTGCTTGATGTGAAAACTTATCGTTCTGAAGGCGCTCAAAGTCCTGTACGGAAAATGCCGTTTGTGAACCAAGAACTTCCCGCAGTCTCACAATGCGCGATGCGGGTTCCCACAGGTCAGAGATGTAATAAGGATATGAATCGTCAACAATCTTATTGTTTGCTGTTGCGATGTACCCTTCCGGTGGATTCAAGAGATGTGGAAGTTCGTTGAATGGGACGAAGCCCTTCCATTCGGTCGATGGGTCCCAGCCCGGAAGCGGGAGTAGGGAGTTGTGTTTTCCGCGTATCGGTAGCTGTACACCACACCAATACCCGATATTCCCTTCAGCATCTCCATAGACAAAATTCTGTCCTGGGCCCGAAAACTCGCTGACACCATTGGTGAATTCCTTCAAGTTCGTTGCCCGGTTGATCTTGTTGAACGCTTCAATCTGGTCTGAGACTTCCGTGCCGGTCCATCGCATGCTGGCAACGTACGGATAGGTTCCCTGCTTGAGAAGCGTGTGAATATCCGTAACAATAGGGCCATGATGGGTCGACCGGATTATCACCGTAACAACCGTATCCCCCTTGACGCGTATTTCTTCTTCTCGAATGGTTACTGGTCGCCACGCATCGTCATATAAATATCTCTGTCCGTTCGTTGTGTCAATCCTCTCGATGTAGAAGTCCGCATCATCCGCCATCACATTGGTAAGCCCCCAGGCAATATGTTTGTTACGCCCCGCGACGATGCCGGGCACTCCGGGAATGGACATGCCACAGACATCATAGCCCGGCGCATACAATTGTATCTCATACCATTTGGAAGGAGCCTGGAGTTGAAGGTGCGTATCGTTTGCAAGAATCACTTTGCCACTTGCCGATTTTGATGGCCCAACAACCCAAGCATTGCTCCCGCCAAGAATCCCAGCCGGTCCCCACTTGGCTGCAAAGGACTGCGCGGTTTTCAGGAATTCTCCTGTTAAGCCCGCGTAAGTACGCCAAGCTTCGGCTGGAACGATGGGTCCAACATTCTGAGGGAACGGCGGAAGAATATCAAGCGCCTTCTCAAGATCAACACGCTCGGCGATGGCGCCGTAGGTCAAGTCTGTCCACCAGGAGAGATTGAGTTCCCACGACATCATCCGACCAACGATGAGACTGTGAACAGGCAACCACGGTTCGGGATCATACCGCAACATGTCAAACTCAACGGGGTACTTTCCCTTGTGCGACGTAATGAACGCATTCACACCGTCAGCATACCACTGGAGCCTGTCTTTCGATTCCACCGAGATACTCTGTTCGATCTTCTCGGCGATATTGCGAATACCCACAATGCGGAACATCTTGTCAAAAGGAACAGTCTCAAAACCAAACAATTCGGAAAGCCTCCCTTCCCCTACACGTCTCACCATATCCATCTGCCAGAGACGGTCCTGCGCATGTACGTACCCCAGCGCAAACATCAGATCGTGCTCGTTTGTTGCCTCAATCCTTGGGACGCCATAGTCATCCCGAACGACCTGTACCACTTGTTCAAGGTCTTTCAAAGAAACGGAGCCGGTGGTTTGCGGGAAGGACTTTCGGGCCTGATACCGCAGGAAGAAAAACGCAGCAACGCCAAGAACAACCGCAACGCCGAGAAGTCCGATAATAACCCGATATCTTTTGCTCAAGGCAACTCCGTGGTAGAAAAAAGAAGTCCGCCACTATGGGCGGACTTCAATATATCGAAAGCAGTCTACTCTTGCAACGGAATCGCTAGAATCGGAAGGAAAGCGTGGCCAGGAAATTGTTTGCTGTGATTTTTTCGTTGACACGGGGGCCGCCGTCATAGCTGATTCGATACGTGTTCCACCAGCCACGGGCATAGCCTATATCCAACATGGCTGATTCCCCAAGAAGTACACCGATGCCTGCTGTAATATACTTCTGATCGAAGGACGATGGGTCTCCCTGATACGGCGAGGGGCTATAGATGAATCCGCCCCGCACACGAACACCCGCGGATTGGAAATCATACTCGGCGCCGGCGCGCAGGTTCGCCGTCGCTCGCAAGAAGTCCTTGATGTCCTTGTTCTTGGCCAAGAGATCTCTGTTGGCATCCTGGAATTCCATCTGTGTCCAATCTGTGTATTCAATGTCTCCCGACAACACCAGTTGCCGGACTGTTACCGATGCACCAGCACTGAACACCCAGGGAGTGAGAACATCGTATTCATTTGAGGCTGGTCCGTCGAACGGCCCGAAGGTCTCACCGTTGTCAAAGTAGCTTTGCGCTGTGGTATTGAACGTTTCTTTGATCCGGAAAGACGTCGGTGTCTTGATCGTGACGCCTACTCTGAACCGATCGGGTTCGCGATACATAAATCCGAACTTCGCATTTGCTCCGGAGATATCGCTCTCAACTTCATCATCCACTACCAACTCATCAAAGTCGAACGGGAATGTTGTGTACACGTTGTTGTTATCCTGTTCCTTGTAATTACGTGTGTACTTGTACGTACCCGAAACATACGTGAAAGTAACACCCAGCGACATATTTTTTGCAACATCCATCGCACCACCGGCAGACCAATTATTGAGTCCGCCCTCTTCCAGCACTTTGCCAAGTTGTGTCAAACGTCCGGTGATTGGGCTATTGAAGTTCCCTGATACTGTATCGGCAATGGCAAGTTTGAGATCTTCTGCAAGTGTCACGTCATCGGGATAGGGTGTCCCATTGGGAGCCCACGATTGGATAATGCTGCCCCCGGGATTATATCCTTTAAAAGAGACGCCAGTCGTAAAATCACTCTGGCGTTGATACCCAAATGCAAGCACAAGTGATCCTCTTCGCACGGGCACCGGATAGGCAATGCCAAGCGAATTCAGCTTGGTCGCATTACTTGTAAGCGACTGGGCACCCGAAAGAAAGGTACTACCATCACGGTAATTGAGATGTGAGAGACCAAATGAAAACTCACCGTATTGCAATTGCGAAAGGCCGGCGGGGTTCCAATACAAGGCACTGTAATCATTGGCAACGCCTACGTATGCGCCACCCATTCCCAGTGCGCGAGCACCAACACCCAAACCCGGCGTTGAGAATCGCAACGCATCCTCGATAAACTGACCGAATGCCGGTGTTCCAATACTGCACACTATCGTCATCAACACAATAAAACGTTTCATAGATCTTCTGCACCCTCTCTATTCATCTCGCTGAATGTTTCTTCCAACACCTATCGACTTCTCCCTCCGCGTGATCCACCACTCGACACGGATCTTCCGGCATCACTTGGCGGTGCGCTTTGCTGTGGCGGAGTTGTCGCCGGCGGTGAATATGTACGACCGGACCCACCCCGATCGGCGCCATTCTCCTTGGGCGGCGGTGTGTATGTTCGCGGCTGCGAACTTCGGCTGCCTTCCTTGCTTCCTGTACGCGTATTGCCACTTCGACCGCCGGTATTGGTTCTCGTTCCGCTACGAGGAGCATCACTGCTCTTCCTCCCCGTTGACACTCTTGGTGAAGGTGTTGCTGCCGGTGGATTGTTACGAGTACCTGAAGATGCTTTGTACCCTGTCGGCAAATCAACTGTGCCCGAGGAGCCGCCTCGAGAGCCACCCTCATCTCTTCCGCTTCCTCGTACCACACCACCGCCTCGCGTTGTTCCAACGGTTCTCGTCGTACCGTACCCGCGTCTCCCTCCGCCTCCGGAAGCGTACGACGTGCGATAACGGTAACCGGGATTAAAATAAGTTCCATGTGGTTGCCAATAAGGATAGCCGGAATACACAGCGGGATAGTATGTACCGCAGACGAATGGATCATAGTAATACCATCCGCTCTGTCTCCAATACCACGGGTCATACGTTGAGAAACCAAATCCAAAGGCAGGGTAGTAGTAATCAAAACCCGCCCGATATCCCGACGCCTCGTTATCGTATTCGCCATAGTTATCCGTATACGATTGCTCATAGTTGTCGCCGGTGGTGTCACTCTCAGTGGCGGAATATTCCTCGTCGTAGCGGCGTTCATCTTGCGTTGTTCCCACCTGCGTATAGCAGCCGGTAAGCCAAAGGAATGATCCAAGCGAAATAGCCGGGAGAAGCAGTCGGTGTAAACTTCGTATCATTGTATTACCCTCACTTCCGTTACGTTGGTTAACCACTATATGTTAGTACAATATTGGTGCCACTCATTAGGTAGTATGGTATCTGCAAAAACCCATGAAATTCGGTTGCTTTTGACCTGTTGCCGTTCGTCGCTTGTGCTTATTACTGTACAAGATAGCGATTGGCGTTCACAATTCACAACAGTTCGGAAGGATCTCCTTGCGACTAAAAAGATTTTGCATACTCAAGCTTTACTGTTCTGTTGGCAACGGCAACTTCATTGCGGCTGTTCCTCGCAAGGTCCTTCAGGCACACGGCAAGCGTCAATCCTCCACCGACTGAACATTTGACGCCGGCGTTCAGATAGCCACGACCTTTCCCGATTGCTTTTCCATCGCTGTCATTGGCGCCAAGATTGTATTCCAACACAAGAGAGACAACACCCCCAACGGACTTTTCTATCCCTGCAAAGACATTGAAGTCCCTGTCATCATCAGCTCGTTCGAAACTATAGTTGACACCGCCATGGAGACTGAAGAATCCGAGCAACGAATAATTCTTACTCGCTGCTGCAAAAACACCCGGCGACTTGATCGAGTACCTTCTCAAGGTTGTGATGTATCCATCACGACCCTGTGAATCAAAGCCCAGCACGATCGCCGGAAGAGCAACGTTCTCTTCTATGATTCGGATCTTGATGTTTATACCGGGCAGGGAGTTCATCACCGGTTCATCGGAGCCGATGAGGTGTGTTCCGCCGTATGAAACTCCGAAGCTCAGTCTGTCAAGAATGCCAGCCGAAAGTCCCAACAATACTCCACCTTCCTGGTAGAAATCCATGTCGATTGCAAAACTTCCCTTGGCAAGCATGCCGGCCGTGGGAACATCGACAAGATAACGCGGCTCCAGAACCCCTTCTGAACCTGCAGAACCCTGCGCGTATACTCTCTGGCAAGCGCCCATCGCAAACAAAAGACTTAGCATAAAATGGATTGTCCCCACTGCATACTCCTTCTTCGTTACATATCGGTACAGTCTAATGTATGAGGGAGATGGCTTGAAGGCAAATGCAAATCGTTACTGACGCTAGAAGTCTTCGTTCTCGCCAAAGGTGAGCCAGCTACCCTTGTGTGGTTTGGATGGTGGCGCTTCGCTCTTGGGTTGTGGTGCTTCGGGTGGGGGTTCCGTGTTAATGTTGGCCGGTTTGAGATCAAGTACGGCCGGTGGTTTCCCGGCTACACGGAAGCCCGACTCAAACCCTTCTTCCGGCAATTGCGATGTTCTTCCTACGGAAGTGAACGGTAAAATCTTCGGTGTAGGGCGGGGTGTCGAACTATCGGGCTGGACGGGCGCTGGTAGCAACGCCTTGCTTGCTTCGTCCTGATAGAACTTCGCATAGGTTGCGCGGAAGCCCTGCACAATCTCCTCTTCCGCCATCGTCATTACTTCGCCCTGGGCGACGTAAAACTCACCATCAATCATGACGTCTGAAACGTCGCGGCTTGTAAGATGGTTGATAAGGAGTGATGAAAGAAATTCAGCATCCGCGTATTCGGGGATGGCGGGAACCCGCATGTCATTCAGAGAATAAAACGCGAAGTCTGCCTTTTTCCCAACTTCAATCGATCCGGTTTCGGCGGAAAGACCAAGAGCGTGAGCGCCATTAATTGTTCCCATCCTAAGAAGTTGAAGAAAAGAGAATGGCGGAATACCCGTGATCAGCAAATGCAACTGGTGCAGAAATGTTAACTCCTCCAACATATCAACATTTCCCCAATCGGTGCCGACGGCAAGGCGTATCCTTTGCGCTGCTAGGTGACGCAACGCCGGATAACCAATGCGTTTGAACGCTGCCGACCGCGCACAAAGAACGGCAGATGCACCAGCCTCACCAATAATTTCTGTTTCCTGACTGCTTAAATGATTGAGATGTACGAACACGTTTTCAGCATTTACGACGTTATAGTCTTGCAACACTCCAACGATACTCTTTTGGAATGATCTCTTAACAAAATCCACCTCTCTTCGATGTTCTGCAACATGCGCAAGAACCGGGATCTTGAGTTCCCTTGCGGCACGCATCAGATTCTCAAAGCTGTAGACTGTGAAATCCTCTGCCTTTCCGAGGTTCACAACAAAGCGATGTCGACCACCCGTTGCATCGCTTGCCTTTACAAGCTGGTCCCAGTTTTGAAGTGCCACAACATTTTTGACTTCCGTTCTTTCCATTGCCTGCAACACATGACCAAAACTCTCCTCCTTAAAGGGAAGACCATATTCTCCCACGCAGGTCGTTCCCGATTTGAGATGACTAAAATAGGACATGAGGTGGACATTCCGGACATCGTTGTGGTTGAGTGGATCGAGAAGCGCGTTGACGCACTCTTGTGTTCCGATGTTATCTCCCCAGAGGGAGAAATGAACACCTTCAGTCCTTGCACGCAGCAACACGCTTTCGGAATGGAAATGCGCGTTCACAAAGCCGGGAATGATGAGCTTGTGTGAAGCGTCTACAACTGTTGCGTTCGGATGGAGGGAGGTAAAGAGACCGGGCGTGTCGGAGATTTCAGCGATGCGGTTGTCGCGGATGAGCAAGTCATATCGTCCCGCGCGGTTGCTCGGATCGCACGTAATAACGTGGGCATTCGCGATGATCTTGAAGGAATCCACAGGCCGTTCGTTAGTAAAGAACTGCTACGAGTTTCGCTTCCACGAAGTACCGTCTTTCTTGTCTTCCAATACAATCCCCAACTTCACCAAACCATCGCGTATCTTGTCAGAGAGCGGCCAAAGTTTCTGCGCACGTATTTCCTGCCTCAGAGCGATAATCAGTTCCATAAACTGGGCGTCGAGATTCGAACTGCTTCCCTGCGATGAATTTGTCTCCAGTAAGTTGAGGCCGAGAATATTTCCCAATTCAAGATACAAATCGAGAATCTGCTGAAGCGAAGTGGCACTGAGAGAACCTGAACTCAACGCCTGGTTCACTTCACGGCTCATATCAAAGAGGGTGGCGACAGCCTGTGGTGCGTTAAAGTCGTCATCCATCGAAGCGAGAAAATCGGATTTGAATTTGGAAAGATCAATCGTGCCGCCATCCGCAGTCGCACCGCGCAGTCGTTCCCGTACATTGCGAATGGTGTTGACCAGCCGCTCAAGACCTTTGGCCGATCCATCAATTGCTTCATTGCTGAAATCCAGCGTACTGCGATAGTGACTCTGCAGAATGAAGAAACGCACCACCTCCGGCCGCCATTTCTTGAAGGCGTCTTTCAACGAGATGAAGTTGCCGATTGACTTGCTCATCTTCTGGCTATTTACAGTCACCAGGTTGTTGTGTATCCAGTAGCGGGCGAACGGTTTGCCTGTGGCACATTCGCTCTGGGCAATTTCACACTCGTGATGAGGGAACTGGTTATCCATTCCGCCGCCATGGATGTCGAACGTTTCGCCGAGATATTTCATTGACATCGCGGAACATTCAACGTGCCAGCCGGGAAAGCCCACACCCCACGGACTCGGCCAACGCATGATGTGCTCAGGCTCGGCTTTCTTCCACAACGCAAAATCGTTCGGGTGATGTTTCTCGCTCTTCACGTTCACACGCGTGCCGGACTCAGCCTCATCAGTATTACGTCCGGAGAGCTTGCCGTATTCGCGATCCTTTGCAACATCGAAATACACGGAGCCGTTGGCTTCGTAGGCGTAGCCTTTCCCGATCAGGGTTTTGATGATTTCGATTTGCTCGATGATGTGGCCTGTTGCCCGTGGCGAGATGTCGGGACGAAGAACGCCCAGCGCATCCATGTCCTCAAAGTAGCTGCGCGTGTACGACTCGGCAATCTCCATCGGATGCTTTTGTTCGAGACGCCCCTGGCGCAGAAGCCGGTCTTCTCCTTCGTTGGTTTCTCCAAGCAGATGGCCAACATCTGTGATGTTCTGGACGTATGTGACCTTGTACCCGCGATAGCGAAGGTATCTGACGATGACATCAAACGAAACATAGCTCTTCGCATGACCGATGTGCGAGTGGCCGTACACCGTCGGGCCACACACGTACATACCAACGTGGCCTTCGTGGAGAGGTTTGAATTCTTCTTTTTGTCGGGTGAGGGTGTTGTAGAGAGTGAGGACGGTGGCTGTCACTTACAATCCTTTAAATCTAGAAAAGTATTCGTCAATCTCGACACGAAGCTCAATCCCAACTCTCTCAAAACATTTGAGTAAACTAACATAAGTTCCGCGATTCCCCACAAAATCCCAAAACTCTTCTGCAACTTTTAGTTCTTCCGCCAAATCCAACATACCACGCATTGTCCAGCGATTATACTGCTGTGGCTCATATGGGTTATAAGGAATCGCAATTATACTTTTGACCTGAACTTTGGGATCGGCCGCAAGAGTAGTGGCAACCCATTCTAGTAAAGTTCTTTTGAATTCTTTGAATCCCCCTGCATTTGGTTTTGCCGTTTTGATGTCAATCAAATAAACCTCATCATCGTGAGAAACCAGCTTCACATCAACCTTGGTGAGATTAATATCGACCATTTTGCCCTTTCTGCAAACTCGACGAAGCCTCTCAGTTTCTTCTTTCTTGTTAGGCATTGACGTAGCAGTTGTAAGACCATCCATTATTCTCTGAATTTCGCGCTGAGCCTCAGTGCTTATTTCAACTCCTGCCGTCACATGAGATTCAGCCAGCTTAAAGCTTGTGGATGCGAGCGTTTTTGCCACGGGTTCAAATATGGAAGTCCCAAAATTCGTGCTGAGCGAATGTATGAATGAATATAGAGCCAGTCTATCCTTACCAAGCAGCCTTGTATGAAATGGCATTGAGGCTGGCTCTGGGTTGTAGTTCTGAAACTTGTTCCTAAGGCTGTCTCGAAGAACAGCTTCAACGTGCTGAATTTGAATCTTTGATAGTGCCATTATGACTCAGACTTCAAATGAAAGATGATCTCGGAATATGCTCCTTTGTCCTTCTCTGTTCTATTCAAAACTGGTCGTTTGAATTGATTTACGATTTGCATTCCACTCATCGCAGCAATACCTGGGTACAGATTAAACCTATCGTTGGCAACGAGAAAAACATCGTAATCCTTAGCAAGGAAGCGCTTGCAGTTGTTTAGAACATCAGAAACCCCCTTGGCATAGGAGTCTCTTGCTTCCTTTCCTTGGCCGCGATACATCCTGCCGATTTCTAGTTCATCTCTCCGTTCAAACTGGAACAAATCGTACGCGTAAGCGTGCTGTTCATGATAGTCAATCAAGCCAACATACGGGGGACTCGAAAAAATCCCATCTATCTTCTTTTCCTGTACCATCTCAGCCATCTGGGGAGAAATTGATTCGAGCTCGCTTGCTATATCCATTGTTCGACTGTCGCCAGTAAGACAGAGTTGATGGGTGAGAGTCCTCAGCTTATCAAAAGCATCCAGCCTCTTGATAGTATCCTGAGAATAAAACTCCCACCATTTCAGGATAGAGAATAGTGGCTTGCATATCTTTCCGTGCTTTGTACAATAATATGTTGAAGTTACCGGTTCTAAGAGGGTAGCGAGATCAGAGTGTGTAGTGGCACGACAGGAACGAATTGTTCTACTAAGTATGATTCGTAGAACATCTTGCGTCCCCTTTTCCTTTACTCTCTTAATTTCTTCGAACACGTGGCCAATTTCGCTCAAAACGTGTTCCGAATACCACTTCTCCAAGAAGGTCTGCGATGGGTGATCCTGTCTGAGCGCAATCTTATACTCTTTTACAAGCTTCGTAAAGATTGGTAAGAATTTGTTCGCCTTCTCGTTGCCATACTTGTCCTCGTCAATCTCTCTGCGCTTCACCTTGTATTTGTACCCAGGAACTGGAAAGTGCAGATTGTTGAACTTGTATAACTCTTCAAGTAATCTACTTTCGAACTGAACAGAATGACTGCTAGACAACAATTTCTTCAAGGATTCAGTTATCGTATTAATGCTGTCCCGAAGTAAGGAGAGGTCATGCTTTCCAATTTTGACATTTGTTATCAGAGCATTAAACTCTGAAACATCTATTCCGATTGCATGAAGTCCGAGTTCAGAACTTTGAACAAGAGTAGTTCCGCTACCACAAAACGGATCAAGGACTATATCGCCCTTTGAAAAATAGGTTTCCTTCTTGAAAGAGTCTATGTGGTCATCAAGGAAGTACTCAACGAGTTGAGGTATAAATTTTCCCTTATACGGGTGCAATCGATGGACATGTTTTGTTGTTTCTATTTCCCTTACCTGATCAAACGAGAGCTGCCAGTTCAAGTCGCCGCCTAGCTGTTTCTTCCAGGAAACCTCTCGCCGACCGTTGTAGGATTCATAGTATTTTACAAGATCAGCCTTTCGTATTCTTGTTGTACCGTTTTCTCCATACTTCTTGACTCGTCCGTATTGAACTAAGTAGGAGATGTTGGAAGTCGTAACGCTCTTCTTTAGGTGATTGGTCGCCCATTCGCTTGCCTCTTTGAAGGTCATGAAGTCTTGATTTTCTTTGACCAGACGCTTTACGGCGCGTGCTTTAGAGTACGTTACTTTCTTACCCTTGGGCTTGGCTGACTTCCTCTTAGGAGATTTCTTAATTGTCTTTTTCACTTCATCCCCATCAATTCTTTTGCTCCAACCATTCCCGCCTCCGTTACTTCCGCTCCGCTCATCAACTTGGCAACTTCTCGTACGCGCTCATCGAGTGAGAGCTTGCGCATGGTGGTCTTGGTGCGTTTGCCATCTTCGGCCTTGGATACTGCAAAGTGTGTGTCTGCCAGTCCGGCGATCTGCGGAAGATGCGTAATGGCAACAACCTGGTGGAACGATGAGAGGCTCTTCAGGCTCAGTCCAACAGCCTGCGCCACACGTCCGCTTACGCCCACGTCAATTTCATCAAAAATCAACACCGGCAGCCTGTCCGACTTTGCAAGGATGCTCTTGAGTGCAAGCATAATGCGCGAGACTTCGCCGCCGGAAGCGACTTTCACCAACGGCTTTACATCCTCACCCATATTCGTTGAAATCAGGAACTCCACGTCATCGCAACCTCGGGAGTTGAGCGCAATGTGTTTCTTGCCCTGCAGGATGAACGGTTCCGAGCCGTTCTCCATCTCCACCTGATTGATCTGCGTTGCAAAGGTTGCGTTGTGAATGCCAAGCTTTACCAACTCGGCAACGATTCCTTTGTCGATCTTCTTTGCCGTCTCTCGGCGCTTCGTCGTCAATCGCTGGGCGAGCGTTGCGCATTCTGTACGGGCAGACTCAACTTCGGCAACGAGCTTCGCAATCACTTCATCGAAGTTCTCGGCAAGTGCAACCTCCTGACCGATCTTCTCACGATGAGCGATTACGCTGTCGAGAGAGCCACCATACTTGCGTTTCAGTTGTGTGAGGCGGGCAAGTCGCTGCCTGATTGCTTCAAGCCTCTCGGGATTGAACTCGATCTTTGCGTTGTAACCTTGTGTGAACTTCGCCAGCTCACTGATAATCGCCACCGCCGATTCGCTTTCCTTCGCTCCCGATTCGAACTGCTTGTCAATTGCAGCAAGATCGTGAATCTGATTCCGCACCAGCACGAGCAGATCGTGAATGGACTGCTCGCCTTCATACAACATCTCATAGATCTTGCCCGTGGCGGTGTAGAGTGTTTCCGCGTTCTCAAGAATCTTCAGTTCCGCTTCGAGCTGCTCTTCTTCTCCGGCAAGTGGAGCAACGGCATCAATCTCCTGTATCTGGAACTGGTAGAACTCCCGCTTCTCTCTCAAACGTTCTTCACGGGCGCGCATCTCCTCCATTTGGCTTGATGCATCACCGAGCCTTTTGAATGTCGAATGGAATTCCTCAACCAAGCCTGCAAGTCCACCAAAGTCATCGAGCATCTCAACATGTGTCTCGCGACGCAATAGTGATTGGTGTTCGTGCTGACCGTGGAGGTCAACGAGGAGTTCGCCTATCTGTTTCTGCAAACCAATCGTAATGGGAGTATCATTGACAAAGCACCGGCTCTGTCCCTTTGCCGAGATTTCTCTGCGGATAATCAGGTCATCAACAGTGTCAAGTTCATTTTCATTGAGAAGGGCTTTGACTTTCCTGTTCCCGGCAATAGCGAACACGCCTTCAACGATTGCCTTGTCGCTGCCTGCCCGAACAACATCCGCACTTGCACGCATACCGATAATCAATCCCAACGCATCGATGATAATCGACTTGCCTGCTCCGGTTTCCCCCGTAATAATGACAAGCCCGTTGGAGAACTCAACGGAGAGCTCTTCAATCAGCGCATAATTTTTTATGAAGAGGGATTTGATCATGATGGAAGTAATACGGTTGGATTTGGACTAATCTACCCATCTTTTGTATAAGATTCAATTATACGACGATGCTCAGCGGTCAGGCAGGAATGCCTGACCTACTTCTGAACGTACAAGAGCTAATTGAGAGAGGGGTCGGGAAGTGGGGTTCCATCTTCATCATCAACCGGATAGAAATGGAGATCGGCAACATCCGGCAGGATGCCGTGGTAGAACGCATAGCGGAGAAATTCCATCACCGCATCCTGTTCTTCGTCAGAGAAGAGATAGGAGAAATGTTCAAGATACTGCTTCAGCGAATCGGAAGAGAAGAGCGGGGCAATGTTTGCCGCTTCAGCCTGCGCAATGTCTTTTATGACACTTACGCCCGTGTCGCATGCTTCCTGTATCGCCAGAATGTCGGGCTTCGTCATTCCTGCTTCACGCACGCACCAAAATCCATGGACATAGGGCAGGTCGGTCATGTCGTGCCATTCTTCCACAAGATCAATCCTGTTCTCGCTGACATGCGCGTGCTTCAACGCTGCATTGCCCACGAGAAGTGCGGCATCTGCCGATCGAAGCATCTGATCGAGCGAGCCCATTGCAGGAACGATTGTCGGCCGCACGTCAAACTGCTCTCCGAGGAGAATCGAAGCGAGAACAATCTCCGATGTTGATGTGGGATGAACAGCGAGCGTGTTGATGCTCTTCAGTCCTTCTTTGAAATGAAGGACAATCGTATTGCTCGGCATTCGGGAAGAGACTGCAACGTTCGGGATGATATGGTAGTCTGAGCTTTCACGCGCATAATCAACTGGCGAAAGAAATGCGGCCTCAAGGTCATGCTCGCGCATCTTGATTGCGTTCTGCGCTACAACATCCGTTATGCATTCGAACTCCACTCTGTCACGCAGTCCGCGAAATACGGGCGCACAGCATATCTCCGCGTTCAATCCTAAACGTTTGCGTGTGTTCATTGTCTCTCGAAAGTACGAAGGCTGGCGGCATCTCTTCGATACCGACAGCCTTCATGGTGTGATTTCTTCTGCTTACGCTGGAGCAGTTCCAGTCTACGTTGTTAAGTAGATGAGCAGCAACAGCTCGTCAGGCGGTCGTCTTCTGGCGAATCTGTTTCGAGGCCAGATTGCGGAGATAGTACAGTTTTGCGCGCCGCACTGATCCTTCTTTCACTCTCTCGATTTTTGCGAGACGGGGTGAGTGCAACGGAAAGATGCGCTCCACGCCAACGCCGTCGGATACTTTGCGGACAGTGAAGGTCGCGTTCATGCCTGATCCGTGGCGGCCAATGACCACACCCTGGAATTGCTGGATACGTTCCTTGTCCCCTTCCACAACGCGGACGTGAACATTGATTGTGTCACCGGGGGAAAACGCCGGGATGTCGCTTCTCATTTGTGCTGCATCGACAAGCTTGATCTGTTCCATATGATTCTCCAGTGCTACAATGTTTATGAATGTTCAATTAGATCGTTGCGTCGTTCCTGCGTGCGTTTGAGCGATTGCTCTTCCCGCCATGTTGCAATATCGCCGTGGTTCCCTGATAACAGTACATCCGGTACTTTCATTCCCCTGAATTCCGCGGGTCGTGTATAGTGCGGAGCGTCGAGCATATTCCCTTGAAACGAGTCTGTAAGCAGCGATTCACCATCGCCCACCGCGCCGGGAATCAACCTGATCACGGCATCCATGAGCACAAGTGCCGGCAACTCACCACCCGTCAATACATAGTCGCCGATGGAAATCTCACGCGTCACGAGTGACTCTCGAATCCGTTCGTCAACTCCTTTGTAGTGCCCGCACAGCAGAAGCAAATTCGTTTTAAGAGAAAGCTCGTTTGCAATCCGTTGTGTCAGGCGCTCTCCGTCTGCAGTAAGGTAGATGACTTCGTCATACTGTCTCTGCTCACGGAGTGTATCGACGCATGAGAACACCGGCTCGGGCTTCAGGATCATTCCGGCACCGCCCCCGAAGGGAGTGTCATCAATCGTGCGATGCTTGTCCGTGGTGTAGTCACGGAGATCATGAACAACAATCTCCACAAGCTTGTTTTCCTGCGCACGCTTGATGATACTCTCATTCAACGGGCTTGTGAGTATCTTCGGTAATCCTGTGACGACATCAATCCTCATCATCACTCCATCAACCCTTCTATCAACCGTACCTTCATCGTTCTCGCTGAAACATCAATCGAAGTAACAAATTCCTTGACGGCGGGGATCATCCATTCACGTCCATCATGTTCAATCACGTAGAGGTCGTGACCCGGATATTGAAGCACATCCTTGACCATGCCAACTTCGTTATTGTTCTCATCGACCACCCGAAGTCCGACCACATCGTGGATAAAGTGCGTTCCCTTTTTCGGCTTGATCCGCTGATCTTCTTCCACGAAAAGCAGGGAGCCAACCACGGTTTCGGCGCTTGTCCTATCGGGTGTTTCGACAAACTTCAAACGTACACCCCTCGATTCCACGTGTACGTATTCGACCGTCATCGTCCTTGTGTTGTCCGACCGTTTACCGAGATGAACGTGTTTGAGTTTCTTGAACCGTTCCGGCGCCTCGGTCATCAACAGGACGACGACTTCTCCTTTTATCCCAAATGCCTTGGCAACTTTTCCGATGGCATAGAGAGGCTGCTTGCCCAGTTGTTATGCCTCGGCTTTTGCTTCGGCAGGTGCGGGAGCCGGAGCAGCTGCGGGTGCAGGAGCTGCTGCTTCAGCGCTGGCAGACTTCTTTGCCTTGCGGGCAGCCACGCGTCGTGCCTTGCGAGCGTCGTCCCGCTGGCGCTTCTCGACCTGACCCATCTGCCATTTCTCCACGGCAGCAGCGATCGCCGTTTCATCGGCACCCTTCTTCATCATACCCCACTTCAGCCAAAGTCCGGTTCTCTGCAGAAGGCTGCGCACGGTGTCCGTTGGCAACGCTCCTACTTTCAACCAGTAGAACACCCGCTCCTCTTTTGTTGAAACCTGCAGAGGATGCTGCAATGGATCGTACCGGCCAACGATTTCGAGGAACTTACCCGTGCGCGCTGCGCGCGAATCTGCAACGACGATATGATAGACCGGCATTTTCTTTTTGCCGACCCGGCGTAGTCTTATTCGTACTGCCACGCTGTTTCTCCTTAGATATGTACTGTTGAGTGTTGTTTACACATTCGCTAAAAACCTGCAGGCATTCTTCGTCCGCGCATGAGTTTGTTCATGCCGACCCCTTTGCCCATCGATTTCATCATTTTTTGCATCTGTTCAAATTGCTTCATCAGCTTGTTAAGATCCTGCACTGTGCTTCCGCTTCCCATGGCAATGCGCTTGCGCCTGCTGCCGTTGATCACCTGTGGCTTTTGCCGTTCCTCGATTGTCATCGATTGAATCATCGCTTCAATCTTCACCAACGCCTTGTCATCCGGGATTGCATCCTGTGGAACTTTGTTCATTCCCGGCAACATTCCCATCACTTGGCTGAGCGGTCCCATCTTCTTCACTTCCTGGAGTTGGTCAAGGAAGTCTTCAAGCGTGAACTGCGACTTGCGGATCTTCTGCTCGAGCTTGACCGCCTTCTCTTCATCGAAGTGCTCCTGGGCCTTTTCCACGAGCGTGACGATATCACCGTAGCCCAGAATACGCGAAGCAAGACGTTCGGGATGAAACTTCTCGAGAGCGTCAAGCTTCTCGCCAACGCTGATAAACTTAATCGGCTTGCCAACCGTTGCGCGCAACGAGATCGCGGCACCGCCACGGGCATCACCATCCATCTTCGTCAACACAGCGCCGTCGAAGTTCAGACGGTCGTTAAAAGCCTTCGCTGTGTTCACGGCATCCTGGCCGGTCATTGCATCCACCACGAACAGAATTTCCTGCGGGTGGACCGAGGCTTTGATTGCCTCGACTTCCTTCATCATCTCTTCATCAACATGAAGACGGCCTGCAGTGTCGATGATAACGACGTCGCGAGCATTCTTCTTTGCGTGATCAACCGCCTGCTCTGCGATTGCAACGGCACCGGCCTCACGATTGGAATACACAGGAATATCAATCTGCGCGCCGAGCGTAATCAACTGGTCGATGGCAGCGGGACGATACACATCCGCGGCAGCAAGCAACGGATGCCTGCCCTGCGACTTCAAGTGATTGGCAAGCTTCGCACAAAACGTCGTCTTGCCCGAACCCTGAAGCCCAGCCACCATGATGACTGACGGCGGCATGGACGAAAACGAAATTTCAACTTTCGCGCTGCCGAGCAGTTTGATCAACTCATCATAAATAATCTTGACGATGAGTTGTCCGGGGGTGATGCTCTGAATAACATCCTGTCCGACCGCCCGCTTCTGTACATCCTCAACGAATTGTTTTGCTACTTTATAGTTGACGTCAGCATCAAGAAGGACGCGCCGAACTTCACGAAGCGTCTCGGCAACGTTTGTTTCCGAGATCTTTCCCTGACCCCGCAATCGCTTGAATACGCCTTCAAGCTTTTGGCTTAGATCTTCAAACATTACTCAGTTCGGGCAAAAAATTGAAATTCCGCACATTTCTCCCGCCAGCAGGGGGTATGAAGGTACGGAAAACCCCTTACGAAAGCAACAAACTTTGCCCCTCTCAAATGTGAAAACACCGCCGGATTCAAGCGTCCGACGGTGTTTATTCACCAACTTCGAACCGATCAACCGGCTTTCTTCAGTGCTTCTGCACCGGCAACAATTTCCAACAGTTCCTTGGTAATAGATGCCTGACGGGCTTTGTTGTAGACAAGCTGGAGAGAAGAGATCAACTCGTTTGCATTTTCAGTAGCGTTATCCATTGCCGCCATACGCGCGCCCTGCTCGGATGCATTAGACTCAAGCAAGACACGCCAGAGTTGAAAGTTCAGATGCTTTGGAACCAATGCTTCCACGATCTCTCTTGCAGAAGGTTCATAGATGTAGTTAGCGACGGGGCCCTGGGTGTTCTTCTCCTCAGTGGATACATCGCCGGTAGATGACAAGGGGAGGAATTGCTCGATAGTAATCTTTTGTCTGGCAATGGATTTGAACTCATTGTAGATGATCTCCACCTTGTCGAATTCACCGGCGAGATATCCTTGCACAACTTCCCGCACTATCGTCTGGGCCTGGCCAAAAACGAGGTTGTTATACACGCCAATGTATTTGGCCGCGATCTTGTAATGTCGCTTGGAAAAGAAATCGAATCCTTTCCTGCCGACGCAGAAGAGTTTCACATTTCCTGCCGCCTGCATCGAGGAGTAGTTTGCGTTGATGTGGCCGGCCGCTGCTTTGATCAGGTTTGAATTGAACGCACCGCATAATCCGCGGTCTGCTGTAACGACAATAAGAGCAACTGATCGTATCTCGCGTTGCGCGACAAACGGGTTCGAGGCAAGGTCGGTTGTTGCGCTCAAGTGTTTCAGCAGGTGCTTCATGGTTTGTGCATACGGCCGCGCGGCAACAACATTGCTTTGTGAACGCCGCAGCTTCGCCGCCGCCACCATCTTCATGGCTTTGGTGATCTTCTGGGTTTTCTTGACGCCGGAAATTCTGGCGCGTACTTCACGTAGTGTTGCCATATCCGGTCAGGCCTTTACTGATACCTTGAATACGTTCGTAAACTCTTTCAAGACACCATTCAACTTTGTGAGGATGTCTTCCGTCAGCTCTTTCTTTTCGGCGATCGAGACAAGCAGAGTGGGATGCTTCAGTTCGAGCATCTCCAACATCTCCCGTTCATAACGCTGCACATGCTCAATGGGAATTTCATCGAAGTACCCGTTGGTGCCGGCGAACAAGCTAACGACTTGCTTTTCGACCGTCATCGGTTGATACTGTCCCTGCTTGAGAAGCTCAACAAGCCGTGAACCGCGACGGAGCTGCTGCAGTGTTGCCTTGTCAAGATCAGAACCAAACCGTGCGAACGCCTCAAGCTCACGATATTGAGCAAGCTCCAAGCGGAGACGTCCGGCAACTTTCTTCATCGCCTTGATTTGCGCATTGCCACCAACACGAGAAACTGAGATACCAACGTTGATCGCAGGGCGAACGCCCGAATTGAACAATCCGGGTTCGAGATAAATCTGACCGTCAGTAATCGAAATAACATTTGTCGGAATGTATGCCGATACGTCGCCTGCCTGCGTCTCAATCACGGGAAGCGCGGTAAGGCTTCCACCTCCCAGCGCTTCACTGAGTTTCGACGCACGTTCTAGTAAACGAGAGTGGAGATAGAAGACGTCGCCGGGATATGCTTCGCGGCCCGGGGGTCTTCGCAGGAGCAGCGAGACCTGCCGGTATGATTGTGCCTGCTTTGAAAGATCATCGTATACCACAAGCGCGTGACGACCGCTATCGCGGAAGAACTCGCCAAGCGTTGCGCCAGAATACGGAGCAATAAACTGCATCGGGGCCGGATCGCTTGCTGTTGCTGCAATGACTGTTGTGTACTCCATTGCGCCTTCCAACTGGAGCTTATCGACAACCTGTGCAACGGTTGAGCTCTTCTGGCCAATAGCCACGTAGATGCAATAGACCGGCTTGATGCCGATCTTCTTTGACTGTTCCGTGTGAGTAAATTTCTGGTTGATGATTGCGTCAAGAGCAACCGCGGTCTTTCCGGTCTGGCGATCGCCGATGATCAACTCGCGCTGGCCTCGACCAATCGGAATCATTCCGTCGATTGCCTTGATGCCTGTCTGCAGCGGTTCCTTGACGGGCTGACGCTCAATAACGCCGAGCGCCTTCCGTTCGATGGGCAGGAACTTATCGGTTTGAATCGGTCCGCGCCCATCAAGCGGCTGACCGAGTGGGTTGATAACACGGCCAAGCATATTCTCGCCAACCGGCATGGAGGCAACGCGCCCCGTGCGCTTGACGGTGTCCCCTTCTTTGATCTTGCTGCTTTCGCCGAAGAGAATACATCCGACGTTATCTTCTTCGAGATTCAACACCATCCCGAACACGCCGTGGGGAAATTCCACAAGCTCACTCATGAGTGCCTTGGTCAATCCGTACACGCGGGCAACACCGTCTCCCACCTGCAACACGGTTCCCACATCGTATACATCTGTTTCCTTCTCAAAGCCTGCGAGCTGTTTCCTGAGTATTGCCGAGACTTCGTCTGGTCTAACTTCAGCCATTGTCGTATCCTTATGCTAATCGTAGTGTAAACATCATGCTGCGCGTCCCGCAATGAACCGCTCACGCATGCGCTCAAGCTGACGGCTGACACTTCCATCGTACACCGTGTCGCCAATCCTGATAACGATCCCACCTTTGATCGTTTTATCAATCACAAACTGGAACCGCACCTTTTTGCCTTCCATTCGCTCAAGCTGCGTCCGGAGTTCTTTTTCCTGAGCTTCGTTGAATTCCACCGTAGTCCGTACTTCAACGTTAACAATTCCCAATTTCTCATCATGCAGCTCTTTGAATTGCTGAGCAACATCATGCAGAATCGCCTCGCGTGATTTCGATGTGAGCAGATTGATGAACGTCATCGTTTCCCTGCCAACACGCGGACCGAACACTTCCTTGAATACCTCCCGCTTTCTGGGAGATGATACCACCGGGCTCGCAACAAGAAGTCGAAATTCGCGGGATTCGTCGAGTGTCTTCCCGACAAACTCCATGTCCTTTGCCGTACCTTCGATGTTGTTTTGTTCTCGGGCAGCGGTCATAAGCGCCATCGCATACCGCCGCGCAACTCTTGTGTTTTTCATGGTCTAGTTTTTCTGGAGATCCTTTATTGCCGAATCCACAAGCTGCCGCTGCTTGGGCGTATCGAGGTTCTGGTCGATGATTTTTCCTGCCACGCCGATTGCCAGATCGGCAACTTCTGTGCGAAGCTGTGTCAGCGCGGCTTCCTTCTCGCGACGAATTTCGTCCTTTGCCTGCTCGATCATCGCACGGGCGCTTGTATTCGCTTTCTCGACAATCTCAGCCTTCAACTTCTCCCCCATCTCTCGACCTTCCTTGATGACGCGTTGCGATTGCTCTTCCGCCTTCGCAAGCTGGCGCTTGTTCTCATCAAGCAGGCGTTGCGCCTCGGCCTGCGCATCTTCGGCGTGCTGCAATGCTGCACGGACTTTTTCTTCACGCTCCGTTAACGCCTGCACCAGCGGCTTCCATGCTTTCGCACGGAGAATCACAAGCAGGATCACGAACGTGATGATGGTCCAGACAATCAGACCTGGATTGATTTCTAACATGAATAATCCTCGGGTGAATTACTTGGTTGCGAGAATGATGCAGATTGCGAGAGCAAAGAACGTTGCGCCTTCAATGAGTGCTGCTGCAATCAACATGGAGGTGCGAACCTGACCTGCGACTTCCGGCTGGCGGCCGCTTGCTTCCATGGCTGCGGCTGCGAGCTTGCCGATACCGAGGCCGGCTCCAATCACCGTCAATGCTGCGCCGATACCTGCTGCTAAATATCCGAGACCTGTTGCTTCCATTGTGTTCCTCCTGGTTTGTAAAGATAGTGTGACATGTTCGTCCGACGCGAGTCCTGCAGAAGGACGGTGTTCAGTTGAGTAAATTAGATTTCTTCTTAGTGTGCATGCTCCTCATGTTCGTCGTGTCCCCCTGCCTGCATACCGAGACCCATAAAGAGCGATGTGAGCATCGTAAAGATATAGGCTTGCAGAAACGCAACGAAGAGTTCCAGAAAACTTATGCCGAGAACAAAGCCAACCGGACCTATCGCGATAACGTATGATTTAAAGATGAAGATCAACCCGATCAACGACACGATCACGATGTGCCCTCCAGTCATATTGGCAAAAAGACGGATACACAATGCAAACGGTTTTGTAAAGAGGCCGAGAATTTCAATCGGCACCATGATTGGCCAGAGCGCCCAATGTACGCCGCCGGTAAGATGAGCAAGGTAATGTCCGAATCCTTGCGCCTTGATCGCAGACGCCTGAATGACGATAAACGCGATGATGGCAAGTCCCGCCGTTACGCTTACGTTTCCCGTCGCTGATGCTCCGTAGGGTATCAGTCCAAGCAGGTTCATGATCAGAATGAAGAAGAAGGTCGTAAGCAAATAGGGCATGTACTTCACGCCCTTGGGCCCCATGTTCGGGATAATGATATCATCGCGAACGAACTGGACGAAGACTTCCATTAGATTACCAAAGCCGGTGGGTACGCGACGCTTTTTGTTCTTACGCGCTGCGCTGATCGCAAGCACACAGAGAATGATCGCTGCAAGCCAGAGAAAAACAACATGCTTCGTTATCGACAGATCAATTGTAAGGCCAGCGATATGAACAGGTGGAAAATGGGGAAGCTCGACATGACCGATGAATGGAAGTTCAAGCTCGTGTGAGTCTTGAACGTGGTGGAGAAGTTGTGTGAACAGGTTGCCACCATGCTCTCCTCCGTGTTCACCACCATGTCCGGCAATAGCATGAAGTGAATCGGTTGCTGTGTGTACGGCGTGCGTTGTATCTTCTGCGGAATTCAAAAATGCAAACATTCGGGTCAGCTATGTGTGTTGATTCTTAACGAGAACTTTTCTCTGGATGAAAACCACTTCGAGTACCAGGAACACCAAATAGAGCGACAACAATGAAACTGTTAGCGCAACAGCGTGCAACCCAACGAATTTGATTAACACCAGCAACGCTGTCAGCATCAATGCCATTCGCACACCCATCCCTCCGAGAACTGCCTTCAGAAATGTTGTGTACGATCTTTCAAACGAGTATTCTATTGCAAAAAAACCAAGCATCACATTGATCGTGCTCAAGAGCGCTCCGACGCCGACAGCGAGCAGAATCTCTGCCGAACCGAATTTCATCAGCGGGTACGCACTCACTATCCCCGCAATCATCAGAGCACTCAACACTTGCAACGGGAATCGCTTATCGATCTTCACTTCCCGCTCTCATTGCTCTTGTGTTCCAGTTCGTCTTCTTTCTTTGCCATCGAAATCGCCGCCCGAAAGAAGCCGATAAATCCGCCGGTTGTGCCGATCACCAGTCCGGTGATCATCAGCCACGGCGTGGTATAGAACACACCATCCAGCCATCTTCCGAGAAAGAAAAATCCAACAACTGCAAAGGCAAGCTGCATTCCGATGGTGAGGTATGGCGCAAATGCGGTGACCCACTTTCTTCCGGAGTCACCCGGGTTGCCGCCGGGTTCACGAGTCACTTGGTATCGGAAGACGCCGCTTCTTCCGTTTCGGATGTCATACTGCACTTGCCATCAAAGATCGCACCCTCATCCACAACAAGCTTCGATGCCTTGATGTCACCGTGAAGCACCGACTTGCTTTCGAGAATCAATTTCTCGCTTGCGTTGATTGCCCCCTTCAGTTTGCCCGAAAGAGACACATTTTTCGCACTGAGGTTACCATCAACATTTCCCGACGGTCCAATGGCTGCATTTGCTTTCGCGTCCACGTTCCCAATCATTGTGCCGTCAATGCGAATACTGCCTTCGGTCGTAATCTGCCCCTCTACTTTGGTCCCCGCACCTATTAAACTTAACTCACCGTTTGCCTCGTGTTTCTCTGCCAATGCATCCTCCGCTGTTTACTGAATCTTCGATACCGTCAGCAGGTACTCTTGCGGATCCTGCGGCAAACCGTCCTTCCATACTTCAAAGTGCAGATGGGATCCGGAACTCGTTTTTCCTGTGGAACCGCTCTGTGCAATCAATTCACCCCGTCTGACGAATGCGTGTGAACTCTTCAGCAATAACTGGTTGTGCTTGTACAGCGTCAAATACCCGCTACCGTGAGAAAGGATGATCATGTTGCCGTCATCGTACGTCCAACTTGAGAACACCACGTAGCCATCGGTCGCAGCATACACGGGGGTTCCGCGTTTCACCGCATAGTCAATTCCAAAGTGGCGACGCGATGGATCAAAACCTTGTGTTACAAAACCTTCCGTTGGCGCGAGCAGCGGGAATGACGCCCGGAACGCTTCATGGCTCACGGGTACTACTCCTGCCAGCGCCAGATCATAATCTCCATACGTTTCCGGACGACTTCCCAGGGTGTCATCGGGCGTTCCTATAGATCCGGAATCTTCTACTTCTACTTCGGCCTGTCGGTGTTCAGGTATTCGCGATGCGAGTGTTTTTTCAGTACTCGAGTCCTTACCCCTGAATTCACCGAGAGCTTTGCGAAGTTGCTGGTTATAGTCTCTTAGAGAAAGAACATCTTGTGCCAGATCATTCAACCTTTGCTGTGTCTCAAGAATTTGCTTTCCATACCGCTCTTCGATAGCGGGATTCTTGATCGGGATGTACATCACGATGGGCGTGTACACCAACAGCATTACAATACTGGACGAAATCACAAAGAGCGCTACTGCTATGAATCCCAAAAGCCGGCCTCTACTTACATGGAAAGACCGCTTCTTACCCCCCTCCCCCTGTGGAACCAAGAGAATCTCATACCTAACGGGGTCTTTCTTGCGTCGGCCTTCCTCGGGGGGCATATCCACTAGTGGCAAATTTGGATTGGAAATATACGGAAAAGGTGCCGGAATGTCAACGAGGGAATGCGATAACTTATTCTCTTTTCAACGCTTGGGAGGATGCGTAACAAATTCGGCCCAGGCGCGTTCCAGATACTCTTTCATCCGGCGCTTATATACTTCCCGATCGAAAGTCAATGCAAATGCGCGAAGCATTTCGGGAGAGAACTGCATGTTCTTGAAGGACTCTACTGCTGATGCCAACGACTCCACCGTCTGCTGCTCAAAAAGAACGCCGGTCTTCAAGCTACGGCTTCGGATAACGGTTTCAAGTGCACCACCTTTCGCGAAAGCAATGACAGGCTTCCCCGATGCCATCGCTTCAAGAGGGACAATTCCGAAATCCTCTTCTCCCGGAAAAACCAACGCCTTGCAACGGGCATAGTATTCCTTCAATTTTTCATCCGACTGCCAGCCGACAAATTCGATGTTGTTCTTTGCCATTGAACGAAGCCGTTGAGCATCAGGGCCATCACCAACCACCACGAGACGTTCGCGCAATTGATTGAACGCTTCAACAGCAAGATCAACCCGCTTGTACGGAACGAACGCACTCACGATTAAGAAGTAATCGTCATCAGAATGAGAGGGCTGGAAGAGAGAGGTGTTGACGGGTGGATAAATAATATCAGATGATCGATGATAAATATCCCTGATTCGTTGACGGATATGTTCGGAGATGGCAATGAAACGGTCGGGATTGTCGGCAGTGCGCACATCCCACCGACGCAAGTAGTTGAGGAAGACGCGCATCCCCATACGTGTGAGCAGCCCGGCGCGATCCTTGCCAAAGTACTCGTCATACAATCCCCAGATATATCGCATGGGGGTGTAGCAGTAACAAACGTGCAGCGCGGTTGGCGGCACGCGGACACCCTTTGCGACGCAGTGGTTTGATGTAATAACAAGATCATAGCCACTCAAATCGAAACGCTCAATTGCTGTCGGGAACAGCGGGAGGTAATGGCGATATCGGTGTTGAGCGCCGAGAAGATTTTGAATGAAGGATGTGTGAATCGGCATTCGCTCAATCGTCGGTGAGACGGAGCCTTCCACATGCAGAAGTGTAAACAACTCTGCGTGCGGAAAGAGTTCGCACAACACTTCAACGCACTTCTCGCCTCCCCGCATAGAGGTGAACCACTCGTGAACAATCGCTATACGTTTGGGGAGTTCCATCCTGTGATGATGTTTACCGTTACGACATGATGCGCAAGGGAGAAGATGTGCTTGACAACAACACGGGTGAATATACCAAGAGGTTAAAGGAGAAGCAACGACTCCGGTTGCTTCCGTAAACACATCTCCCTATATTGAAGTACGATCTGCAGCGCATCAATCGACCATAGCCGCTTTTCTTCATGAGTGTTCTTCTCGCACTGATCCTCACTGTTATCCTCTTTATGGTGTTCCTCTCTCTTGTCCTCTTTGTTATTGGACCCATAATGCTGCTTCAGCCCCACCGGCGCACAATTGAATTCTATCGCAAGTACACAACCATCATACACCCCGACGACGCTGGGTTGCCATATGAAGAGCTGACCCTGAAAACGGCGGAAGGAATTGGATTAAGTTGCTGGCTTATCAAAGCACGTCAACCGTCAAGAGGGACGGTCATTTATCTTCATGGGGTGAGTGAATGCAAGATCGTCGGACTGACGATAGCAAAAGTGCTGCACGATAATGGGTTCAATATGTTCCTGTACGATTCGCGCAGACACGGTGACAGCGAAGGAAAATATTGCACCTACGGCTTTTACGAGAAGCATGACGTCAGCACGGTCATCAATTACCTGGAGCAACGATCCGACGTCCATCTGGGAAGCATCGGCTTGTTCGGTAGTTCCATGGGAGCGGCGGTGGCTATCCAGGCCGCGGCAATCGATAAGCGCGTGAAAGCCGTGATCGCAGAAAGTGGGTTCGCAACACTTCGCATGGTCTTCGACGACTACCAGAAGCGGATCATCAAGATGCCGTGGCACTATCTCCGCAATCTTGTCATCAAGCGATCGGAGCATCTTGCGCACTTCAAAGCAAACGCAGTTTCTCCCCTTGATGCTGTTCGCGATCTCCACGTTCCGATGTTCATTCTTCATGGCACCGCAGACTCGCTCATCAACTATCAGTATTCCGAACTGCTCTACAAGAACAGCAGCCCGCCCAAAGAGCTGTGGCTCATAAACGGTGCAAAGCACCACGACATGGCGGAAATAGGAGGGGCAGAATACAATGGGAGGATCGTGGGGTTCTTCAAGAAGAATTTATAGCGGCAACAAGTAGCTGACCTTCAGAAGTAAGACATCCTCATGCGGAATGGAAAACGTATCGTTGAACCGGCGCCCAAACCCCGAAGAATAATTCCGACTGTCACTGGAACGTTCCTGTGTCCAGACAAGATAGATCGTGCTGCCTGGCAAATACTCCCATCGTAAAAGTACATTGGCATTGAACGAAATCTCATTGAAGTCCGTGAAGTTGGCGAGAGGAACATATGGTATCAGCTCTTCACCTCTCCCCAGGCGTCGATAGCTGTCGTACCGTCCGCGAGCGAGAAACACCTGTGAGAAAAACTGAAGTGAGATGTCGCGAGTAAATGTCACTATTCCCCTCAGTTCAAGATCAAGTTGATCAACATCCCGTTCGCCAAACACACTGAACTGTAGTGGTGATATAGAATTATCAACAATGTTCCCTCCCGGAAACACCCACGCTTCTTCATTTCGCGTGTGTGCATAATACACCAGCGGCGTCAACTCCATCCAGGAGGCAGGTCGTAACGTCAGACCGACTTGACCGATAATGCGTCGCTTCCTTCTCACGTCGACATCATAGATTCCCGTGACGCTTGCAGAAACATCTTTGCGTCCATCGGTGGTGACGGATAATTGAAGGGTATGACCAGCGGGACGTTTGTATATCCCGATGATTCCCCGCTCAGCATCATCAAATGCGGAGTGGGAATACGTATATCCGAATGTCCCCTGCCAGAAGCTTGCGAACTCGCCGCTGAACTCTGTGTTGAGAGTAGCACGTGTCAACACCCCATCCCAATTCCAGCGATATTCGGGATTGAGAGCCGCGGAATATCTTCGAAATACCCCTTTAGCAAAGTTCTCGCGGTAGAGCAGCTGCACATATCCACCATGGTCATGTGGCTGGGCAAAGAAACCAATGGCATTGGGGTTGAAGTAGCGTGAGGCAAAATCATACGAGGTCGTGTAGAACCAATGCTCGGCGGCAATCTTCGAGATAAGGAGGCGCCCTGCAAACCCGTCCCGCCGCGTTGTCGTACTCGCCGAATGTGCTGCCGCAGCAAAGCCATCCCAGGCGTAGGAACCATTACCGAACCGGGCGTTCCAATCAACTCCTCCCGAAAACGCAGGAGACATCCCGTCGCGTGACACAACCGTGGCAATGCCGCCAACCCAGGAATCGTTTCCCAAATCCTGCTTCAAGCGGAAAACGTTGTATGAACCTCGAGGTTCTGTCTGTACAGAAGAATCTCTTCCAAAAGAAAGCCTGAGTAGGGCATCTTCCACGTCAGTCACTGCAGAGAGGGCACCAACCGAGAGGCCTGCGTTGGAATGACCTGAGATTTTTGCTGCGCCTAGAATGGTAGTAACCGATGGGTTCTCTTCAAGCGAAACGCCTGTCGGAGGGTTCGGACCGATAAAGATGTTATCAATGTCAGATGCGTTCGAAGGCCGTTTTCCTATCCGGCGCGAAAAAAACAGAGGCATGGATGTGTTATCAACTCCTGCCCCGAATGTAAAAAGCTGTGAGCCTTCCACAAAGAAGGGGCGCTTCTCAGGGAACCGCGTCTCGAAAACGGTGAGATTGAGGACTGCCTGATCGACTTCCACCTGGCCGAAGTCGGGATTCACCGTGGCGTCGAGCGTAAAGTCTCGTGTGATACCATACTTCAGATCAAGTCCACCGAGCAACGCATGGTCGGATGCCCGTGACCAGTATGAGTTTGCCGGATGGAGTGTTGAAGTGCTGGAAATATACGGTGAGATGTTGAGATGCAACGGTGGTGAGATGTTCCTGAGCCCACGCATGTGGCCCCAACGCGAGATTTGCAATCGCTCGCTACGTGGGACCATGACCCATTCGTCGGTTTCGTGCTTACGGCTGATATAGCGCCGGAAGTTGATCCCCCATTCCAGATCGATTCCTTCCTGCTCGGAAAATCTCAAAGCGTTGTATGGAATTTCGAACTCCGCAGACCAGCCATCAAGATAGGTCGCCGTCTTCACGCTCCACACGGCATCGTACGTTATGTCGTACACAGCACCATCCTGCGACAGCACGCCGTCACTCTGAACACCGGAAACATTCGTTGAAAAGACAAAGGCTGTTTGGTGGTCATGATACGAATCGATCTGCACGGAGAACCTCTCCGCCTCGGAGCTTCTGTCCCGTCGTGTGAGTTGATGGACGATCAGATCTGGTTTCGAATCGTAACAAATCACCCCAACATAAAGTGCATGGTCATCATAAAGAATACGTACCGAGGTTTGTTCCGTGGGAAGGGCACCCTCCTCCGGATCAAATTGGGTGAAATCGAGAGCGGCGGGAGCGACCTGCCATTGAGGCTCGTTCACCAAACCATCGAGGGTGGGGGCTTGGTCAGTACGTACCGCTGTGATAACTTTGCCCGATGATCCGGCGGGGGCCTCCATGGCAATAACCAGGAAGAGAAACAGAATGATGCCGGTTCTCAAGTCTGACCAGTGTGTGTGAATTTGAATATCCTTGACCGATTAAAAGATAGTTCGTGTCTGTCAAACAATCAATAACAATGTGACACGACAGAGAAGATAGATGAGATTATTGCTGCGCGACTATGGACAACGCAACGATATTCTCGATATGGTACGTATGTGGAAACATATCCACAGGTTGGATCGAGTCTATCCGGTAAGGAGCAGAAGAACACAAGAGCTTCAGGTCTCTTGCCTGGGTGGCCGGGTTACAACTTACATAAACGATACGTTCCGGTTGAAGCGAAGTGACTTCGTGGACAACCTTTTCATGCATTCCGCTGCGTGGAGGGTCGATAATCATTGCGGTCGGCTGTTCCTGGCTGGCAAGCCACGAAGTATCCTTGGTGAGTTTGTCTTTGAGGTCTCCCTGAATGAACGTGCAGTTGCCAACCCCGTTCATGGCCGCATTCTTGTTCGCATCGGCAATTGCGGATTCGACAACTTCAATCCCTACAACCGCTTTCACGTCGTCGGCGATATGGAGAGCAATTGTCCCTGTGCCGGAGTACAGATCAAAGACAATGTCCTCCGGTTCGAGTCTGGCAAGAGCGGCCGCAGCATCATACAACCTCTCGGCTTGAAGGGTATTCGTTTGGAAGAATGAGTTTGCCGAGATACGATACATTCGCTTGCCGATCTGCTCGGTGATAAATCCCGGGCCGTGGTACACCTTCTCGTAATCGCCGATGGCAACCTGCGATTTTCGTTCAGTGACATTGTTGATGATCGTTGTGATGACTGGAAATTGTGAAAGGAGAAGAGCGCAAAGTGATTCCATGATCTCCGGACTATCCTGGGACGTTACCAGGTTGACCATCAGTCCGCCGGTACGTTTGCTTTCACGAATAACAAGATTCCGCAGATAGCCGGTGTGAGTGAACGTGGAGTAGATTGTCAGACCATGGTCGAGACAGAATGAGCGTACTGTGTTGACGATCCTGTAGCTTGTCTCAGATTGCAGAAAGCACTCATCAATGTCGAGCACCTTATCAAACCGTGCAGGAATGTGAAGTCCAAGAGCAAACCGATCCTCCGGCTTCCGGTCTCCGGTCTCCAGTTTCTCCCTTTCCATCTCCTCTCTCGTAAGCCATTTATCACCAAACGAGAACTCCATCTTGTTCCGATAGAAGTATTCATCCGGTGAACCAAGAGTGGGATTGACGTTGATGCCCTTGAATCCGCCGATACGCTCAAGGGCATCAACCACGTGTTGGCGCTTGAAGTCCAGTTGGGCCTGGTAGTTTACATGCTGCCATTTGCAACCACCGCACGTGCCGAAGTATGCGCAACGCGGCGTGACTCGAAGAGACGAGGGGGAAAGAATTTCCACTGCCTCCGCTTCAACAAATTTTTTCTTGGACTTGGTGACTCTTGCAAGGACGCGATCGCCCGGCACGCCACCCGCAACGAATACCACCAACCCGTCAACACGGGCAACGCTTTTTCCTTCAAAGGCGACGCTTTCTATGGTAAGTTCTATCTCGTCGCCGTATTTCATTCAGTCTCTGGCCATCCCGGATTTCTTATCAAACTCTCCGTTGAGCTTCTCCAACTCCTTCGTCACTTCTCCCCATTTGAAATAGATATCAGCCAGTTCGGCTTCCAACGCTTTGTATTGCGTGGTCACCCGCTTCACCTTCTCGCCATCTTTGTAGAAGTCAACATGACCCATCAGTTCCCCGAATTCGGCCTTTTGCTTTTCCTTTGCTTCGATTTCCTTTTCGAACTTGTACATCTTCTGTTGAAGGGGTTTTGTCAAATGGGAACGCTTCTGTCGTTCTTCGGCTTCAACGCGCTTTCTTTCCTTGTCGGAAAGTTTTGGCTCGTCCTTCCTTCTCTGCTGCTGAACAGAAACTGTTGCTGCCTGCGCGGTGTTCTGTTCCTTTTGTTTCGCGTAAATGTAATCACTCACATTGCCGGGATACGCCCTGATGCGGCCCTTGCTGAACTCCACAACCTTGTTAACAATCGGGTCGAGGAAGTCACGGTCGTGAGACACGATAACGTAGCTCCCTTCAAATCTCATCAACGCTTGCTGCATCACCGCCTTCGAGCGCATGTCCAGATGGTTCGTCGGCTCATCCATGATGATGAGGTTGCATGGCTGTAGAAGCATTTTGGCAAGTGCAAGTCGACTCTTCTCGCCGCCGGAAAGCACGCCGACCTTCTTGAACACATCATCGCCACTGAAAAGAAAGCAGCCGAGTAAATTCCTGAGCGACTTCCTGATCTCTCCCGTAGCGACCTCATCCACCGTTCCCAACACATCGTTCTTCGGGTTAAGTTCATCAGCCTGGTGCTGGGCGAAATACGACACGATCACATTATACCCGACTTTGCGTTCACCGCCTTCAAACGGCTCCACGCCGGCAATGATCTTCGAGAGTGTTGACTTCCCGGCGCCGTTCACGCCAACAAAGGCGATACGGTCGCCACGGTCGATGTCGAAATCAATGCCGTTGAAGATTCTCTTGTCACCGTAGCTTTTGCGGATTCCCTTCAGCTCCATCGCAACACGTCCACCGGCGGGGGCAGGAGGGAAATTGAACCGTATTCCGCTCTCTTCGTCTTCGATCTCTACAAGATCCAACTTCTCAAGCTGCTTGATACGACTCTGCACCTGCCTCGCCTTCGTTGCCTTGTAACGGAACCGTTCGATGAATTGCTCCGTCTGCTTGATCTGCTGTTGCTGATTGCGGAATGCCGAAAGCGTGAGTTGCTTTCGCTCCTCCTTCTGCACCACAAAATAACTATAGTTGCCACTGTACTCGGTGAGTTTGCCGAGGCTCAACTCATACGTTTTCGTCGTCATGTTGTCAAGGAAGCGGCGGTCGTGGGAGACAACGATGACGGCGCCTTCGTAGGACTGCAAATACTCTTCGAGCCACTGCAATGAATCGAGATCAAGGTGATTCGTCGGTTCATCGAGAAGCAAGAGCGATGGTTGGATGAGCAACAGTTTTGCAAGGGCAATACGCATCTGCCAGCCACCACTGAACTCGGATGTTTGGCGGTCTGTATCGTCAGAAGAAAAACCGAGGCCGAGCAGCACTTTTTCAATCTTCGCCTTCATGCGGAACGCGTCGCTGTCTTCAACTTTGTGTTGCAGCTCGCCGTAGAGTTCCAGTAACTCCGCAAATTCCTCGTCCTCATGAGATACAATCCCCATGCGTTCGTGAACTTCTTCGAGCCGTGCTTGCGCTTCCAGCACATCGCCAAACGCCGTTTCTACTTCTTTGTAGAGCGTCCGGCCTTCAACGTGCATTCCTTCCTGTGGCAGGTAGCCAACGGTGACGTACTTGGCTTTTGCGATCTCGCCCTTATCGGGAACAGTTTCTCCGATAAGGATGCGAAGAAGTGTGGTTTTGCCCGTACCGTTCGAGCCAACAAGTCCGATACGGTCGTGTGGACCAATACGGAAGGAGATCTCTTCGAAGAGACCTCGTCCGCCAAATGAGAGCGATACGTTCACGGCTGAAATCATAGACTACAATATACGAAAAGCATATGTTTGGTGAAAGGCGCTTGCTTGTGACGAGTCCTCTCGTTAGATTCGTACAATTGAAGTGTGATCCTCATCCCTCAACTCCCGTGCTCTCTTTCCCGACAATCAACAACTCGCAGTTAAACAAAGTTACACCGATGGACGGTGCAGCTCATGACTGGTATCGTTTTGTTCTTTCATTTCCACCTCATCTTGTTCGTGAATATGTCACCCGTTTTGGACTTGAAGGATCTGATTGGACGCTTGATCCATTCTGCGGAACGGGAACAACAAACGTTGAATGCAAAAAGCTTGGCATCCCCAGCATCGGTATTGAGGCAAATCCAATATGTTACTTTGCAAGCAAGACAAAAACAATCTGGGATATAGATCCTGAGGGATTAAGAGATCACGCCGAAGAGGTTGCTGTAGACGCGAGGCGTCGGCTTCGCGAAGAAGGCATCACGGACGATGATCTGCAACTCGTTAATGACTTTACCGGCAAGCCGGCATTTCCCAGCATTTCGTATCGGGCACTCCCGGAGCAGGGCCAAGCTATCCTTCTAAAAGATTCTATTAGCCCGCTTCCTCTGCACAAGGTTCTGGTTCTCCTTGATACCATTCAAGATTTCCGTGACAATCGTTTCTATGAACACGAGGTACTCGCTTTGGGCAAGGCTCTTGTGTCATCGATTGGAAACCTTCACTTTGGACCAGAGGTGGGAATCGGAAAGATAAAGTATGACGCTCCTGTGATCAGAACATGGTTGTCAGGAGTAAGGTCAATCTCAAAGGATCTGACCTCACTCCGAGAATTCGCTGCCACACCAACCTCTATTCACAAAGCTGACTCCCGCGAACTGCATCAGATTCTCAAACCACAATCCGTGAGTGCCGTTATCACCTCACCGCCATATCCAAATGAAAAAGATTATACTCGTACTACTCGTCTTGAATCTGTCATTCTGGGACTGATCAAGAATAAGCAGGACCTAAAAGACCTCAAACAGCATCTTCTTCGATCCAACACAAGAAATGTGTACTCGGTTGATAACGACGATCAGTGGGTTGCCTCAAATAGTAAAGTCGAGGGGCTTGCGAGAGAAATCGAAAGACGACGTATTCAGCTTGGTAAGACAAGTGGGTTCGAGCGATTGTACCACCGTGTCACCAGACTTTACTTTGGAGGTATGACAAGGCACTTCGCTGAATTGAGGAATGCTCTTCGGCCGGGTGCATACCTAGCATACGTAGTCGGAGATCAAGCTTCTTATTTGCGCGTTATGATCCGTACGGGTCAACTTCTTGCAGACATCGCCGCATCCCTTGGGTACGAGGTTGTGAGTCTCGATCTGTTTCGAACTCGCATCGCGACCGCAACCAAAGAGCAACTGAGAGAGGAAGTTCTAGTTTTGCGATGGCCAGGCAAAAGCGGCAGGGTCACCGAACCCTTATCGCAATATCAGACAGGAGAAAAGGAAGGACAGATGAAGACAACTCAAAACAGATACACTCAAATTATTGAGCAAATCTTTCTTGGCCACTTTAAGAAGGGAATGACCGAGATCCCATTTGCTCGTAACGAAATAGAGCGGGTCGCGAAGAAGCTGTCTATCGTTCTACCAAAGAACCTGGGTGATATCATCTACAGCTTCCGTTACCGTTCATCTCTCCCCGAAACCATAACATGTAAAGCACCAGCAGGAAAGCAGTGGATTATTCGACCTGCCGGGCGTTCAAAATACTGCTTTGCTCTCATTGGCGAAAAGGACATAGTTCCTAGCCAGATGCTTGCGGACACCAAGATTCCAGACTCGACACCCGGACTTATCTCTCTCTACACTCTCGACGATGAACAGGCTCTCCTGGCAAAGCTCCGCTATAACAGACTCGTGGATGTTTTCACCGGTATAACATGTTATTCTCTTCAGAACCACCTCAGGACCACCGCACCCAAGATTGGGCAAGTTGAAACTGACGAAGTGTATGTTGGGATTGACAAGAAAGGTGTCCATTATGTTTTGCCTGTCCAGGCAAAGGGTGGAAAAGACAAGATCAGTGTTGTGCAGATTGAGCAGGACTTCGCTATGTGTGCGGCGAAGTTTCCCTCTCTCATTTGTCGAGCAATTGGCACCCAATTCATGTCGAACAACCAGATTGCCATTTTCGAGTTTGAGAACACAGTGGACGGGGTACGGGTGGTTTCAGAAAAGCATTACAGCCTTGTGTCAGCCGAAGAAGTCACCCCCGACATCCTAAAAACTTATAGAGAGAGACTACCTGAAAGCTAATGCTTCGGTATGTTCACAGGATATGAACACAACGACATCGAACAAGCGCTCTCTCCGCATGGTTTGTCTTCCTGACCGCTCACTATGACAAGAGTGAAAACAGGCGGCAAAACATACGCCGATTACACGGAATGGCTGGCATACTCGCTTGTTGGTGCGGCTACACTGTTTCTCTCCTCCATCTTCTTTTCCATTGCCGTGAATTCCATCGCCCTCGGATTGATGGGACTCGCATGGATCGGCGCGATGCTAGTGCAGCGGAAAAATCTTATTGCCTCCACGCCTCTTGATTGGTTCTTCCTGGCGTATGTTGGAGCAGAGTTGCTCTCAACTCTCTTCTCCGTCCGACCGGAACAATCCATGCTCTTCTCCAAGCGTGTGTTGCTTATTGCAGTTGTGTATTTCTTTGCTTCAACGGCAACTTCCGGGAAACGGGCGAAGTGGTACATTGCTGTGCTGCTCGTGTCAGCGATTATTGTGGCAATGATCGGGGTATGCAAACTCATCTTCGCCGATCCCGAAACAACGAAGCGCCTCGGTATCTTCCAGTTTTACATGACAACATCTGAATTGATGATGATGGCCGCTCTGCTCATAGTTCCGTTCATCATCCACCCAAAAACACCGGGCAACGTGCGCTGGGCTGCTCTTCTCGGTCTTCTCCCCATTATGATTTCGCTATACGCCACAGTAACACGCGGGGCGTATCTTGCAGTTGCCGTGGGATTGCTCTTCATCGCGTTTGTGCGGAACAAGAAACTTCTCATTCCGTTCCTCATCCTGGTCATCCTTCTTGCCATATTTGCACCGCCGTATGTACAGGAAAGACTCAAGAGCATTGTTGATATGCAACACCCGGAAAACGCATCACGCCTGTTGCTCTGGACAACCGCACTGCGCATCTTTGCCGATCACCCCATCGTCGGCGTTGGGGATATTGATCTCCACGAATTGTTCTTGCAATACAATCCACCGGGATCGGAGATCCCGTGGGGACACCTCCATAACGTGCTGCTGCAAATTCTCGTGACCCTTGGTTCGCTCGGCTTTGTAGCTGTGTTGGCGATGTTTGTCCGCATCGCGATAACCGAATGGAGAGTCTACAAAAGAGTAAAGGATGATTGGATGGCGGGATCGTTCACGCTGGGAGCCATTGCTGTATTCGTCGGATTTCAGGTCAATGGTGTAACGGAGTGGAGCTTTGGCGATCAAGAAGTTGTACTGCTGTTCTGGATAACGCTGGGTCTTACGCTGGCGTTGGGAAAACTCGCGGCAACCACGAGGGTATCAGAGACCTCTCTTACTTGAGGTAGTACTTCAGAGGATTCGGATCAACGCGACATTCTTCAGCGATGCGGATGCGGTCGATCTTGTTTTCGTCGCGGAGCGCGTATAATCGCGGCACGAGTTTGTCGCGCAGTTCAATTGGCGTCATCGGGTTGATGTAGATGCTGGTTCCGCCCTCAAAGCCTGCCGGAACATTAATACGCCACTTGATTAACACATGCCACGGCATCTTGTAGACCGCATCGACCGGCGTATAATACCATTCCTCATTACAGGAAATCCCGCTCCCCATCGCCGCATGCATTGCGTGCACAAGGTTTCCTATCCCCCGTATCTCGTCATCTGAGTGCTCATACGGTCTCCCCGCAACCGAGCGCGAATAAATCTCGATGGTCGGAGAGCGGTGTCCTATACCGGCCAGCGCAATAGCATAGTCGTTTTCGGCAAATACGAGGTTGTGGTGGGCAGCGAAGTTTGCGCCATACTGGTTGAACACGTTGGGATCCTGGCGCAACATGCGAACCTGGTTTTCGATCGATGCACCCCATTCATCCAGTGCTACTATTTGTTTGTGGAGATGGTCGAACGATGCACCTGCCGGTCGTAGCCAGTTCTGGAAGACACTGACATACCGCACGTACCTGTTCGTCTGGATGACATCATACAGAGCATCGATGGAGAATTTGAAATACCGGAAGTGCTCTTCCGTGGTCATCTCACCGGATGAATACAGATCTGAATCAACCAGAGCGTCTTCCTTGAAGTGGCGCTTTGCAATAATCAATTCATGTCCGCCACCAAAGAACGCATCAGCAATTGAGAGCTTCTCCGTCATCGGGATTTTGCCGATCTGCTCGTCCGACTTACCCTCCTGATGCATCTTGTAGTGGATGATGTCGGTGATGTGCTTTAGACCGGCAGGGTTCGCCAGGTATTCTTCCTTCCACTTCTGGCGACCGGCGATCATCTTGTATGCATAGTTCTTTCGCCAATAGTCAAGCGTGACAATTTCAAACATGTTCCCGGCGCGACGGAATTCTGCGGTGCTGTCGTGATACTTGTCGGGCGTGAGGAAATCAATCTTCTGCCATTGGTCATTACTGAGAACGAGGCGTGATTTTTCGGGGGGAACTTCAAAATATCGCGGCGGGCAGAAACTGCAATGGTCTTCCGGCGTATGGATCTCTATGGGCTTCGCTGTGGTCGACGCCTCATTGGTGACCGGCCTGGTTCTGCGTCCGGGAACCGCCCACACTTCGGTGCCGGTAAACGGGTTCACCTGTTTCACCGTGCCGTCGGGCATTACATTGTAAAACGATGCGGCCTGCATGGCACTACTTTCTTCTATGGAGTGATGATTCATCAGCGTTTCGTTGCAGATTCCAGCAACGCATCAACCTTTGCCACGCTTTCCGCTTCCGCGTAGAACCTGATGAGCGGCTCGGTGCCGGAGGCACGAACGAGAACCCAGCCACCATCGACAAAGAACTTATTTCCATCCGTATCTTTTCTGCCGGTGACAACATACCCAGCTATCTCTTTGACGCCTTTCTTGTATTTCTTTATGATGGCCGATTTTTCCTTTTCGGTCACATGCAGGTCGATGCGTTTGAACTCGTGCTGGCCAAATTCAGCCATGAGCTCAGCAACGAGCAGGCTCAGCGACATTTTTCGTACCGCCATCATCTCACACAATATCAACCCGAGAAAGATGCCATCGCGTTCAGGGATGTGCCCTTTCACGCCAAGTCCTCCGCTTTCTTCGCCGCCGATAAGCACATCGCGCTCGGTCATCATTCTGCAGATATGCTTGAAGCCGATAGCCGTCTCATGCATTGTGAGGCCATACTTCGCACATATTTTATCCACCATCTGTGTCACGGAGAAGGATTTCACAACTTCGCCGGTCATCCCTTTCTGCTCAACCAGATACTTGAGGAGAAGACAGAAAATGCGGTGCGAGTCTACGAAGTCGCCGTTCTCATCAACGGCACCGATGCGATCAGCGTCGCCATCAGTTGCTATGCCGATGTGGTAACCACCGGATTTGACCTTCCGGGAAAGTTCGAGAAGATTCTGTGCGAGAGGCTCGGGGTTCGTGCCGCCAAACGATGGGTTATACACCTCGTGGAGTTGTTTTACATCGGGCATCACAACATCGAGCACACCTTGTCCGGCTCCGTACATTGTATCATAGAGGATTCGCATGTCAGAGCGGCGGATAAGGTCAAGGTCGATCTTCGTTGCAAGGTCGTCAAGATACCGCTGCTTCATGCCGATGTATGTGATCTTCCCCTTCTCGACGAGTTGTGTAAACGTATGCTTTGCCGATGGAAGCTTCTTCATCTTCATTACTTTGGCGAGTTCCTTTTCCACTTTTGCAATCATTTCCGGATGGGCAGGCCCACCGAAATCCCCTTTAATCTTGAAGCCATTGTACTTCGGCGGATTGTGGCTCGCTGTAATCACGATGCCGCCAGCCGCATTTTCCATCTTCGTCAGTAGTGAAATCATCGGTGTAGAGACGATGCTGTTCGCGAGTTTCACCTTGACGCCGGCATTCGCCATTACTTCAGCGGACTTCTCTGCAAACTCACGAGACATAAACCGCGCATCGTAACCGATGACGATACCGTTCTTGATCTTCTTGTGATTCTTGAAGTAACGCGCAGTCGCCAGCGCAACTTTTTCCAGATTGGCAAACGTGTAATCATCCGCGATAACTGCGCGCCAACCATCTGTGCCGAATTTGATCTGTTGCATCATTTCCTTTTTGAATTGTCCAGCATTGTCTGTTAGTAACTTATTTCTTGTTAAACGCCGCCAACGCCGGATAGATGGCATTCTCGCCAAGTTCCTCTTCTATCCTCAACAACTGGTTGTACTTCGCAATGCGGTCTGTGCGGCTTGCCGATCCGGTTTTGATTTGCCCGGCGTTTGTTGCAACTGCGATATCGGCAATGGTAGCGTCTTCCGTCTCACCACTGCGGTGACTGATAATGCATGTATAGCCGGCACGCTTTGCCATTTCAATCGCGTCGAGTGTTTCGGTGAGAGTTCCGATCTGGTTGACCTTCACGAGAATTGAATTTGCAATCCCCTTATCAATCCCCTTGCTGAGGAACTCCGTGTTCGTCACGAACAAATCATCACCGACAAGCTGAGTCGTTTTTCCGAGAGCGTCGGTCAGCATCTTCCAGCCTTCCCAATCGTTTTCCGCCATGCCGTCTTCAATAGATATGATGGGATATTGCTTCACCCAATTCTCGTAGAACGCCACCATTTGCTCTTTCGATTTCTTCTCTTTTGTGGATTTGTAGAAGAGATACTTGCCGTCATCCCACATCTCACTTGATGCAACATCCAATGCAAGGTGGATGTCCTTGCCTGGCGAGTACCCAGCTTTCGTAATTGCTTCAAGGATCACATCGAGCGCCTCGTCATTACTCTTCAGGCTCGGAGCAAATCCGCCTTCATCGCCGACAGAGGTGTTGTATCCTTTCTTGTGCAGCACGGATTTGAGCGCATGAAATACTTCCACTCCCATTCTCAATGCTTCGCTGAAGCGCTCTGCTTCGGTCGGCACAATCATGAACTCCTGCAAGTCCACGTTGTTGTCTGCATGCTTCCCGCCATTGAGAATATTCATCATTGGCACGGGGAGAACTTTGGCATTCGATCCACCGATGTACTTGTACAGCGGAAGCTTCGCCGCTTGTGCCGCAGCCTTGGCAACTGCAAGTGAAACACCAAGTATGGCGTTCGCTCCGAGCTTCGACTTGTTCTTTGTACCGTCCAGCCGGATCATCATCTCATCAACGCCGGTCTGGTCGGAAGCATCGTAGCCGGTCAACTCTTCGGCAATGGTGTTGTTCACATGTTCAACGGCATTCAGCACACCCTTGCCGAGATAGCGTGAAGCGTCTCCATCACGCAGTTCAACCGCCTCATGCTCGCCCGTGGACGCGCCACTGGGAACAGCTGCCCGGCCAATAATGCCGCTTTCAAGTTCAACATCTACTTCAATGGTGGGATTGCCCCGTGAATCAAGAATCTCGCGCGCAACAATATCAACTATGATGGTACTCATGACGTCTCCGTTGGTCAGAAGCTGCGTAAGGCAATGTGGTTACTAGATGAAACGACTTCAAATATGCCAAAAAACACGACAAAATCAAACGCAAACAGGTTGAACTCCAAGACATTGAGACGCGGGGAGTGCTCGTGCCGGAAAAATTCAGATACACCCAACTGCAACCTCTGTCACCTTTAGTTCCAATTCACTATATTTCCTGAGGCCCTCCAAACAAATCGTTCACTACTCTAATACGTGTGCAGGACATCGGAAACCAACTCTCCGTAGAAAAGGAGCTTGTGCCATGATCATCGATCACATTGGTATCGTTGTACGGTCCCTGGACCAGGGAATTGCAATCTGGGAAAAAACATTCGGGTATACGAGAATGACACAACCGGTTGTCAATACCCGGCAAAAAGTGAGGGTCGTCTTTCTTCAAAAGGAAGGATCCCTTCCTGTGAAGTTGGTGGAACCCGCGGATTCTGAATCTCCGGTTTTTGCCCTTGCCGCTCGGGGAGGAGGATTCCATCATCTGTGTTTCAAGACAGACAACATGGAAAAAACGCTGCAACATATTGAACGGGAGGGCGGAAGAGTTATTGTTCCCCCGGAACCGGGAGAAGCATTTGAAAATGAACCAATAGCATTTGTCTACATGCACGGACTACCAACCGAGATCATTGCAACAGACAGGAAGGCAATGCAGATCGTCGCCTCCGAAAACGGGAAGGAGGTATCTTGTCAAGCAGAGGTCCACGGTATTGTCGAGAGAGTCCATGGATAAGATAAGATCATTCACTCGTGATGATGTTCCCGCTGTTGCGGCGTTGTTCCAAAAGATCTTCCGTCGCGACTCTGATCAAGCACCCGAATCTCTCAAGGAGTATCTCGCACATCTCTATTTTGATAACCCCTGGTATGACGGAACACTGTCATCGCTGGTGTATGAAGAGAATGGATACATCGGAGGTTTTGTGGGTGCCTTACCGTTCCCGTTTCTTGTTAGCGGGGCACGAGTCATGGCGGTTCTCGCTGGAAATCTGATGATGGATGCCGAGCTTCGGAATCCTCTTGCCGCGGTACGCATGTTGAAACAACTTTTTGCCGGACCACAGGATGCAACTCTAACCGATACTGCAACAGACAAGGCAAGAAAAATCTGGGAAGGACTTGGTAGTGCCACCATGCACACATACAGTCTGCAATGGTTACGGATTCTCCGCCCTTCCGGGTTCGTGATGTCCACATGGTTAGGAACGAAGACCGGTCCGAATCCACTGGAGTTCCTCGCTCGACCAATATCGACAGGTCTGGACTGGGTTTCTGGTCACGTATCGAAAAACCCATTGCGCATAGAGAAATCAGAACTCGAAGGCCGAGAACTCACTCCAGAAACTCTCCTGGAAGGAATTCGCGAATTCTCAAGAAAGCAAAGGTTGGTTCCGGACTACAATATCCAATCCCTCCGGTGGTTATTGGCAGAGGCTTCACAAAAGCAAGAGTACGGGGCTTTTCGAAAGGTTGCCCTTTTTGACAAAGCTGGCACGTTAGCGGGTTGGTACATGTATTACCCAAACCCTGGAAAAGCTGGTCAGGTACTGCAATGTGTTGGAAGGCCGTCCACGATCAGTGAAGTGCTTACCCATCTCTTTGATGACGCTCTTCAACGTGGCAGCGTTGCGCTCATAGGGAGGTTTGAACCAAAAATGGCCATGGAGTTGTCTGAGAAGTTGTGCATCATGGTGCAACGTGGGAGTTATGTCCAGGCCATTTCCAAACACCCTCTTATTATGGAAGCACTCTATTCCGGAAACGCGTTCTTCACGCGACTCGAAGGGGAATGGTGGACACGTCTCCAGGGCGATACGTTCATCTAACGCTTTTCACGCGTAACGAATGCGCCGCTGCATCAAACACCTCCCGCACACTCAAGAGCTTCATGCATTCCATATATCCCTCTCCCTCTCGATTGCAGAAGTCGAGATGACAGGGATGACACGGAACGTCTTTGCGCAGAGCTTTATGTCCATCTTCAGAAGAGTACGGGAACCAGATGTTCTCTTCACCTGGTCCAAACAACCCTATGGTTGGCGTACCAACAGCGGCAGCAATATGCATTGGTCCGGCATCGTTGGCGATGAACAATGAACAATGCGTCATGATGGCGCCCAGTTGGCGGAGTGGGAGGTTCTTCAACACCTTGATGTTGGAGAACGAATGCTTCAGAATGGTATTGATTGTCTCACCGTCATTCGGCCCCGCGAGCATGACGACCTGAACTCCGAGCTTCGCTACGAGCATGTCGGCAAGTTCTGCGAACCGTTCCTGCAGCCACTTCTTTGCCGGCCATGTTGCACCGGGATGGATGCCGACAATCGGCTTGGCCATATCAAGCGGGGTGTTTTCATGATCAAGCCATTGAAGATAGATGCGTGCTTCGCGTCGCTCATCATCAGTCAGGAAAATTTCTGTCTCGTGAGCCGTCGGCTCAATACCAACCACATGGATGAATTGATTATGGAATGCAATAGTTGTCTTCGGCGCCCCATCATCATTTACCTGAATCGTGTAGAGTTTGCCACGACCTTTTCGCTCGGCCCCAACTCTCACGTTTGCACCGCTCAAGTATGTCAGTAACGCGCTGCGGGGATTATTGAAGAGATCGATTGCAAGGTCAAACTTTCTGCGGCGAAGGTGAAACACCACCCGTGGCTGTTCGATAAATGTAGTTCGGGAGAAATCAAACGGGATGACTTCGTTCAGATTGGGATTGTGCTCAAGCAATGAAACGGCATTCTTCTCGCCAAGATATGCAATAAAGGCATCTGGATAGGCATTCCGCACCGAACGGATGATCGGCGTGGTCAACACGACGTCTCCGATGAATTTCATCCGGGTTAGAAGAATGCGCGAATATGTTGGCTTCGTTTTTGTCATCCGGGATCGTATGTCTCCATCCATTCACAACGCTCCACCCAATCATCAACCTCGTTGCGGGCAACCTCATCATCAAGATAGTTAAGCGATGTCCAGAATGATGTTCTGGCATCCTGAAATCTCCGAAGACGAAACAGATCGTAACCGACCATTCTTAACCGGAGTGATTCAAGAAGCGAATCCTCGGGGGCAGGTACAAGCGATGAAAGAGTATCGCAGGATTCCTGGAACCGGTTCATGCGCAGGAGAAGTCGCCCCTTGAGGTATCGCACCATCCACTCATTATTTCCTTGGGCGACAATCTGATTCAGCATCTTCAGACGCAGCGTATCATTCGCATCGGACATGAAGTAGGAATGCATCAGGCTGTCAGTATCCTTCATGGCGTCAATCCGCAATGCTGCAGATTCGTTCAGACTCTGGGAGAGGTTAGCCTGTCGGGCGCGTCTGTAGAGTTCCGAGGCTCGTCGCTTATCGCCCAGCGACCAATATGCATCTCCAATTGTAATGAACAGCGGAAGGTACTGGGCGGGGTGCGAATCCTTCATGATGATGCTGTCTAGGATTGATGTAACATCCCGCGCGTTCCCCGAACGAAGAGCGCTCGCAATATATCCACCGAGAGCATCATAACCTTTTACTTCGAGATATGATTCCTTGAAGAGGGCTTCCGCCAACACATAGTCCCTCGCATCGTATCGCTTCCGTGCTTCGATGTTACGCTCGGCAACTACACGCGCACACACCTTTTTGAAGATCGCCGGACGACGGAAGATTACGTCAATCGCATCTCGATCCTGATCGGCAACCGGAATGCGGTCAAGAAAGCTATGCCACTCTGCGATGAGTTGTTGCAATGATCTCGCATACGCAATGTTGTAATCTCCGTTGCGGTATACCTGCATCATCTTCCTGATGCCGTAACGGTCAATGAGGAACTTGCAAAATGACCCGCACAACACGTAACTCACCGATGATGCCTGCGATGCAAAGCCCGTAAGAAGCATAAGCGGTTCAATGTCAGGCATGACGTCGAACTTACGCATCGCGGCCGCGTACTGATGCGGCGTACGGTTTCCCCACTCCCATTCAATCGCCATCGCAAGCCCTTCAACAAGACCGGTGCTCACGCTTGCTCTGATTACCGGCAATCCAAACGGTGCGGCGAGCACGTGCACAAGCTCGTGCTTCAGCGTTCCATCAAGCGATTGTTTGGTGATCTGAATCTGCCCGCTCCAGGGCTTGGCAATGTTGGTCGTTCCCGTGCCGATGAGTCTTTGCTTGGAATTGCTCGACGGATAAATGTATGATTCGATCGTGCCGTTAAAGGAAATAAAGAACGCGTCTGTAATCTGTTTCAGGCGGAATTCATGTTCGGCTGAAATCCACCTGACCTCATCGTCGTCATAGGATTCTTTGGAGTAATAAATGATAAAGTGCTCAGACCTGTAGGCCGCCCCCAACGTCGACTGGATATACCCGGACGTCGACTCAAATCCAAACTCTCCCCTGAAGATCCAAACGATCCCCAACACAACAGTGCTTGTCCCAGCCACCGTCCGGTAACTGCGACCAGCCAATAATCTCAAAAGAGATCTCCCCTTTACCACAACTGAATCTGTTGGCGAACAGTGACGTGCGACCAGCGCGGCCAACCAGACCAGTATTGCGCCGATCATGATCGTCAGCAGGCGGAAGAGTACCAACGTCCATGTCAGGCCCAACGCTTCGTCATATGTGAGACCGGGAAAGTAGCCGTAGAGAAAATTATAGGAGAAGATTGCCGGGGTGAAATATCCGATGGCGGCACTGTACGCCAGAAGGAGGAAACAATAGAAGCCGAACGTGAGCTTTGCGAACCGATAATGTACGGCGCAAAGAAAGCCAAGTGCCGATCCAAACCAGATACTCACGACCGGAATGAGCATGAAGAACGCGAGCCCCTGAAGCAAGGAACAGTTCTTCACGAAGAACGCATTCGTGAGCATGACAACGAGAGGAATAACGAGAGCGACGAGGTTGAGCAACACCGCCTGGCTGAAGGATGTTGAGATACGAGAAAACCTGCCCGCAGTATCACCAGAAAGATACACCGGCTTGACAAGATATATCGTCAGCAGCCCGGACATCACCGAGCCGAGAGACCCGATAAGCGCAGAGAACTCGTAGCCCAGGTAATTGAGAAGAGGGATTTGTGTGGAGATGAGGGAAATCGCTGCATACACCAAAACGATAGCGACAAATCCTCGTGATCGGAAAAGAGACATTGATGAGTGGAGTTAGAACTCTTCGCCCGACATCCGTTGGATGTCTGCGCCGAGAGACTGGAGTTTCTTTTCGATTGCCTCGTATCCGCGATCGATATGATAGACGCGCAGCACTTCCGTCATGCTGTCGGCAACAAGACCGGCGATGATCAATGACGCTGAGGCGCGCAAATCTGTTGACATCACTGTTGCCCCGGTAAGTTGCTTCACACCCTTGACAACAGCGGCATTTTCCTTCAACTCAATTGTTGCGCCAAGACGAATCAATTCGGGAACATGTTTAAACCGATCAAGGTAGATCGAATCGGTCACAATGGATGTACCGTTGGCTATGGCCATCAACGCGATCCACTGTGCTTGCATATCGGTGGGAAATCCAGGATAGATGTTCGCTGTAACATCAACCGGCTTGATACCGTCTGGACAGGAAAGCGTCACCGTGTCTGATCCAACTTGAACCTCACACCCAGCATCCTGGAGCTTTGCGGTAAGCGCCGAGAAGTGTGAAGGGATGACATGCTGCAGAGTGACTGACCCACCCGTAATAGCTCCCGCAACGAGAAACGTCCCCGCCTCTATTCTATCCGGAATGGTTTCGATATCGGCGGAGTGCAATTCATCAACTCCTTCAATTTCAATGCGGTTTGTACCAATGCCGTTGATTTTTGCACCCATCGCGTGCAGAAATTCAGCGAGCTGTGTAATCTCGGGCTCGATTGCCGCATTCTCAATGAGAGTGGTCCCTTTGGCAAGCACAGCAGCCATCATCACATTGCCCGTTGCGCCGACACTGGAGACATCAAAGTTGATATGGGCACCCGTCAGTCGTTTCGCACTCGCTTGAATGTAGCCGCGTTTCAGTTCAACGGTTGCGCCGAGTTTCTTCATGCCTTCGATGTGCAGGTTCACGGGACGCGGGCCCCAAGCACATCCTCCCGGTAGCGACACCTTCGCCCTGCCATACCGTGCCAGCAGCGGGCCGAGCACGTAGATCGAAGCGCGCATCTTTTTCACATGCTCGTATGGTGCTTCTTGTTTGTTTACTCCCGTCGTATCCAGGGTAAGGACGTGATCCTTGAGCTCCGTCTTCATCCCCATTGTTTTGAGGAGACTGGACATCGTAGTGACATCGCGCAGCACGGGCGTGTTCCGCAGGCGGAACGTTCCACTTGCGAGAAGCGCTGCCGGCATGAGCGCGAGTGTGGCATTCTTTGCCCCGCTGATGCTTACTGTTCCGTTGAGTTTCCGTCCACCGTTGATGACAAATTTATCCAATTACTTTTTCTCTCCGTGGCTTCTTTGATTGTTCTGTCCGACGCCAATTTCCACAAAAAAGAAGGGAAAGTCAATGAACGTCTCTCCTTGCATCTCGCGTTCCTTCAGCCTATATTGACAGAGAATTCTCTAAACGCGACCCGCTCGTTTCACAATCATGCACCTCCTACCCCGGCTTCTCCCTGTCATAGTTGGATTGACTGCCTTTGTCGGTATACTGAAGGCAGAAGTCTCGGTTGTTGACGACCTCGGCCGCAAGATTACTCTGCTGTCCACTCCTCAACGCATCGTCTCCATAGCACCCAGTATTACCGAAACACTCTTCGCTCTTGGAGCGGGCGATCAGGTTGTTGGGGTAACCGATTTCTGCAATTATCCGCCTGAAGCAGCAACCAAGAGCCGTGTCGGCGGTGTTACCAATCCAAGCCTCGAAACCATCATCAGCCTCAAGCCAAACCTGATCATTGTAAGTATGGAGGGAAATGTTCGAGAGGACTTTAACAAGATGGTGGGCATCGGGTGTCCCGTGTTCGTTACGAACCCTAGATCGCTCGCCGGCATCCAGAAATCAATCCTTGATCTCGGGCAACTTATCGGCAAAGCGGACAATGCCACCCGCCTTGTTCAGACAATACAACAGTGTGAAGATTCGGTGAAGTCGCTGGTGAAAACGACGAAGGGAGTACTGTTGATTGTCTCGTTGCAGCCACTTATTGTGGTCGGTGGAAAGACGTTTCTCTCAGAGCTTTTGGTACTTGCAGGGGGAAGAAATGTTGCCGGCGCTTCGCCATCGACTTATCCGACACTCAGTCGCGAGGCAGTCGTTGCATCAAACCCTGATGTCATTATCGTTATGTCAGATGCGCTTGCCAACGCGGATGAATTGCCGAAGTTCTTCCCGGAGTGGGTCACTCTCAACGCATTCCGAACACGCCAGGTATTTCGAATCAATTCAGACATCATCTCCCGTCCGGGGCCGCGAGCCATTGACGGACTTGTTACTCTTTATGGAATTATCAACGAGGGGCACGAATGAAAACAAAGAGGAAAGCAATAGCATCCACTGCAAACGCTGGAAGGAAGAAAAAGAAGAAATACTTCATCGCCGTCGCCGGGAATATTGGCGCAGGGAAATCATCTTTGACAAAACTCCTCAGCCAACAATTCGGGTGGAATCCGTTTTTTGAGTCCGTTGTGGATAACCCGTACCTCACCGACTTCTACGCCGATATGACGCGCTGGTCGTTCAACCTGCAGGTGTATTTCCTTTCCAACAGATTTCAAAGTCATAAAGCAATAACAGAAGGCCCGGGCTCTGTTATTCTCGACCGTGTGATTTATGAGGATGCAGAGATATTTGCGCGCAACCTTCACGAGATCGGAAAAATGGATGCGCGTGATTACACAAACTATGTTGAGTTGTACAAAGTAATGACCGAGTATCTTCGTCCGCCCGACCTGCTCGTTTACTTGCGCGCCAATACCAACACTCTCGTCAAACAGATTTCGCTTCGCGGGCGGGACTTCGAGCAGGGCATTCCACGCCAGTACCTCGAACAACTCAATGGGCATTACGAAAGCTGGACGCAGAATTACAAACTCGGCCCCCTGCTTACAATTGAATCTGACGGACTGGATTTTGTGAATCGGAAAGGAGATCTCGAAAAGATTGTCAAGCAGATTGGAAAGAGACTCAAGATGTAGAAGCTACTATGATGCCACGGCATTCGCCGAGTCCGATTCTCGCGGCGCCATCCCTCTCACAGTACCCGCGCATAATCACTTCATCACCATCTTCCAGAAACCTCCGTTCTTCTCCTGATGGAAGTTTGATCGGTTCACTGCCACGCCATGTCAACTCTAGAAGACTGCCGAGAGAATCTTTCGTCGGTCCTGAAACAGTGCCACTGCCGAGAAGATCACCCGGTCGAAGGTTACAGCCATTACTTGTATGATGAGCAAGGATCTGTGCGAGTGTCCAGTACATCTCCTTGAAGTTGCCGCGGTTGAGTTGTATGGGATTCATGTTGTGCTCTCGCATTGTTCGCGAGATGAAGTGGACTTCAAGGATGAGATCGATACCACCATGACTCTTATCCTCTGCATTGGAGAGATAGGGCAATGGCGATGGATCGCCTGCGGGGCGCTCAAATGCAGGAACGCGGAACGGCGCAAGCGCTTCCGTAGTAACAACCCAGGGAGAAATCGTTGACGCAAAATTCTTGGCAAGGAACGGACCGAGAGGCTGGTATTCCCACGCTTGAATGTCACGAGCCGACCAATCGTTAAGAAGGCAGACACCAAACAGGTGTTCTGTTGCATGACTGATGCTTACTGGTTTTCCCAACGCATTACCCGATCCCACAAAAGCGCCAATTTCAAGCTCGTAGTCAAGCAATTTCGATGGAGCGAATACCGGATGCTCATCACTTTCGCTTTTCAACTGACCACTGGGCCGATGGATTGGTGTTCCACTGATGACAATCGATGATGAGCGCCCATGGTAACCTATGGGTATGTACTTGTAGTTCGGTAACAATGGATTGGTCGGGCGAAACATGCTGCCCACGTTTGTTGCGTGATAAATGGACGCATAGAAATCCGTGTAGTCACCAATTTCCGCAGGGAGAAACATCTCCACATCGTTCGTGGATACAAGCGACGCCTTCACGCTCTCTTTGGCTTTCGAGGTAGCACCAAGAAGTTCGCTCAATCGCTTCCTCAATGCGGCCCAATGCTTTGTGCCCAAGGACATCAGTGTATTAAGGGATGATCGCTCACAGGCTGCGGCAGCATCATTTGCAAGGCCCTCGAACAACCCGGCTTTCCGGCACATGCTTACATCAAGCACCTTATCCCCGATAGCCACACCGACCCGCGGCAGGTCTTGTGTTCCCTTGCGCTTGAACACGCCAAACGGAAGATTCTGAATCGGGAAGTCAGTACCGCCCAGGTTTGCTGAGTCTACAAAAGAAGTAAGTGTTGGATTGTGTGTGTCGTTCAGTTGGAGTTTCATAAGAATTTGAGAGAATTCAAATCATTTATTGGTTCGGTGAACGAGCAGGAGCCGAATGAAATGGCAAGCTCGGTCCTGAACGCTGCAATCTTCGTGATATCAATGCGATACTTACCCCATTCTATCTCGCCATCCTTGAGATGGAACGCCGACACCGATTGTTCTTCGAGGGCTGCGACAACATCGCGGATTGTGCCGCCGTCATGTGCAACGCTGGATGCAATGAAGACATTCAGGAAGCCATACATCATACCGGTTGGACTGTCTGGTTGATATGTGAGGCGATACGTGGCGCGTAACGGGTGATGGAGTCCCGCTGTTGCCTTGAACTGAGTTCTTGTAGTTGCACACGTGTGAATAAATTTTGCAAGGTCGTTGCTCGATGGAAACACATCGTGTGTAACTCCGCCAGTCCGGATCTTTGCCCGCAATCCCGAGGCTCGGATGGCGGCAATCAAGGGTGCAGGATCACGATCAACCGGGACTTCGACGTATGTCGTCAACAATGAAGGTATGGATCGGGCAACCGCCCTCACGTCATCAGTTGTTGAAGCCTTGATCTCAACAGTATCGATCATGGCTTGCTGACGTTTGTTGAATCCAAAAATGGTGGCGACATCACGATCGGGATCAGCGCCTGCCAATGCACTGATGAGCCATCGGTGTTCCTCTTTCGCAGGTATTGCCAGCAGTGCTTGCTCTAATTCACTCAACCGTGCAACCGGCACGATGAACCGACCCAGCGCCCATGCGTACTCTCCCGCTCGATACAAATCATAGTTCTGAACTGCGGCTTCCATGTCGAGTGTTGCGGGGGGGAAGAGTCCGGCATAGTCAATAGCGCCGGCTAGAAGGGTGCGAAGTGGATTCATGCGTGGATAAAACACGGTCTTGTGATCACTTGCTTCCTGCTTTCGATCTGTCAGGCGCCCATTTTTCAAGGAATGCCAGTACCTTCATAGGGTCGTGACCCTTCCCCGATTCGAGTTCTCCGGTATCTTGCGAACAGAGGAATCTCCCGTCATTGTCGAGGACAAAGAAATGAGGGTAGCCTGGTATTTGGGGGTAGCGAGAAAGAAATGCTTCGTTCTCATTCTCTCTACTGTAATTGATTTTGACGAGAACAAAATTTTTCCGCAGGAAAGAGTCAAGGTCGGTATGCGTGGCAAACAGCGTATCCAGCCTGCGGCACCAGATGCACCATTCACCGCCTACATCCAGCAGGACACGTTTCCCGTCTGCCTTTGCTTCGGCGAGCGCGTTTAGGACGTCTTTCGCCGCACCCCGTTTTGGATCGAATCTGGTTGGATGCTCGGCAGCGAATGTACCCTGTGCAAGAACGGCTGCAGTAAGAACAATGAACAACACGACAATCTTCATAAGAACCCGGGATGTGGTACTACTTGATTAACAACATCTTTTTGGTGTCAACGAAGCCACCGGATCTTAACGTATAAAAATATGTGCTACTCGGAAGCCTGCGTGCATCGAACTGCACTGTGTACACCCCGGCCTCCTTCCGCTCGTTTACAAGCGTTGCAACCTCTTTGCCGGTAAGATCAAAGACTTTGAGCGACACCAAGCCACTGGCTGTCAACTGATAGCTGATAGCTGTTGTCGGGTTGAACGGGTTCGGATAGTTTTGTGCCAGAGCGTAACGTTCCGGCAAATCTGAATTGTTCTTCAGATCGGTCGGTGTTGAAGGAATCTGCGTTGTGAACGCACCGCGGGAGTGAGTCCCGATTGCGAGCGTTCTGTCTGAAGGACGATAGTCCATGTAGCCTATCAACACGTTGCCGATTTCATTCGCGGCGGCCTGTGCCCATACAGTAGACGAGCCGTTGAATGCGTCTGTTGAGAGAACTCCGATGCTTGTTCCAAGAAACACATTCAACTGATTGCCAATGTAAAAGATGGTTGCCCAGCGGGTTGATGGACCATCCGGTCCCGACAGATTGCCTTCGACATCCGTCCAGGTGGCGCCACCGTTTGTTGTATACCACAGGCTCTGGAAGTTGTAATTGCCAAACACAACAAGCGCTTTGCCTGAGTTCGTTGGATCAACTGCAACGCAGCGTACAAAACCACCTGTTGCAGTTCCACCGTTCAATCCTGGTGGCGTCACGTCGGTAACGATTGGAGAAGCAGTGTTCGCACTATCCACACGTTTTACAATGCCATCTGTTGTTCCAAAATAAACAAGGTTCGGACTGTTCGCCGTCGATATGCCAATCACACTTACTGCTCGCACCCATCCTGTGATTGCGCCGACATCGGTTGCTGTTAACGCGGTCCAGCCAACGGTGCTCGTTCCGTTTGGCGCATCGCTGTTTCTCCACAACCCGCTGTACATTGTAGGGGCGTTGGATTTTCCTGCACCATAGTACATCAATCGTGGATTATTCGGATCAAGCGTAATTGGATTGACAAACAATTGTCTCGTTGCACCAGAGGGGTTCATCGAAAAGAAATCCAAACCGCCTCTCGTTTGCCTGTACAACGGGCCACTTTGCGATTGTGTGTACAGGCGATCATGATCAACGGGTGGAAGCTCTACGATTGTCCCGTCACCACTCGAGACCATATCCCATGCAGACATTCCGGCCAGGTTGGTTCCCTGCGAACCGTTATCCTGGGCACCCGCCAGGACGTAATTGTCACCACTATCCGGTGAGATGGCAACAGAATAGAATTGCGTTACGTTGTACCCGTTATTCAAACTTGTCCACACCATTGAGGTGAGCCGGATGTCGTCGGCGCGCGAAATACCGCCATCGTGCCCCGAATAATAGACGTTGGGACTTCCCGGCCTGAATGCACCCGAATGGATATCGGGGTGATGATTCTGTCCTGGCCAGTAATTGTACCCGCCAATGTTTGACGTACCCGCTGTTGATGAAAAACCGTTGGTGGAGCTATAGAGATCGGTCCCTCCGACAATCACAAAGTTTTCATCATCGGGTTTCACATGGACGACCTGATCATATCCTGTTTGCGAATTGAATCCACCGGGCAAATTACCACCGCGGTTCTCCCATGTACCGCCGGTACCGGAACCGTTACCGGAGATATACGTGTATTTCCACAGTTGATGTCCTGAGCTTGCAGGAGTCGTATTTGCGCTTTCGATGAATACGTACACAACATTCGGATTGGAAGGAGCGAGCCCAAAGACAATACGTCCTGCGCTCGTAGGAAAACTCGCAGGGGCGATGTTCGTCCAGTTCACACCATCCGGCGAACGCCAGATGTTCTGCGCTCCACCGTTCTCTGTTCTCGCGTACACAACACCGGTCGACGTGACAGCAACGTCCGTGGCAGAGCCGGATGTATTAATAAGACTTGAATCGGAAGGTTGTGCAAGTGCCCACGAAGAGCCGCCATTGGTTGAACGATAGATGCCGTTCCATGTCGCTGCATACACTTCATCCTGTACGGCGGGATTGGTCGCAATATTCCAGACGAAATCAAACGCTTCGGTGGCTTGAGGAGTCCCGGACATCGTAGAAGGAAGGAGAGCCCAGGATTCACCATTGTTGGTGGATTTGTAAACTCCGTCACCACGGAAGAATGATCCCCAGCGCGTGTTGTTGGTTGTCGATCCGCGAAACTCTCCCGTACCAACGTACCATATGTGAGTCATACCCGGGCGCTTGTCTTGAGCGATACAACTCGTGGAGTGAATCTGCCCTGGCGCAATGGTCAGTCGCCACGAAGCACCGTCATCGGTGGTTTTCCAAATCCCGCCGGCAACACTTCCGGCGATGAGCGTTCCAACATTTGCAGCATCGGCTGCAAGAACGCGGGTTCGTCCGCCGACGTTGTTGGGTCCTCGTTCAACCCACGTAAGCGCCTGGACCTGTGATGCATCCGCACGATTCTTTGCGAGTGCCAATGCCTCCCGCTCTGGAAGTTTCCTGGCAAACCGTTGCTCTGCCTGGTAGATATCGCGCGGAATGGTATTCGATAGCGGATCCCTCTGGACCAAGAACTCCATCTCAGCGCGGGCATCAGGATTATCTTCCGTGCCGGTCGAAGCCGGCTGCATGTGCCGTTCCTGAACGTCAATCAAACGTTGATCGAAAAACCAGGAAATATAGAGCGCCGCAACAACTGTAACAGCGCAGACGAGAGCGAGAGCTCTTCTCATAAAACCTCACGTGTGAATGGATGTAACGATCTGAGTGCCAGGGAGATAGTATCTCAAACATACGGATAAGGAGTAGCATCTGCAAGACGCGGAGCTACTTCCCCAGAGCCAGGTTGACAAAGTCGAGATCACGCTGCGCCGGTGCAAAATCTGGTTGTAGCGCAAGTGCTTTGCTGAATGCCTCTCTCGCTTCGGTCAGTCTTCGCGTTGCGCCGAGCATTGAGCCGTAATTGTACCAATACATGAAATTCTCGGGTTGCAGCTTCAATGCCCTCTGCATTGCAGAATCTGCATCGGCAAACCGGCGCAACTGAAGGAACGCGACACCGAGGTCTGCCCATGCATCGGCAAGAGCGGGGAAAAGTTGAGTCGCCATGTGAAAATATGCTGCCGCACTGTCAACCTGTTTCCGTGCTGCAAAAACGTGCCCGAGTCCGTAGAGTGCCTTTGCTCGCAACATGAGCGGATCAATCCCCGTTCTCTTTTCCTCAGGCATCAGGAACTCCGCCTCATATGAAGCCCCGCTGTTTTGTTGAGCAGACTGCACAATCGAACGGTAGAACTCTTCTGCACGCGCTGCATTTCCGCGTTCGAGGTGAATGCCTCCAAGCAGATAGTTGCCATAGAGGAACGCGTTGCCGCACTTCGCTGAGCCTATGGCGAAAACCGACTCGGCTTGTTCCAGGCTGTGACGCAAATAGTATGACTGGCCGACAGAAATATACGCGGCAGGCATGAACGGCCTCACAACAATCGCCTTGCTGCCATACACAATCGCCGAATCAAGCAACCGTTCACCGAGGTAAAGAGATGAAAGATTCGCCAGAGCCCCATATGAATCAGGATGATACGAGAGCTCCTTATGAAAACTCTCCTGTGCTTGCTGTTTCTTTCCGAGCATTAACTCACTAAACCCCAGGTGCAGATACAGATTGCGAATCGGTTTGCCGTAGCGAGACGCCTGCTCAAAATGTGAGAGTGCTGCGGCGTAGTTCTCATGTTTCATCTCGATGAGGCCGAGCATGTAGAATTGATGGACGGGCTCCTCCCGTTCCAATTGATATGCGTTGCTGTTGACGAACAAAGCAAGCAAGACCAACACCGTTGCAGAAATCAGCATCGGTCGATATTCCCTTTGTACCATCCAGTCAAAGAAAACAACCAATGCGTAGCCGGCGAAGGCACAGAGCAACGGCACAACGGGAAGCCGATACCTGTCGCACACGAAGAACATTATCATTACCGCGCAATACATCAGTATGAACGCAATCATGGTGCGCCCGCGACGGGCCTTCCACGCAACAATCATCCCGAGTGCTCCAAGCGGACCGACACACCAGAACCCCACCGGCAATAGACGAAGAAGCCACGAGTATTGCGAGAAGGTGTAGAAGTTCAGGTTGTTCGGAATCTCCATCGCATTCCAGAAGAGGTAGAATTTTTTGATGAGAAGCGTTCCGAAATGTACCGGATGGTGGTAGATGAACTCCATCCCTTTTGCATACCAGAAGTTTGATTCCTCGGAAGGAGTCTGACGATGTCCGACCATCTTCTCAACGTACAATGACATCTCGGCAATTTCCCAACTTGCTCCGGCATCGGTGGGGATTCGCGCAGTGTATCCATCCGCATCAACATTGTTCCCGATATAGAAGTTGATGCCCCCCTGCGATGCTATGAGCACTGCGTCGTTTGCCACAACATAGTTGCGAATTGTTACCGGAAGAATGGCGAGAGCAATGCCAGCTATCAGTACACCGCCAAGGCGCAACGCTTTCCCCTTACCATCTACCTTGAAACATCTCCAGATCTCATACCCAAATAGCGGAATAGCAAGCGGCAGAAACGTCGGGCGAGTAACACAGATGACTCCATAGAGAAGACCTACAAAAAACCAGCGCCATAGCGTCGAGCTGTCTCTGGCGTGATACAGCAGTAGACACCACGACAGACACAGGAACGTCAGGAACCAATCGAAGAGCAACTGGCCTTCGAAATACATCAACACGGGGTAGAACGCCATAAGCACGCCAGCGGCACCTGCGACTGTTGGATTGAATAATCGGCGCGCAAGCAAGTAGAGCAGAAGGGTCGCAACTACACCAAGCAAATGTTGAATAACGTGAACTGCCAGATAGCTGTGTCCGAAAGCAGCATAGATGAGTCCGAGCCAGTAGGGATACCCCGGCGCGCGGAAGAAGACATCCCTGCCAAGAACATCACCCGCAGCAATCGATTGCGCCTGTGCATCGTAGTAGTATGCGTCAGATGTGGGATTGTTGAAGAAGGGATTGTCGTGTACCTGAAGCAGAAACACTACACGCAGGCAGACGGAGAACACAAGCAACACGATAAGGAACCATCGCTCCCGGCGATGAAGCGGTTTCCTCATGACCCGCCAATACCATCAAGAAGCCCGCGCAATATCATTTTCGTTGCCTCGGGGAATTCACCTTCAAGCATCCAGCGGGCATAGTCGATCTCCTGGAGAATCGGCTTTCCTTTGTGCTTTCCAAAGTTGAATGTTACCTCATCATTCCCGTTTCTGCTCAGATAGCGGGCGAAATCAACCACGGCAAGTGGATTGCAAAAGTTGTGCAGTTCATCCACCGTCGTACCGATGTCACCGTACCGTTCAAGTTGACGTTTGAAGACTTCGAGTGTCACGCGAACATCACCTTCTGCATCATGGGCGTTGTTGTGCATCTTGTCGCAATAGAACTTGTATGCTGCCGAGAGTGTTCGTTCCTCCTTCTTGTGGAAGATGGTTTGAACGTCGATGAGCTTGCAACCGGTTTCGGGGAACTGGATTCCGCATCGGGCAAACTCTTCAACAAGCAACGGCAGGTCAAACCGGTTGGAATTGAACCCGGCAATGTCGCATCCTGAGAAAAATTGGAAGAGAGACGAGGCAATCGTTCTAAACGGCGGTTGACTACTGACGTCAGCATCTGAGATGCCGTGGATTGCGATGGCATCGGGCGGGATTGGGCATTCTGGGTTGATAAGCCGCGTACGGGTTTCTTCTGAACTGTCGGGATGCAGTTTAAGAACAGCGATCTGAATGACCCGATCGCGAACGATATCCGTGCCGGTGGTTTCAAGATCGAAGAAAACAAGTGCACGTGTAAGTTGAAGTTTCATGTCCGGTGAAGAGGAGTCAGAAGAAAAACATCTTTGCCGCAATCACTATCAGGAACACCCCATAGTACTTCCTGAGTTTGTCCACGTGGGTTTTGTTGGCAACGATGGCACCGAATCTTGCTGCCGGTAATGTGCCGATGATGATTGGAATTGAATGGAAGTAATCAACAAATCCGAGCGTGTACGCCGGCAGTAGTGTGTTGTCCCAACCCTTCACGACATATCCGATCGACGATGCCAGAGCCGTAATCACAATTGTTGCGCTTGACGTGCCAAGAGCCTTCTTCAGTGGGAACTTCAGGAAGTTGTACATCATCGGAATGGCAAAGACGCCGCCGCCAACGCCGGCGAGTGAAGACACGAGTCCGACAACAAGACCGGTTCCCGCAAGTCCGGGTGGAGCCAGGTTGGGTTTTGGTTCTTCCTTCGGCTTTTGTCCTTCGGAGAGTAACCTGATCGCGGCAATGATCACAACTGCAGCGAAGATCTTCTGAAGTGTCTTTCCCTGAAGCTCTCCGGCGATATTGCTTCCAATGGTCGCGCCCACAACGCTCGCAATGCCGATGAATATGACCGCCCTCCAAACAACATGGCCGTTCTTTGTGTACTGATACGCCGACGTGAGCGAAGCGAAGATGACAATCAACAGACTTGTGCCAAATGCGAGGTGCGTGGAAACGAGAGAGGAAACGTCGATGCTCTTGAAGAAAATGAGCAACATCGGCACGAGGATAATTCCTCCCCCGACGCCGAAAAATCCGGCGAGAAAACCTGCCAGCCCACCGGCAAGCAATAAGAGGAGGATGCTCAGTGGGTCAAGCATGCGCTTTCTTGAAAGTAATGGAGATCGTGCTATCCTTTCAGCTTGCGGGCAAGTTGACGTTGATCCTTCAAGAGAGCAACAGCCGTGTCAAACTGTGTATCACCTTTCAATGACGCTGCAATTCTTCCCTGCTCGCCCTTTACCCTCGCCATGAATTCGATATCCAGTTCGTGCACAATGTGGTCTCTGTACCGGTCAAAACCGCGGGACTTCTCTTTCTCCATCGCTGTCTTGAGAAGGTCGAGATCGTCGAGCACTTCCTTGCTGTAATGCGCGCGTTCTGCAATCGTTTTTATCTCTTTCACCTTGCCGTCTGCTTCCTCCTGGTAATCAAACTTCTGATCATCCAGATACTTCTTGAAGGATGAAAGGATTGCATCCGTCATGCCGTTGTATGCCTGGCTCTTGTGATCGGCCATGTGGCTGTTCGCAAACTTGAAGAACATCGACCGGCGATACAGTTCCTTGATCATTGGACCGAACTCATCTTCCTTCACGGTCGAGTCCGGGGTGATGCCGCCGTATTCATACACCTTTCTTCCGTTGGCAGTCTTGTACATGCGCTTCAGGCTGTCGGGAACAGTCGCGAATACACCGTTTCGGTCTTTGTGCATGTAGTCGATTTCCTGAATGCTGCGTCCGCTGGCCGTGTAGTAGCGCGCCGTGGTGATTTTCAATTGCGAGTCATACGGAAGCGGGACGACCGTCTGGACGAGGCCCTTGCCGAAGCTGCGTGTGCCAACAATCAACGCTCGATCCAGATCCTGCAATGCACCCGCAACAATTTCACTTGCGCTTGCACTGTTCCGGTCGGTGAGAACAACAAGTGGCGTCGCGGGAAGCAGGGGCTCTTCAAGAGAATTATACTGTCGCTCTGCTTCGTTCCGTCGCCCTTTGGTTGTAACAATCAGACTGCCGCGCGGAACAAATTTGCTGACGATGCCAACGGCAGATTCCAGCAAGCCACCGGGATTGCCGCGCAAGTCAAGAATCATTCCTTTTACTTCACCCTTCAGTTTCATTGCTTGAATTGCCTGGCGCACTTCATCCGATGCTGCACGTGAGAAGCGTTCGAGACGTACGTAGCCAATGCCCTGCGGCGAGAGGTCCGAATATGTTACATTCTTCAGCTGGATCTCTTCGCGGATAAGCGTGAACGTGAGAGGCGCCTTCTCCCCCTCCCGTTCTATTGTCACGCGTGTCTCCGTTCCGGGCTCGCCCCGTGTCAACGCCCTGACTTCATCCGGTTTCTTGCTGGAAATTTTGAGGCCATCCACATCGAGGATCTTATCGCCCGGGAGAATGCCCTGTCGTTGCGCGGAGTATCCATCCATCACAGTGATGACCTGGATTGCGCCATCCCGCTGACCGATTGTAACGCCGATGCCGCCATACTTTCCCGTCGTCAGCAACTCTACTTCATCGCCATTCTCCTTGTCGATGTAGACTGTGTACGGATCAAGCGAGCCCAGCATTCCATCGATGCCGGCCTCCATGAATTTTTCGGGATCGACTTCGTCAACATAGTTCATCGTGATTTCCTTGTACACCCGCCCGAAGACATCAATGCCCTTGTTGATCTTCAGGAAGTACTCACTGTCCGTCGGACCGACAAAGCCGACAACCACAACGAACAGGATGGCGCCGATGCTCATCAAGAAAACGTTTCGCACAACCCTATTCCCCAGTATGCGCTTCATCTATCTTCTCCCTCGGATTATTGATGTACGACTGTCAACTTCTTTTCTACATGCTGCCAGATGTCCCGTGCAATCTCCTCTACGGTGAGCATCCCGTTGATCGTGACACAACGCTGCGACTCGCTCCGGACAATCTCACGATAGCCATGTCGCACATGCTCATAGAATTCCTTCCCCGAGCTCTCCATCCTGTCGAACGACATGCCCGCCTTTTTCTTCCGGCGTTCGATTTCCTCAACGGGGATATCGACGAAGAATGTAATGTCCGGGTCTCTTCCACCCGTTGCAAGACGGTTGATACGCTTCACCGTTTCAAGATCGATTCCACGTCCATGCCCTTGGTACGCAGTAGTGGAATCATAGTACCGGTCGCACACCACGATCTCTTTCCTCTGTAGTGCTGGTACGATGACATCCATAACGAGTTGCGCTCGTGCAGCCGAGAAGAGGAATAGCTCGGCAGCTTCCGTCATTTCGAGGTTCTTTTTGTCAAGCAGGATGTTGCGTATGCTTTCGGAGATCTTTGTTCCGCCGGGCTCGCGGAGGAAATGAATGATGGGGTAGGTCTTTTTCAGTTTCTCAACTAGGATGGTGGCCTGCGTGGATTTGCCGCTAAAGTCGAGGCCTTCGAATGTAATGAACATGTTGGGCGATTCTTGCTCTGTTTGTCGTGTCCAACATAAGGATTTTCATTTGGCGAAACAAGAAGGGCGGATCTCTTCCTGTTGACGCTCCCCTTCAAAGAGGTTAAGCGAACATCTTTGAATCAATGCAACACCACCATCTTTTTGCTCTCGACATAGCCCCCAGCATGCATTCTGTAGAAATAGATTCCACTTGCCAAAGCATCGCTGTCTAGTCTCACCTCATGGTAGCCTTCCTGTTGGTGTTCGTGTACCAATTGTGCTACTTGCTGACCAAGTGTGTTGTAAATACTAAGCGTAACAAATGAACTATGGGGCAAGCCATATCGAATCGTTGTCGCTGGATTCCAGGGGTTGGGATAGTTCTGCGCAAGATAAAAGGCATCCAGCGGACTACGCTCGGGAACACTTGTTATACTTTGAACGCTTCTGTAAACGCCACCACTTGTTCCCGCAACTAGAAACCCCGATGAGTCAATACTGAGAGATGATATGAAACTGTTGAAGAGTCCACTATTGGCTTCGTTCCAAGTTAGGCCTCCATTATGGGAAATTAGAAGCCCGCTGTCAGTTCCGGCATATAGGCTGTTTTGGCCGTCGGACACGAGAGCAGAGACATAAAACTGCGAAGTGCTTACAGTCCATGCACCACCACTGTCGGTTGAACGATACAACGTATTATTCAGTGTTTTCACGAGAACAGTACCGTCTTCGGCTGATTGTAGAAACTCAATTTCCGTGTCGGGCGTAAGGACTTCCTCCCAGTACTCGCCATTGTCTGTTGAGCGAAAGACCGTGTACGGATAGGTGGTGCCTACATAAAGATACCCACTCGATTGATTGATAGAAATGTGAGAAACAACTCTATTTGTAAGAAGCCTGGACCAAGTGGTGCCATTGTCGGTAGACCGACCAACGCCATATGAACCAACAAAGAGATGTCCCAATCTGTTCGTTGCAATGTCAGTAAGTAGGGTATCGGGGCCCATAATGTTCAGGCGTGTCCACGACTCTCCATCGTCAGAGGTACGGTAGACGTCATGAACATTGCTCACGAAAACGCTGTTATTTCTCCCTGCACACAAACGATACTCCCCGTATGGTGATGGAACTTGCGCGCTAGGTTTTTGCCAATCGCTGCCATGGTTAGTGGAGCGAAAGATGCCGTTTGACAATGTTGCTGCATAGTAGTCTCCGTTCGTTGAAATGATAGACGAGGATACAACTGTGCATACCAAACCATTTACGGCTTCATACCAAGAAGTGCCGTTATCGGTCGTCCTGAATACCAGGTTGTCGGCTGCCGCTATGATCGTGTTGTTATTCGTGAGAGCCACCGGGTAAATTTCGCCAGCCAGTTGTCCGGCAGGTTGCCACGTTGTTCCATTATCTGTTGAGCGAAATAATAGGTTTCCAGCGGAGACCACAATGTATCCCGTTGAGTTTATGGTGAGCGAGTATGATGACGAATTGATCGGCACTCCATCGCTAATATACGTCCAAGTCAAGCCTAAGTCGGTAGATTTATACACTCCTCTGTACACTCCACCGGTGACCGGGGCGAAGAAGATGTCGTCGAAAACACTAATTGATTGCACGCGAAAGGAGGAGATACGAGCCCAAGATTCACCGTAATCGGTTGATCTCCAGATTCCCGAGAGAGCACCGGCAATAACGACGCTGTCGCTTGCCGAAGCAACACCCGTTACGAGAGAATTGAAAATGAAATACCTCGCAAGCCATGTTGTTCCATCATCCGTGGTTCTTGCTATTCCTTTGCAGAATTGACATGGCGAATCGGTCGTTATAAAAATGTGTCCCTCCGACGTGATGTGTAGCCCACGACTTTGATCACTGCGACCAGCATGGATCCAGTCTGACCCCATATTGTTTGAAAGGCGGATTCCAGACGCCGCGGCAACGATCTTTTGTCCACGTGATGCAACGGATGACACCCCGGTATTGGTGAGTCCTGTACGATTCCAACTGTTGCCATCGTCGGTTGAACGAACTACTCCCGATAGTTCGGTGCCTCCGAGAATTGAGCCATCCGAGCCTAACGCAAAACAGTTGATTCGTCCACCCAGTGGTCCATTTGTTTGTTGCCAGAATTGAGTTTGAGCTGAAGACAAATTGGAAACGAGCAGCAGGAGAAAAAGCATGGTTACTCTTCTCATCTGAGACCTCCTTGAATCTTCGCAGCAGGGATCGTGGCCACTATGGAGATAGCACACAGTATTTGACAAACACTCTGCCATCTTAAAACGTAATCCCCAACGACACCGGCACGAACGAGCTTGACTCGCCCTCGGTGAACACAAGTTGGTATTTCACCTCAACAAATACGGCCCATGGAATCACAATCTCAAGGCCACCACCGAAACTCAGAATTCCCTTCGTTCCAGTGGGGATGTTCGCCTTCTTCGCACGTGATGAGCGAGGATCGGACGGTGGACCGGCCAGGACGGTGACATCCGAAGCGCTGAGTGACGCAAGGCCCAGCCCCGAAACCAAGTAGGGAACAACCGATGACTCATATGGTCGGTATTTTGCCGCGCACACGAGTGAGAAAATACTTAACCTTCCTCCACTGACAACAGCTTGACTGAAGAAAGAAGAAAGAGAACGTCGATACTCGTCAGCGTTCAGTATGAACGATCCATAGTCGCCTGCAATCGAAATTGAAACCAAGGGCGAAAGTGGAACGTCAAGATGGGCCCCGAAGCCAAAACCCGGACTGTTGTAGAATGAACGAACCGATTCAGGAAGATTTATTCTTGCTCCGGCGATTTGAAAACCATAACCAACCGATTCTTCAGTCTGCGCCTGAACGGTTGTGAAAAACAGGCAGAAGACCAAACAGCAAAGGATTCTCCTTGCGAGAGAGCACTGCATTGCAATCATAACAGTACTCCCAATTGAATAACCGCACCTGTCAGGGCTTCCCCATCAACAAAGATTGATCTGTAGGATGCTTCAACGGTGAATTTGATGGGAAGGAGATCAACATCAATTCCTCCTCCAAGACTGGCACACAGTCCGGCCTTCGAATGTGCATCTGAGATGGTCGCGGTTGCATACTGGACAAATGGGCTTACCAATTGTCGACTCACGCCAGAATGAAAAACATACCCCAGTCCGGCTGAAGAACTCAAAAATGGTGCAACCGGTTCGTGGATCAATTTGAGCTTTGCGCCAAATAGGAACGTGAGGGTGCCTATGTGTCCACCTTTCACCAAAACAGGAATTGGGGGACCGAGCGAATTTTCCAAGCGCTCAAAGACTCGTTGATACTCATCCAGGTCCGCTGGTGAGGAGATATGGTCAGCAGCGAAACGAAGCGCGAAGTACTCACTCAGAACCATACCGATATCCATCCCCGCACCGAATCCTTTTGGATAGACTTCCTTGAGTTCATTCGAAACATTGATCGAAGACCACGACCCATGTACACCAAAATCCCAGCGATCGAAGCCGCTCGCTTTAATCGTGGAGATACACACCAAAGCTAACGCAAGCGTCGCTCGTTTGATTGTTGCTCTATTTGGAGGAAGAAACATTGACGCAGCTTAGAACGTAATCCCTAACGACACCGGCACGAATGAACTTGATTCACCTTCAGTGAAGATGATGGTGTACTTCGCTTCGAGGTAGAGTGTAACGACGAGGCTGAGATCAACACCGGCGCCGAAGTTGACGGAGGCATTCGTCTGAGCCTTCGCGCCCGCGGCACTGGAGACCGGCTGCCCCTGGTATTTCACGGCGATATCCGATGAGCTGATGGAGGCGAGGCCCGCCCCTGCCGTGAGATACGGCGAGAGGACTGGCGTTGGCAGCGCGAGTTTCCCGTTCGCTGATGCCGAAAAAATGCTGATGCGCCCGCCGTCTATCGAGAACCCCGAGGCAGTTGTTCCTGGATTGAATCCTGCAAGAATACCTGCAAACTTGGCGTTGTCGGGTGAATAAGTTGTATAATCACCGGCGATGCGGATACTGAAGAGCACCGGTAAGTTGATATCGAGATGGGCTCCGCCGCCGTATCCAAATCCGTACACGGCCTTGAGCGGCTCCGGGACATTGAGTGTTGCACCTGTGGCCTGCAACCCGAATCCGATGGGACCGCCGGCAAACAATTGGGTCGAGGCAAGCATCAGGCAGGCAAGAATGAGAGATGACTTCTTCATGGTTTTACTCCAAATAGTGGTTGGTTATGTTTTCTGCTGCTTCTTCTTCGCAGCGGGGAATAGAATATTGTTGAGAATAAGCCGGTAGCCCGGCGAATTCTTGTGGAGCGAAAGATCAGTCGGTGGATCGCCGACTGCATGCTGATAATCTTCCGGATCGTGGCCGCCATAGAATGTAAACGTGCCGCGTCCAAAGTTGCCGTGAAGATAACGCACCTGGTCCATGCCTTCTTTCTCGGCGAGGATGGTCACGGTTTTCTTCACGGTGCTCTTCTTGAAGTTCGTTGTCTGGCCGAGGAACGCCTTGAGCACGTTGACATGATCCTGCGTCAGCATCGTCGGGACGGGATCAAACTTGGCCGAGAATTCGAAGAGCGTAAAGTAGTCTGTCTCCGGATTCTGAAGTCCCAGTAAATCACTCGGCGGCTGGTCGATGTCCGAGTATTCATAGCGAAGCGGATTCTTCTCCAGCACGAAGTCCGTGAACGCGAGCGTCCTGGAAAAATCCAGTTTCGATTGGGCATTCTGATCGGGGGGGTCGCCGTCGTACATCACGTCACAGATGTCCGTGTTCTCTGCCGCGAGTGCAATATCGTACGTATCGGTTGCCGAACACATCGCAAACATAAACCCGCCGTTGGCGATAAAATCCCTGATCTTGCGTGCGACGGACTTCTTAAGTTCCGAGACTTTCCGGAAGCCAAGTTTCTTCGCTTCCTTTTCGAGCGTCACCTGCTGCTCAATGTACCAGCTTGCCCCCGCAAACGATGCGTAGAACTTGCCGTACTGGCCTGTGAAATCCTCGTGGTGGAGATGGAGCCAGTCATAGTCGTTCAGCTTGTCGGTCATGACCTCGTCATCCCACAGCTTGTCGTACTTGATCTCTGCATACTCAAGGGCAAGCGTCACGGCATCATCCCACGGCTGAAATCCGGGGGGAACATACACGGCAACTCTCGGCGCTTTCTCCAACCGCACCACGTCCATGTTGTTATCCTCGCGTTGCACTTCCGAATACACCTGCGCTGCCTCGGCAGCGCTGAGTGGCGTGAATGCAACGCCGCGTATCCGGCACTCGGCCGTCACAACGTCAAGCCCGTCAATCATAAACGAACCGCCCTTGTAGTTCAGCAGCCAGTCCACATCGATACTCTTCGTCAGCGCCCAGTATGCAATGCCATAGGCTTTCAGATGGTCGGTCTGTTGAAGGTCCATGTAGATGAGAACTTTCTGCTGAGAAAATGCAGTTGAACTGCAAATCGCCATCACGAGGAACGCGTACGTTACTCTCTTCATATCTCTCTCACGATTATTCCTGGGTTACTGTATTGCATCATCCAATTCAACAACACTCACCGGACCATACCTCTCCACCTTCGACGAAACTTCCTGCGCGGGAGCCACAAGAACAATCAACAGGTCGTCCAGAAGAAAATACTTCTGCACTACGCGGCGGACATCATCAAGCGTTACGGCCCGGAGTCGTTGGATATAGGTCTCCAGATGGTTCTTGGGAAAGCCGTACAGCTCAATGTCGGTGAGCCTTCCCGCCAGAGCTTCCGGTGATTGCAGGCTTCGCGCAAAGCTGCCCGCAATGTAGTTCTGGCCTTTCTTCAGCTCGTCTGCCGTCGCGCCTTTTGCGCGGTACTTCTTGATTTCATCAAGCACGACGTCCATCGTTTCGTTGGTCGTCTCGATTTTGGTGAACGTTGAAATCGCATAGCTTCCTCCCCACAAACTCGAAGAGAACCCGCTCCGGGCGCCGTACGTCAAGCTCCTCTTGACGCGCAACTCATCGACAAGCCGGGACGTGAAACCGCTGCCAAAGATTGTGTTGGCAACCGCCACGGCAAAGTAGTCGGGATTCTTGATGTCGATACCGGTATTCCCGAATATCATCTGTGTCTGCGTCGCATCGGACTTGTTCACGAGGATGACTCTTCTTCCTTGAAGCCTGGTTGGTTGTGCTATGTTGATCTCAGGTTTATCCCCCTTCTTCCATTCTCCAAACGCTGCTTTAATCTTCTCGAGCATTTCGGCTGCAGCAAAGTCCCCCACCACAACGAGCGTTGCATTGGTTGGAGTGAATATGTTGTTGTAGAACTCAACGAGATCGCGGCGCTCAATTATATCAAGCGATGCTTTGGTGCCAAATGTTTGCCGTCCGTACGGATGGGCGCCATACATGTTCCTGTTGAATGTTATCGAGGCAATGGTGGAGGGATCCTCCTTGAGTCCTTCGAGATTGGCGAGCCGTTGTTTCCGTTCACGGTTAATTTCTTCTTCCGGAAAGGAAGGGTGGAGAATAACGTCAGCGAACAACTCAAGTCCGGTGGCGACATCCTTCTTCAGTACCTCTGCGCTGGCCGCACAATAATCAGCGCCGGCGGCAACCGAAAGCGATCCGCCAACAAAGTCGATTGCCTTCGCAATATCCGTGGAGCTGCGCGTCTCCGTCCCCTCACGCATAATTGATGTTGAAAAGCCTGCAACCCCTTCATAGCCGGTGGAATCAAGCGCCGACCCTCCGCGCACTATCATCCGGAAATGGACGACCGGAACTTTTTTGTATTCCATCAGGATGACTGTTAAACCGTTGTCCAGTGTGTGCCGCGTCGATGGCGGCAGTTGTATCTTCTGGCTTAATGAGATCGAGGTGAGAAACAGAAGAAGCAGTGCGATGCGTTTCATTCTATGTTCAATCCTTCTTCATATTGAGATGGGAATGCATTTAGTATTGTTGAAGGGAAAAATCTGAATCAATTTGTGGACCCGTTCGAAGCTGTTGCTGCCTTCTCCGGAATCAGGATGACAACGGTCCTCCGGCGTTCGGTGAAGTACCTGGTGGCGACCCGCTTGATATCATCGACCGTCACCCTGGCGTACTCGTCCGAAACCCCGAACGACTTCTTGTAATCGCCATAGATAACCTCATAAAAACCAAGGCGGCTGGCAATTCCCTGGTTCGTTTTGAATTGATCAACATAATCAGACAACGCTGTGTTCTTCGCTTTTTGCAGTTCCTCCACGCTGACGCCCTCTTCAACAATCTCGTTGATAATCTTGTAGATTTCTTCTTCTGCATCCTCAGTTTTCTTTCCCTGACGCATCTGCGCGTAGATGGTGAACAACCCCGGATCGATGTACTCATCCGTACCGGCGCTTATCTCTGTTACCATCTGCTCATCATAAACCAGCTTTTTGTACAAGCGTGAACTCTGGCCGCGGGATAAAATGGTTGCAAGAAGATTCAGAGTATGGATATCGGAGGATGAAGCTGAAGCACTCTTGTACGCAACGGCAACCGCTGGAAGCTCGGCAACTTTGTGAAGCTTGACGCGTTTCTCTCCCTGTTGTTCTGGCTCGGCATTGATCACCGTGCGTGGCGCGGGCTGCCGGGGAATGTTGCCAAACAACTTCTCCATCTTCTTTTGTAATGTCTTCGAATCAAAATCTCCGACGACAAATACCGTCGCATTATTGGGAGCGTAGTAGATCTTGAAATACTCTTTCGCATCCTGAAGGGTGATGTTGTCGAGGTCTTTCATCCATCCAACCACGGGGTTGTGATAGGGATGAGCAACGAATGCGGAGGCAGAGAGGTCTTCAAACATCTTGCCCTGAACACTGTTGTCTGTGGAAACCCGCCGCTCTTCCTTGACGATGCCGCGCTCCTGCTCGATATTGTTCGTGTCGAGTTTGAGCGACCGCATACGATCGGACTCCATGTCGAGGACTTTGTCCAGCAAGTCGGGATTAAACTCCTCGTAGTAAAACGTAATGTCGTTGCTGGTGTACGCGTTCGAGTAGCCGCCGCCGTTCTCAAGTATTTTGTCGAACTCTGTCGGCTTGTAGTTCTTCGAGCCGTTGAACATCATGTGTTCGAACAGATGCGAGATGCCCGTGATGCCCGGGCGCTCGTTCCTGCTGCCGACATGGAACGCAATCGCAAATGTAACACTGGGAACCGTGTGGTCCTCCACCGTAACGACTTTGAGTCCGTTTTTCAACGTAAACTCTTTTGTATCGATCGACTGAGACAAGGCGGTGGCGCATGTCAACAGAAGGAATGTGAAATGTTTAAGCATGCCGCTCCTTTTGGTATTGATACATCGAATCGGGTGACTTTCAAATACATCTGTTATCAATCTCTACAGCGAATCTCCCCTCAACTCCCGTATTCTCTTTCGCGCTGCGGTGGCGAGTATTGACTGTGGAAAATCTGCCAGGAGTTTTTCGTACGCAGTAATTGCTTTGGTCTTGTCGTTCATTCCAAACTGATACATCTCTGCGATATTGAACTGCGCCTTGTCCAGGGCAATGCTGCTTTCCTTGAACTGCGAGAGCAGCCGCTCGTATGATGTAATCGCATCGGTGAATAGCCGCGCCTGTGTTTGCAGTGCGGCAACCTTCATCAATGCATCATCAACAAGAAGCGCCTGCGGATACTTCTCGATAAGGTTGAGGAAGAGGGGGATTGCCTCCGTATTCTTCCGTTGCGTTGCAAGAAGATCAGCGCGGGCGAAATTCGCGAGTGCCGCTTCACCCGTGGTTTTGTTTTCCTGCAGGAATGTGAGAAGCTGCAGCGCATCGTTGGCATAATCCGCCTTCAGATTCAGCGTGATGTCGCTGAGGCGCGCAATGGCATCCTGAAATTTCCCGCCAAAGTATTCAAGCTCCGCAAGCCGATAGGCCGCCTCATCGTGCTGGTCGGGTGTTGCATCGGGTACGGTATTTACAAACGAAAACCGTGCGGCCGCGCGAGCCGTGTCTCCTTTTGCGGTGAGGATCTCACCGATCTTCAGCGCAACATCATACTGGATGATGTTCTGTTTTGGGAATTCCCGCGCTACACTCTCGAATGATGCCAGTGCCCCATCGAGATCGAAGAACCGCTCGAACTGGATTGTTCCGATCTGGTAAAATGATCTTGCAGAGAACTCGGTATGAGGATACTCTTTGATGATTTCCCTGAAGTAGGACATGGCGCCGGCATATTGTGGCTGCGATTCGGTGGCCGGGATCTGGCCTGCCGCGATGATACCCCGTGCAGTATCGGCGAGCGTGCTCATTTCCTTCAATGCGTTGGCGTATCCATACTTTGCATACGGAAGCCGGGCCGTGGCGATCGGAGTATTGATGGCCTCCAAATATGCTTTCGCCGCAATGTCGAATGCGCGCTCCTTGAATGCCCGCTCAGCCAATGCATACATCTGTCCACCCTGCGCCCTGGTCAGCTTGTCGAGTTTCCGGTAGGATTCAAATGCATCGCCGTAGTTCTTCCCTTCAAGGTAGATCCATCCGAGAAGTTCATAGAGTTTGGGGTCGTCGTTACGGCGGACTTCGCTCTTCACTGCTTCGATTGCAGCGGTACGACCTTCTTCCTTGTTTGTGTATGTTCCCATTCTCCCTTGCACGAAGGCAAGTTGTGTGGGGTTCTGCCTGAGCCAGGAAAGGAACTCTGTACTCGCGCCGGCATAATCCATTGATGAGGCGAGGAGCTGTGCGAGATCTATCGTGAACAGATTGGGATCTTTGCATGCAAGGCGCGCCCGGCGATACAGATCAGCGGCCTTTTCCAGCAGTCTGTTCTCAAGCATGCTTTGCGCGACGAGCCGGTACACGTTCGCGTTCGCCGGGTCGGTGGCAAGCGCTTTTTCCCATTCGGCAACGGCATCCTTCTCATTGCCGGCTTTGTAATACGTGCTTGCAAGTATGGCGCGGGTCGGCAGGTCACCGGGGTTCGTCGCCAGCCGCCGTTGGGTCAGAGCAATCGCGTCGTCGTAGCGCTTGAGTTGAAGATACATCCGACGCACGGAATCGAAGTAGACATAGTTCGATTGATCCTTTGCAAACAGCTCTTCGTACAGTCTTGCCGCACTTTCAAAGTTACCGGCTTGCTCGTAGCTTTGGGCAAGGCGAAACCGTGTTGCCTGGTCGGGAGTCTGTGCATGCCCTGTGCACAAAAGCACAAAAGAGAATACAATGGCTACGGCTGGTGATTGATGGGTTCTGGCTTTCATATTTCTCTTACTTCATCACCGTTAAAATTGTTTCATTCAATGCTACAGAACATCACTGATAAATATAATGAAATCGGGTGGCACTTCTCCATTTATTCATATCGAATTCAAAAACCTCACCGATGTCATAGCTTCTCAGTACCTTGCTTCTCTCCCGGTTTTTGGTTAGTATTTGTACCGAAAATCCCATCAAAAGCCAATCCGTACAACCAATTGTGGAGTTCTTGACAGTATGAGTCACCTGCGAATCTTGAAGTATTCCGTCATTGCCGGCTTCCTCCTTCTTGCCGGATGCTCGTCAAAAGAACACGATGCGATCGTTGCCAAAATCGGTGACAAACCCGTAACACTGAAGGAGTACGAAGACCTCTATATAAAGAGCAATGGCAGCCGCGAGGCATCAGCCAAAACCTCACAAGAGGAACGGGAGAAGTTTCTTGAACTGGTTACAAAGTTCAAACTCAAACTTACCGACGCCTATGCCCTGGGATTGAACAAGAAACCTGAGTTGCAGGCAGAGATCGATCAATATAAGTCCAGCCTCGCTTCGTCATTCCTGACCGAGCGGGAGATCACGGCGCCCGGCGTAAGGAAGATGTTCGACAGCAAGCAGAATGAATACCGCGCAAGTCACATCTTGATCTCGGTCAGCCCTACTGCTGCCATCGAGGAATCGCTCGCCGCGCAGATGAAAGCCGACTCGATCGTAACAAAGTTGAAAGCCGGAGCGAACTTCGAAGAGCTTGCGGTACAATATTCACAAGACCCGTCGGTCGCACAGAACAAAGGTGACCTCTACTATTTCACTGCCGGACAGATGGTGCCACCATTTGAGGATGCTGTAGCTGCAATGAAGGTGGGCGAGATAACGATGAAGCCGGTGCGTACACAATTCGGCCTCCACATTATCAAGCTTGTGGGCAAGAAACCGGCCCGCGGTGAAATCAAGGCAAGCCACATCATGATTCGCTTTGAGAAACAAGACCCGAGTCCCGAGGACACACTGAAGGCGTACGAGACCATCAAGAAGATTCAGGACAGTCTGAAGACGGGCTTTGACTTCGCCGAACTTGCGCAACGCAACTCCGGCGATCCCGGTTCTGCATCCAAAGGCGGCGACCTTGGCTGGTTCCAGCGACGACGGTGGATCCAATCGTTTGACGAGGTTGTGCAAAGCCTGAAGCCGGGGGAAACATCGGGAATCGTTCGCACGGTGTACGGTTTCCATCTTATCAAATGCTACGACGAGCATCCTGCAAAGAGTTTTGAGGATTCAAAAAAGGATATACAGCAATTATATCAGCAGACACGCTTCCAGGATGATTATAAATCCTACTTTGGCAAGGTTAAAAAAGAAACGCTGTTCATGCTCCACGAAGAAACTCTTCGCAGGTTTATTGCCGGATGCGACTCTAACAAAACAACAAAGGACTCTGCCTGGTGGTCTACGATACCGGCCGCGGTCCGCTCCGCGGCGCTGATTACATTCGGCAATCGTAGCGTTTCCGTCGACAGCATGGTAAAACTCACCAACGCACGACCAGATTTCAACAACACCCCCTTGCGCGATCCCGGTATCCGGAATATGGTCGACAAGATTTCCGAGTCATTGGTCTTTGCGGTAAGGGCCGAGACTCTCGAGAAGGACAGCCCCGAGTTTGCGGCGATTATGAAGGAATATACGGACGGTATCCTGTTATATCAGATCGAACAGGATCGCGTTTGGAATAGCGTCGCCGTGAACGATTCGGTGTTGAAGGCTTACTTCAACAACAACAGCAACAAGTTCATGTTTCCGGACAGAGTGGACTTCACCGAGGTGCGCGCGGCCAACGACTCGGTTGCCCACTTGATATACACACAAGCACAAGCAGGAAAAAAACTCGAAGACATTGCCGCTGCAGATTCTGTTCGTATGGCACAGAAGTCCAGTTTCCAGGTGGAGTTCACGGCCAACTCTGCAAAGCTTGGTCCGCAGATGATAAAAATTCTCAAACCTCTTGTGGATCAACTCAAAGCAGATGCAGGGCTCAGGGTTCAGCTTACCTCCTACCCGGACACATCGGCAAAGAAAACACAGAACCAAAAGCTGGCCACCCAGCGGGCCGATGCGATCAAAGCTTACTTCAAGAAAGAAAATATCGGAGAAGACAGGGTTTCACCTTTCAGTCAACCATACAACAGAAAAGCTATGGCTAATGATTTGAAAGATAAGAACGCACTGAACCTCCGTGTGAAAGCCGACATCATTGCGCGCCGTCCAATGGTCATCGGTAGGGTCGAGACGGCTCTTCTTCCCGTCACGACCGATGAGCGCACGATGAAGGCTGATTCACTCCAGGTTGGAGCGATCTCCACTCCGTTGATGTCAAAGAGCAGCGTCATGATAGTCCGGCTGAACAAAAAGGAACCGCTGCGCCAAAAGACGTTTGAAGAAGCAGGAACCGAAGTGTCCAGTTCGTTTCAGGAATATGAATCGAAACGCCTGGAAAAAGAATGGATCGATGGACTTCGGAAGAAATATCCTGTTGTCGAATACAAAGAAGCTCTCAAGAGCGCATTTGCCCCGACAAAGTAAGAAGATAGCATGGTGGGTGGCGGCAGCGGCGTTCATTCTCCTACACGCGTGTTCAAAGCAAGCGCAGCAGAAACCATTTGTTGCTCGTGTGGATCAAGCACTCCTTACGGAAGAACAGATCGTCGCATCACAAGATACGATCAGTCGGACAACAGGATATCGACGCGAGTATATCAATGACTGGGTCAATAATGAGCTTCTCTACCAGGAGGCATTGCGCCGCGGGATTCCCGAGAACGACCAGCTTCGCCGACAGATCGAAACAACCACCAAAACGCTTGTCATCGGAGCGCTACTCGAGCAGGAGTTGTACAGCGAGGAGAACGTAAGTGAAGATGAGATTGTTGCACTGTACAACGGGGGAGGCGAGGCATTTCGCCTGCGTGAAGATTTGGTCAACATGAGTTATGGGTTGTTTGACGACCGGGATGCAGCCAATACGTTTCGCGACAAGTTGGTTCGGGGAACCGCGTGGAATGATGCCGTGGCGGCAACACAAAGCGATTCTCTGGTGAAGTCCCACCTCCTGCAAACCGCAGCACGCCAGTACTTCACACAAAGCACTCTCTATCCCACAGAACTCTGGAAGCTTGCGAGAAATATGGTGAAGGATGAGGTGTCGTTTGCCGCCAAGACCAACGCTGGGTACTATGTCCTCTTTACTCATGGTCAGAAGAAGCAGGGTGAATTACCCGAATTGGCATACATCCACGGCGAAATACGCGATAGAATCCTGATTGAAAAACGTCGCCTGTGGTACGAAAAGCTGCTTACTGGATTGCGCACGACACATTCTGTTGAGGTCCGTTTCGATGACTCATCCTCCGTTGTCAATGAATAACCCGGCGGAAACAACATCCATGATGAAGCAAATTCTGATGGCGGTGATGCTGTTAGTGGCCATTCCTGCAAACGGACAGGTGCTTGACCGTATCGTTGCCGTGGTGGACAACGAGATTATTCTCGAGTCCGAGCTGAACGCCCAGGTACAATTCTTCATCTTCAATAATAAACTCGACCCCAACACGACCGGCTTGAAAGAGCAGGTTTTGCAATCCATGGTCAATGAGAAACTTATCCTCGCCAAGGCGATTGAGGATAGTGTTGTTGTGAGCGATGACGAGGTGCAGTCACAACTCGACCAGGTGATCCAGCAGCGCGTGCAGCAGTTCGGCTCCGAGGCAAAACTCGAAGAGGTCTATGCCATGCCGATCAGCAGGATCAAACGGGAGTTCCGCGAAGAGATGAGAAAGAACCTTCTCACGCAGCGGCTCCAGCAACAACGCTACGGGGCAACGAGCATCAGCAGGCGACAGGTCGAGGAGTTCTTCCAGACATACAAGGATAGCATCGGACAGGTCCCCGAAGAGGTTGAACTCGCTCACATTTTCATAAAGCCCGGATTCGATAAGACTGCGCACGATGTTGCGCGTGCCAAGGCCCAGGCTATTCTTGATAGCATCACAGCGGGGACCGACTTCGCCGAGCTTGCAAAACGTCATTCCGAAGACCCGGGTTCTGCAACTCAGGGAGGCGACCTTGGCTTTGTGCGGCGGGGACAGTTTGTGAAAGAATTTGAAGCCGCCGTGTTCTCGCTCGGAGAAAAACAACTCTCGGGATTGGTCGAAACGGAGTTTGGTATTCACATTATTCAACTGCTTGACCGTAGAGGCGACGCCGTTCATCCCCGCCATATCCTGATCCGCGTTCCGCGGACTGAGTCCAGCGACAAGGTTGCCATAACTTTACTCGACTCTCTGCGCAACGCATTGCTTGCCGGAGCAAACTTCGCCGAACTTGCCAAAAAATATTCTCAGGATGAGGCGACCGCTTTGGTCGGCGGAAGCCTCGGCACGGCGGAGCTTGATGGCATTGATAAAGAGCTGTACCCGACCGTTGCCGTGTTGAAAGAAGGCGATATCAGCAAGCCCGCAAAACTCGTCAGCGGCAACAATTATGGTTACCATATCGTATGGATGAAGAGACGCACACCTGCGCACGCACTAACAATCGACGGTGATTACCAGCGCATTGAGGCAATTGCGTTGAACTATAAGCGCACCAAAGACTATCAAACGTGGTTGGAAGAGTTGAAGGGCAAAATCTATTGGCAGTCAAGGCTGTAAGCTCTTCATTGTAGAGAACCGGGTCCGTGTAACCAAAGGAACAACAGTGTCAAAATCCGAATTTGCTGAGAAGTTGAACGACGTTGATGCTGCACGACAGCTCAACGAGTCGTTTTCTGTGTTGCGAAAAGAGATTGCCAAAGTCATCGTTGGACAGGATGTTATCGTCGAGCACTTGCTTATTGCCCTCCTTTCACGCGGCCACTGCCTGCTTGTTGGCGTTCCGGGACTGGCAAAGACGCTGCTCATCCGAACTCTTTCGCAAGTACTTGACCTGAAATTCAACCGCATTCAGTTTACTCCTGATCTGATGCCGAGCGACATTACCGGAACGGAGATCATCGAAGAAAACCAGGCCACCGGCGCAAAGGCCTTCAAGTTTATCCAGGGACCGGTATTTGCGAACATCGTTCTGGCAGATGAAGTCAACCGCACACCGCCAAAAACACAGGCGGCGCTGCTTGAAGCAATGCAAGAGCATCGTGTCACGGCGGCGGGACACACCTACACACTGAGCGAGCCGTTCTTCGTGCTTGCAACGCAGAACCCGATCGAGCAGGAAGGAACGTACCCGCTTCCAGAAGCGCAACTCGACCGATTCATGTTCAATCTCTGGTTGGATTATCCTTCACGGCAAGAAGAAGTCCAGATCGTGAAATCCACAACAAGCATGTTCACTCCGCAGTTGAACCACGTATTAACAGGAAACCAGATCACGATGTACCAGGAACTTGTGCGCCGGGTCCCCGTCGCAGACAACGTGATTGAATATGCCGTGCGTCTCTCAACGCGCTCACGCCCTAAGTCAAGCGAAGCCCCCAAGTTTGTGAACGATTGGTTAAGCTGGGGTGCCGGTCCACGCGCATCACAGTATTTGATCCTAGGGGCAAAGACACGGTCGCTTCTCACTGGCCGCCATACGCCCGATATCGATGACGTGAGGCAGATGGCCGGACCTGTACTGCGCCATCGTATTGTCCCCAACTTCAACGCCGAGGCAGATGGTGTATCTGCAATCGATATTGTTGACAGGCTCGTCAAGGAGACGACGTAAGTTTGAATGATGGGGGTATATCGCCCCATCCGGAAATCTGAAATCGCACTCATGCCTCATATCGAGCTTAGTTTTACTTCTTCCGCGTTCATCATCATCCTGCTGCTTGTTGCCGCCGTTGCCGTTTCCTATTTCATCTACCGATACACCATTCCGCCGGTAGGCAAGACAAAGCGCATCACCTTAACGGTGTTGCGTAGCGCATCTCTGTTTTTGCTGCTGGCTTTTCTCTTTGAGCCGCTTCTTCGCCTTGTGTTTACATCGCAACAGGAACCTGTCATCGCCATCCTTATTGACAACAGCAAGAGCATGGAGATTGCCGACAGATCAGGCAAGAGGAGAGTCACTCTGCACAATATTCTCTCGTCCTCTTCTCTCAAAGAGCTGGGCGGGCACGCAACGATTCGCTATTATACATTTGGCTCAGCGCCAAAGTCAACACCACAGATTCCGGATTCGCTCCCCCTCAACGAAGATGCAACTGATATCTCTGCCTCCCTGCGCCTTCTTTCAAATGAGAAAGAACAGCAAAACATTCACGCTGCGTTGCTGATAACGGATGGAACGTACAACCTCGGCCAGAACCCGGTCTACGCTTCGGAACAACTTGGCGTTCCGGTGTTTGCCGTCGGCATCGGAGATTCATCTGAACAGAAGGACGTGTCGATTTCCCGAATTGCTTCGAATGACATTGTGTACAGTGAAACACAAGCTCCAGTTGATGTGACGATCAAAAGCTCGGGATATGATGGGGAAACAATTGAAGTGACGTTGCATGAAGGAAATAGAGAGCTCGATCGCAAGACGGTCTCTCTTGGTCCTGGGACTCGGGAATACCCCGTGCGACTCACCTACACACCGGAAGGCGAAGGGCTCAAAAAATATTCGGTGAGAACCTCCTCCTTGCCTGATGAACTGACCACAAAGAACAATGCGAAGCCGTTCTATGCGAAGGTGCTGAAAAGTAAATTGCGAGTGCTCATTCTCGCCGGCGGCCCGTCGTCCGATCTCTCCATCATCAAGCAAACATTGGCGGAAGAAAAGAATCTTGACGTCCGCTCATTCTCTCAAAAGGCATCCGGCGGCTTCTATGAAGGGACACTTTCAAATCAAGCTCTTGACTCCGCCGATTGCATCGTCCTCGTTGGCTATCCGACTTCATCGACAAACAGCCTCGACCTCGTGGCAGCATCGATCGCTCAACGATCAAAGCCGGTGCTGTTCGTGAACGGCAAGGCGGTTGAATATGGAAAGCTTCAAACACTGGGGAGTGTACTTCCGTTTACGGTTGTCAATGTTTCGACTTCGGAAGATTATGTCTTTTTCCAGCCGTCAGAAACGCAACGGTCGAACCCGATTCTCGACATCCCGCAGAGTGATGGATTGAGCGGGTGGAACAAGCTTCCCCCCATCTTCAAAACGCAAACATCATTTAAAGCAAAACCGGAGGCAACAACACTCGGGTTCTCGCGCATTCAGGGAGTTGTGTTGAACGAGCCGCTCATTTTGACCCGCAACGTCAACAAACAAAAGTCCATCGCCATTCTCGGCTACGGTATCTGGAGATGGAGATTGATGGCGCAGGGAACTCCCGAAACCGAACAGCTCTTGTCAGCATTTCTCTCCAACAGCATCAAGTGGCTCACCACGAAAGAAGACTCCCGCCCGGTCAAGGTGGCAACAACAAAGGAATCCTACACACAGGGAGAGCCTGTTGAGTTCACCGGACAGGTCTACGATGCAACTGCGCAGCCGGTTGATAACGCTCAGCTCCGAGTCAGCGTAAAACAGGCTGGGAAGGAATTCACGACGATGCTTCGACCGATTGGCAGCGGACGTTACGAAGGCTCGATTGATGGATTGGGAGAAGGTGACTACACATTCAACGCATCGGCCCAGACGGATGGACAACAACTCGGTGGCGATAACGGACGATTCACGATCGGGGAATTGAACCTGGAGTTTCAGGACACGAGGATGAATGCCCAACTCTTGCGTCAGCTCGCAGGGCGGTCCGGCGGCAAGTACTACTCTCCCGACGATCTCTCAACGTTGGTTAACGACATCACAACGCAACCGTCGTTTAGTTCGCGTGAGTCTATCCGGACGAGCACATTTGAGATTTGGAACTGGCGCTATTCACTTGCCATCGTTATCCTGCTGTTTGGCACCGAGTGGTTCATCCGTAAGAGGAGCGGGATGCTGTGACATGCATGTCGATCGGACTGTGTTGATTGTGAATTGAAGTCGAGGGTTCCTCCTCAAATTGGGGTATCTCCTATTTCTTTGAGCCTAAAAACATCCACCTACCTTAGTTGGACGACACTTTCTCGTCAAGCACACTACGTAGCATTGTAACCAGGCCGCCAAGCGTTTCTGGTGTTAACGAAGCCGCAACGTGTGTTATGGCACAACAGATGTGGAACGGCGTTGCGTGAATATCCACGTCCATATCTTCTTCAAGGAAGTCAATGTGTAAATGGAACTTCTCTTGAACACCCCGCACAGCAGAAATCATCATAATATATCTCCTTTGAATGAATGAATGGATGAATTAATGAATTAACAGAACGAGATTCTCTTTCCCTCTCCCGTTCCCTCTACATATAAATAGTGTTTTTGGAACGCGCAAATTTTGTCTAATGTTTTCAATTGGTTTATGAGATTATTTTTTGTTGTTTCGGAAACCCAATGAAATCAATGTATTTATTAGTAACAGGTGGCTACGAAATCAGTCACGGCTAAGCTACTATTTTCCACTGCAAACCGTGGACTTGAACTCAAGAAATGGAACCGTGGTCGTGTGTGGCGGGGGAACTGACGTTCGAGCGTACTGGGGTGGGACAACATGTATTCAAGGTCTTGAGAACGCAGACATCGCTTCTCAACCTGGATTGCTGCAAAACTATCCAAACCCGTTCAATCCAAGAACTAGAATAGGGTTTCAGATATCAGCATTGGAGGTTAGTTTCGTTGAAGTGTCTGACGTGATGGGGCGTGAGGTTTTAACACTGGTGAACGAAGAGATGCGTGCTGGAACTTTTGAGCGGACATTTGACGCTGCCAACTTTGCCGGTGGAGGGTATCTCTATCGACTCGCCGCCTAGAAGTTCCAACAAACCAGGCGATTCATCTTCTTAGACCGAAACAACAAAGCCAGGCTTTTGACCTGGCTTCGTCGTCTACTTCCGTTTCTTCTTCTGTGCTGGCTTCGTCTTACCCTTTGACTTCGGTTTTGGTTGCGGCTTCTTCGCCACCGGAGCCTTCACTTCGCTCTTCTTCTTCTTCGGTTGAGGCTGAGCTTTCTCCGTCTTCTTCACTGAGCTTTTTTTTTCATTGTCAAACAGGGTTTCCTGTTCTGCGCTTTCCTCGGCCTTCACTACTGGAGGCGCCGGGGGTTCACCCTTGGCTCCTTCTGTAAGGGTTGGCTCCTCATCCTCACGCAGAACAATCGCAACATCCGAGATGGTGTCGCCTGCATCCAGCCTGATCAACCGCACGCCCTGCGTGTTCCTGCCCGCGATGCGGATCTCTGACGCATGCTGGCGAATCACGATCCCGCCACTGGTCACCACCACCACATCCTCTTTCTCCACAACTTCTCTAATCGCGACCATGGTGCCGGTCTTATCGGTGGTCTTCACCGTGATGATACCCTTGCCGCTTCTGTGGCTGACGCGGTACTCATCTGTTTCACTCCGCTTGCCGTAGCCGAGTGACGTAGCAACAAGAATCGTTGTGCCGGTACGGCGCAGCGCGACAGCGCCAATCACACGGTCGGTTTTGTCTAGGTTGATCGCCCGTACACCCGCCGCAGAGCGGCCCATTGCGCGGACTTCCTGCTCGTGGAATCGTATCGCCATTCCTTCCTTCGTGCCGATAACGACATCCTGTGTCCCGTCCGTAAGACGGGCATCCATAAGGCGATCACCCTTGGCAAGCGAGATTGCGGTAATACCGCTCTTGCGAGGGTTGCTGAATTCGGAAAGCTCCACCTTCTTGATCAGCCCTTGCTGTGTTACCATCATAACGAAGAGAGGATCGGTGAAATTCTTGACGCTGACAAATGATGCGATCGCCTCGCTGGCGTCTTTCGCGATCAGGTTGACGATGGCCTTGCCACGTGTTGTGCGCCCGCCTTCCGGGATTTCAAATACTTTGAGCCAGTAACACTGACCCGTATCGGTAAAGAGCATCATGTAATCATGCGTGCTGGCAATGAACATGTGCTCAATGAAGTCATCCTCCTTTGTCGTTGCGCCGGTGCTTCCCCTGCCGCCCCGCGTTTGACGGCGATAACCGCTCACCGGGAACCGCTTGATGTTGCCGCCGTGACTAATCGTGATAACGACCTGCTCTTCGGCAATCATATCTTCAATGCTGAACTCTTCAGCCTTGTAGACAATCTCCGTGCGACGCTCGTCGCCATACTTCTTCTTGATCTCCAGCAATTCTTCTTTGATGATCTGAAGCTGAAGCTGCTTGCTGCCGAGAATTGCCTTCAACTTCTGGATCAGCTTGATGATCTCTTTGTATTCATCTTCAATCTTCTTGCGCTCAAGGCCCGTCAGGCGTTGCAGGCGCATATCAAGAATCGCCTTGGCCTGAATCTCGGAGAGCTTGAACTTCTTCATCAAACCAATCTTCGCCGTCTCTGTATCCTTGGAGGCTTTGATCAGCTTGATGATAGCGTCGATGTTGTCGAGAGCGATGATGTAGCCTTCAAGGATATGCGCCCGTTTCTCGGCTTCATCAAGTTCGAACTTTGTTCTGCGCACAATCACTTCGTTGCGGTGCGCAATGAACTTTTCGATCATCTCCTTGAGCTTCAGCACCTGCGGACGGCCGTCCACCAGCGCAAGCATAATCACGCCGAAGGTTGTTTCCATCTGCGTGTGCTTGTAGAGATTATTGAGGATAACCTGTGCGTTGGCATCACGTTTCAAATCAACAACGATACGCAGTCCATCACGGTCAGACTCGTCGCGTATGTCGGAAATATCCTCAAGCTTCTTGTCGTTTACCATATCGGCGATCTTCTCGATCAGGTTGGCCTTGTTCACCTGATACGGAATCTCGGTCACGATAATGCTCTGGCGGTCGTTCTTTGCAGTTTCAATGCTCGCTTTTGCGCGAACCACGATGCGTCCACGACCCGTCGTATACGCGTCCTTCACGCCGTCATAACCGTAGATGATACCGCCCGTCGGGAAATCGGGTGCTTTGATGTGCTTCATCAGCTTCTCGTTGGCAATAGCGGGATCGTTGATGAGCGCAATGCAACCGTCGATAACTTCGCTGAGATTGTGAGGGGGAATATTTGTCGCCATGCCAACTGCAATACCACTCGAACCATTGACGAGCAGGTTGGGTAACATTGCCGGCAAGACAGAGGGCTCTTTGAGCGTATCATCGAAGTTTGAGACAAAATCAACAGTGTTCTTGTCAAGATCACGCAACAGCTCCTCGGCAATACGGGACAGCCGGACTTCGGTGTACCTCATTGCCGCCGGAGAATCGCCATCGACCGAGCCGAAGTTTCCCTGTCCGTCCACAAGCATGTAGCGGAGCGAAAAGTCCTGCGCCATGCGCACCATCGTATCGTACACTGCGGAATCGCCGTGCGGGTGGTACTTACCAAGCACTTCTCCAACCACACGAGCGGACTTCTTGTACGGCTTATTGGAAGCGAGGCCAAGGTCCTGCATGCCGTAGAGTACGCGGCGATGGACGGGCTTCAATCCATCACGCACATCCGGCAGTGCACGCGCAACGATAACGGACATCGAGTAGTCGATGTACGATCCGCGCATTTCGTCTTCGATGTCTACTGGTACTATTTTATCGTTCAGTGTGGCCATTGTGTTGTTGTTCTTTCGAATACTGTTCGATCAATATCTCAATACTGTTACACGTCCAGATTTCTCACATACTTTGCATTCTTCTCGATGAATGCTCTGCGGGGTTCAACTTCGTCGCCCATGAGGATGGAGAATGTGCGGTCTGCGTCCGCTGCATTCTCAATGGAAACCTGAAGAAGCGTGCGCGTCTCCGGATTCATCGTTGTCGACCAGAGCTGCTCGGGATTCATTTCGCCGAGCCCTTTGAACCGCGATATGGTAATGTTGTTGCCGATGACGATGGCGCCTTCTTCGGGCAACTCGGTGATTTCCTCCACCTCTTCCTTTTCTGCTTTCTTCCCTTTGTCTGCTGTGAGTCGCTTTATGATTTCATCACGCTCTTCCTCATCGAACGCGTAATGCTCTTGCTTTCCCTTCTTCACCTTGAAAAGAGGCGGCTGTGCAATGTACACGTGTCCGAGCTCGAGCAATTCCTTCAGGTGCCTGAAGAGAAGTGTCAGAAGTAGCGTTCTGATGTGAGAACCATCGACGTCGGCATCGCACATAAGAATGATCTTGCCGTACCGGAGCTTGTCTGCCTTGAACTCTTCGCCCACGCCGGTGCCAACCGCAGTGAAGATGTTGCGGATTTCTTCGTTCTCAAGAATCTTGTGGAGACGGGCCTTCTCGACATTCAGAATCTTTCCCTTCAACGGAAGAATCGCCTGGAATCGGCGGTCTCTCCCCTGCTTCGCGCTGCCGCCTGCAGAGTCACCTTCGACGAGATAGAGCTCGCAGTGTTCGGGGTCCGTAATGGAACAATCGGCAAGCTTGCCGGGGAGCCCACCGGAAGTCAATGCGTTTTTTCGTCGCGTAAGGTCGCGCGCTTTACGCGCAGCTTCTCGCGCTTCTGCTGCACGGAGTGATTTATCGAGGATCCTTCTCGCATCGCCCGGGTTCTCATCAAGCCAGGTTGTGAGCGCCGGTCCCATAACGCCTTCCACGATGCTCTTGACTTCGCTGTTACCGAGCTTTGTCTTGGTCTGTCCCTCGAACTGCGGCTCTGGTACCTTCACACTGATAACGCCGGTGAATCCTTCTTTGAAGTCATCGCCGGTGAGCGAAATCTTTCCTTCTTTAATGATGCCGTTCTTATATCCGTAGCTGTTCAGCGTGCGCGTGAGTGCTGTGCGAAAGCCGACGAGATGGCTGCCACCTTCATGCGTGTTGATATTGTTGACGTACGTGAAGATGTTCTCACTGTACTGCTCATTGTACTGGAACGCAACTTCGACTTCCACAGCGCGCCCGTTCTCATCCTTTTCTGATCCACGACAATAGAATACTTTGCGCAATATGGGGGGTCGGGTCGAGTCGATATACTTCACAAACTCAATGATGCCGCCCTTGAAGTGAAATGTTTCCTCCTGCTCGCTCTTGTCGCGCAGGTCAACAATCCTGAGTGTCACTTGGGGATTGAGAAACGCTAGCTCGCGCAGCCGTTCGGCAAGCGTCTCAAACTTGAAGAGTCGGTTCTTGAATATCTTTCCATCCGGCATGAAGGTGATGCGTGTCCCGGTTTGGTTCTTCTCCGCTTTCCCGCTTACCTTCACTACGGCAACCGGATCTCCGCGCGTATATTCCTGAAACCAGGTCTTTCCATCGCGGAACACCTCCGCCGTCAACCACTCGCTCAATGCATTCACGACCGAGACACCAACGCCGTGAAGTCCGCCGGAAACCTTATATGTGTTCTTGTCGAACTTGCCGCCGGCATGTAGCACGGTCATGACAACTTCGAGTGCCGAACGTTTTTCCTCTTTGTGAATATCGGTGGGAATGCCGCGCCCATCATCAAGCACCGTCACCGACCCATCTTTGTTGATGGTAACGATAATGTTCGTTGCATAACCGGCAAGGGCCTCATCGATGGAGTTGTCCACCACTTCGTACACAAGGTGGTGCAACCCGCGCGTACTTACGTCGCCGATATACATCGCCGGGCGCATACGGACAGCTTCCAGCCCTTTGAGTACGGTAATGTCCTGGGCGGTATAGCCCCTGCCGTTGGTGGTGTCGTCCTTTTCTACTGAACTTTTCTTTGGTGATGTTTCGATGTCTCGTGCCATAGATTCCTTTTACCTTCTACACTGTCTGTGTGTGCTACCTGAACCTGATGTCTTGTACAACCTTCTTGCCAATAACAGCATTGATTCGCTCTACGATCTCGCGTCTTCTCATTGTCAATTCGGCGCGCCACGGAGCGCTTGCGACCGAAACAAACAGCACGCCATTTTCAACACGCTGCGGTTTCGCTACTTTTGCTATCTGCTCTCCCACTAGTTCCTCCCATGAAGTCACAACGTTGTACTCGCGAAGCTTCTTCGTGATTCCCAGACTGCTTGTGAAATCGTTCAGTGCCGCATTAAACGCCAACGGTTGTTTCTTTGCCGATGGTGATCGGCCTGCACGCACCTTGCTCGACATGGAATTTCCTGTGCTCATGTCCCCACGGAATAATATTGCTAAACGGAGATTCGTCTGTTGTGGTGATGATGGTCTGCCCAAGTTCGGCAATATGGCCAAGTAAACGTTTCGATCTGCTCTCGTCCAGTTCGCTCAGCACATCGTCAAGCAACAGGATCGGCGTTTCTTCCTTTTTTTCTTTCAGATAAAAGAACTCCGCCACTTTCAATGCTATCAGGAACGTTTTATGTTGGCCCTGTGATGCATACTTCTGGAGATCGATGCCGTTCAACCGGAACTGGAGATCATCCCGATGCGGTCCCACCAACGAAAGGCCACGCCGGATTTCTTCCTCACGCTTTCGCCTGAGTTCAGCAAGGATGAGTTCTGCTGTTTTCTCGACGTTCTCTTCTTTTGCGTCGATCGATGTCGAGTATTCCAAACCCGGTTCTTCTGCAACATCAACAAGGTCGGCATAGGAGCGAACAACATATCCTGCAAATTCTCTGGTGAAATGTGTTCTCTTCTGAACTATCCTCGCTCCGTATGTTGCCAGGCTGTGATTCCATGGCTCAAGAACATCTTCCCTTATGCCGCCATGTTTTCCATCCGCGAGAATCCTGTTTCGCTGCCGCAGAATCTGACGGTATTCGAGCAGATCATCAAAATATGTGCGGCTCAACTGAGAGAGCAGAAGATCCATGAACCTGCGTCGATCCGCCGGTCCACCGAACGTGATTGCACTATTCTCCGGTGAAAGGATCACAACGGGAAACATTCCTATCACCGATGTGAGCCGCTCGACACGCGTACCGTTGACGACAAATAACTTTTCTCCCAACTCCCTCGAGTATGACATTGCTATGTCGTGTTCGAGGCCTGCGCTACTCGCAAGCGTACCTTCGATCTTAAACACATCCTGACCAAGCCTGACGAGCGTTGCATCGTTCGCCGCATAAAAGCTTTTTGTCAGACTGAGGCATGAGACTGCTTCAAGAATATTCGTTTTCCCCTGTCCGTTGTTTCCGAGGAGCACATTGACGCCCGGGCCAAGAGACAAAACGGTGTGTTGATGGTTGCGAAAATTCTCCAACAGAACATATCCAACTTTCATGCAATGGCCACATTTAATGCTGTAGCCCCGCTCCTGCGGGGCTACGGAGACAACGTTGGCTGTACAGAACCACTCAGGTTGTGAGTCGTACCGGCATTACGAGCATCGTAATGTCTTCTTCATCACTTGGACTGTCAGGAGAAACGATACCGGCTCGCGTCGGGGAACTGAATTTGAAGATGATGTCTTTTGATTCGAGATGGGTCAACATATCAACCACGTATGCGGAATTAAACCCGATCTCCAGTTTCTCTCCCTGATATTCGCATGCTATGGATTCTTTTGCTTCCCCGCCGAAATCCAGATCCTGCGCGCTGACTGTAATATTTGATTTGCTGATGTCGAATCGTATCTGGTGCGTTGTTGCGCTTGCATAGAGAGAGACCCGCCGAATGGAAGCAATCATGGCCTCGCGGCTGACCTTGACTGCCTTATCGTTCTCTGACGGAATTACGCTTTCATAATTTGGATATGTTTCATCGATCAAGCGTGATGTCAAAGTCGAATTATCAAAGCCAAACTGAATATGTGTATCGCTCATCGCAATACTGATATCACCGGCCTCAACGGATTTGGAAACAATGTGTAATGCTTTTGCCGGAATAATAATATCACGCTTAAAGCCCGCGGCGTTTGGAAGTTTATGCAAAAGTTTGACGAGCCTGTGACCATCAGTTGCAACTGCTCGCAGTTCGGTTCCTTTTGGTTGCAGCAGTACACCCATCATCGCAGGACGAAGTTCGTCGGTACTAACTGCAAAGGCGGTTCGATGAATTATTCTTTTAAGCGTCGATGTCGTCAGTTTTATTTCATCTGTGCTTTTGAATTGAGGGATAGCCGGAAACTCTTTTGCACTCTCGCCGGTAAGACCATAGTGACCGTTGGCTGTAGTAATTGTAATTTTGTTTGTTGTAACGTCTGCCAAAAAACTCGGGGTGCTTTTTTCATCAAGGGCGCGTATTGTATCCATCAAACGCTTGGCGGGAATTGCTATTTTGCCATCCTCCTCTCCCTTCACTACTATGGACATCGTGAGAGATAACTCCATATCTGTAGCGGTTAATGTCAACGTGTGATTGAGAAGATCAAAGAGAATGTTCTCCAGAACAGGCAATGTAGATTTTGCAGGTACTACACCACCGAGTTTGTTAAGGGCCTTTTGTAAATCCACTGTATTAGCAGTAAATTTCATTGTGTACTCCAGGGTGGGGGAAAAATAAATTGAACCAACACAGTATATAAGAAAACCCTTTGAATTTAAGCATTTTTCATCAGAAATACAATCATCACGTCAAGAAACGGTAGCGCTCAAGTTTCCTTTTGGACCATTGCCCTACTTCATCAATTCGGGGTACTAAGCCAAGACGTACCGCCTGACCGACAATCAAACCTAAATTATAGCCATGAGTATTCCTCAATATTTAGAAAATGAGGTAACCGTGAATAGGCATATAAGTAAAAGTATTTTCTATATACTAAATATAAGATTAGTTATATAGAGTGTGGACAAGTTGAAAACTATAGACTGTGAACACGTAAGGTTTTTGGTGATTGATATGATGACGGTTGATCTCAAGGCATCTATGAACGGATATTCTGTGCATAACCTAAAAGAGATACATCCGTATGGTACCCACAACCGTTAACACGAAAAATTATTTGATCTGTAAACAATCAGAACACAGCATTGAACATTGTTCCAACACGCGAGTCAACACGTTATACACATTGTTCGCAGTACGAATTACACCCTTCCCAACAAAGAAAGTCTGCGCTTTATCTGGGTGACATTTGCGAGGTACTTCTGATCGAGTCGCATTTGATCTTCAACGGATTGATATGCGTGAATCACGGTGCTGTGATCACGTCCCCCAAAATGCAAGCCGATGGTTTTCAGAGATGAGTTGGTGAGTTCTTTTGCAATGTACATTGCAACCTGTCTTGCGTTGACAATTTCCTGCTTGCGCGTCTTGCCTCTGATCAGGTCTTCGGGAATACTAAAGTACTCACAAACAACGCGTTGAATTTCTTCGATAGTAATCGGCGACTTAATATCGCCCACAACCACCTTCACAACTTCACGGGCAAGGTCCAACGAAAGGTCTCTGCCTTCAAGGGACGCCTTTGCCAACAAGCTGATCAGGCATCCTTCAAGTTCCCGCACATTGGTTGTAACATTGGCGGCGAGAAACTCAACAACATCCTGCGGCAGTTCAATGCCATCATCCTCACTCTTCTTTCTGAGGATGGCAATTCGGGTTTCAAGGTCGGGCGGCTGAATGTCAGCAGTGAGACCCCACTGGAAGCGTGAGAGCAGGCGATCGTCGAGGCCTTTCAGTTCCTTTGGTGGCCGGTCTGAGGAGAGAATAAGTTGCTTGCCGATTTGATGCAATTCGTTGAAGGTATGGAAAAAGTTGTCCTGTGTTTTTTCCTTCCCCGAAAAGAATTGGACGTCGTCAACGATGAGCAAATCCATGCTTCGATAGAAGCTGGAGAACTCGGAAATACGATCGGACTGAATTGCATCGACAAACTCGACGGTGAATTTTTCGCTTGAGACATAGATGACTCGCTCGGCTTTTCCATTTGCAAGAGCGTAGTTACCAATTGCCTGAATGAGATGTGTCTTGCCAAGTCCCGTTCCGCCATAGATGACAAGCGGATTGAATGAGGTTCCGCCGGGGTTGTTTGCAACCGCAGATGCTGCGGCCCGCGCAAGCTGGTTGCTTTCCCCTTTAATATAGTTGTCAAACGTATAACGTGAATTGAGAAAAGTTTGGATTCTGCTATTCCCAACCGAGGCAGAGCTCGACCCGGTTTTGAATGATGTGGGCTGTTGTGGATAGATACGCTTTTCAGGTTTGACCACCGTTGGGGGAACATACTCTGCGGTCGGGTCTAATGCAGGCTCATCTTTTCGAACAACATATTCCAGTGCCGCACCCTGTCCAAGCACACGAGTTACAGTGTTACTGATGAGATTGTCATAGTGTTCTTCCAGCCAATCATAGAAGAATTGGCTCGGAACCTGAATGGTCAATTTGCCACCGTTTAGCCCCATCGGGACGATTGGCTCAAACCAGGTTTTGAAACTCTGAGTGTTAACACCATCCTTGATGAGTTCCAAGCAAGCTATCCACACAAACCTTGCCTGCTCAGTTTCTGTTGGCTGAATCAGTTCTTGAGTATTAAGTTCCATGATCCGTCGGTACCTGAAAGAATGTTATTCACACCCAAAAGTGAGTTATTAACATTGTTATTAACAAACAATGAAACTGAAAGGGGCAATCACATATACTAAGAAGTTATCAACCACATGTTGAAACAATCAAAATAGAGATATAAACCCTATGGTAATTAAGAGGGTTGTTCATCAACGTAAGTCTGATCCAGGCAGTAATAGAACTCGAGAGTAGAAACAGCAGAAACTATCCACCCTTTATCAACATGAAGATATACGGCTCCCTCACAGCAAATTATAATACATGTTTGTTGAGTTAGCAAGAGGATGAGATGTTCTCTTCAAAAATTAATCCTTGTTTGTCTCACTCATTTTCATTAGCTTTGAAACAGAGTTAAGAAAGTACCCGCCGAGGATTGTCCACAGGGGCAACCCTCTTTTTTTTCATGGAATTTTTGAGGCACAAGCAGGAGAAATGGAATGAAAAGGACGTTTCAGCCCCACAACATAAAGCGCAAGAACACGCATGGGTTCCGTGCTCGGATGAAAACCAAGAACGGAAGACGGGTTTTGGCGAGTCGGCGAGCAAAGGGTCGATGGAAGCTTACCGTAAGTGACGAACGTTAGATTCACACAGACATTCAGTATTGAAGCAGCTGGAATCACTTCGAGGCCGAAAGGCATTTCAAGCGATCAGGGGCGATGGTAGAGTTTTTGAAGGTGATCTCCTCAAGGTTTTTTATATCCTCCAAACCAATCAGCAGACTCGTTGCCGTATCGCTGTTGTCGTGAACAAGAGACACGGCGTAGCCGCGTGCAGAAACCTCATCAAGCGACGAATCAGGGAATCATGCAGGCTTGAGGTTGGTCATCGTGCCGTGGCGTTGCAGAGTATGCGCGTTGTCTTCTCCGCCGTTGTCGTGTACAAGGGTTCGAAACGGCGACCCGCGGTAAGCATATTTTTTGAAGACGTCAGGAACGATGTGGTAAAGTTTTTAGAAGTGATTCAATCTTCGACTGTGAGCAAGTAGATGTCTCGTGTGTTGATTGTGCTGGTGCGTAGCTATCAGATAGTAGTATCGCCCCTCCTTCCACCCAACGCCTGCAGGTTTTATCCCACATGTTCAAGTTATACAATCGATGCATTGAAGAAATACGGCGCCGTGAAAGGGTCCTGGCTTGCGATAAGGCGGATTGCAAAATGTCATCCCTGGCATCGTGGTGGTTTTGATCCTGCATAATATTGAAATTATGAAGATGCACAGGTCCTGGAGAGAAATATATGGATAAACAAACCACGCTCGGTTTTATTCTGATCGGTCTTGTCCTCATCGTATGGATGTGGCTTCAAGCACCAACACCCCAACACACTCGTCCCACCGTGGCCGACACCGCTCAGGCAAAAGGCCCTTCCACGAAAGATCCAACCCGACACGAACCGCAGACGGCCATCCCTCCCGTAACACAGTCCGGCGATTCACTTGGAAAGTACTTCGCCCCCCTCTCCTCCGGGGAAGAGAAAGTGGTAGTTATCAAAACGGACTTGTATGTTGCGGAGATTACCACGAAAGGTGGGTTGATCCGAAAGTGGGAACTCACAAATTATAAAACATGGGATCATCACCCGGCACAACTCGTTGACTTTGAGAGGGGCGGAGATTTCGGTTTGTTGTTCTCGTCGTCAGATGGAAAACTCATCAACACGAGGCAATTGTATTTCCAATCGAAGCTCGCCAACTGGACCACAATTACGCTTGCGGGCGATTCGTCGTATGCTCTTGACTTGGAACTTTCCATCGCCAATGGTAAGAGCATCAAAAAACGTTTTGTCTTTGAGAACGGCAAATACTCATTCACCGCGGATATCGTGTTCAACAATGTGCAGGATATCATTCCAAGCTATGAGTATCAAGTTATCTGGGAAAGTGGAATTCGTTACGCAGAGAGAAACAGTGTGGACGAATCCCAATCGGCCATGGCGTTTGCCCACTCTGGCGGTGAGTTAACCGAAATAGATGCAACGAATGAAGAGCCGGTGGAACGTGACATTTCGGGCAGCACGGATTGGGTTGCAGCAAGGAACCGATACTTCGCAGTCGTACTTATGTCTGCCGATGGAAAGGGACAGGGGGCATATCTTCGTGGTGTCCACATTCCTCAGCCCGACAAGGGTCAAATAGAGAGCTATTCTCTTGCACTCAAGGTTCCGCTGCGCCAACCTGCCGATTCATCGAAGTTCATCGTCTTTCTTGGTCCACTCGATTTCAACATCGTGAAGTCCTATGGTCACAACCTCGACCAGATTATGAACCTTGGCTGGGCGTGGATTATTCGTCCGATAGCTGAGTCCATCATGATCCCGCTCTTTCACTTCCTCCACCTCTTCATTCCCAATTTTGGCTTTGTCATCATTGCATTCTCGATTATCATCAAGGTTGTTTTGCATCCCCTTTCAAAGACAAGCATGAAGTCGATGAAAAAGATGCAGGCGTTGCAGCCCATGATGACAGAAATTCGTGAGAAGTACAAGGATGATCCTCAGAAGATGAACCAGCAAGTGATGAACCTGTATAAGGATTATGGCGTTAACCCGGCTGCCGGTTGTTTGCCGCTAGTACTTCAGATGCCAATTCTCTTTTCGCTCTATTCGGTGTTCCGCTCATCTATCGAATTGCGACAGGCCAATTTCATTTGGTGGATTCACGATCTCTCAATTCCGGATGTAATTTTCAATCTCCCTTTTGCCCTGCCCTTCTTTGGAATTACAGAGGTAAGTGGCTTGGCGCTCGCGATGGGTGTTACTATGTTTGTACAACAAAAGATGACAGTCACCGATCCGCGGCAAGCGGCAATGGTCTGGATTATGCCGATTATGATGACGCTATTGTTCAATAGTTTTCCATCTGGTCTCAATCTTTATTACTTCGTTTTCAACATCCTATCGATCGGCCAGCAGATATGGCTCAACAAACAACACGGCGACGAACCTCCCCGCAAAGTTGACAAAAAGAAACAAGGTGGTATCATGGCTCGCTTGACAAGAGATCTACCGAAACTGAAGTAGGTAATCGTACAGTTATTTCTTTGCAACGGCCCGACCCTAAGAGAGTCGGGCCTTTTGTTTTTGTACGATTGATACTCTAAGAGGAAATCAGTAAGTTAGCACTTCAAGGACATTCCTCATGCAAATCAGGTCGCTAGATACAATTGCAGCTATAGCCACGCCGTTGGGTGAAGGAGCTATCTCGATCGTTCGTGTTAGTGGCCCCGATGCCATTTCAATTGTCGACAAGGTTTTTGTAGGAGCTTATCGTCTATCTACAACGGCTGGTTATAGGATTCGACACGGCAAAATTGTTGAAACTAATGGCCGGATGGTCGATGAAGTATTGGCTTCGGTTTTCCGGGCGCCGCATTCCTATACTGGGGAAAACTCAGTTGAGATTGGTTGCCACGGCGGAATACTGGTTACAAAGCTTGTGCTGGATACCCTTTTGGAGGCTGGTGCCAGGCAAGGAGACCCAGGAGAATTCACAAAGAGGGCCTTTCTAAATGGCAAAATGGACCTGTCTCAAGCAGAGGCTGTATCCGATCTGATAAAGGCAAGCAGTGAAAGAGCGCTTAGGAATTCGACCGCACAACTTAATGGATTGTTAGGTAATAATCTTAGATCAATAAAAAATGAGCTCATAGAAATATGTTCGCTATTAGAACTGCAGCTCGATTTTACTGAAGACGATATTCCAATTGCGTCCGCGAAGGTTGTTGAAAAAAGAATGGAGGCATGCAAAGATAAGATTACCTCAATTCTGTCCTCATTTAGTGCCGGTAAGATGCACAGGGATGGAGCATCGGTAGCAATAGTAGGCCGGCCAAATGCTGGAAAGTCGAGCCTGTTCAATCGGCTACTCATGGAGAATCGCTCAATCGTTTCCCAAATTCCTGGAACCACAAGAGACTTTCTTGAGGAAGTCATTGATATTGATGGTGTTAGATTCAGGCTCATTGATACAGCCGGACTCCGTATATCCGGAGACGAAATTGAATCAGAGGGTATCTCGAGGACTAAGCAGGCCATCAGATCCTCCGATATTACCATGTTAGTATTGGATTCGACAGATCAGTTGAAATCAGAGGTTGAGTTGTCCATGATTTCTGGTGATTTCGATCTTGAACCGAGACGGCTCCTGATTGTAGAAAACAAGGCAGATCTTCTTGTGGAAGATCGGCATAACATCAGAAACTTGCCCAGAGTGTCGGCTTTAACAGGCAAAGGGATAGACGATCTTAGAAAGTTGATGTCAAAACTCGTTGTCGGCAACACGCAAGATTCAGACATGCTGATATGCTCTGCTAGGCAATATGAATCATTAAAGAATTGTCTCGATGCCTTGGCCCATGGAATTCAGTCATTGAATTCTGGAGTTACGAATGAGTTTATTGCCACCGACATTCGACTATCAATAGCGTATCTTGCGGAGACTACTGGTGAGGTTACAACTGATGATATTTTGAACAGTATTTTTTCAAACTTCTGTATAGGTAAGTAATGTTTCACATGAAACCAATGGTGCGCAGAAGCTTTGATGTAATTATCGTCGGTGGTGGCCACGCAGGAATAGAGGCTTCGCTTGCCTCTGCGCGTATTGGCTGTGCAACCGCCTTAATAACTTTAGATTTTAACGCAATCGGTAGGATGTCATGTAATCCAGCTATCGGAGGATCCGCTAAGGGCCACTTGGTTCGGGAAATAGATGCTCTCGGTGGTGAAATGGGCAAAATTGCAGATGCCACTGGTATACACTTCAAAATGCTAAATAAGTCAAAGGGACCTGCAATATGGTCTCCAAGATGCCAGAATGATAGGGAGTGGTACAGCAGAGAAGCGCGAGCTAGGATTCTTGTACAGGAAAACCTAACACTTATTGAGGGTAGTATATCCGATATAAGTATTGACAATAGGTTGCTGACGGGTGCATTACTTTCAAACGGTGAAGAAGTTACATGTAGGTCTTTGGTTCTTTGCAATGGGACTTTTCTAAATGGTGTGATGCATACTGGGAGGCAAACGACAATTGGTGGTAGATTTGGCGAGCAACCATCGATTGGATTGTCTGATAGGCTTGGTTTCTTAGGCTTCATAACCGGGAGGCTGAAGACTGGTACTCCGCCGAGAGTTAGCCTAAAAAGTATAAATCTTGATGAAACGGAGATCCAACAGCCCGACGACCCACCATCTCCATTCTCTCACCAGAATAAATCAATATGCAATGAACAGATACCTATGTATCTCACATATACAAACGAAAGCACTCATCAGATTTTAAGGTCTGGATTTGAGGACTCACCAATGTTTACCGGCAGGATTAAGGGAATAGGCCCGCGGTACTGTCCATCAATAGAGGACAAAATCAATCGGTTTGCTGATCGTCCTCGTCATCAAATCTTTCTTGAACCTGAGGGTTATGACTGTGACACCGTATACGTTAACGGATTTTCGACTAGCCTGCCTTCAAACATACAGCAATCTGCTCTGAAGACAATCCGAGGGCTTGAGAATGCGGTAATGTTAAGATCTGGATATGCTGTTGAATACGATTATTTCCCTCCTCATCAACTCCACCATACACTTGAAACCAAGGCTGTCAAAGGATTATTCTTTGCCGGTCAGATCAACGGCACGAGTGGTTATGAAGAAGCAGCAGCCCAAGGGCTGATTGCTGGCATCAATGCAGCCTTAAGTGCACAAGGCATGGAGAAAATCGTACTCAGCCGGGCAGAGTCTTACATAGGTGTTCTTGTTGATGATCTCATTAACAAGGGAACGGAGGAGCCTTACAGGATATTCACATCACGGGCAGAGTATAGGTTAAAGCTTCGACAAGACAATGCCGACACTAGATTGATGCGACTTGGGAACAGTATTGGACTCATAAACCACGAAATGATTAAGGACTTGGAGCATAGAGAATGGATCAAGGCTCAGTGTATTGTGTTTCTCAAGGAAACATCTGTTCGTCCCGATCGAATAAATCCTATTCTTGAGAGAAAGCAAAGCGAGACGATACGAGAAGCCATGCCATTGCATCAGATTCTTCGAAGACCAGAGATCAAGCTTACCGATCTGTTCGATCTTGATGTCTTGAATGACCACCCAATTTTCAGCGAAATCAGACAGAACGATATTGACGGTATCGAAATTGAGACAAAATATGAGGGATACATTAAGCGGCAAGATGAACAGATCCGAATCTTCGAACGTAGCGAGGCAATGACAATACCAACGGACTTCAACTACACAAACGTGAAGTCGTTGAGTAAAGAAGGGATTGAGAAATTGAACTTTATCAAACCAAAATCTGTTGGTCAAGCTTCGAGAATCAGTGGCGTCACAGCAGCCGATCTCTCTGTTCTTCTTATTAATTTGAAAGCATTTAGTTCCACGTGTAACCAGGATGCCGATAGTGAATAATGATGAATCAGCAGTGGCGGGAAATAATCGGTGCAAATGGGATCAACATTCAAGACGATCAACTAAAACAGCTTAGTCTCTACCGTGATCTATTGATTGAGTGGAATGGCAAGATAAACCTTATCTCGAGGAAAGATGAGGCAAATATCTGGCCTAACCACATACTCCACTCTATTTCGCCATTGTTCACCATGAACATCCCGGATGGAATTTCACTTGCCGACATTGGTTCTGGTGGGGGATTACCGGGCGTCCCATTGGCAATACTACTACCGAAAGTTAAAGTGGTGATGATCGAATCAATTAAGAAGAAATGCATTGCCTTGAGTGACATGGCCTCTCGATTGGGAATAGCAAACGCTCAAGTAATAAACGGGAGAGCGGAAGAGGTTGGCAAATCAAAAGAGCATCGCAGTCAGTTTGACATGATTGTGGCGAGGGCCGTTGCTCCTTTGAATGAACTGATCACATGGTCAGTACCACTCGTACGGAAAACAAGTATCTTTAGGATGAAGCTTCAAGGTCAGGAGAAATCATTGGATGAGACTATTCAACTCCCGGTTCTTATATCAATGAAGGGGGGTGATCTCGTTGAAGAGATTGCCGAAGCAAAGCGAATGAAAGCATGCAAAACCATTCGTTCGTATGAACTTCACTTTGATGGAATTGAAAGGACAGGCTTGGTTGACAAGAAGATCGTTATCGTTGGTTTATAACATTTCAAAAAGATGAAACACAATCTCTCCAATGAACTTGCTGCGCTGACCACCGAGCAGCGAAACGTGAAGTCGATTGATATTGATCGGCTTGGGGTACTTGATATACTCAAGCTCATCAACAGCGAAGACAAGCTTGTACCTTTGGCAGTAGGGCGAGAGTTGAACCATATTGCTCAAGCCGTGGAATTAGTTGTGAGCGCCCTGAGGCGGAGTGGGCGCTTGATCTATGTTGGGGCAGGCACCAGCGGTAGACTCGGAGTTCTTGATGCCGCGGAGTGTCCTCCCACATTCGGGACATCCCCGGAAACAATTGTAGGACTGATTGCTGGCGGCCCGCAGGCGGTGTTCCGTCCACAAGAAGGCGCCGAAGATAATGAGTCACAAGCTACCAAAGATATTGACGCTCTCGGTGTAAACAACAAAGATGTCGTATGCGGCATTGCGGCAAGCAGGCGAACACCATATGTCGTGAGCGCGGTGAAGAGAGCGAGCGAGCTTGGGGCTAAAACAATCTACGTTACAACAAATCCGCGCAGCGAATTTAATCTTGATGTGGATGTTGCGATCTGTCCCGATGTGGGACCGGAAGTCGTAATGGGCTCAACACGTATGAAGTCCGGTACAGCACAGAAGCTCGTACTCAACATGATAACTACTGCATCGATGATCAGGTTGGGAAAAGTCTACGAGAACATGATGGTCGATCTTCAACTTACAAACGTGAAACTTATCGAGCGTGCTAAAAGAATTATCATGATTGCAACCGGGTCTGAGTATCAAGTCGCAGAAAATCTGTTGACCCGCAGTAATGGACACGTGAAGACGGCAATCGTCATGGCTAAGACGGGGGACTCGGCGGACGAGTCAAAGCGCAGGCTCGAAGATGGCGGTGGTTTCGTCCGATCTGCGATAACAAATCCCACATCTTCATCAACTTGAATTACGATAGCAGAATCACCATGAGCGTAAGAGCCTGATTGAAAACGTTCGAGCGTCTGCGGGCTCACATAGAACAGTCCACGCAATTCACACATCTCCTCGAATCTCTCTCTCGTTGTAATCCGGGCGGTCACGTTTCCATCGGAGGGCTTGCCGGATCCTCGACGGCGTTTCTCCTCTCTTCAATTTCAAATGCACTTGATCGACAAATTCTTGTCGTAGCACCCGATAGGGCACAAGCCGAACAACTGAGAGACGATCTCATTCTTCTTCACGGCGATTCGGTTCGTCTCTACAATATCATTTCCGATTATGCAAATCAACCGATTCAGAATCTGTCAAACACCGAACACATCGCTGTTCTGCGATCTCTCCTTGAAGCCCAGGTTGATATCCTCGTCGCACAGCCAGACTCTCTTGCGGTTCGTTTGCCTGATCCAGCGCGCCTTCGTTCAAGTAACATACAGGTTGAAGTTGGGAAGGATCGACTCTTGACAGATCTCGTGCAGCAACTCAGTGCAGCGGGTTTTGAACGGGCGGATTTTGTTGGAGCAGCAGGGGACTACTCACAGCGTGGCGGAATCCTGGATGTGTTTTCTCATGCCGGCGAGTATCCCATACGGATGGAGTTCCTCGGCGATACAATAGAGTCAATCAGAGAGTTTGATCCACTCTCACAGAGATCCATCAGAGAGATTTCCGTTGCTGGCATTACCCCGAATCTTTTCGATGCAGATTCCTCGGCTGACACTTCAACGAGGACGGGTCTTGTATTTGATTATCTGAATCTTGATGCAATCATCCTTGTGATCGAACCGGAGTTAGTCTGGAAACAGATGGAAGAGTTCTGCGCTCGTAACGTTGAAGCGGTAATGGAGATAGGATCTCTGCACTGCTACGTCGATCAATTCATCCAACTTCATCTTGAATCGTTTTCCCATCTGAACGATTTTATGGATTTCAATATTTCGCAGCAACCCTCATTCAACGGAAACATGCGGCTTCTGCGCGAGCACCTTCTGGAGCTCAGAAAAGATCAGGTTGAAATCATCATTGCGTGTGACGGTCAAACCGAGTTGAAGCGGTTGCGTGACCTGGTGACGGAGCCTGCCGTTACGACCGATGAAGCAATCACAGAGCAGAATGTTTCTTCCGATGGTGAGGTGGATGAGTTGCAAAAGATTGAGTTTATCCATCATGCGATTCACGGCGGGTTCCGGTTGAGTGATCCGGGCATCGCGTGCTACACAGAGCATCAAATCTTCGGGCGCCAGAAGCGAAGAGGCAAGGGATCCAGGGCGCGTGTTCGTGGATTCTCTCCCAGGGAACTGCAGCAACTCCACAGGGGCGACTTCGTTGTTCATCAGGATTTCGGCATCGGAAAATTTGATGGGTTGAAGAAAATCACCGTGCGAGATGTTGAGCAAGAAGTGATGAAGCTGTCGTACGAAGAGAAGGACACGCTTTACGTCAACCTCAACTACCTCAACAAGGTCAAGAAATTTTCTTCAAAGGATGGTCACGTCCCGAAGCTCACGAGACTGGGGACCCAAGAATGGGACAAGCTTAAAGCGAGGGCAAAGAAGCGGATACAGGACATTGCCCGGGATCTTATTCGTTTGTACGCTCGTCGAAAAAGTACTGCCGGCCACGCGTTTCAACCTGACACGCCCTGGCAAAAAGAACTTGAAGCATCTTTTGTCTATGAGGACACGTTCGACCAGGCAAAGGCGACACGCGATGTAAAACATGATATGGAACAACCATTTCCCATGGACCGGCTGGTGTGCGGTGACGTTGGGTTCGGTAAAACCGAAGTAGCGGTACGCGCGGCCTTCAAAGCGGTGTTGGATGGAAAGCAGGTCGTTGTTCTGGTCCCGACAACCATTCTTGCCATTCAACACTATAATACATTTGTAGACCGGACATCCAGATTCTCTGTTCGCATTGGTGTGATCTCTCGCTTGAAATCGAAACAGGAGCAAGTTCAAATTCTCGAGCAACTCAAGGCCGGGACAATTGATATCATTATCGGGACGCACAGGATTCTTTCCAAGGATGTCCAATTCAAAGACCTGGGTCTGTTGATCATTGACGAAGAGCATCGCTTCGGCGTTACCGCAAAAGAGAAACTGCGGCACCTGCGGGCTACCGTTGACACACTAACGCTGACGGCGACGCCAATTCCACGAACACTTCATTTCTCTCTGCTCGGAGCGCGTGACCTCTCTATTATTGCCACTCCACCAAGAAACCGTTTGCCAATACTGACCGAGGTTGGCCGGTTCAGTGATGAACTTATCAAGGAAACGGTTGCGCGGGAAATCCATCGGGGTGGACAGGTTTACTTTGTGCATGATAGGGTAAACGACATTGAGTTGTGGGCGGATAAGCTGAGAGCGTTGCTTCCTTCTCTACGGATCAGTCACGCGCACGGCCAGATGCATGCTCATGAGCTTGAAGAGGTGATGTTGGAATTTCAGGAAAAGAAACTTGATGTTTTGGTTTGTACGAAAATCATCGAGTCCGGGCTTGATATTCCCAACGTCAACACCATTCTTATCAACCGCGCCGACCGTTTCGGCATGTCAGAGTTGTATCAACTTAAAGGAAGAGTGGGTCGATCCAACGTTCAGGCATATGCCTATCTCCTTATTCCACCGATCTCGGTGTTGCCAAAAACAACAATTCAACGTCTCCAGGCTATAGAAGAGTTTACTGATCTCGGATCCGGCTTCAATCTTGCCATGAGAGACCTTGAGATCAGGGGAGCGGGCAACCTGCTTGGTGCAGAGCAGAGTGGTTACATCGAGTCGATGGGCTTTGAAACATACACACGCATCCTCGATGAAGCCGTCCGTGAGCTCAAGGAACAAGAGTTCAAAGACTTGTTTCCCGATGAGGAGAAAAGAGGGCACTCATCCTCGGAGACCGTCGTTGAGGTGGAACTGGATGCGCTCATCCCGGAAAGTTACATTCAGAACGATACGGAAAGGCTTGAGATTTATCGACGTATGTATGCACTCACAACGCATGCGCAGTTGATGGAACTTGGTGAGGAGTTGAAGGATCGATTCGGGTCGCGTCCTCAACAGGTACGTAATCTAATCAATGCCGTTCAGGTGCGCCTGACCGCCGCGTCGTTTGGATTCAAAAAGGTTCTGATGGGCAAGCAGGGTATCGAAATTGAGTTCCCCCATGAATCCGAAACAGCCTACTATGAGAGTCAAGACTTCCAGAATCTTATAACAGAAATTTCACGGTGGAAGAGTCGGGGAGTTTCCCTCAAGCAAGAAGGCAAGACGCTCAAACTGTTTATCAAGCATCGGGATGACACACGCATTGCTGATCCGATCACTACCGCACTCAGGTTTCTTCATGAACTGGAAGAAACCATCAAATCCACCTATCAAACATCTCCAGACCCAGCACCAACGGTGGTGGGTAAATAGTACTTCTATAGACCCACCCCATCTCTGTAGCTAATCCCCAAAACCGCTTAATTCATTGTTTTTTGCTTGACTTTCAACATCAAAAGCCTATCTTAGCATAGCGCTGTGGGTAAAAGTGGGTGGTTGGTGGGTAGAAAACAATTCATTTTAGCAAAGGCAGTAGTAGACCATGTCTTCATTCAAGGGGTCGTACTCATATTCAGTTGACAGCAAGGGGCGCATCAATATTCCGGCCAAGCTGCGCAAGTACGTTTCCCCGGAGGCGAATGACACTTTCGTCGTTACGCGCGGTTTTGAAAAATGTTTATTTCTATATCCGCTTGACGAGTGGAATACACTCGAAGGTTCGATACGCTCTCTCTCTCCATCGAATTCTCAACATCGGTTTATTACGCGAACGCTTCTGCAGTATGCAACCGAGACGCAGCTCGACGGCCAATCGCGCATCATGATTCCCAAAGAGTTGTTACAGTTTGCTGGCATTGAAGATCAAGTACTGATTGTGGGTGTACTTGAGCGCATCGAAGTGTGGAATCCGAAAGAGTACGAAGTCTACATGTCATCGCAAACGGACAGTTACGAGAATGTCGCGCAGGCTGTGCTTCCCGGGAAGCCCTAGGTATTGTGTGTTGAGCGAGAAGTCAGCCACGAAAGTAATTCATGTATCATGATCCGGTGTTGCGTGACGAAGCGACACAATTTCTTCTCACGCCGGCGGGGAAAATGTTCGTCGATGGTACGCTGGGAGGCGGTGGACACGCAGAAGAGATTTGTCGCCGCATGGATCAAGATGCAAAGCTTGTTTGCTTTGATGCAGACGAAGATGCGCTACAGTTTGCAAAGAAGCAACTTGCAGCATTCAGCGGACGAGTTGAGTTTATTCATTCTAATTTCAGAAACCTGGAGTCGGAACTACGTTCACGCGACATACACTCCATTGATGGGCTCCTTCTCGACCTCGGTGTTTCGTCATATCAGCTTGATGATGGATCGAAAGGATTCAGCTTTCGAGCGGACGAACCGATTGACATGAGAATGGATCGTCGTCAGCCAGAATCCGGCTGGCATATTGTTAACACGTATGCGGAAGAAGAGTTGACGGAAGTCCTTTGGAAATATGGCGAGGAAAGAAATTCGAGACGCATTGCCCGCGCAATTGTGAACGGAAGACCCATTGACACCACGGGAACGTTGCGCAGAGTTGTTCAGTCCGTCACGGGTGAGCGTTTTCTGACAAAATCTCTCGCTCGTGTTTTTCAAGCAATTCGGATACGCGTGAACAATGAATTGGACAATCTTCAGAAAGTGCTGCACGATGCCATACACATCCTGGCACCCGGCAGACGGTTAGTTGTCATCTCCTATCACTCGCTGGAAGACAGGATTGTGAAGGACTTTTTTAAACAGAATGCAGCAACGATAATTCCATCGGGTAACAAGTATATTCCCGACACAATTATATCTCCCAAATTGGTGCTCCTTACAAAGCGGCCACAGATAGCATCTCACCAAGAAATTGAGCGGAACCCGCGGTCTCGAAGTGCAAAACTGAGGGCTGCCGAGCGTGTGGAGGGATAGGAAGCACACTTGGTTCTCAAGTACGGAATACGAAAGCGATGAGCAAAAAACTCGCGCCAGATATTGACGAGCTTCTGCAACGCGCGCAAGCCGATATTTCCGTGCGGCCGAACCGGCACGTCTTTGGCAACTCTTCCACAACAGCCAGCAATGCGGGCTACGCCGTTAGACCAAACAAGAAAGCTGTTGGGAGAAAGGTATCCACATTCTACGTCATCATTGTATTGTTCGGCTTTGGGATCGCAATAGTTGGATATATCAACAACATCATCGCGGTCAACAGGCTTTCGGCAGAGGTAGATCAGCTCCAGTCTCAATACAATAAAATTTCCAATGGCAACGCGGCATTGCACGCGGAGATCAACAGAAAATCCGGATGGGAACGTATCGGCAAGATTGCGGGGGAGCGCGTTGGGCTGCGTTACCCAAAGGAACAGGCGACACCATTTGACGTTGATGAAGACCTGATGGAGCGGGCGAAAGAAAGCCAACCAGGAAAGTAACTCACGCATACGAGAAGACATGGTACGCGGCCACGGAAATATTCCCACTCCACCGACAGTGAATCCCACAACAGAAGTGTTCACCAGAATGCTTGTGCTGAAGATAGCGCTGCTTCTCTTCTTTGCCGTGGTATCCATGCGATTGGTACACATTCAGGTTATCGACGGAACAAGGTATCAGGAGATTGCGAAGAGACAATACGAAGCGGAGGTGATTCTTCCTGCCGAGCGCGGGAACATCTACGATCGCAATGGAAAGATACTTGCTTCAAACACAACGTACGTTTCCTTCGGAGCAGATCCGAAGGCCGTGGGGAATAATGCCGGTATTGTTGCCGAGCGGTTTGCGAGAGTATTCGGCGAGGCGAAGTCGTCCTATCTTGCAAAGCTCACTAATGCGAAACGCCGCTTTGTGTGGCTGGAGCGCCGGGTGAAGCCGGAAACCGCAAAGAGAGTGAAAGCAGAAGAGTTCGAAGGCGTGATTCAAGTGAACGAGCCCAAGCGGGTATATCATTACGAGACGGTTGCTGGACAGCTTCTTGGTTTTACCAACGTCGACAATGTGGGGCTGAGCGGCATCGAACTTCAATTTGATCAGCAGCTGAGTGGGGATAATGGTTATGTCATCATGCAACGCGATGGCCTGGGCCGCCGAAGCCCGTCTGTAGATTACCCACGCGTTGATCCCGTGAATGGCAACAATCTTGTTCTAACGATTGACCTGGAATATCAATCAATCGCAGAATCGGAGTTGCGAAAGGGAATTGAGCGGAACAAGGCAGAGAGTGGACTGGTGGTAATGCTTGAGCCTTCAACGGGCTCCGTTCTGGCGATGGCAAACTATCCGGGCATCGACCCCAACAATATTGAAGGAGCCGATGAATCGCTCTTTAAGAATCGTGCCATCACAGACATGTTTGAGCCCGGTTCAGTCTTCAAGGTTGTTGCCGCGTCGGCTGCAATTGAGAATTCCCTTGTAAAGCTTAACCAGAAGTTCTTTGCAGAAAACGGAATATATACCGTAAGGTTTGCCAAAGGACCGCCACGAATCATCAACGATACACATCCGTACGGAATCCTGACGTTCCGGGAAGCCATTGAGCATTCCAGCAATATTGTTGTTGCGAAGGTCTCCGACTTGATTGGTGCCGAGTTGCTCTATAAGATGGCGCGGAATTACGGTTTTGGTATCTCCACCGGAGTTGAGTTGCCGGGCGAAGTCAACGGAGAATTGAAGAAACCCAATCAATGGTCCGGTGCAACGTTGAACAGTATGGCCATCGGCTACGAGGTCGGCGTGACACCTCTCCAGATAGCAGCAGCCTATGCTGCCGTGGCGAACAACGGCGTATTGATGAAGCCATTTATTGTGAAGCAGGAATTGAACCAACACGATGAGGTGATCGCGGAGACATATCCGCAGCAAATCCGGAAGGTTATCACGAAACAAACCGCGCATTTGCTTACAAACATCTTCGAGGGTGTGGTGGACAGAGGGACTGGTGTCTCGGCCCGACAGGGCAATATAGCGGTGGCGGGCAAAACGGGGACCTCGCGCAAATTCATTGGCGGTAAATACGAAATCGGAAACTATACCGCATCATTCGTTGGCTTTCTTCCTGCGGACGATCCCAAAGTGGTATGCCTCGTTATGTTAGATCATCCACGGGAAGGCGGTTACACGGGAGGGCTTGCAAGCGCACCAATCTTCGGGGCTATCGCGGAAAAGATCGTGGCCAGCAATTCCTGGTCGCAAAAATCCGAGCCGATCGTGATGTCACCAAAGCGCCCCATTGCTGTGCCTGATGTTGCCGGACTTGACGTGGAAGTGGCGACCTCAATGCTTGCAGGCAGTGGATTCGAAGTTCAGCAGTTTGGAGAAGGGAACGTTGTTCTGAGGCAATCCCCCAGCCCCGGAACACAAACCCTTCCCGGCACATCGGTCAAGCTCTCAACAAGCGAAACAGCATCCTCCGCGCCGAAAGGTTTTGCTGTTGTTCCGGATGTGCGACGCATGTCCATCCGTCGCGCTATCAACCGCTTGACGTTGGAGGAGCTTGATGTCAGTGTGTCGGGATCCGGAGTTGTGATTGCCCAAATGCCTGCTCCGGGCCAGCAGGTAAAAATCGGGGCCCGGGTGTCACTCAGATGCGAGGCGAGAAGTCTTGGGCTGGTCGCTCTCAATTAGGCCGATCAACAGCCGATTATACGTGCCACAAACTTTTGGTTCATAACCGTTCCTACATATAGAAGGAGTACCCTATGTCATCATCAACACTATTCGAAAAGATTGAGCGGATGCTTGAGGAAAAGAACATGCTGAAACATCCATTCTATCAGGCATGGTCACAAGGACTGCTGACGCAGGACATGCTGAAGGAGTATGCATGCCAATACTATCACTTTGTCAAGGATTTTCCACGGATGGTCAGTGCCGTGCATGCGAACACGCCGGATATTACTGTGCGACAGGAACTTCTTATGAACCTTGTTGATGAGGAGCAGGGATCGGACAATCATCCGGCGCTCTGGATGAGGTTCGCAACAGCGTTGGGCGCGACTCATGAAGAAGTGAACCGGACGGAACCGCTTCCGACAACGACAGGACTTGTCGACACGATGATGGACCAGTGTCGTAACGGTTCGTTCCAGGCCGGCATGGCAACGCTCTACGCATATGAAGCCCAGATTCCTGAAATCTCGCGTGTCAAAATTGATGGCCTCAAGAGTTTCTATGGAATTGACGATGCAGAGGCGATCAAGTTCTTTTCGGTGCATAAAGAAGCCGACATTTACCACTCCCGCTCGGAAAGAGAGATGATAGAGAAACACACGCCGGTTGAGCTGGAAGCGCAAGCCTACGATGCAGCGGATCAAACAGCAGCAGCGCTTTGGAGCTTCCTTGATGGTGTGCATGAAGCATATGTTGCGGGCAAGGTCGCGATGTGCTAACGCGTAGTATGATTTATGAAGATGATGTATGACGTTATCGAAATTGCTGGACGGTGTTCCTGTCATCAAGATGTTTCAAACGATGTATGGCAGGATGGTGGTGACCCACGATGTCGAGGTGCGCGGCATTCAATATGACTCGCGTAAAGTGGGGAGGGACCATTTGTTTGTTGCAATTCGCGGTACCGCCACCGATGGACATAAGTTCATCGGCCAGGTGATAGGAAGCGGCGCAAGGGTTGTGGTCATGGAAGATGATGGCGCGCTGCCGGACTCGTATTTCATGCATGCCGGCGTGGTGAAAGTCGTTGTTCAGGATTCAAGGAAGGCGCTGGCAAGAATAGCAGCCAACTTCTATGGACACCCGTCGAAGAAATTACGCCTGGTGGGTGTCACCGGTACCAATGGCAAAACGACGACAACTCACCTGATCAAGTCGATCCTGGAAGCCTCAGGAGAACGCGTGGGTTTGATCGGCACCATCGAGTATATGATTGCAGGGGAATCGATTCCGGCCACACACACCACTCCGGAATCGCTTGAACTGAACGAGTTACTCGCCACAATGGTTACGCGCGGGTGTTCAGCTGCGGTGATGGAAGTTTCCTCGCATTCGCTGGTGATGCATCGTGTCTTTGGACTCGAGTTCAGCGTCGGTGTGTTCACCAACCTGACGCAGGATCACCTGGACTTCCACGGAACCATGGATCAGTACTTTGCAGCGAAGCAGGTTCTGTTTGATGAGTTGAGCGCCTCGTCGTTTGCAGTGCTGAATCTTGATGATGGATATGGATATAGAATCGCAGAGCGCTCAAAAGCCAGGAAGTTGACGTACAGCGCAACATCGTCTGCAGATATATCTGTAACAGAAGTGACAATGAGTATCACGGGAAGTGAGTTTCTGGTGGAGCACGATGGAACACGTGCAACGATCTTATCGTCCCTTACGGGGCGGTTCAATGTGTCCAATATGCTCGCCGCATATGCAACAGGCGTCGCCCTTGGCGTTGACCAGCGGAAGATTGTTGAAGGCATTAAGAATCTCAAAACCGTTCGCGGCAGGTTTGAACAAATTATTTCCCCGGCAGGTTGGACAGCAATCGTGGATTATGCTCACACTCCGGACGCACTTGAGAATTGTCTGAAAACCATTCATGGCATTCTCTCAAAAGAAGGACGGGGGAGAGTCATCACCGTGTTTGGATGTGGCGGAAATCGTGATCGTGGTAAACGTCCGCAGATGGCAAAGATTGCTACCGAACTGAGTGATATTACCATTGTAACGTCTGATAATCCCAGGAACGAAAACCCTGAATCCATTATTGTGGAGATTGTTACGGGGGTGGTGAAGGCGAAGGAAGTGTATACAGAGGTTGATCGACGGGCAGCCATCACGATGGCATTGAAGATGGCAGACAGCGGAGATGTTGTCCTGGTTGCCGGTAAAGGTCACGAGGATTACCAGATCGTCGGGAATATTAAACATCACTTCGACGATCGAGAAGAGATCGAACGGTATATTCTGGGCCACGCATGAAGCTTACGGCGAAGGATCTCGACAAACTCACACACGTCGAATTTCGCAACAGGGAATTATTGAAGGGAAAGAAAATCCCGGGCGTGTCAACAGATTCAAGGAAAGTTCAGGGCGGTGAATTATTCGTCGCCCTTCGGGGTGAGAATTACGACGGTCACGCGTTCATTGCTGATGTATTCGAGAAAGGTGCTGTCGCGGCAATCGTTGATACCTCGTTCAATGCTGATTCAATCCACGACAAGCCGCTGTTAATCGCCGAAGATACGACACGAACACTCGGCGAGTTGGCGCATCACTGCAGGATGGGGGTTGACATTCCGGTTATTGCGATAGGCGGAAGCAACGGAAAGACCACAACAAAAGATATGATCTCTGCCGTTCTCTCAACATCATACAACGTACTCACGACCCAGGGGAACCTGAACAACCATATCGGCGTGCCGCAGACCCTGCTCGGATTGCAAAAAAAGCATGAGGTTGCTGTTATCGAAATCGGGACGAACCATCCGGGCGAGATCGATTACCTTTGCCGGATACTTTCTCCCACGCACGGAGTGATAACAAATGTCGGAAGGGAACACCTTGAGTTCTTCAAGACTGTGGAAGGAGTAGCAGAGGAAGAAGGTGTGCTGTTTCAGCACCTGAGAAAACAAAAGAAATCGATGTCATTCGTGAACGTCGATGATCCGATGGTTCGTGAGAAAGCAAAAGGGATGAAATCCCGTGTAACCTATGGCATGCAGACGAAGCGAGTTGATGTGTATGGGAAGATAACAAACGTTGATGAAACCGGTTGTGCTGCATTGGAATACACGAGCAAGAAACCAGCAAGAACAGATACCATCAAGCTTGGCATTCCGGGTGAACACAGTGCGATGAATGCCCTTGCCGCAGTGGTTGTTGGGCTTTCATTCAGGGTTCCCACAAAACGCATTCGCAAAGCGTTGGAAACGTTTCATCCAGCAGCGAAGCGGATGGAAGTCCTGAACTATGAAGGCGTCATCATCTACAATGATACCTACAATGCAAATCCGGACTCAATGATCACGGCACTGCGGACACTCGCGTCGGCAAGGGTTTCCGGTAAACGAATTGCAGTGCTTGGCGATATGCGGGAACTTGGTAATGCCGGAAAGGAAGAACATGCGGGCGTGGGACGTGAAGCTGCGCGGCTCGGCATTGATTACGTGCTGACGTATGGAGAGCTGGCACGATCAATCCATGATGCAGCGAACGTACAATATGCGCTGCATTACGAACAAAAGAACATGCTTGCCGAATATCTGAATGAGCTGATCGCGCCCGGGGACGCGGTTCTGGTCAAAGGATCAAGAGGGATGAAGATGGAAGACATCGTCACCTTTCTTGAAGAGCGGCTCCATTCGGCGATTGTTCCACTTGCTTAACAGTATGGAGTAACCACGAGTCATCATGTTGTATTTCCTTTTTGAGTTGATTGAGAGAATATACCATCCTCCGGGGTTTGGACTGGTCCGGTACATTACGTTCCGTGCGGCCGCCGCTGCGGTAACAGCGCTGATCATAGCGTTTTGGCTTGGGCCCAAGATCATCCGAAAACTCAGGGAGAAGCAAATTGGCGAGGCAGCCAAACTCGAGGCACCCAAGACACACCTGACAAAAGCCGGAACGCCGACGATGGGAGGATTCATCGTTCTTGCGGCAATCCTGATTCCGACTCTTCTCTGGGGGAATATCGGAAACATCTATGTGGTCCTGATGATTTTTGTGACAGTAACCCTGGGTGCGGTTGGATTTCTTGATGACTACCTCAAGGTTGTGAAGAAAAAACCCAAAGGCCTCATCGGCAGATATAAAATCGTCGGGCAGGTATTTGTTGGACTTGTCGTGGGAAGCATCATCTATTTCTATCCACACATAATAGACCCCGACCTGTGGAAGATCAATTCATCCACAACCGTTCCGTTCTTCAAGAACCGGGAGTTTGATTTCGGCGTGCTCTACATCCCGATGGTTATCTTCTTTATCACCGCAACGTCGAATGCGGTGAACTTGACGGATGGGCTTGATGGTCTTGCGATCGGTATAGTTGGCATTGTTGCGCTGACGCTGGCATTCATCAGTTACATTTCGGGCAACGCGTTGCTGAGCGAATACCTGACCATCCCGTTCCTTCGAGGCAATGGCGAGCTGGTGGTCTACTGCGCAGCGATGGTTGGCGCCTCCTTGGGCTTTTTGTGGTTCAATGCATATCCGGCGCAGGTATTCATGGGAGACACGGGATCGCTCGCACTCGGCGGTGCAATTGGAGCATTGTGCGTATTGATTAAAAAAGAATTGCTGTTGCCGACGCTTGGCGGCGTCTTTCTGGCGGAAACAGTTTCGGTGATCATACAACGGCTCTACTTCAAGTACACGAAAAGGAAATACGGCGTGGGAAGACGTGTATTCAAAATGGCGCCGTTGCATCACCACTTCGAAATGCTCGGCTGGCCCGAGCCGAAAATTGTCACGCGGTTCTACATCATCGCCATCCTGATGATGATTGTCAGCCTGGCGACATTCAAGGTGAGATAGTCGATTGAAGGCTGAAGATGTCAAGGGCAAGCGCTTTAGTGTTATCGGTGGTGCCCGTAGCGGTGTAGCTGTTGCAAAGCTGTTGGGTGCTCACGGGGCGAAGGTGTTCCTGAGCGACAAGTCCCCTGCAGAGAAAATGCAACAGGTATCAGCGGAATTGCGGATCGCAGGCATTCCGCATGAGTTTGGAGACAACACCGAACGGGTACTTGATGCCGACGTTATTGTGCTGAGTCCGGGAGTTCCGTCTGATATGCCTCTTGTGAAAGAGGCACTGGCGAAAGGACGAACGGTTGTCAGTGAAGTGGAAGCGGCAAGTTGGTTTTGTCCCTCTCCCATCGTTGCAATTACGGGAACGAATGGAAAGACAACGACCACCACACTTGTGGGCAGGATGTTTGACGATACAAAACGTCAGAGTATTGTGGCGGGAAACATCGGGACGGCCTTCTCCCAGCTGGTTGATCAGCTTACACCGGCAGGAGTGGCAGTCTTGGAGATCAGCAGTTTTCAGCTGGACCATATTCAGACATTCAAACCGAAAGTTTCGGTGTGGTTGAACATTACGCCGGATCATCTCGACAGGTACGAGCATTCATATGAAAAGTATATTGCTTCAAAGTGCCGCGTGTTCGAAAACCAGAGAGCCGGAGATGTGTTGGTCTACAACGCAGATGATAACACCGAGCGCGGATATGTGGAACGACTAGCTCATCCCTCTGTGAAGAAGCTGGCATTCAGCGTCTACACGAAAGTGAATGAGGGCGCCTACGTCGAGGGTGGTCACATGAAAACAAAACTTGATGGTGTCACAACGGATGTGATTGCAACAGACCAAATTAGCATACGGGGAGTGCACAACATCTACAACGCGATGGCGGCAACCCTTGCTGCCGGTGCGTTGGATGTGTCGACCGCCTCCATAAGAGCAACGCTCAAGAATTTCAAGGGTGTTGAACACCGCCTCGAGTTTGTGCGTGAAGTGAATGGCGTTGCGTATGTGAATGATTCGAAAGCAACAAACGTCGACTCCGTGTGGTACGCGTTGCAAAGTTTCGACAAACCCATCGTCCTTCTTCTGGGTGGAAGAGATAAAGGAAATGATTATTCGAGGTTGTTCGATCTTGTAAAAATGAACGTCAAAGCCATTGTTGCCATTGGCGAGTCAGCCGACAAAGTGCAGACCGTATTTGCACCGCTTGTATCAGTGACAACTGCAACGGCCATGGACCGGGCCGTGCAAACAGCAGCAACCACGGCCACATCCGGTGACGTTGTGCTACTTTCTCCTGCATGTGCATCGTTTGATTGGTTTGATAACTACGAACATCGCGGCAAGGTATTCAAACAACTTGTCGGTGCATTGAAGAATAATTGATGCGAACCGAACGCAACCATATTGACCTTGCCACACTTGTTGCCGTGCTCATCCTGATGGTGCTGAGTCTCGGCGTAGTGTACAGTGCAAGTTCCACGTGGGCGTTGTTGAAATCCGGCAGCAGTGAGAAGTTACTCGGGAGTCACGCGCTGAAAGTCTTGCTCGGCTTCGCGATGATTATTCTCTTTATGAATATCGACTACAGAAAATACAAAAACATCACGAAGCTCGTGTTGATCGGGGCCGTCCTTCTTCTTCTTGGTACCCTGGCACTTGGCGGAGAAGTGAAGGGGGCAACGCGCTGGCTACGGTTCGGTGGGTTCGGGTTACAGCCTTCCGAGTTTGCCAAGTATGCCCTCATCTTTCATCTCTGTGTGCTTCTTTCCGAGAAGGGTGACCGAATCAAGGATTTCAAGGCCGGGTTCGTACCGATGATGGTGTGGATTGGCGGCGTGACGCTTCTCGTGCTTGCCCAGCCAAACTTCAGCAATGGAGCGATGATTTTTGCAATCAGCCTCATCATGTTATTCGTCGGGCGCGCAAAGCTCTCGCATATCAGTTTGACGTTTGCCGCGCTCCTTCCGCCGCTGTTGCTGTACATGGTGAGCGCGGAGTACAGGATGAAACGCATCATAAGCTTTTTCAATGGCAGTTCTGATTCAGGGGCCCACGCGAATTATCAGTTGTGGCAGGGCATTATAGGATTCGGTAACGGAGGCGTTTTCGGACTGGGGCCCGGACAAAGTCGCCAACGGGAATTATTTCTCCCGGAATCGTACGGCGATTTTGTCTTTTCCGTTATCGGAGAAGAGTATGGCCTTATCGGTGCGCTCTTCATTCTTCTTCTCTTCCTCACAATTCTCTTGAGAGGAATGAAGATTGCAAAGAACGCACGTGATAATTTCGGAAGACACCTGGCTATTGGCATTACCACCTCGATCACGTTGTATGCATTGATAAACGCGGGTGTCACGTTGGGCATTCTGCCGACGACAGGTCTTCCCATGCCGTTCATGAGTTACGGCGGGTCAGCGATGTTGTTCTCTTCTGTGGCAGTGGGAGTGCTTTTGAATATCTCATCGCAAACGGACATGCATCCCCGATTGCCAAAGGGTGCAAGTGGTGTGCGGTCGCTCAGTCCAACACCTGCTGTAGGCAAAGCATATTAGTGCTCGAACCGATGTGCAACAGAAACGACTCAGTATAGTATTTGCAGGTGCCGGTACGGGTGGACATCTTTTTCCTGCCATTGCCATCGCCGATGAGATCAGGAAGACCAAGCCCGACACTGAGATTACGTTCATCGGTACACGACACAAGATGGAGGCAAGGATCGTCCCAGAGCACGGATTCAAATTCGAAACAATCTGGGTAAGCGGATTTCGAAGGAAGTTGACGATCGAAAACATTCTGTTTCCAGTGAAGTTTATTGTGGCGCTCGTGCAGTCGTTTGTTCTCATGAAAAAGATACGGCCTCATGTTGTTGTCGGAACGGGAGGATATGTCTGTGGACCACCGGTGTTTGTTGCATCACTACTTGGAATTCCGACTTTGATTCAGGAACAGAACAGTTATCCGGGCGTTACAACGAGACTCTTGGCTTCGCATGTGAACGAAGTGCATCTGTCGTTCAAGAATTCTCAACGGTACCTCAAACGGAGCGACAATGTTCGTATCAGCGGCAACCCGACGCGCGAATCAGTTGGGAGGGTTTCACGGGAAGACGGGGCATTGCATTTCTCAATTGATCCGGGAAAGCGCACACTGCTTGTCTTTGGCGGGAGTCTTGGAGCGAGTTCAATCAACAATGCAGTGCTGAAGATTCTTCCTCAACTTATTTCAACTGGGATTCAGGTTGTGTGGCAAACAGGCAGCATGGGTTATCCCCGTATCGAAGTTGAGGCAAATAAGGTGAGTGTTGCATCGGATGGTTTGGTAAAAGTGTACACCTTTATCGACAAGATGGAATTTGCCTACGCTGCATGTGATCTAACAGTGTGCAGAGCTGGTGCAACGACGATCTCCGAACTGACCAAGGCGGGCGTGGCATCGATTCTGATTCCGTATCCACAGGCAGCGGCAGACCACCAGACAGAAAATGCGCGGGCGATGGTGGAGACGGGCGCAGCAGTGATGATTCGTGATGTCGAATTGGATGACAGACTTCTCGCCACGGTTGAGACATTGATGAGCGATTCCGTAGTATTAGAGACAATGCGAACCAATGCCTTGAGTATGGGGAATCCCGATGCCACTGTTGTGCTGGCTCGGGCGGTGGTGGATCTGGCGAACACAGAGCATGGAAGACCGCGAAAAAATATTTAAATACAAACTCGATTTCTATTATCAGTCCGCGCTTATTTATCTCGTGACGCTGATCCTGTATGGCGGGATTCGAGGAAGTTTTGTCGAGAAGAAGTTTGAGTATGTTCTCACAGACCCGCTGATGTATGTGATCATGTTCTTTGTGTTGATGTCGTTGGTGGCACTCCTTCTCAATTACGTTCGCAACCGGCGGCTTATCATCGATGGTGATGCGATGATCTTCAAGAATCGATGGCGTGAACGGCGTGTTGATGCTTCGAATATGGAATGGATCCACATCGGGCGTGAAGCGGGTGTACAAACGAGCGGGCGGTTTCAGGTTGTCATGTTCAAGATGAAGGGCCGGCGGAGAGTTGTACGCATCCGCATCGGACGATACGAGAGGGAAAAGAGTCTTGTCGCCGAGATTCAGAGAATCGCTGCACATATTCCCAAGCGGGGACACAGCCGCTGGCAGTTGCCAAGAGTAACGGACAGATAAGAGTGTCATAAACAAAGAGTCAGAGCTGTAGATGTTTTCATCGATCAAAAAACTCCACTTCGTTGGCATTGGTGGTATCGGCATGAGCGGCATTGCCGAGATACTGATTGACCAGGGATTCAAGGTCACCGGCTCGGATAAAGCCGCCAGTGATAACACAGAGCGCCTGCAATCACTTGGAGCGAAGGTCTACATTGGTCATGATGCGAAGAACCTTGAACCTGATGTCGATGCGCTTGTGTATTCATCAGCGGTAACGCCGGACAACCCGGAAGTCATCGAAGCACTAAAGCGAAAGCTACCGGTTATACGCCGCGCGGAAATGCTTGCGGAAGTCATGCGTTTGAAGTATGGCATCGGCATTGCGGGCACACATGGAAAGACGACGACGACTTCGATGGTGAGCTTGGTGTTGATGGAGGGTGGAGTTGACCCCACCGTTATTGTTGGAGGAAGATTGCACGGACTGGCGGGTTCGAATGCACGGTTGGGCAAGGGAGAGTTTATTGTTGTGGAAGCAGATGAATTCGACCGGTCGTTCCTCTCGATTACCCCGACGATTGCCGTACTAACAACACTGGAGACCGATCATCTTGACACCTACCGGGATCTGGATGATATCAAGGGTGCGTTCATCCAGTTCGCGAGCAAAGTTCCGTTCTACGGCTCGGTGGTGTTGTGTCTCGACGAGCCGGCGTTGCAAGACATCATGCCGAAGATCAAAAAGAAGATCATCACGTACGGCTTGAACGGTCAGGCCGATTTGCAGGCAGTTGACATCATCCACAAACAGAACACATCGAAGTTTCTCGTTCTTCATGTAAGCAAGGAACTCGGAGTAGTCGAGATCCAGATACCGGGAAAACACAACATTCAGAATGCCCTCGCTGCTATTGCTGTTGGGTTGGAGCTGAAGGTTCCATTTGAGAAGATCAAGACGGGCATCGAGAAGTTCACCGGCGTGTTCCGCCGCTGGGAAGTGAAGGCTGACGTCAATGACATCACGGTGGTTGATGATTACGCACACCATCCAACGGAAATCAAAGTAACGCTTGCCGGAGCAAAATCGGGCTGGCGCCGTCGGGTGGTGTGTGTGTTTCAGCCGCATTTGTATTCACGCACGCGTGATTTCTACGAGGACTTTGGACGTGCATTTTCGAATGCTGACGTGCTGGTACTTACCGATGTATACCCCGCACGAGAGGAACCAATTCAGGGGGTCACCGGCGAGTTGATTGCCAACGCAGCAAAATCGTTCGGTCACAAAAATGTCAACTATGTTCCGGATAAAAAGAACGTTCCCGACTTCCTCATGAAGGAGAAACAACCCGGCGACATTATTATTACCATGGGTGCCGGTGACATCTGGAGGTTTGGAGAAGAGTTCGTCAAACAACTAAAAACCTCAAAGTAAAACTCATACATGGTTTCGCTCAACGACATACAGAAAATTTCACGAGGTGAACTCAGACTGAGTGAGCCGCTTGCCCATCACACGTCATTCCGGATCGGTGGCCCTGCGGATTACTATATCGAACCTCACAGCAAGAGTGAACTTGTCCGGCTAGTGAATTACTTCCGTGAAAAAGATTTTCCATTTATTCTTCTTGGGAACGCGAGCAATGCGCTTGTGAGCGACCAGGGATATCGCGGGGCTGTTATCAATCCGGAAACAGCCCTCTCGCGTGTGTTCATGGAGGGCTCGCAGGTGTATGCCGAAGCCGCTGTGAAGATCGCGAGGCTCGTGGATTTCTGTATTCATCGGTCACTGAGGGGTATGGAGTCACTGGCTGGAATTTCCGGCACATTGGGTGGGGGTAAGATTCTAAACACGAGAGAAACAGCTGAACATCTTGTCGAAGTGGAAGTTCTGCGCGGTGGCGAGTTGGTAAGGATGAGAAAGAATGAAGCTGGTGTTGTAAGTCGCCTCGATTCGCCCGCACAGGTTTTGGTCGCGGCCTGGTTTTTGCTTCCCGCCGGAGAGAAAGAGGGATTGATTCGCTCACGCAGGGAATGGCTTGTGAAACGCAACCAAACGCAACCCGTGAACATTCCCAACGCAGGAAGCATTTTCAAAAATCCGTCAGGGCATTCTGCTGCAACATTGATCGGGGATGCGGGCCTGAATGGCCTGAGACATGGTGGCGCGATGGTATCAATGAAGCATGCAAATGTTATAATCAACGCAGGCGGGGCAAATGCGCACGATGTTCTCGCGATTATCAAAAAGATACAGCATACGGTGCAGAAGAAGTTCAACATCATGCTCGAGCCGGAGGTAACATTGGTCGGGTTCGATCAGATGATTCTGCGAGAGGTTGCCTGATCCATGGCAACGAACGCAACCATTGAACGCGGTCGGTCACTTGGTGGTCCTCTCCTTATGGTGGGATTGGTCGCCGGATGTATTGTCTCTGCGGTCTGGGCAAACCTGTGGAAATCAGATCTGAGGGTAGTCGATGTTCGCGTGAGTGGCAACAGTATTGTCACCGAGAAGGAGGTTCTGTCGCTTGCAAACATCAGCAAGGCACAGAAGCTGTATAGCGTTGATCTGATGGCAGCACAGAAGCGGGTCATGCAGAATGCGTTCGTCAAGTCTGCGGCCGTGAACAGGGAAGCCCCCAATCGGATCTCCATTGCCATACAAGAGCGCGTGCCTATTGCCGCGGTTGTGCTGGACAAAATTCAATATCTCGACGTTGATGGCGTTGTCCTACCGCCGGTTCGTTTAGAGAATATTTTTGATCTCCCCGTGTTGACGGGTGCGTTTCAGACAGGCGAATTCATTCCAGGCAAGCAGGTGATGAGAGGTGATGTGCGGGAAGCCCTTGAGATTCTTGCGACAGCACAGCAATTGAGCGATGAACTCTATCGACGAATCTCCGAGGTCCATGTAGAGTCTGGCAAGGACATCATCCTCTATACTGCAGAGTCAGGTGTACCGGTTGTGTTCGGGCGCGGGGATGCCGGTGTGAAACTTGTAAAGCTTGATGGTTTCTGGAAAGAGATTGTTCTACACGAGGGGACACAGCAGATTGGCTACGTCGACCTTCGCTTTGAGGACCAGGTGGTCGTTCGCTGGAATGATGAGAAAAAGGAAGTACAGTCGACGAGGGCTGTCGCCGGGAAATCAGTTAAACAGAAAAAGAGTTGATGCAGATCTGTCGTTCTACAACCTAAACAAAAGGAATTGCAATGGACAACATCATCGTAGGCCTCGATATCGGAACCACAAAAGTGTGCGCCGTTGTGGCCGGCATGGATGAAAGCGGTAGAATCAACGTGCTTGGACTGGGGCGCAGCCAATCCGAAGGCATGATGCGGGGTGTCGTTACTCATATAGACAAGACGATAAAATCAGTGACCAACGCCGTGAGTGAAGCACAGTCACAATCAGGTGTTGCCATCAAGTCCGTTATCGTCGGCATCGCAGGCGACCACATCCAGAGCTTCCAGAGTCGTGGCGTTATCAGTATCAGCGGCAATGAACATGAAATTACGCAAGCCGACATTGATCGTCTCATCGAAGACACCAAAAGGATTGCCCTCCCTACAGATCGAAAGATCATTCACGTGATCCCGCAGGAGTTCATCATTGATGGCCAGGATGGTGTGTACGATCCGCTTGGCATGTCTGGGATTCGCATGGAAGCCAACGTTCATATCATCACCGGACTCGTCAGCGCAGCGCAGAACATTTACAAATGTGTTCAACGTGCAGGCCTTGAGGTAAGCGACATGGTGCTGGAGCCTCTCGCCTCCAGTTATGCAGTGCTTGATGATGAAGAGAAGGAAGTCGGCATAGCATTGCTCGATGTAGGAGGTGGTACAACCGATCTTGCCGTGTTTGAGGAAAGAACAATCCGTCACACAGCAGTGATCGGCATTGCCGGGAAGAAAGTCACAGACGACATTCGCAAAGGTCTCGGCATACTCAATGAGCAGGCAGAGAAGCTGAAAAAGGAACACGGACACGCGTACGTCCCCGGCGTCATCAACAATGAAACGATTGTGTTGCCCGGCGTTGGAGGTCGCGCACCGATTGAAATTGACTCACGCCTTCTTGCGACGATCATTCAACCACGCATGGAGGAGATCTTCGAAATTGCGGCCCTTGAGATCAAGCGTTCGGGATATTCCAAGCATCTGTCTGGCGGGATTGTTCTCACCGGCGGCGGGGCGCTTGTCAAGGGTATTGCCGATCTTGCACGCGAAGTGCTCGGCATGCCCGTGAAGATAGGGATTCCGACCGGTTTCTCCGGTGGCCTTGTGCGCGAGATCGAAAACCCGGCATACTCCACGGCAGTCGGACTTGTAATTCACGGACTCAAGAATTACGGCAACGCCCCGATGCCGCAGGCTTCGACGAGCAAAGAACATTCCGTTGGAGCGATGGCCCGGAAAATGAAAGAGTGGTTTGATCAATTATGATAACAATGCAAACGAAATTATTTCCCTCATTCCATCCCATCACTATAAGGAGATATATACAATGATCGAACTCGACCATGGTCTCGATCGCGGCGCGAAAATTCGTGTTGTTGGCGTTGGCGGCGGCGGCGGCAATGCCGTGAACAGCATGATTAAACGCGGATTGCACGGAGTCGATTTCTTCGCAGTCAATACGGATACACAGGCGCTTGACCGGAGCGACGCCCCAAGCAAAATCCAGATCGGCAAGAACCTCACCCGCGGTCTCGGTGCGGGAGCTGACCCCATCGTCGGTCATCGTGCGGTGGAGGAAGACCGCGATGAAATTGCGCGTGCTCTTGCCGGCAGCGATATGGTGTTCGTCACGGCCGGCATGGGTGGCGGAACAGGCACAGGAGGCGGCCCTCTTGTGGCAAACATTGCAAAGAGTATCGGCGCCCTAGTGGTTGGGATTGTCACCCGGCCATTCCAATGCGAAGGTAAGAAACGTATGGGCCAGGCCGACGCGGGTATTGAGGAGATGAAGAAACAGGTGGATACGTTGATCGTCATCCCGAATCAAAAACTTCTGAACATCGTCGAGCGCACAACTCCGCTTACCGAAGCGTTTGAAATTGCCAACCAGGTGTTGTACGGAGCAACGCGTGGCATCTCTGAACTCATTACCGTTCCAGGTCTTATCAATGTGGACTTTGCCGATGTACGAACAGTGATGAAAGAGATGGGCGACGCGGTGATGGGTTCCGGTATTGCGAGCGGCGAGAATCGCGCGGTGGAAGCAGCACACGCAGCAATCTCCAGCCCGTTGCTGGATGATGTTTCGATTGCCGGTGCGCAGGGCGTACTTGTTAACATCACCGGCGGACCGTCAATGTCGCTGGTGGAAGTGGACGAAGCGACAGAGATCATCCACGATGCAGCGGGCGAGGATGCCAATGTTATTCTTGGCGCAGTGGTTGACGAGAGCATGACCGATGAAATCATGGTCACTGTTATTGCAACCGGCTTTAATCGTCGTGGGGGCGCAAGTCCGTTGGTTGCTCGAACGGGGAAGCCCGTGAGATTAATCGACCGCGTGCCTACGGGTGCAGCAGAGCTTCAGAAACTGGACGAGCCGGCATTCATGCGCCGCGGTGTTGATATCACGGTCAATCCCTATCGCGCCGATGATAGTTACGGCCGCGAGAAGATTGACAAGACCGATCCGGACAAACCGGCGTTCCTCAGGAAGATCATGGACTGACCATTCTGAACAAACGTTGTCTTCATCAGCAAGGCCTGTTCCCGTTGCGGAGCAGGCCTTTTGTTTGCTTCTTCGTCCCGTGTTTGATACCTTGATTCTGTATTCACAGGAAGGATATTGTGCAGATGAGGATTATTCCGGCAGTTCTCCTTGCAGTTGTTTCCCTTACTTTTGTTATTCAAGCTCAACCCTCCCGCGTTTCCAGCGCGTTCAAGATCGCACGCCTCAAATACTCCGGCGGCGGCGATTGGTATAACGACCCATCGGCGGAAGTCAATCTTCTCAAGTTTGTTAAGCAAAACACCGGTCTCGATGTTGATGCGAGGTACGAGTTTGTCGATATCGGCAGTGAGAATTTCTTCTCCTATCCATTCATCTTCATTACGGGGCACGGCAATATTACTTTCAGTGAAAATGAAGTTCGGCGGCTAAGAACATATCTGGAAAACGGTGGGTTCCTCTATGCGGACGACGACTATGGCATGGATAAAGCGTTCCGCAGAGAGATGAAGAAAGTTCTTCCCGGACAGGAGATGGCGGAACTGCCGTTCAATCACGCACTCTACCATTTACAGTTCGATTTTCCAAACGGTCCTCCGAAGAGCCATGAGCACGACGGAAAACCGGCACAAGCATTTGGCCTCTTTCATGATAGCAGACTTGTTGTCTATTACACGTATGAGACAAACCCGAGCGACGGCTGGGCAGATCCTGACATCCACAATGACCCCGAACCGAAACGGCAAGAAGCTCTTCAATTCGGAACCAACATTGTTGTGTATGCGTTGACGCATTAGGACCATGAACCCGCAAGTACCCGACATATATTCTAAAATTACCAGCCGTCTTGCATCCGCGAGAAGGAAAGAGCACGCCACCACCCTTTACAATGGTATTCTCTTTTCCATTCTGATCGGCCTCACAGTTGTGATTATTGCAGTGGTGTTCGAGGGAGTGCTCTACTTCTCCATTCTTGTCAGGACATCCATCTTCTGGGCTGTTCTCGTACTCGGTGTTACATTGTGTGTTGTCCGAATCATCATTCCTCTTTTGCGCTTTGCAGGAATGTTGCCGGGTGAGAGTGATGTTGCAACGGCTCAGCGAGTCGGCGAGAAATTCCCGACCATCAAAGATCACCTTGTCAACATCCTGCAGCTTTTCCAGGTGCGCAACAAGACACAGATCTATTCCCCGGAACTCATCGATGCGTCGTTCAGTGATGTGAGAAAAGAAATTGAGCCGTATGACTTCTCATCTATTTCAGATTACGCAGGAGTGAAGCGGCTCGCGCAACAACTTGGAGTAGTTGCCCTGGTTGGGCTTGTGTTGACGGTGTTCTTTCCCGGTTCGACCCTTACTTCGTTCAACCGGCTGCTGAACTATACCAATTCATTCGAAGCACCTGCACCATTTAGATTTATCGTTGAGCCCGGCAACAAGGAAGTGGTGAAAGGCGAAAAAATCCCCATCACCGTTCGGGTCGACGGGGCACCTCAGAGGGAAATTACACTTGCAGCAAAACCCGAAGGGCAGCTTGAGTACGAATATCGAAAACTTGATGCTGCCCCCAACGGCACGTTTGGTTACGAGCTTGCACCCCTGACATCATCCACCCGATATTTTGTGAGATCAGGAGATGTCAAAAGTGATGAGTTTATGCTTACGGTGATCGACCGACCGGCGGTGAGTGCGCTGAGGTTGCAACTATCATTTCCAGTCTACGCCAAACTCGGCTCTCGATTGCTTGATGATAATGCGGGTGATGTGAGTGCACTAAAAGGAACGCGCATCTCGTTCACCGTTGAATCAAACAAAGAGCTTGCTTCGGCTGCACTGGTGTTCAACGATAAGACAGAATCCGCTCTGAGTGTCTCCGGCAGTAACGCTACAGGTGTCATCTCCCCCACGAAAGATCGAACGTATCATATCCTTCTCATGGACAAGGAGAGCATTACAAATGCAGAGCCTATTGAGTACACACTCAAGGTTATTGCAGACGCGTATCCGGTAGCCAACATCGAAATGCCTGGCCGGAATATCGATATCGCAGAGAATTCATCCCTGAACATGCTATTCAGAATCAAAGACGACTATGGTTTTACTCAACTGCGGCTTGCATACAAATTGATTCAATCCCGCTACGAGCAGCCCGCTGCCGACTATACGCTTCTTCAAGTTCCATTTCCTGAAGGTGTGAAGAACGAAACGCTTCTTCCGTACCTCTGGGATCTTTCCGGGCTTAGTCTTGTGCCAGAAGATGTCCTGAGCTATTACATTGAGGTGTTTGATAACGATAACGTGTCGGGACCAAAATCTGCACGCAGCGAAGTGTATACGCTCAGGCTTCCGTCTCTCGATGAAGTCTTCGCCGATTTGGATAAGGGGCATGAAGTAAGCCTGGAGAGCATGAAAGAAGCGTTAAAGGATGCACAGGAAGCCAAAAAGGAGTTGGATGAACTCCAGCAGCAGATGAAGAAGGCTCCCCAGAAGATGGACTGGCAGGAGCAGAAGAAGGCCGAAGAGGTGGCGAAGAAGTACCAGGAGATTCAAATGAAACTCGATGAAGTCAACAAAACCGTTGAGAAGATGGTGGAGGAGATGCAGAAGAACCAGGTGCTCTCAAAGGAAACGCTTGAGAAGTATCAGGAACTGCAACAGATGATGGAGCAAATGAATTCTCCCGAGTTCTCGGAAGCGATGAAGAAGATGCAACAGGCAATGCAGCAGATGAATCCGGAACAGATGAAGCAGGCATTACAGAATTTTCAATTCTCCGAGGAGAACTTCCGCAAGAGTATTGAGCGGACGATGAACCTGTTGAAACGAATTCAGATCGAGCAGAAATTGGACGAGGCCGTAAAGCGAACCGAGAAGATGATGAAGGAACAGGAGGAGCTTGCCAAAAAAACCGAACAAACACATCCCGAAGACAAGCAGCGACTGAACGAGTTGGCACAACAGCAGAAAGACCTCCAGAAACAACTTGAGCAGCTGCAGAAGGAACTTGCCGACCTGCAGAAGAAGATGGAGGAATTCCCTACCGAAATGCCGTTGGATGAAATGCAGAAAGCCCGTGAGCAACTCGAGCAGAGCCAGCTCGAAGAGCAAATGAAACAGATTGCAGAGCAGATGCAGCAACAGCAGATGCAGCAGGCAATGCAAAACCAGAAACAAGCGATGCAGAAGATGGGGCAGTTCATGCAGCAAATGCAACAGTCGCAAAAATCCATGCAGCAGAACCAGCAGCGCCAAATCGTGAATGAGATGCGGAGATCGATGCAGGATTTGCTGGAGCTTTCCAAGCGTCAGGAAGCGCTGAAGAACGAATCGCAGCAACTGGAGCAGAACTCATCACGGTTTCGCGATAAAGCAGCAGAGCAAATGGAGGTTATGCGCGACCTTGCGAATGTCGCGAACAACATGGGCAAGCTCTCGCAAAAAACATTCGGCATCTCACCGGAGATGGGAAAATCCATCGGCGATGCGATGCGTGAGATGAACAACGCCATGCAAACGATGCAGGACATGCGCAACGGTCAGATGGCGGGACAACAACAAGGCGCCGCGATGGCCTCGCTTAACGAAGCCGCAAGCCAAATGCAGAGCTCCATGAATGCAATGATGCAGGGTCAGGGAGGGCAGGGTATGGGTATGGCCGGGATGATGCAACGATTGGGCCAAATGAGCGGGCAGCAGCAAGGGATCAATCAGGGAACGCAGGGTCTTGGGATGGGCGGACAGCAGGCTTCAGAAATGGCGAGACTTGCAGGAGAACAGGGTGCTGTCAGGAAATCTCTTGAGCAACTGGCAAAAGAAGCATCGCAATCCGGCGACCTCAGTAAAATCCTCGGCGATCTGAACAAAGCTGCACAGGATATGCGGGAAGTGCAGACCGATCTGGCGCAGGGAAATGTCAATCCCGAGACTCTTCGGAAACAGGACCGCATACTCTCCCGCTTACTTGATTCACAGCGCTCCGCGCGTGAACGCGACTTTGAGAAGAAGCGAAAAGCGGAATCAGGCAGAGAACTTGCACGCAAGAGCCCCGGTTCTATTGATCTTTCCACCCAGGAAGGGAAGAGCCGCCTCCGCCAGGATATGCTCAAAGCTCTCGAAGAAGGCTACGCCAAGGACTACGAAGAGCTAATCAAGAAGTATTTCGAGTTGTTGGAACAGGATCAGAAACAAAACTAAGGCAGAAAGCTCTCCTTCTGAGTTTCCCACAATAGCAATTCTCTCCCCATTCTTTTATATTCTACACGGTTTTTACAAATCATAGTTTGCTATGACCTCAAACGCACTTGCCAAGCAGCTCTTCTCAACATACGAACGTTACAGGCTTGACCACCTCAGCCCGAAGAACTGCACGCATGATAGGATATTTGCCGAGCTATTTGATTTCATTGTGAAGAGCAACAGGCTGATGTCAATGGAAGAGGTCGGCTCCTCGATCGAAGGCCGCAGTATTAACGTGATTACCGTCGGTACGGGTGGCAAGAAGGTTCTTTTGTGGTCTCAGATGCATGGCGATGAATCGACTGCAACGCTCGCGTTCATGGATATCTTCAGCTTTCTCCTGCACCGATTTGCAGAAGACAAATGGATAACGGATATGCTTGCGGATGTGACTCTCTACTTCATCCCCATGTTGAATCCTGATGGGGCAGAGAGAGTAGAAAGAAGAACGGCCGTCGGCATCGATATGAACAGGGACGCGTTGGATTTGGCAACACCGGAAGCTCGCATTCTCCGCAACATGCAGCGCCGGTTCAAACCCTCATTCGGGTTCAATCTGCATGATCAGGAGTTGAGTTCAACAGGAAACTCCAAGAACGTAACAGCAATTGCGCTGCTTGCACCGGCGGCAGATGAGAACAAAACAAGGCCACCGGTTCGTGTTCGTGCCATGCGCGTTGCGGCGTTGATTGCCAGAACGTTGGGTCAATTCGTTCCGGGCCATCTCGCAAGCTATGATGATACGTTCGAACCGCGCGCATTCGGTGACAACATGCAGCGATGGGGAACAAGCACAGTTCTGATCGAGTCCGGGCATTGGCCGAATGATATTGAGAAGGAATTTATTCGCAAACTCAATTATATTGGCATCCTTACCGCGATACAGAGTATTGCCAATGGTTCCTTTCAAGACACCGATCTCGACTATTATGCACACCTTGCACCAAACACAAAACGTGTCTATGACGTCATTGTCCGCAATGTGAAGCTGCGGCACCCCACAGGATGGTTTCATTCAATAGATATCGGCGTTCTCTTCGACGCACAACTCAACAAGGGTAAAGAAAGAACAATCGCAACAATCAAAGACATCGGTGATCTCAACACCCATGGAGCACTGAAGACTATTGATGGTGGTGCACGCATTGTTCGAACAGAGCAACTGGTAGTTAATCGTTCGTTACCGCTGACCGAGCTTCTCGACCTTCTCCAACTTCCGCACTTGTGAGGTACAGAAACGATTTTACACTTGAAAGTGGAACAGCATTGTTCTATCTTATCGGCGATAACCGACCACCGTAGCACATTACCATTCGCGTCACAATGAAGCGTTCGGCGAAGAGCGATAGACATAAGGAATTTGAGCGGGAAGCGCTTCCCCACATGGACTTATTGTACAACTACGCCGTTCGCACGACGAATAATGCTCAGGATGCGGATGACCTTGTGCAGGAAACCTACCTGAAGGCATATCGGTTCTGGGATTCGTATGAACAGGGAACCAACATCAAGGCTTGGTTGTTCCGAATCATGAAGAACTCATATATCAACCGGTACCGAAAAGAGACCAAAGAACCCGATACCGTTGATTACGATGAGGTAAAGGACTTTTACAGCAGGGTACGTGCCGAGTCCACCCAATCAAATGATCTTCAGGAGACGTTGTTCGGCAGTTTGCTTGACGATGATGTAACAAAAGCAATAGCATCGTTGCCGGATGATTTCAGAACAGTAGTGATACTGAGCGACATCGAAGGGTTAAGCTACGAAGAGATTGCAGAGTTTGTGGATTGCCCGCTGGGAACCGTCAG
>JANNSJ010000057.1:0-86989 GCA_031402435.1 Bacteroidota bacterium | reverse complement strand
GTGGTGAAGAACCCCGACCAGGCATCGTACGACAGTAATACGGTTGTCCAATTGACTGCAGTACCGAACACAGGATATCATTTTGTGAACTGGAGTGGTGACTTGACGGGGTCAACCAACCCATCATCGGTAACGATGAATGCGAACAAGAACATCACGGCAAACTTCGCGATCAACCAATACACTATCACGACTATATCTGGACCAAATGGCTTGATCGTGCCATCAGGAACGATAACGGTCAACCATGGTGTCGATACTACATTCATTATTACGGCGAACCCAGGCTACCAGGTCGACAGTGTGCTTGTGGATAATACGCCTGTCGGTGTGGTGACAAGTTATGTCTTCATGAATGTTACTGCTGACCACACGATCCGTGCGGCCTTCCGAACTTCGTCTGTCACGATCAACGTTGCGATAGTGGCTGATTGGAACATGATTTCAAATCCTGTGACGGCGGCAAGCGATTCTGTGCGTCAGTTGTACAGCAACTCAATGTTCGCACATGCATTCGCTTTCAATCCGGCGGTGGGATATGAACAGAGCTACCTCATGGCGAATGGTGTGGGATATTGGGAGAAATTCCCGTTCGCGACAACACAGAGCGTGACAGGTTTGCCGCGAACACGCGATTCGATCAGTGTTGTATCTGGCTGGAACATGGTTGGTACGATCTCTTCTGCAGTAGATACGAGCACGATTGTGAGTGTGCCAGTAGGATTGCGAGCGTCGATCTGGTTTGGCTATGGAGCGGCGGGCTACAGCGCGGCAACGCAGTTGCAGCCGGGGCATGGATACTGGGTGAAGTCGAATGCGGCAGGGAAGTTTGTGTTTGTTGCCCCTCTCATGGCGAAGCAGGCCAACGAGCAGAAGCTAGGTACGGCAATGGAGGATCTGCTCAACTCGATGACGATCACCGACAGTAGAGGTCGATCGCAGACCATGTACTTTGGCGCAGATGCGAAGAGTGAGGTTCCTGTAGCGTTGTACGACATGCCGCCGACACCCCCGGTCGGGGCGTTCGACGCCAGGTTCTCAACAGTAAGCGGTGGATCGATGGTACGGACGCACGCTCTGAAGGTATCGGATGCGTTGGAGTTTCCTGTGACGATTCAGTCGGATGCCTACCCGCTCACGGTAACGTGGAACGTGGCAAAGGGGACGCCTTCGTATGAATTGAGCGATGGACTTGGTGGCAGAGCGTTCCGGTCAAAGGAAATGAAGGGCGGAGGGACACTGAAGATCACCAGCGATGAGGTTAACAAGCTAACGGTGAGTGTGATCGGTGACAGCCGTTTGCCGAAGGAGTACTCACTGTCTCAGAACTACCCGAACCCGTTCAACCCCTCGACAACGATCAAGTACGATCTGCCGAAAGACTCGCGCGTGAGTCTCAAGGTGTTCAATATGCTCGGTCAGGAAGTTGAAACACTTGTGAACGAAGAGCAGAAGGCCGGGTATCGATCAGTCCAATGGGACGCAAACAACATCGCAAGCGGAGTGTATTTCTACCGGCTGTATACGGGCGATTTTGTTGCCAGTAAGAAGCTCTTGCTCTTGAAATAACAGTTCTGTCCTATGTGGGATACCTCAAGGAAGCAGCAGATGGAGTCCGCTACATCAAGGCGAAGGCCATCTTCTCATCTCTCGCCCTTTCGTTTGGTCAGGTTCTTCCTGACCTTCTTTAAGGAGCATACAGTTTTTCTGATCCGGGTTCCATCCACTTGCATTTCGAGATCAGAACAAGCATATTCCTTTAGCCATACTGTTCTTACATCATTTCGATTTGCAATCAGGCCACACGTGTGGCACGTGTCGTGCATATGTAACATCATGTTCTCAATCATTTGGAGGTTCTTTCTGACATGTTCATAGCTAAAGGTGGGGGAGTGAACACACGAGTTATTGGTTCCATCATATTTCTGGCTGCGGTATTGTTCTGTGGGTTCAAGGTCCTCTACCCTGATGGCCTTGTTGGGCAAACACAAAAACCCCTGAACGCTCCGGTCTTTTTGGTTAAGGGATGCTTTTGTCATGGTGATTCCTCAAGTCCAAACGTGAACGTTTGGATTGATGGTCCGGAAACTCTTCGGGCGGGAACGCGGGGGCTTTACAGACTTTATGTAGCAAAGAACTCGAACATTGCAGCGGGATTTGACGTCGCGGCATTCCTTGGCGATCTCGGCGTGTACGATTCGGCGGGGACTCAACTCATGAGGGTTGATCCAAACAACCCTGTTGATAGCCTGGAACTTACACACACGGCCCCCAGACTTGCGAACGGGAACGATACCATTTCATGGTCGTTCTGGTATCGAGCGCCGCAATCGTATGGCATCGCCGATACAATCTATGCAAACGGCAACAGCGTTGACACGAGCCAGGATCCAAGCGGCGATTTTTGGGCATTTGCACCGAACTTCCTCGTCCATATCGTCGATCCGACTGACGTTCGCTCTGTCCCGATCCTGGCGGGCTGGAACATGATCTCAAACCCTATGACAGTAGCGAATGATTCGGTGCGTGCTCTGTACCCGACATCGTCGTTCGCCTACGCGTATGCGTTCAGTGGAGGATACTTGCAGCGTTCCACCCTGACGAATGGTGTCGGTTACTGGGGGAAGTTTCCTTCTGCATCTACACAACCAATCGTCGGAATACCGCGGACGAGCGATTCAATCAGCGTCATTACGGGATGGAACATGGTTGGTACAATCTCGGATCCTGTCGACACGAGTACAATTGTTAGCATCCCGGGCGGATTGAGGGTGTCCAGTTGGTTCGGATACGGTGTATCCGGTTACACTCCGGCAACTCAGTTGGTTCCCGGCAAGGGATACTGGGTGAGGTCGAGTGGTGTGGGCAAGTTTGTTCTTACCAGTCCGCTGGCACGTCCTGCAAAGGTTCACCTTGCAGCAATGAATACGCTGGAAGTTCTTAACACGCTGACGATCACCGACAGCAAGGGTGGATCACAGACGCTGTACTTTGGCGCGGATGCGAACAAGGACATGTCGGTGGCAATGTATGGCATGCCGCCGACTCCACCCGCCGGTGCGTTTGACGCGCGGTTTACAACTTCAGATGGCGGTTCGATGGTGCTCGTGCATGATGCCAAGGTTGCTGGTGCCGTGGAGTTTCCCGTGACGATTCAGTCGGATGCATATCCGCTAACCGTGGTGTGGAATGTACGCCAGGGCATGGCGTCCTATGAATTGACGGATGGTGTTGGAGGCAGAGTATTCCGCGAGAAGGAAATGAGAGGCGAAGGCAGCATCAAGATTATGAACAGCGATCTTAACACGCTTGGCGTGAAGCTGGTTGGCGATGGACAGGTGCCGGTGGAGTTTGCGTTGTCACAGAACTATCCCAATCCGTTCAACCCGGTTACCACAATTCACTACAACCTTCCAATCGACACGAGAGTATCGTTACACGTCTTCAATATCCTCGGTCAGGCAGTTGCAATACTGGTGAACGAGGAACAGAAGGCCGGATACAAATCAATTGAATGGAATGCTGGAGGCGCTGCGAGCGGTGTCTACTTCTACAGACTTCAGACTGGCAATTTCTCTGAGACGAAAAAGCTTCTGCTGTTGCGATAAGAATACCAAGCTGGAAGTACTAAAGAACAGGCCCGGACATCCGGGCCTTTCTATTTCAAATCCGCAAGCATCGTCTAACGGCTCCCGCCTGGCTTTCTTCGGCTATGTCCACTCCCGGGTCGTGGACTACCACCCCGGGTTCCTCCTTGTGGTGCGCGGGAAGTTCTCTTCTTCGGTTCAACGACTCCCTCGGCGAGTGCCGGCAACGGAGCGAGCAAGTCCGTGTCCGGATGAACTGCAATAAGTTTGCGGCCGATGTATTTTTCTATCTCTGGAAGTTGATATGCCTCGGTTTCTGTTGCAAAGCTCACCGAGATGCCGCTGGCCCCCGCCCTGCCCGTCCTGCCAATGCGGTGCACATAATCCTGTGGATCCATCGGCAGAGAGTAGTTTACCACGTGGCTCACTCCTTCGATGTGCAATCCCCGCGCCGCCACATCCGTGGCCACGAGCACTTTGAACCTGCCGTTACGAAATGCCTCCAGCGTTTTTCCACGTTTCTCTTGTGATACATCCCCGGAAAGCAGCCCGCAGCGAATACCGCGTGAGTCGAGCAGGTCTTTCAGGAACTGAGTTTCATCCCGTCGATTGGCGAACATCATCACCCGTTCCAGATTGCGCTTGGTGATCATGTTGTACAAGAGTGTGAACTTTTCCTCGTCTGTGGTAATGTACACCGTCTGCTCGATTGTTGAGAGAGTGACCTCCTGAGAAGGGGTGACGTCGATGAGTACTGGTTGGCGGGTCCATGATGCTGCAAGGCGATTGACGTCGGGCGTCAGTGTTGCACTGAAGAACAACGTCTGACGGGTTCCCTTCATCGGTGTGCTTTCGATGATGCGGCGGACGTCGGGGATGAATCCCATGTCCAGCATCCGGTCCGCTTCGTCGATCACGAGAATCTCGACTTTTGAAAGATCGATATATCCATTCCGTTTGAAATCCAGCAAGCGTCCCGGCGTTGCTGCCACAATATCGATGAACCCTTTCAGCAGGTCTTGCTGCTTGCCGTATTCCATCCCTCCGAAGACCGCCATCGCTTTGTGGTTCGTGTACTTGGAAAGCGACTTTGCATCCTTCTCGATCTGGAGAACGAGTTCACGTGTGGGCGCAAGAATAAGCGCGCGCGGTGCCCCCTTTTTTCTCGGCTTTGGCGCGGGCTTATTGCCGAGGTGGGTCAGGATCGTGATGAGAAATGCCGCCGTCTTTCCCGTTCCGGTTTGTGCGCGACCTGTTGCATCGGTGCCGGAAAGGGTGTGGGCAAGAATACCAGCCTGGATTGGTGTACAATACTGAAAGCCAAGTTCATGGATTGCGCGCATCACTTCGATGGGGAGGTCGAGGTCATGGAAGCGGACTTTTCCCTGTTCGAGAGAGACATTGAACTGTGCGGGATCCCACGGGACTTCCGGCCGGTGTGGTTCAGCAACGGATTCGGGTCTCGTCCGCGGAACTCGTGGTGGACGAGGCTGGCGATCCGGATGCGGACGACGCGTCTCGCGGTGATCACGTTCTCTCTGCGTCGGTGCCCCGCGCTTCGGGCGGTGTTCCTGCTCGCGCACTGGAGCGGGAGGGTGCTGAGCAGGGATGACCGGTGTGGTGGTGGGTTTGCCACCGTTACCGGTGAGTTTCTTGAAGAGATCCCCAAGTTTCCTGAAAACCGATATTGCCAACTGCACCTCGCTTTATGTTTACGCTTCTATTTTACTCTATTTTTCCCTGTGTTCCAAGTTTCGGGGCCACGGCATCATCTCTTCTGATCGCTGTCCTGGACGTACTTGCCCCTCTCGTCCCTTTTTGGTAACTTTACAGAAGTCAGTTCCCCAACTCCTTGCATCAACCTTCCAGATCATTTCCACAATCTCCGGATACGAGGCATACGGTATGCATATAGCGCAACGGATGAAGTCACTCGGCACCGAAACGGCTTTTGAAATCCTGGTAAAAGCACGAGCGCTTGAAGCACAAGGCAAACACATCGTTCATCTTGAGATTGGCGAACCGGATTTTGAGACACCTGTGAACATCAGGAGCGCAGCAAAGACTGCGCTCGACAAAGGTTATACGCACTACGGCCCTGCGCCCGGACTCCCCGAGCTTCGCAAGGCAGTAGCCGAGTACATGACAAAGGAGCGAGGCGTCCAGTTTAACTCGAACCAAATCGTTGTTACGCCGGGTGGCAAGCCGATTATGTTCTTTGTAATCCTCGCCTGTGTGGACGCCGGTGACGAAGTAATCTACCCGAACCCCGGATTTCCAATCTACGAGTCGGTCATCAATTTCATCGGAGCGACACCGGTACCACTTGTGTTGAAGGAGGAGAAAGGCTTCCGGTTCGACATTGATGATCTGCGGCGTCTGATCACTCCCAAAACTCGAATGCTCATTCTCAATACACCACAGAACCCCACCGGCGGTATCCTCACGAAGGATGACCTGAAGCAGATTGCCGAACTGGCAGTGAAGCATGACCTGATCGTGTTGTCCGACGAGATCTACTCGCGCATTCTGTACGACGGCTTCACTCACACGAGTATCACCGAGTTCCCGGGCATGCCGGAACGAACGATCATTCTTGATGGGTTCTCAAAGACATATGCGATGACAGGCTGGCGGCTTGGTTTTGGCGTGATGCCTGAACCGCTTGTGCCGTATGTTTCGCAGCTGCAAATCAACTGCACCTCCTGCACGGCGAGCTTCTCGCAGATCGCAGCAGTCGAGGCTCTTGTGGGGTCGCAGGAAGAAGTGACAACCATGGTTGCGGAGTTCAAGCAGCGACGTGATGTGATTGTTGAAGGCCTCAATGCCATTCCAGGCATCCGATGTCACAAGCCGCTTGGTGCATTCTATGTGTTTCCAAATATTGCAGCAACTGGAAAATCGTCAAGGGTGATCGCCGATCTTTTGTTGAATGAGGCCGGTGTCGCATGCCTGTCGGGTACCGCTTTTGGAGTCCACGGAGAAGGATATCTCCGTTTCTCGTATGCAAACTCTGTGGAGAACATCAGGATTGCACTTGAACGCATTCGCACTGCATTTGCCAGACTGTAGAACACAACCCGGAGTCAGTAGATGAACGCAAATACTGGTTTACGTCACGAGATGGATTCACTTCTTGTTGAGAATCTTGATGACAAGCAGCCGAGTCTGGCCTATAACCGTGCGCTTGATCGTGTCAACCCATTTCTCGCCCCTGGTATGCATGTCGTGATGGAAGGAGAGCCGGGAGTGGGAAAGAAGTTTCATGCCGAAGTCCTTCATGCAAAGACCACCACCCGCGCCGAAGACGAATTTGTTGTTGTAACATCAGAGACACCGGAGGATGTCCTGAGAGTCATTCTGTTCGATGAAGACCGGAGACTGCTCGAAGGGATGGTCGGCAAGCGGTTGCCATCGTTGCGCGGACGCGCGACACTCTACCTTCATGAGATTGGCGAATACAACATCCTCCACCAGACGATGCTGTCGCGCTTCCTTATTCAGCAACAGAGCGGCCAGCAATCTCCGTACCTTCAGACGCGCCTTATCGCCTCAACGACGCTCCCGTGGCCGGATCTTCTTCAAAAGAAGGTACTCATCAACTCCCTCACCAAGAGCATGTACGAATTTGCTCTGTGCGGAATTCCACCTTTGCGGGAACGTCTCGACGAACTTCCTTCTCTTGTCCATACGATTCTCGTTGAGCTGCGCCAAAGAGAAAAAGTGGATTGCTGGAGAGTCAAGGAAGAGACTCTCGAACAGCTCAGGACGCGTCAATGGCGTGACAATATCAAGGAGTTAAAGTATCTTATCGAAGATGCTGCCACCAATTCAGCGGACGGCACTCTGAAGCTGCCGAACCGGATCCCGGATGAGATCGAGTTGATGTGGGAGATGTTCCGGACAATCCAGGCCGGGAAACGGCTGACGATAGAACACTCTCTCGCTGCACTTGAAAAATCAATCGTCGAACGTGCGTTGATCAAATACAATTTCGATCAACGGAAGACTGCGCGCATGCTTGCCATGACGGAGCCGAACCTGATCTACCGCATCAGGAAGTTCAATATCTACATTCCCATTCCAAAGTAGTTCGATTCGTTCGTCCGATTGCCGGTCCTGCTGAATGGTGTTCTTTCATACTCCCTCATGCCCCTGCTTCCCACACATAGCGCCGGAGTTCTGCTCGCAATACTGACGGGTGCCATGCTTGGGCTGGGGTTCTATACCTGGACGTATGCGGAGGGGGGCTCGTATTTCAGTAATGACCCCAGGGCTTGCGCCAACTGCCACATCATGCGCGACTATTTTGATTCGTGGCAGAAGTCGAGTCATCATAGCCGGGCAACCTGCAACGATTGCCATACACCGCATGCATTTGTGCCGAAATATTTTTCCAAGGCTGAAAATGGAATGCGCCATTCATGGAAGTTCACGTTTCAAACATTTAAAGAACCCCTGCGCATTACTGCAATGAATCTTGAGAATCTGCAGAACAATTGCGTTGAGTGTCACGCCGGACTTGTCAGGGAGTTTGTCGGACGTACACAACACGGCACATCCACTGAGCAGACGTGCGTCCATTGCCACGCAGATGTTGGGCACGGAGCCAGGTACTAAACAACAGGAGAATTCGGTTATGGTGAACACTAGACTTCAATCCCCCCGGCGACCGGGCTACAAAGCGTTAATACTTATTACTGTTGCCGTTGCTTTGATAACATTCCTGACGACCTTTCTCCTGTTTAATGTCCGCGACCGGAAGGAGGAGGCAAAGGAAGTATCTTTCCGTCTCGCCGACCTTACGGAAGAAACGATTGACCCCGCGGCCTGGGGGAAGAACTTTCCGCGACAGTATGACGGATACAAACGAACAGTCGATACGATACGCACGCGGTTTGGCGGCAGTGAGGCATTTCAGAAACTGGACACGGAACCGGCACTCAAGCAAATCTTTGCAGGATATGCCTTCAGCATCGACTACCGGGAGGAGCGCGGCCACGCGTTCATGCTTTCTGATCAGGATATGACGCTGCGAGTGACCCAGAGGAAGCAGCCGGGCGCCTGTTTGCATTGTCATGCCTCAATCATCCCCCTGTACCGGAAGGTTGGCAACGGTGATGTCATGAAGGGCTTCGAAGAAGTATGTGCCATGCCGTACGCAGATGCCCGCAAGCTCGTTGATCATCCGATCGCGTGCATCGATTGTCACGACCCGAAAACGATGGACCTGCGCGTGACACGTCCGGGGTTTCTTGTCGGCCTCAAGGCATATATGAAAACACAGGGGGTCTCCGACTTCGACCCGAACAAATCGGCAACACGGCAGGAAATGAGAAGCTATGTATGCGGTCAATGTCACGTTGAGTACTACTTCAAAGGCGAGAGAAAAACCCTGACCTATCCATGGTCAAAGGGGATCAAGGTCGAACAGATCGAGAGTTACTATGATTCTGTCGGGTTTAAGGATTGGCTCCATGAAGAGACCGGGGCGCCGGTATTGAAAGCGCAGCACCCGGAGTTCGAGATGTGGAGCCAGGGCATTCACTCGCGCAGCGGCGTTGCATGCGCAGATTGCCATATGCCGTACATGCGCGACGGCGCTGTCAAGATCAGCGATCACCACGTACGAAGCCCGATGCTCAACATCTCCCGCGCCTGCCAGACGTGTCATCCGCAGCCAGAAGACGAGATGAAAAACCGGGTCGAGGTTATCCAGGAGCGGACGCGGAAACTCCTTGATCGTGGTGAAACTGCCCTGCTCGAACTCTACGATGCCGTCAAGAGGGCCAGGGCACGCGGGGTTTCGGAACATGGGATTGCCCCCGCACTCACATTCCAACGCAAGGCGCAGTTCCGTTTTGACTTCGTTGCAGCCGAAAATTCCATGGGGTTCCACGCTCCACAAGAGGCTGCCCGTATTCTTGCCGAAGCGATTGACTATGCAAGGCAAGGACAGGTCGCAGCACTCGAGGCAAAATAATATTCTGACAGGAAATGAAATCACTCGTTATCGGCATTGCAGGCGGCACCGGCTCCGGCAAGACCACCGTGACCAATAAGATCCTTGAACACATCGACCGAGACCGTGTTGCCGTTATTCAACATGATTTTTACTACAAAGACATCAGCGCGCTCGGTGGGAAGAAACCGGAAGAGATCAATTTCGATCATCCAAGCTCGCTTGAGACCGATCTTCTTATTCAGCACATCGGGAAGTTGAAGGAAGGGAAGGGCGTTGAGCTTCCCATCTACAATTTCACGACGTACAAGCGCATGGATTCGACGCGTCACGTGGACTCGCGTGAGATCATCATCATCGATGGTATCCTGATCTTCACGGACAAGCGTTTACGCGACCTCATGGATATCAAGATCTTCGTCGATACGGACGCTGATGAACGCTTGCTCCGCCGCATCAGGCGTGACATCCTGGAGCGGGGACGTTCGATTGAATCTGTCATGCAGCAGTACATGAATACCGTGAAGCCGATGCACATGGAGTTCGTTGAACCGAATAAAGTGTGGGCGGACATCATTATTCCGAGGGGTGCCGAGAATACAGTGGCAATTCAAATGGTGGCGTCAAGAATACAGATGATGATGCGTGATATGGGTGGGTAACTTTTTCATTGAGTAAAGGGTGATGCCATGTTCTGTACAAACTGTGGTGCCGAATATATCGAAGGAGTAGCCGAGTGTGCTGACTGTCGTATTCCACTGGTTGTCGAGCTTCCGATTGCAAAGGAAGGGGAACAGCCGCAGTTCGAGAAGATTCTCACGCTCTTCAATGTCGGTGATATTGCAGTTATCAGATCTGTTCTTGACTCGGCGCAGATCGAATACATTTTCGATGGGGAGAATTTCAATCTGATTGATCCCATGATACAGCCTGCGAGGTTGTTCGTGAAGACGTCGCAGGTGCCGATGGCCAAAGAGTTGCTCAAGGAAATGAATCTCCATTTCTGGAGCCTGTCACCGCGGGATGACAAGAACGATGGAGAGTAGCCAATGAACCACGATCCTTTCATCGTCCCCTCCGGCAAAACAATCAGCCTCAAGGACTACGTCCCGGATTTCACCGGAAAATTCAAGAACAAGGAAGAAGTTCAGGAGTTGCTTGCCGAAGACATCAAGCGGCTTGCTGAACTGCAGAGCGTTCTTTACGCGATGAACACGTATTCTCTTCTCCTCGTGTTTCAGGCGATGGATGCGGCAGGGAAGGATGGGATCATCAAGCACGTGATGTCCGGCGTTGATCCGCAAGGCTGCCAGGTGTACAGTTTCAAGTCACCATCTTCCGAGGAACTTGATCATGATTTTCTCTGGCGGACGACGAAGGCATTGCCGGAGCGAGGACGCATTGGTATCTTCAATCGTTCATACTACGAAGAAGTGCTCGTTGTCCGGGTGCATCCCGAGTTTCTGGAGGCACAGCATCTGCCGAAGGACGCCGTGAACGACGCCATCTGGAAACACCGCTTCGACGACATCAACGACATGGAACGGCACCTCGTACGCAGCGGGACAGTCATCCTGAAGTTCTTCCTGAACGTTTCAAAGAAGGAGCAGAAACAGCGTTTCCTCGAGCGCATCGACACACCTGAGAAGAACTGGAAGTTTTCCGCCACGGACGTAAAAGAGCGGGCACACTGGGGTGAGTACATGAGTGCGTACGAAGATATGTTCAACCACACGAGCACGGAGTGGGCGCCATGGTACATCATTCCCGCCGACCATAAATGGTTCACCCGTGCCGCCGTTGCCGACATCATCGTGGCAAAGCTCGAATCGTTGAAGCTAAAGTATCCGGAAATGACGGAAGAGAAAAAAAAGGGCTTACTTGAGGCAAAACAGCTGTTGGAGAAGGAATAGTAACAAGATCGAAAGGTTGGCTCGCCACGACATAACACCGCGTCACCGTACCCTCATCCTGTATTGCCTACTCACAGATCTCCGTTTCGTTCTCACATCTTTGAAATGACGTCCAGCAGTTTCCCCATCGGCACGGGCTTCTGCAGGAACGCATCAACGCCCACGGAGAGAATCTCGGCCGCTGAATAGAACTGCGCATACCCGGTCACCATCACGATGGGAAATGTGGCCATGGCCGCTTTTACTTTCTTGGAAAATTCAAGGCCGTTGAGTTTGGGCATATCGAGATCCACAATGGCCATATCGGGTGCGTGTTTGGCAGAACGGTCAGAGCCACCTCACCATCAGAGGCTTCACTCACGAGAAAGCCGTGTCCCCGGAGTGCCGCCGCAAGCATCTGGCGAAAGTCAAGGTTGTCATCCACGACCAGAATTCGGGAGCCGGGTTTTATCGCGGAGAAGTACCTGAACGGGCAGGTGTGTTGATGGAATGCATTGTCTGGCCCATCACATTTGTTGGATGACTTCGAGCAGCTTGTCCATGTGCACAGGCTTTTGCAGGAATGCGTCCGGATGCGAGGCCGTGATCTCTTCCGATGTATAGAACCTGGCGAAAGCCGTGACCATGATGACAGGAAAGTTCGGATTGATCTCTTTCACCCGTCGTGTGAACTCCAATCCATCCATATTCGGCATGTCGAGGTCCACAATCACGAGGTCTGGTGAGAACTGCTCAATGATGGAAAGCGCGTGTTCGCCATCCACAGCCTCGGCGGCGTTGTAGCCCCACATGATGAGAGTCTCGGCCAACAGCTTGCGGAAGTCTTCGTTATCATCGATGACCAGGATGGTTGAACCAACTTTCATGAAGACCCCATATTCTGCGGTGGACGAGAGTTTCTTGTACTCCAATAATAATACACTGGCACCCCCAAAGCAAGGAAGATAATTCCTGCCCAGGCCTGTTCCGGTTTTTCAATCAGGGTGTTGACCACGAACCAACCTGCCATAAGCACAAAAAAGAGAGGGGTCACCGGATAACCGATTACCCGGTATGGACGGACTGCATCGGGAAGTCTCCGGCGAAGAATGATCACACATGCTGCCGCAAGCCCGAAAAAGATCCAATCGGTAAACACGACGTACGAAATGAGGTTCTCAAAGGTTCCCCAGAAGAGGATGAGGACGACAGCCCAAGCTGATTGCAGGAGGATTGCATTTGCAGGAGTGTTGAACCGCGGGTGGACTTCGGCGATTTGTTTGAAGAATACACCATCGGCGGCCATTGCGTAATAGATGCGCGGTGCCGTGAGTGTATAGATGCCTGCCGTGCCGAATGTGGAGATGAAGATTGTCAGAGCGATGAGACTTCCTCCTGCAGGGCCAAAGACCGTGCTCACCGCATCGGCAGCAACGCGCGGGGAGTTGCCGATTGCCTCCGGCGACAGGAGAAGCATGTACGCCACATTGATTGTTACGTAGATCAGTGCCACGATCGCCGCCCCCACGACCATGGCGAACGGTACGCTCCGCTCCGGATCCTTCGCCTCTCCCGCTGTGAAAGAAGCATGCTGCCAACCGCCGTATGACCATAGCACACCGACCATCGCAACTGCAAGCGCACTCATAAGTCCAAGCGGAGGAGTGCCTGCCGCTGCACTGAAGTCCGTAACCGTTGTCGATCCCCAGAACATTCCAACGGCGATGACGCCTGCGATGCCGACAAGCTTCAGCAATGTGAACACATCCGAGAACATTCCACCTGCTTTCACGCCAACAACATTGATGACAGTGAGAAGTATAAGCCCGAGGATTGCGACGGCTTTGATGGCTGTCGCGCCAAGCGGGATGAAGAAACCAAGATACGTGGCGAATGCAAGACTCAACGCCGCGATGCCTCCGGTGTTCACAACGAGAAGATACGCCCAGCCAAACAGAAATCCGAAGAGTTTTCCATACGTGCGGGAGAGATAGACGTACACACCGCCTGCGCCGGGCATCATGCCGCCCAGTTCGGCGAACGTGAGTGATCCCGCAAGCGCCATCAATCCGCCGACAACCCAGACGCCAAGTATGAGGATGGGAGATTCAAGGTTACGCGCAATCAGTGATGGCGTCAGGAAAATACCCGAGCCGATCGTTCCCCCGATGGCGATCATCGTGAGGTCGAATTTCGAAAGGGCGCGCTTGAGTTGAGTCATGAGAATGATTGCCTATCTTATGCCTATGTGTCCATTTCTCTTTAGAAGAGAAATGAACGAAAGAGAATCTTCGGAACTGCAAACCCCGCACTCATTCATAGTCGGAAACGAAGGGTGTAGTAGATAGTCTGCCTTCGCACACTGCCGTGCAGTTCCGAATGCTCGGGTTTGTGTAACGTTCATGGCTCCTTGATGCTCGCTTGCGTTGCCTCTACCGTCATCTTCATCTCTTCCGGCGAACAATAGAAGTGCGGCGAGTAGCGTATCAATCCTGAACGCAAACCTGTAGTGATGTTCCTTGCCAGGAGTTTCTTGAACAGTGCCTTCGGGTCGACGTTTGCTGGAAGTTTGATCGTTACAATGCCGGCGCGTTCGCTAGGCTCGGTCGAACTGTATAGCGTCACGCCGTCGATATTCCGGAAGCCGTCGATGAGAATCTGTGTCAGGCCGAGGAGTTGCGCTTCGATTGCCTCCATGCCGAACTCCAGAATCATTCCCAGTCCCGCATGCATTCCCCACAGGCTTGGCATGATGAGGGAACCGCCTTCGTATCGTCGAGCGGTTGCATCCAAGGGCTGGGTGTAGTTCGAGAAATCCCACGGGTCTTTCACGCTGAGCCAACCAAGATTCTTCTGGTGGATCTGCGACTGTAATTCCTCCGTGAGATAGAGGAAACCCGTTCCGTGCGGGGACATCTGCCACTTCTGTCCGCCTGCCGCGAGCGCATCAATCTTCATCGCCTGCACATCCACTTTAACTGCGCCGACCGCCTGTATGCCATCGACAGCAAAGACGATTCGTTTCTGCCTGCACATTGTACCGATGGCAGCAACATCTGCCCGATAGCCGGAGAGGAACTGCACGGCACTCAACGCAACAAGACGCGTTCGCGGCGTGATCGCTTTCTCGATCTGGTCCGGAGTGATTCTTCCGTCCGGGGATGGGATGACATCCAGCTCAACGCCGAGTTGTTTCAGGTTCAGGTATGGCCACACGTTCGCCGGGAATTCGAGATCGTTCAGCAGTATCCTGTCACCGGATTTCCAGTCGATGCCATCAGCAACGATGTTGATTGCATCTGATGTGTTCGGCGCAAGAGCGATCCTGTCGGGTGATTCTGCGTTGATGAGGCGCTGGACAAACGAACGCACTTCCGTCACCATGTGAAGGTCGTCGAAGTACGTTTCGAGCTTTCCCGCTGATCGCTCATGCAGATACTTTGTCATGGCATCGACAACGCGTGTCGAAAGAGGACTCGTGCCCGCATGGTTCAGGTAGATCTTCCCCTGTGCAGTGTGGGGGAAGAGTGCGCGGGCTTTGCGGAGGGTTGTTGGATCAAGCATGATGCGAGAGTTTGTAAAAGTTAGAATTCCAAACCATGTGTAGGACAGGCATTCCTGCTTGTCCGTCGAGCATAACCGTTGTCCTCTGCGGTCAGACAAGAATGTCTGACCTACGATGTAAATCAATGAAAGAGCTGACCCCGTTGTTTGTAGGACAGGCATTCCTGCCTGTCCGCCGAGCATCACCGTTTGTCCTCAGCGGTCAGACAAGAATGTCTGACCTACGGCGTTAATCGATGAGAACGCTGACCCCGTTGTTTGTAGGACAGGCATTCTTGCCTGTCCGCCGAGCATCATCGTTTTGTCCTTTGTGTCAGATAAGAATGTCTGACCTACGGCGTTGATCAATGAGAACGCTGATCCGTTTATTTTGGTAGGACAGGCATTCCTGCCTGTCCGCTAAGCACCATCGTTTTGTCCTCTGCGGTCAGACAGGAATGTCTGACCTACGGCGTTAATCAATGAGAACGCTGATCCGCCTGATTTCTATTTCCCTTTGCTCTCCAAATGAAGATGATGAAACAACCGGTGTGCCGCCGGCGCAATCAGGATTCCGGCGATGGCAATAAACACGATGCCCGAGAAGAGCGCATAGAAGGACGCGAACAGCTTGCCCGCCGTGGATTTGATCGGATCCACAGGCCCCATCCCGCCGAGAATCATGGAGGCGTTCAGCAGGGAGTCCAGCCACGACAGGTCTTCCGTAAAATGGTAGCCGCAGACGCCTATTCCCAGCGATATGGCAATGGCAACGCCCGCCACGAGCCCATGCAGCCCAAGGCGGCGGATGAATTTTTCCTTCGGAAGCAACGGCTGGGAGCGGTGTTCGTACATTGGTGTGGCTATCCTGGCTTTAAGGTGATCAAACATCTTTTTGCATAAACCCCAAAACGAATTGCGTTTGTTGTCGAGAGGTGATATTTCGCTGAGAGCATGGTGCCCTTGAACGGAGTTAATGTAAAGTTGTTCGATATTGAAAACTGCAGGGCCCACACCCCTTCGGCTATTGAATTGTCTGCATCGGTCGAGTCTGTTTGGCCCCGAAGTAGCCCGGTTGAAAAGACAAGTGTGAGCAATGCCTGACGGAGAATCTGTTCCAAATGATTTCTGGCTTGCATGGTTCCCTCTTAATGAGTGGCTGCCTAACATCTAATTGTGCCGCAAAAGCTACGCAATCGCATTTCCATTTACAATAGCCAATCTCATCGGTAATAGATCTTCACCGTCGTAATCGAGTTCTTCTTCGTTCGTACAGTCAGCGTGTTCCCATTCGTCTGAATTGGTTCGCCGTCCTCTTCGAGGAAGTTGGTCGTCAGGACTTTCTTTGGTTTCTGGGGAAGCTGGAGACGCGCTTCGGAGTCCTGTCCGCTTGCATCGTACCACTGCACAATCCATGCATCGAAATCCTCGGCCTTTTTCACCATTGAAAGAACAAGATTTGCTGGCTCGAGCTTGATGAACGAATGAGACGGAGGAAGCGCCCCTTTGTGTGGATCGCTCACAACGGCGATCAGTGGATTGTTGAACTCGTATCCCCGCCTGACTGTCTGCCCATCCTGCCACGTTCCGGTGTGAGGCAGCAGTGAATACTCAATCGAGTGCTTGCCTCTGTCCGCCGTGGGATCGGGCCATTGAGGAGAGCGGAGGAGTGAAAGCCGCATCGTGTTCCCTTTGATATCGTACCCGTACTTTGAATTGTTCAACAGACTAACGCCATATCCACTGGAAGATACATCGGCCCAGCGTTGTGCCGGGACTTCCACCTTTGCTTTCTCCCAACTGTCACGCATCTGCGTCGAGCGCCGGATGGTGCCGAACGGAATCTCGTACGTGGCAACCGTATCCTGCACGGTGAGCGGGAATGCGACCTTCAGCATCGTCTTGTCCTCCCACCAATCAACATCCGTCCGGAAATCGATGCGGTCAATCCCATCATACAGTATGACGTCCTGCGTGAAGAAGCTGGAGGGGAAATCCTCCGTCGGGAAGTCCTTCTTTGTTCCGGGCTTCAGGTAGTCACGATGCAGCCGCAGCACAATCCTGACCGGCCCGTTCTCGATGATCTCCGCCCGCCTGAATGTCGAGGGAAACTTCACGCCCGTCAGGCCGATGTTCCATGCATCCCACGCTGAGGGTTTGTCTTCGAGGATTTGCAGCTCGTTGCCCGGGCCGCTCAGAAGTTCTCTCCCATTTCGCAGATCGACGATGCTCTTGATCCAACCGGAGTCGGTGCCAATGGAAACCCTGAACGACTTGTTCTCGACGCTGGTTGAACTGATCTTCAGTGAGGATGTTGTTGGTGATGGTTTCTTTTTCCTCAGCTCGAATGTCTTGTATCCGAGAGAGGGAACGTTCGCAGCAACAAAGAGAATCTCGGAGTTGTACAGATCCATCCTGATTGTCTGGGAAGGAATCTCTTTGCCAGACTCAAACACTGAGTATTCGTCCTTTGCCGAAAATGGTATTGAGAGCTTTACAAAATCAGTCCGACTCCAGGAGAGGGGATTGAAGACGACAACCGGCTTTCCTTTGGTCGCGCCAGACGTGTTCACATTCTGAGCGATGGAGTGGAGAGCATCGGTCAACAGGTGGTTCCCGATTGTCTGCGCTTCGGTGTGCGTTTCAGTTGCATCGATGTACACTTCACGGATACCGGAACCAGGGAGAATATCATGGAACTGGTTGAAGAGAAGTTTCCGCCATGCGGCTTCGTAGTCGTGTTGAACATAGGAGCCACCAAGCGTTGCTGCAATTGAGCCGAACTTCTCGGCGTTCGTGAGGAGCACTTCACTTGTCCGGTTGAACTTTTTCATCTTCGCCTGTGTCGTGTATGTACCCTGATGGTATTCAAGGTAGAGTTCATCATTCCATGTGGGCACTTTGGAAAGATCCTGCTTCTTCATCCAGTCAAGGTATGTTGTGGCGGTGCCGTATTCGATTGCGGGGTAGATGTCGAGATTTCTCAGCCGGTCAATCCTGTCGAGCATTGCCAGCGATGGTCCGCCGCCGTGGTCGCCCACGCCGAAGAGTATCATCATCTTGGTGAATCCCGTGTTCGCTTCAAATTGCCGCTGCCAATCGACGAGTTGAAACGGATTGCTGATTTCGTTCACGTAGTCGAACGGAAAATAGCTGAGGATGCGTGAGCCATCGGGTGATTCCCACCAGAAGACGCGGTGAGGAAACACGTTGGTGTCGTTCCATCCGATCTTCTGTGTGATGAATGCGTCGATGCCGGCTTGAGTGTAGAACTGGGGCATGTTCCAGTTGTAGCCGAACGAGTCGGGGTTCCACCCGATCTTCACGTTGACGCCGAACTTCTGCTTGAAGTAGCGTTTTGAATAGAGAAGATGCCGCGCCCATGATTCGCCGCTCGGCAGATTGCAGTCTGGCTCCACCCACATCCCACCGACGATTTCCCAACGTCCGTCCTTGACACGTTCCTGCATCTTCTTGAAAATGTCGGGGTAGAGTCGCTCCATCCAATCGTAATACGCGGCAGCGCTTTGTGTGTAGGTGAAGTCTGGTCGCTGGTTCATCATGTTGAAGACGGAAGCGAACGTATTCTTGCAGACCTCGATGGTCTCCTTGTCGCGCCAGAGCCATGCAGCGTCGATGTGTGCATTGGAATCGAAGTAGAGTGTGAAGCGTTTGGCAAAACGTCCGACTGGTTTCAGTTGTGTGCGGATGGAATTGAGAGAGGCAATGAACTTGTCGACCTCTCCATTCTTGAGAGCATCTACGTCCAGCTTCGTTACGGTTGATTGGAGGAAATCGTTGATTCCCTTTTTCTCCCATCCATCCATAACTGATTTGTCGACCTTCGGGTCGACTTTCACGCGGGCATTGGACTGGTAGGTATCGGGACTCAGGAGTTTCTGCCCAACCCGGATGCTGAGTGAGAAATCCTCTATCATCTTGCGAAGTTCCAGCGAGCCCTCTGATTGAATCTGCGCGCGGATGAGGCGCAACGGCCCGCCCGTGTTGATGGCTTTGATTGCGACCGTGACCTTTTGTCCCGACTTTGCATTGGTTGTTAAGACGAATTCCCCGTCCCAAGGGAAGTGCCCCTTGCTTACGCCGTCAATCCACATGTAGCCATAGTCATCTACAGAGACGAGGAATTTCATCGGTCCGCTGATGGTTTTACCGAGAATGCGTTCCGGCAGGATGATCTCTTTTCTGATCCAGCATGAGTCGGGGAAGATGCGCTCGTCGAGTTTCAGGTTCCTCCATTGTGAATCATCGAACCCCGGTTTTGTCGGATCGAGGGAGAGGTCGGTGCTGTATTTCCAGTTGTTGATCGACCCGCTGCTCAGGAAGTCGAGTTGCTCAACGAGCTTGTCGATGTTGGATTGAGCGAGAGCAAGATGTTGTAACAGGAACAGTAGAATGGCAATCAGTTGCAGTCGCATAAGTATCTCCTCATAATTTACATTACAAACCTCAAATCAAAATCCGCAATCAGAAATCTCAAATCTTCATTCTTCTCAATTGGTCCACCATCACCGCCAGCAATATCACCACGCCAACGACCACCTGCTGAACGTACGATTCCACGTCGAGCAGGTTCAATCCATTCCTCAATACTGCAATCAGCATCGAGCCGATGAACGTGCCGATGACCGAACCGCGTCCTCCGTTGAGGCTGGTGCCACCGACAACGACCGATGCAATGACATCCAGCTCGTACATCAGTCCGGCGTTGGGCTGACCGGAGTTGAGGCGTGATGCAAGCAGGATTCCGCTGAGCGCGGTCAACACGCCGCACAACGTGTACACTTGAATGAGCACGCGGTTGGTTCTGATGCCTGCGAGCCGAGCCGCTTCCGGGTTGCCGCCGACTGCATACACATGCCTGCCGAAGCGCGTGCGTGTGAGTGCAATGTGTGCAACGATGAACACGAGAATCATGATGACCGTTGGTACCGGTACACCGAGCAACCGTTCGCTGCCGAGTATTTTGAACTCCTCAGGTAACTCCCAGATCGGACGCCCTTGCGTGTAGATGAACGCACCACCGCGCAGGATGGTCATGATTGCCATTGTAACAATGAAGGGCGTAATCCGGAATCGGGTGATGACGAGGCCCGCAAACGCACCTGACGCCGCGCCAACGAGCAAGCCCGTAAGAATCGCCAGCGTCAACGTAACGAACACCGGAAGGGCAAGCGTCATCATGCTGGTGACGATCACGCCGACGAATGCCACGACTGAACCAACAGAGAGATCGATGCCGTTCGTCAGAATCACGAACGTCATTCCCACAGCAATGATCGCCGTGATGGAAACCTGAAGCGAAACATTCAGCAGGTTATCGGTGGTAAGGAAGTGGGGAGAGAGCACCGTAAACAGAATAACTTCACAGAAGAGTGCAAGCCCGATCCCGATTTGCGAACCGAGAGTGGATGTCCACCGTTTGGTATGTTGCTGCCCTTGCGTCATCTCTACTTCGATGCAGTCTTTGCCAGTGCTTCCTTATCCACAATGCCAACGTCAACAGGGACGATCTTTGGTACCTGCCTTCCATCAAAGTGCGCTTTGATTTGTTGGATCGTCATCGAGCCGATCATCTTCGGGTACTGGATGACGTCCGCTTTGAGTTGTGTGCCTTTGGTGATAGCATCGACTGCCGGCGGAGTTGCATCGTAACCGATGATGGCAACGTTCATGCGTTTGAATTGGTGTGCAGCGTCGAGCGCACCGAGCGCCGAGTCATCATTAATACCGAAGATGCCCTGGATATCCGGATGCGCTTGCAGAACATCGGACGCCGCCTGCATCGCTCTGTCCCGTACGCCCTGCCCGTTCACATCTGCAACGATCTTCATATCGGGGAACTGGCCAATTGCTTCGGTGAATCCCCTCACCCGGTCGAGCACCGAGGTAATTGCAGGCTGGTTAATGATGCCAACGGTTCCTTTGCCGCCGAGGAGTTTGCCGAGATACTCTCCTGCAAGTCTACCGCCTGCGACATTATCGGAGGCAATGTGACTCGTCACCTCGCCTTCCTGCGCTGCGATATCAGCGGTGAAGACGGGAATCTTCGCTTCGTTGGCCTTTCTGATTGCGGCACCAATCCCTTTTGAATCAACCGGGCAGACGACGATGGCATCGACCTTGCGTGCAATGAAGTCCTCGATCTGCGATGTCTGCTTCCCAAGATCGAATTCCGCCGCAGTGACAATCACTTCGAACTTGTTTGAATCTGCCTCCTCACGCAATCCTGTTTCAAGGTCTCTATAAAAGAGGTGGGCACGGGTGAGGAGGGTGACACCGATGGTTTTGGTTATTTGTTTTTCATCCCTCTTTGTGCAGGCTGTGAACAGCAGACAACCGACTATCATACTACATACCACCCGGAGAATCCTCTTCATAATTGTCCTCATAGTTGTTGAGCCATATCTAGTCTACATCATCAAAATCGTTGCACCATTCTCAATACTGCACACATGAATCGTCGGTGTGCGGTCTGTCTTTTGAGGATACTCTGTTTCCAATCGTGCTTTCACCTCATCTACATTGTGTTCATCCACAAGGCAGATAGCTGATCCGCCAAACCCAGCGCCTGTCATCCGTGCGCCGTACACACCGTCTCCTTCGGCACAGATATCCACGACAGCATCCAGTTCAGGGCAACTAACCTCGAAGTCGAGCTTTAGGCTGAGATGCGATTGGTACATCAGCTTGCCGAACTCGGACATGTTGCCTTGCTTCAACGCAATCACCGAGTCTAGCACGCGTTGGTTTTCACTTACGACATGTCCTGCGCGTTTGCCGGTTAACGGATCAAGAAAGGATTTGGCGTTATGGAATTGTTGAATCGAAATATCGCGCAACGATTTGATTCCGGGATAGTGGTGAGAGAGCAGCTTGACTGCATAAAGACATTCTTGCATGCGTCGATTATAGGCTGAGCTTGTCAGCTCGCGCTTCACGCCGGTGTCGCAAATCAGGAGCCGGGCGCTGGCCGGTAATGCAACGTATTCATAGTCAAGCGATTGACAATCAAGAAACAGGGCATGCTGTGCTTTGCCAAGTGCGGAGACGAATTGATCCATAATTCCACAACTCACACCCACGAATTCATTTTCCGCCCGGCGGCAAAGCTTGATTAGCTCGAAGGGCGTAAGACGTCCACCGAACACCGTGGAGAGCGCATTTGCGCTCGCCATCTCAAGAGCCGCTGAAGAACTCAGTCCGGCAGCCTGCGGTATGTTCCCCACGATGCAAAGATTGGCTCCGCCAAGGGCCACGCCCGACTTCTTCAGGAAGTACGCAACGCCTGCAATGTAGTTTGCCCATGTATCGTGCTTCAACGGGTGAAGCTTGTCGAGCGAAACGTGGACAAGCGAATGCTGGTTGTGTGAATAGATGTGAAGCGTTTCATCCGAGGAGGCGGAAGCTGCAACAGAGATGGTTCTGTTGATGGCTGCCGGAAGAACATAGCCGTTGTTGTAGTCTGTGTGTTCACCAATCAGGTTCACCCTGCCGGGAGCGGACGCAATGCAAACCGGATTTGTGCCGAATGTCGCCCGAAACAGCTTGGCAGACTTGTCGACCAGCTCTTTGCGCGTGAATTCCGTAAACGGGGCGGAGACGTTTAGTCCTGACACGTTGAGGGAAGGTTAGAAGGGTTTGGTGTATTGGCTGGTAGAACCTACAAAATTTGATTTTGAATTGCAATGAAGCGGGTTTCATTAAAACGACAAGGGCAGCACGCGTTGCACTGCCCTTTGAGAATCCAATACATCCGAAGAATCACTTCTTCTGCGGATCGTGTTTCTGTTTGTAGATATGCCGGCTTGTGCGGTTGGCTTCATGTTGGAGCTTCGCTCGTTCCTTCGGCGTTACTACGCCATCGGCTTTTGCTTTGGCTTCATTGGCATTGAGTCTTGCCTCCTGGCGGTTGAGTCTCGCTGCTTCTCTGTTGTTCAGTTCACCGCTCTTCACACCTTGCTCGATGCGTTTGGATTGGCGCTTCTCCCGCTTGTCGAGGTTTGGTGTTTTGTCTTGAGCAATAGAGCAAATGGTGATAACCGATGAGAGTACAGCAACGGCAGTAAGTCGTATTACATTCATGAAGCACCTCCGTGTTGTTGGCTATCTGTTCCCGTTAACATGTGGAAAACGTACTATTACTCCGGATGCAAATCAATAGCAAGTTGCTTTGTTGGCAAATTACTTGTCAAGTCGGTATATTCAAGCGAGAACTATGATGACAGGACTGAAAAAAGCTGAGTGGAAGATCGTCGTAGCGGGGTGGACCGCATACGGCGTCTATATGACCATAGCGTCGTACGTTGTCAACGAACGGCTCGGACGTCCCATCACATGGCTCACCGCATTCGTCAACGATTTCTCGTACGCCATCCTGTGGATGCTCTTTACTCCCCTGGTTCTCTGGCTTGCGCGGCGTTTTCGCTTCGAAACAGGTACTATCGTCTTAAGTGTTTCGATTCATCTTTTCGCCAGTCTTCTTCTTGCGTTTGTTCAGAAGGGCGCACATTGGCTTATTATGGCGGGGTATTACGAGGCGATTCAGCAGCAACCGTTCTCATGGGATCCTCTGTATAGAAACCTCCTCTCGTTCTTTGACTACGGCCTCCAGCTTTACTGGATTGTTCTTGCCATCAATTATATTGGAGAGTATTACAGCCGGTATCGCTCAAAGGAACTCGTGGCATCTCAGCTTGAAGCGCAACTCGCACAGGCGCAACTGCAGGCTCTGAAGATGCAGATTCATCCGCATTTTCTGTTCAATGCGCTCCACACCATTGCCGGCTTGGTCCGCAATGACGAGAAACAGAAGGCCGTCAAAATGATTTCAGGGCTGAGCGATTTGCTCCGATCGACACTTGACAGGACGGACGAGCAGGAAGTAACTCTCCAGCAGGAGCTTGATACTGTGAAGAAGTATCTGGATATCGAACAGGTACGGTTTGCCGATTGTCTCACTACTGAAATCAACGTCGACTCTTCCACGTTGAGCGCACTCGTTCCCAATCTTGTCCTTCAGCCGCTCGTTGAGAATGCTATTCGTCATGGATTAACACAGGACACCATCGCAACCGGATGCAAGATCACCATCTCTTCGACAAGGCAGAACGGTGCGTTGTTGCTCGAAGTACGCGACAATGGTTCCGGACTAAGCAATGAATCAACCGGGAAACCGGAAGGGATAGGCCTTGCCAATATCCGCGCACGTCTTGAACGGTTGTACGGCGGGGGACAAAGCTTCGATCTTTCCAATGCCGTGGGAGGAGGAGTTTCCGCAAGGCTGTCAATTCCGTTTCACACAAAATGAAAGATTGATGGATGTCGGCCGGCAATGGACCATTGATCAAAGTTGTCATTGTTGATGATGAGCCTGTCGCGCGACAGACCATCCGCCTATTGTTAAGGGGCGATCCTGAAGTTCAAGTTGGGAGCGAGTGTTCCAATGGTCAAGCAGCAATCGATGCCATTCGGACGGAATCTCCCAACCTGCTGTTCCTCGACGTTCAAATGCCGGGCATGAACGGGTTCGACGTTCTGAAAGCTCTCCGTCAAGAAATCCTTCCGGCTGTCATCTTCACCACCGCCTACGATCAGTATGCACTCAAAGCGTTTGAGGTGCATGCTCTTGACTATCTGCTGAAACCATTCGACGATGATCGCTTTCACGAAGCACTTACGCATGCGAAGAGCATCATCGTCGGAAGCAAAGTCGAAGAGATCAGCCGCCAACTTGTCGACTTGATCGAACGCTTTGATCTTAAAGATCGACTGCCGTTGGAGCGACATCCTTCAGATGATCCCGAATACTTGTCCAGGTTCATGATCCGATCGTCGGGACGCGTCATGGTCGTTGATGTCGACACAGTCGAATGGATTGAGGCTGAGGGAAACTATGTGAATATCTATGCTGACGGCAAGAAGCATCTTCTGCGTGGAAAGATAAGCATGCTGGAAGAGCAGTTGAATCCCACTCGGTTTGTACGGATCCACCGTTCCACTATCGTCCGCACGGACAGGATCAAAACAATGAAGCCGCTCTTTAATGGTGACCACACAGTGACCATGACTGACGGAAAGGAATTCATACTCAGCCGCACATACCGGGAACATCTCCTCTCAGCTCTGGGCAGACCGGCCTGACAGCCGACCATACGGCTGTTGCACACAAGCTGTACCGCACCTTTCTCGCAACGGTTCGTCACATCCGCACCCCACCTCACGACAAAGCCTTGGAAATCCTCCTGTTCCTTCCGTAGTATTCTTCAGGCACAGTCAGTTCACTATCCCACAGTCTCAGGAGACCATCCATGAAACTCCACCATCCATTGTTGGCTATTACGCTGTTGTTTCTCTCCGCTTCCGAATCCATTCCTCAATCATTCACAAAAATCAATACCGGTGCGATAGTCAATGATGGCGGCGCATCGCGCAGCGTCAATTGGGTGGATTACGATAACGATGGCTACCTCGATTTATTCGTGAGCAACGGGTTGGAAGGAGGACAGGAAAATTTTCTCTATCACAATGATCACAATGGAACGTTTACAAAAATCACGACCGGTCCATTGGTAACAGGCCTATCTCCATCAGATGGAGCCAGTTGGGGAGACTATGACAACGATGGCGATCTCGACGCCGTTGTGGTTGCCTGGTATGACAGCATGAATGCCTTTTACGATAACAACGGCAACGGAACCTTCAACCAGATTGTTGCCGGTCCCGTCGTGAACGATCGGGGATATTCCGAGACATGCAATTGGGGAGACTATGATAACGACGGCTACCTTGACCTGTATGTAACGAACAGCGGTTCACCAAGTCTCGGTGGTCCTAGAGTGAATTTTCTCTACCACAACAACCATGATGGCACGTTCTCCAAAGTTACGACCGGTGAGATTGTGACGGATGCATTCTATTCCCGTGGTGCGAGTTGGGTGGATTATGACAACGATGGCGACATCGATATGTTTGTGGCGAATGAACGGGGACACAACGAGAACCTGTATCGCAATATGTTGAAGGAAAACGGAACGGCAACCTTCACCAAGATTACAACTGGATCGCCTGTTGCGGATGGTGGTAATTCGATGAGCGGAAGCTGGGGCGATGTTGATAATGATGGCGATCTTGATCTCGTCGTTACGAATGGTTGGCCGTCGGCATCCTTCAACTTCTTCTATCTTAACAACGGCAACAGGACGTTCACGAGGGTATTAAATGACACGCTTGTGAAAACAGCGGGGTATCATGTTGGAAGTGCTTGGGGCGATATCGATAATGATGGCGACCTTGACTTGTTTATCGCGACTGCTTATGGTCCGAGTGCTTCGAAAAACCTGTTGTACAAAAACATGCTCAGAGAAAACGGCTCGCTCTCATTCCAACGGATTGGAACCGGAGCGATTGTGAACGACCTCGGTTATTCGTACGGGTGTGCGTGGGGCGACTACGACCGTGATGGCGACCTTGATATGTTTGTGGCGAAGACGCTCAATGAAAATGAGAACAATGCTCTGTATCGCAACGACAACAGCAATGGCAACCACTGGTTCGTAGTACGATGCGTCGGCGTTTCATCCAACAAGAGCGGCATCGGAGCAAAGATCAGAATCAAGGCAACAATCGGGGGTCAGGCGACGTGGCAACTCCGTGAGGTGGATGGTCAGAGTGGTTATTGCGGACAGAACCTCGACCAGCACTTCGGGTTGGGCGATGCAACCATTATCGATTCCATGAAGATCGAGTGGCCAAACGGCACTGTTGATACGTATACCAATATTGCGGTGGATCGGATTTCGACGGCGCGGGAAGGGGCAGGCCTCACCGGGATTGATGAAAAACAAGGCAGCATTCCGACGGACTTTAAGTTGCTTCAGAACTTTCCAAATCCATTTAACCCCAGCACGAAGATTGGCTTCAGGCTCCAGGCTTCCGGTTTCACAACGCTGAGAGTGTACAATCCGCTCGGCCAGGAAGTACGCACTCTGGTGAATAACTGGATGAGCCCCGGTGAACACGAAGTATCATTTGATGCATCTGAACTTTCGAGTGGTGTGTACTATTATTCGTTGCAAGCGAACGCGTTGCACGAATCAAGAAAGATGTTGCTATTGCGATAGGTGTGTGTTTACAATCCGCCAGGAGATTGCAATGAAACCGGTTGTTCGGGTCACACTTCTCATACTATTCTTATGTGCGAACACTTCATTCGGACTGGTGCGTCATGTACCAGCCGGGTACCCAACGATTCAGTCCGCCATCGATGCGTCGGCCAACGGCGATACAGTGCTCGTAGCTCCAGGAACATATCTGGAGAACATTGTCCTTCGTGGGAAAAGAATCGTTGTGACAAGCCACTATGCACTGAACGCCGATCCTGCATTTATCCAGAGTACGATCATCAATGGCAGTTCGCCATCGCATCCCGACTCAGGCAGTTGCGTCAGGATCATCAATGGTGAGGATACCACGACGGTGTTCCAGGGATTCACACTCACCGGTGGCTACGGGACTTTGTGGTTGGATGAGCATGGTCCCGGGCGGTACTGGGAGGGAGGCGGCATCATCACCGCGTTTACATCGCCAATTATCAAACATAATATCATCCGAAACAATAACGTGAACAGGCCTGGTGGTGCGAGTACCGGTGGAGGCGGCATCCGTGTTGGTGACGGTTCTCCGCGCATTCTGAATAACATCATCATGAACAATGCTGGGATGTATGGCGGCGGAATTGTGTCAAACTATGCTTCGCCCTTCATCAGGAACAACATCATTCTCCACAATGTGGTATCTCAGGCCATCGCCGGTTCACCAACATATGGCGGCGGCGGAATCTGGTTCAACGGTTCCGTTGCGGGAAACAGGGTTGAGAATAATACCATCTTCTGGAATTCCTCGACAGGGACTGTGAATACAGGCGTCAATGCCAGAGGAGGCGGGATGCTTGCGATTGGCGGCTCCACCATCAACAGCAGAAATAATATCATCGGGGGGAATACACAAACGATCGGTGGACAGGTGGCGGGCGTCGGTGCGACAGTACTCGCAACATACAGTGATATCGAGGGTGGATTCACCGGCATCGGAAACATCAACAAGAATCCTTTGTTCGCGGATACAAGTTACTACCTTGATGCAAGCTCACCCTGTGTGGATGCGGGCGATACAAGTGCAGCATTCAACGATCCGCCCGATCCGAACAACCCGTCACTTGCCCGGTGGCCTGCACGTGGCAGCCGTCGGAATGATATCGGAGCGTATGGCGGACCGTGGAGCAGCATCATAGCGAGTGTCTTAACATCGGTGGATGAGCAGCGTGGTGCGGGAATACCGGAGCATATTACGCTATCTCAGAACTACCCCAATCCGTTCAACCCGAGCACCCGGATACGCTATCAACTGACAAGTAGCGGCGTTGTGAGTCTCAAAGTCTATGACCTTCTGGGAAAGGAGGTCGCTACCCTTTCAGAGGGCTTGAAGCACGCCGGGGAATATACAGTAACATGGAATGCCGGGGACATCGCCTCGGGAGTTTACATTTACAAACTCACTGCCGGTGCGTATAATGAATTTAAGAAACTTGTTCTGGTGAAGTAACAAAATGTCTTCTCGTTTCGTAGGTACAGGAGATGCCCGGTGACCTCTTGCATGTGGGCTACCACATGCGGGATGCACCTGACACGGTGGTGGATGGTGACATCGTGTTGGTTGCGCCGGGCATTTTCTTTTCCTTCCCCCTCCACCATTCTCTCTCATCAATTCTCATGAGGTTCTTATGCGGGGATTAGTTCTGATACTGTTATTCTCTACAGTCCACATGTTGCAGCCCGAAGTGCCGCAACGTTCAACATCGTTATCGTCCCTCGTCAACGCGGAGTTGACGTTTGCTCGTACGTGCAAGCAGAAGGGTGTTCGTGCTTCGTTCGTTGAGTTCTTCGCCGACGATGGCATCGCCTTCAAGCCTGAACCGTTCCGCTACAAGGATGCCGTAAAGGATCTTCCCCCGCCTGCAAACCCCACAGCATTTCTGTTGGAGTGGGAGCCTGACGTTGCATTTGTCGCGGCATCCGGAGAGCTTGGGTATACCACTGGTCCGTCTGTCCGACGTGACAACACTGCGAAAGATAAACCCCAAGGATATGGCCAGTTCTTTTCTGTCTGGAAGAAGCAAAAGGATGGATACTGGAAGGTGGCGGTTGATATCGGGACTGATACACCCGAACAGACGGCTTCCCTTGGAACTCCCTTCAAAGGTGTTGAGAGAGTTGAAGCAACCCCGACGTCCAGCAGAAAAACGGAGGATGAACGGATGTCAGGCGTGATGGATCTGGAACATGAGCTTTCGAAATCATCGGCAAGGGATGGAGTTGTAAGAGCATATTTGCTGTGCAGTGATGACGAGTCACGTTTGCACAGGGGAAACGAAATGCCCATTGTCGGAAGAGAAGCGATTCAATTATATCTCAGCAAACAAACAGTTGTGTCTGCCTGGAAACCGATCGCAGGGGATGTTTCTCTTGCTGATGATCTCGGCTATACATACGGCAGCTATGAATGCATAATAGAAGATTCGTCCGTTTCCGAGAAAGGATACTATCTGCACGTCTGGAAGCGGGATGCGAAAGGGGAATGGAAACTCGTCGCGGACATCACCAATCCTCAGCCCACCGAAAAACAAAACTAGCCAAGGGAGACGGATCGTGAAGGTAACATTCGGTTTGTTGCTTCTTTTGTCCTGCATAAATAGTCTGCTCGCCGACTCTGCGATCACGCGCGAACGGACAGTGACGAAACTGGCTGAAGGCATATATATGATCCGGCACAAAGATGCACCGGATGCCTTTCCACAAGGCAACACCACGGTGATCATCGGGGACAAGGAGGTATTCGTTGTTGATGCATGTTATCTACCTTCCTCTGCAAGTGAGGATATTGCACAAATCCGGCAATGGACGAGCAAGCCTGTCCGATATCTGCTGAATACCCACTGGCATTACGATCATACAATGGGAAACGGTATCTACGCGGAAGCTTTTCCGTCGCTCACGATCATCGCTCATATCGAGACACGCAAGCAGATGGAGGGCTATAACCCCGGTTGGTTCGAACGATTTCCAGGCCGTGCTGCCACGTTCCAGCAATATCTTGACACCGGAAAGGATGGCAACGGGAAAGTACTGACTGAAGGTGAACGAAAGGAATATCGGGATGCTATCGCAGGAGTTGCCCCGGTGCAGGCTGAGTTCAAGAAGCTTGTAGACAAAATGCCAACCCTTACGTTTGACAGCGAGCTCATTATCGACATTGGAGGCCGTGAGGTTCAGATCAAACATCTCGGACGCGGCAATACGGCAGGCGACGCCATCGTTTATTTGCCTAAAGAGAAGATTCTCATCTCCGGCGATCTCCTGGATCACCCGGTCCCATACCTCGGCGGCGGTTATCCCTCTGAATTGATCACAACTCTACAGCGAATGGCCAAACTGGACGCACGCACCATCGTTCCCGGTCACGGCGAAGTACTGCATGACAAAACACACTTGAATAACGTGATCGAATTCGTGACTGTTGTGGTGTTGCAGGTCGGCAAGGATGTTCATCGTCTGGGGAATAACTCAAGGAAGCTGGACGAAGTACAGGCTGCCGTGCAGAAGGGCATTAACATCGAATCATGGCGTCAAACATTTGCAGGCAATGATAAAGACGACCGTGACTTCTTTGACAGCTTCTCATTTCCGGGTTTGGTCAAGGCATCCTATGCAGAGGCTTGGAGAAGATAAGAGAATCCCATTTATCAAATAAAGGAGGCTTCCATGGGATTGGTAAAAGCATCGCGGAGAGATTTCTTGTTACGGTCCTCGGTTGCGTCGGTGGGAATTCTTCTTCTGCCTGATCTTTCCCTCGGAGAGCAACAAGCGAAAGAAAAACCATCCGCGCTAAAACCGGAGATGGTAAAGGATTTCGTGGTCAAGGGCCACGGTGATTTTGCCGGAGTGAAAACGTTGCTCGAAGAGGAGCCGGGCATTCTCAATGCGTGTTGGGATTGGGGAGGTGGAGATTTTGAAACAGCCATGGAAGGGGCCGGGCATATAGGAAACAGAGAGATTGCCACTTATCTTATCTCCAAAGGTGCCCGAATGAACATCTTTACGGCGGTCATGCTGGGGAAGTTAGAGATTGTGAAAGCAATTCTGACGGTGTTTCCTGATATTGTCCACTCCAAGGGGCCGCACGGTTTGACATTTCTTCATCACGCGCGAAAAGGCGGGGAGGAAGCCTTGCCCGTGCTTGAGTATTTGCAATCGCTTGGTGCCTCGTAATCATCAGAGCGAATTGAAAGGAGCATCTTAGGATATGACACACCGAGCAAGAACAACTGTTATTCTCCTGCTTGTCTTTGTTGTAATGCTTGCGATCGGAAAAGGTGATGAGGAAAAGCAGCCGATCCTCGTTTCCACCGAATGGTTGATCAAGAATATGAGCGATTCTTCTCTTGTTATCCTGCATGTTGCATTTGCGAAATCAGAATACGAAGCAGGACATATTCCGGGAGCGAGACTCGTGCCATGGCAGTCTATTGTTTCTCCTCCGCCACAACCAGGGTCCGGAGGGTTGACCTCCGAGCTTCCGTCTGTCGCGCAACTCGACTCGGTATTGGAGTCTGCAGGTGTTTCTGATAACTCACACATTGTTGTTTGTGGTGTGCTGGTGTCTGCGGCGCGACTATTCTGGACGATTGAGCAACTCGGCTTCACAGGGCGGCTGTCAGTTCTCGATGGCGGACTGGACGCGTGGCGCGAAGAGAAAATGCCCCTCACGAGATCAGTCCCTAACGTTACGCGAGGATCGTTTGCTCCACGGCCTCGCACTGATGTTGTGGTTGATGCTGATTGGGTGAATTCCCATCTGCACACACCGAACACACGCGTCGTCGATGCACGCCTTCCGCAGTTCTTTGTCGGCGCGGATTCCGGTGGAATGGCTCGCGCAGGTCATCTCCCGGGCGCGGTCAATCTTCCATACACTACACTCACAAAGGAGTTGTCAAAGTACCGTGATCTGAAGACTGTGAAGCACTTGTTCGAAGACGCTGGTGTAAAGCCTGGTGAGCAAGTTGTCGCGTATTGTCATGTTGGGCAGACCGCAAGTGTTGTCTATTTCGCAGCACGGTTGATGGGTTACGACGCCCGAATCTATGATGGCTCCTTTCAAGACTGGGCAAAGCGGAGCGAACTCCCCCTCGAAAGTTCAATCGTACCGGCAGGCGTGAAGTAGAAGGCACTCTGCGAGAGGCAACTGTTCACCAATTCTTTCATGTGGAGTTTTCACGGATGGTGTTTGTAGCTCCTTGACACGTCATGTCTGATTGACAAACACATCACGCATCTTCTTCCGTCTTCCCGGCATTGCTTTCACAACAGAAATTCTCTAAGATGATGAAGACATATTCTCGCTGAACGAGATACACTTTTCCATTTCGGATCAATCTTTGACGCGACCCTTCCACAAATGTTTGGTTATTCTTCCTCTGTTTGTGCTCATCGCCGGCATGTACCCGGTGCAAGCCCAGAAGAAAATCAGCCCGTTCTCCCAATACGCCCACACCGCTTGGCAAACCAACGAGGGGCTACCGCAGAATTCTGTCAATGCGATCGTCCAGTCAAGGGACGGGTATATCTGGTTCGGAACCGAAGAAGGCCTTGTTCGATTTGATGGCATCCGGTTTACCGTGTTCGACAAACGGAACACCCGGGCGCTGACCAGTAACTTGATCATCTCATTGTACGAATCCAAAGACAGCTCGCTTTGGATTGGCACGAACGGTGGTGGCGTGACAAGGTTGAAGGATGGAACATTCACCACCTTCACTATCCGGGATGGACTGTCAGACAATATGGTGCGCTCGATTGTTGAGGATAAGGAACGCACGCTTTGGTTTGGCACAAGTAATGGCGTAACGCGTTTGAAGGACGGTACGTTCACACCATACAGCAAGGAATTGGGACTTACATACTCCTGGATCAACAAACTGCTGATTGACAAAAAAGGCACGTTATGGGTTGGGACGAATGGAGGGGGATTGTACAGCCATTCCAACAACGGAGATCCGTTGTTGATTTCCTCTGAAGAATTGTATGGAAATGTCATCATGGCGTTGCATGAGGATAAATCCGGGAATCTCTGGGTTGGCGCTGAGAAAGGAACGCTGACACGGGTTTCAGCATCAGCATTAAGGACATTCACGATGAAAGGAGCGCGCGGCGCAATCTCCGCCATCCTGGAGGATCGTGAAGGGGTGACATGGGTTGGAACCGAGGATGGATCCCTTGCCCAGTTTATCGAACCCGACAGTCTCATGTACTTTTTCCGCGGAGGCGGTTCCATCTCTTCACTTATTGAAGACAGAGAGGGAAATGTCTGGGTTGGAAAAGTTGGCGGCGGCCTGCACAGGATTAAGAGAGGAAAGTTCACAACCTACACTGAACTCGACGGTCTGCCCAATGATTTTATTTCTGTTGTATCGCCCGGTCCGGACGGGAGCGTCTGGGTTGGAACGATGGGTGGATTGAGCCGGTTCTCCCGGACCACATTCACATCGTATCTGTCGAACGATCGTTTGCCGGTCGAAGGAGTTAATTCACTGCATACTTCACGGGATGGTTCGTTCTGGATCGGCACCTCATACGGTCTCGGGAGAATCAGAGATGGCACGTTTCACTCATTTACAATCAAGCAGGGTCTGTTCAAGGTTGGTGTCCGTGGCATTGCCGAGGATCGTGATGGAAACCTCCTGTTTGCAACACGATTTGGACTGTACACCGCAATACATCCATCGGACAGTGAGCCAACCTTTCTTCCCTATGGCGACAGTTCTTCAGTTTCCCGTGAGCCGATGTGGTGTGTGTATGTGTCCCGGCATACCGGTGACATCTGGACATCGACGGTAGGTCCGGGCATTATCAGGATCACCACTGACGGAACGACAAAACATGAAACACGGTTCACGGCACGCGATGGTCTGTCGAATAATCCCGTACGGTCGATCTATGAAGATGAAGAAGGGACGATGTGGTTCGGTACGTATGCCGGTGGACTCACCCGTTTCAAAGACGGAAAGTTCACTCTCTACACAATCGAGAATGGATTGTTTGACGACAACGTGTTTACAATTCTAGAGGACGGTCGGGGCAATTTGTGGATGAGCTGTAATCTTGGCGTCTTCCGTGTCAGTAAACGTGAACTGAATGATTTCGCTGACGGGAAAACAAAATCCATTTCCTGTGTTTCTTACGGCACGGCTGATGGAATGCGAACCTTCGAGTGTAACGGCGGCTACCAGCCGTCCGGATGCAAGTCTGCTGATGGCCGGCTCTGGTTTGCCACAATTCAGGGTGCAGCCGTCATTGATCCTGACCACATCGAGGCAAATTCAGTCCCACCGCCCGTCGTGATCGAACATGCGGCAATTGACAAATTGGTCGTCAACCCTCTTCTTGAAGCCAACGTCCAGCCCGGTAATGGCGAGATGGAGTTTACGTACACTGCCTTGAGTTTTGTTGCCTCCGAAAGGGTGAGATTCAAATACCGGCTTGAAGGCTTCGATCCTGAATGGATAGATGCACATGACCGTCGGGCCGCATACTACACCAACATCCCTCCGGGAACCTACACCTTCCGTGTCATCGCAGCGAACAACGATGGACTGTGGAACGAAACAGGAGCGTCTTTTACGTTCCATCTCGCTCCTCACTTCTACCAAACTCTGTGGTTCTATGGACTGTGTGCTCTGCTGACTGCCTTTGTTGGTTCACTCGGTTATCATTTCTATCACAGATACAAAGACCGCGAGCAGGTCGCATCCCGGCTGCAAGCGCAACTTGCTCAGGCCGAGCTTCAAGTATTGAAGATGCAGCTTCAGCCGCACTTTCTGTTCAATACCTTACATGCAATATCATCACTTATGCACAAGGACCTCGATGCTGCCGATGAGATGATGTCGCGCCTCGGGGATTTTCTTCGGTATACGTTGGAGAACAATGGCGTGCAGGAAGTTGAGTTGGGACAGGAGATTGAAATACTGGATCACTATCTGGAAATCGAACACATTCGCCTCGCTGAACGTTTGACCATCCGGAAAGACATACCGCCTGACTTGCTTTCGGTGATGGTGCCGAATCTTATTCTTCAACCAATTGTGGAGAATGCCATCCGGTATGCCGTTGCGCCGCGTCCATCGGGAGGATGTGTGGAAATCATTGCACGGCAGGTGGAGCGCATCATCCGGATCACCGTATGCGATGATGGGCCGGGTATTCCCGAACGGTTGAAGGAAGGGGTCGGGATTTCAAACACACGTGCCCGCATCGAACAGTTGTATGGGGCCAATCAACGCTTTACATACGCCAACCGACCGGAAGGCGGCGTCTGTGTAACCTTGGAGTTTCCACTTCGTATAGAAGACAATGCAAACCGCAACGCAACACCCCGGCGCAGTTTCGAAGGTGCGGACACTCATCGTTGATGATGAGCCGCTCGCACGCGATAAGATTCGTATGATGCTTGCCAGGGATCGTGAGGTAGAGATCATTGGCGAATGCTCGAACGGACATGAAGCGGTGGAAACAATCGAGCGTGAGTCTCCCGATCTTGTGTTTCTCGATATCCAGATGCCGGGTGTGGACGGGTTCGGCGTGCTCGAAAAAGTCGGTGTGGAAAAAGTTCCGGGTGTCGTGTTCGTGACAGCATACGATCAGCATGCCATCCGCGCATTTGAATTCCATGCCCTCGATTACCTTCTCAAACCGTTCGCGCAAAAGCGTTTCACAGAAGCGCTGGAGAGGGCGAAAGAGCAGATTCGCAAGCGGCCCAGCGGAGCGTTCAGCCAGCAGTTACTTTCGCTACTCGGCGATCTGAACGGCGGCCCGCGTTATCTTGAGCGCCTGGTAGTCAAGTCGAACGGGCGCGTGTTGTTCCTGAAAGTGAGTGAGATTGACTGGATTGAAGCGGCCGGCAACTACGTGAACATCCACGCAGGGAGTGATGCGCATCTATTGCGGGAGACCATGAATGGTATTGAGACCCAGCTAGACCCGCGCAAATTTGTCCGCGTCCACCGATCCACGATGGTGAACATCGAACGTATCAAAGAACTTTCCCCGTTGTTTCATGGTGACTACATCCTCACGCTTGTCAATGGCGCGCGTTTGACCATGAGCCGAAGCTACCGCAGTAAACTTTCCGGGCTCGTCAGCGGCGCACTCTGATTCCACGCATCAATTCGTCCCAAGTTCGGAGCCTTTTACCCCTCACCGACGAAATTCATCCCAAAGCCGTTGGGATAATCTCCCAACCACGCTACAATATACCAGTATGGTATCGGATCGTTCCATGAAACAGTATGTGCGTTCTGTTGCGTGGGTTGTTGTGATTGCTACATTCATGGCAATTGCAATGGCGGCGCAAGGCAATCTACGAGCAATCCAGAATAACGAGGAGGTGTACTGGCTCGAACTGTTCCTTTCCTTTCTGGTCTTCTGGTATCTGTGGGCTCTGTTGTACGCCGTTGTTGTTGTGCTGGTGCGACGCTTCCCTCCGGGGTCAGGGATCAAGCTTTCCGGTATTGCCGTACATATTGGTTCGGGCATTGCAATGTGTTTCATTCACATGGTTGCCAATGTGAGTCTCTTCAGGATGTTGTTTGAAGGACCGGACACAACGAAGCCATTCTGGAGTGTCGTGTTTGGTGTGCCGATTCCATTTAGAATAATAATCTACGGTGCCCTCGTAGGAGCTGCGTCGACAATCGAATATTACAGGAAGTTTCGAGAGCGCGACCTGCGCACTTCTCAACTCGAAGCACAACTTGCCCGGGCTGAGCTTCAAGCATTGCGGATGCAGCTTCATCCTCACTTCCTCTTTAACACACTCAATGGCATTATGGTACTTATTCAGGAGAATCCCGATGCGGCAGCCCGTACCGTGGCGAGACTGAGCGAGTTTCTCCGGCTGACGCTTGAAAACGCAGGGGCGCAAGAGGTGGCGCTGGTGAAGGAAATGGAATTTCTGCGGAAGTACCTTGAGATCGAGCAGATGCGATTCGGTGACCGGCTGACAGTGCGTGAGGACATCGACTACAACGTGCTCGATGCGCGAGTGCCGAGCATGATTTTGCAGCCTCTGGTGGAGAATTCGATTCGCCATGGCGTGGCCACGCGCCGTGGTCCTGCGCTCATAGAGATCAACGCAAGGCGTTCAAATAGTATGCTCATGATTTGCGTGAAGGATAATGGACGCGGTCTGCCGGAGGATGTGGAAATGCCGGGAATACTCAAAGAAGGCATCGGGCTGAGTAACACCCGTGCGCGATTGCTCCAGTTGTATGGTGATGGCCATACGCTCAACCTGGTGAATGTACCCGAAGGAGGGCTTGAAGTACGGATGACGCTTCCGTTCCGTGACGACTGGAGCGAATTGCCGGAGACGTTGGAGGATATTCGATGAATGCAATTCGAACGCTGATAGTTGATGACGAGCCCCTTGCACGCCAGGGCCTCAGGCGTTTGCTTGATGGTGATCCCGAGATCGAGATTGTTGGTGAATGTGGCGATGGTATTGCTGCAGCCGAAGCGATAAAGGCAAAGAGGCCTGACTTGCTTTTTCTTGACGTGCAGATGCCGGAGAAGAACGGTTTTGAGGTGCTGGAATCGCTCAACGGCAGCCGTATGCCGGTGGTGATTTTTGTGACAGCGTTCGATCAGTATGCGCTTCGCGCGTTCGAGGTTCATGCGCTCGACTATCTGCTGAAACCATTTGAGAAAGAACGTTTCGAGGCTGCTCTGCGTCGTGCGAAACTGGAGTTGGATCAGCATGATCCGGAAGCAGTGAAATCGAGAATGCTTACACTGCTCAACGACATGAAGTCCGACAAGCAATACACCGATCGCTTGTTGGTGAAAACAGGTGGCCGGGTGCTCTTCCTGCGGGTTGAGGAGATAGATTGGGTTGAGGCCCAGGGCAACTACCTCCGGCTGCACAGGGGAATGGATGCATATCTTATTCGCCAAACCATGAGCGAAATGGAAGCGGCACTTGACCCGCGCAAATTTCTCCGCATCCACCGGTCCACGATCGTCAATATCGAACGCATCAAAGAGCTTCGCCCAATGTTTCATGGCGATTACGGTGTTGTTTTGTATAATGGCGCCAAGCTGACGCTCAGCCGAAACTACCGCCACAAAGTGCCCGCTTATCTGGGAACCGCGTTGTAGGTATACTGTCAGTTCATCCCACGCCATCACCTGTCATCCCACCTCCACGCAGGATGTCACAATCCCGTTGTTGATCTCCTCTCCGAGTCGTACACTTCTTGAAACATTGTAGCCACTTGAATCAAACGGAGGAGAAATGAACAGTTGCTTTGTGTTTGCTGCATTGTGCGTTAGCCTTGTTCCAATGGTCTTTATGAAAGCTGATACTATGACGTTACCTGACCAACAGACCAGCCCATGTGCAGCGGTTGAGAACCGGCAGTTTGATTTCTGGCTGGGTGATTGGGAAGTCGAAGACCCGACCGGCAAGCATGTCGGCACAAACAGCATTACATCCATACTTGGCGGTTGTGTACTGTTGGAAAATTGGAGGGGCGATGGAGGTATGACGGGCACGAGCCTGAACAAGTATGTTGCATCGACGAAACAGTGGCATCAAACATGGATGGATGATAAGGGGGGATTCCTCGCGCTCAACGGTGAATTCAAAGACGGAAAGATGGTCCTTCAAGGGAACAGAAAAACAAAGGACGGAAGCAATGCCATCGACAGAATCTCCTGGTCAAAGGTCAGAAACGATGAAGTACGTCAGTATTGGGAACAATCCACAGACGGTGGCAAAAGCTGGACTGTAGCATTCGACGGTACGTACAAGCGCAAGAGGAACTGATAGGAAATCATCAATTAGACAGTATCCACCATCCACGGAGTAGGCGTATGATTCTTCAACGTTCAATGCAAATACTCGCGACGACCGTGCTCTGTGCTGTGAATATCAGTGCATCGCAAACAACATTTACGCGCATCACTGATACGACCAATCCCATCGTTACGGACACTCCTCCCCAGGGGTATGCCGGTTGTTCGTGGGTTGACTACGACAATGACGGCAACCTCGATCTGTATGTCAATCCCAACTATCTCTACCGCAATCTTGGAAATGGGAATTTCTCCCGTGTTCCAACCATCATTGGCGCGACACAACCGCTCACGGGAACCATTATCGGCAGCGGCAACAGTTGGGCTGACTACGATAACGATGGAAGGCTGGATGTTTTCGTTGCCAGCGGAAAATCATTTCTCTTCCATAACGAAGGGAGCGGACAGTTTTCGAAGATCATCACCGGCGCCATCGGTGATAGCATTGCAAATCGTGGGTGGACGTGTGCCTGGGGAGACTTTGATCAGGATGGGTATGTCGATCTTGTCATTGTTCATCCTGCCGGATTTGTCCCTTTAACGCCGATTCCCAATATCATGCTCCACAATGATGGCCCGCCGAACTATACATTCAGCAGGATCGACACAGGTGCAATAGTGACAGGGCTGGCGCCGTACACCGTGGGTTCGTGGGCTGACTATGACCTCGATGGCGATCTCGATTTCTTCATCGGATGCGGGCCTGCGACAAGCACGCCATTGCCCGACCACCTCTACCGCAACATGAAGAGAGAAACCGGAACAGCATTTTTCACGCGCATCACGACGAATCCGATTGCCACCGATCCGGCAGATGGACAGAACTGGAACTGGATTGACTACGATAACGACGGCGACCTGGATGGATTCCGTACCAACTACGGTGGTAGCGGCTCTCTTGCAATGCGTCAGAACAATCTGTATCGAAACGACGGGGGAACGTACGTCAAGGTAACGACCGGAGCAATCGTGACAGATCAATTCATTTCGCTTGCGAATGTCTGGGGCGATTTCGATAACGATGGCGATCTGGATTGTTTTGTCACGAACGAGAGCGCTCACAATAGCTATTACCAGAACAACGGCGATGGAACATTCACAAGTATTCTCGCGGGTGATCTGGTGACGAATGTCGGGAGCCACAGTGGAGCTGCCGCAGGGGATTACGACAATGACGGTGACATTGACCTGATGGTCATCGCGCCTCAATCATCAGCAAAGGCGCTCTACCGCAACGATCTCGGTAACGGCTATTCATGGGTCAATATTCTTTGTATTGGTACGACTTCAGACAAAGCAGCGATCGGAACAAAGATCCGTGCAAAGGCGATGATCAATGGAAGTGCCGTGTGGCAGATGAGCGAAGTCTCGGCACAGAATAGTTTCAACGGCCACAACATGCTCAACGTTCACTTTGGGTTTCGTGACGCGACAACCATCGACTCACTGGTGCTCGATTGGCCGCGAGGATTACATCAGGTATTTACAAACGTGGCTCCCAATCTCCGCTATCGTGCAACGGAGGGGCAGGGATTGGTTTCCTTGACGTCTGCAAAAGACGATCATGAAGTGATTGGATCTGCTTTCTGGCTCGAGCAGAACTATCCCAATCCATTTAATCCGACAACAAACATACGCTTCAACCTTCCGGCGAGTGCTTTCGTTTTGCTGAAAGTGTATGACGTTCTGGGAAGAGAAGTTGCCACGGTTGTAAACGAACGCATGGAAGCCGGCAACCATGTGCGATCATTCGACGCCAACGGACTTTCCAGTGGTGTGTTTGTCTATCGGCTAACAACCGGCGACCGTTCGTTGTCACAAAGAATGTTGCTGCTCAAGTAGATCACCTTCGACGTGTGTCCGGATAAGCAATCGGTGCGGTGGTGGATGGTGACGCCGCATCGGTTGCGCCGGGCATGCACACCATCCTCAAGGGAGACATCATGAACAAGCCGTCAGTTCTGTTGCTCGCGCTGTTGTTCTGTGGCAGTATTCTTCCAGGCCAGTCGTTCATAAGAATTACCGACCCTACAAACCCGGTCGTGACTGATCAGTTCGAAAGTGGCGGCGGCAGTTGGATTGACGTGAACAAAGACGGCTGGCCCGACCTTTTTGTCTCGAACGGCAATCTGACGAGCCAGAACAACTCTCTGTATCTCAACCTTCGCAACGGCAACTTCCGGAAGATTGTCACAGGCGCAATTGTGAACGACGGCGGGTCGTCTATCGGGAGTACGTGGGGCGACTATGATAATGATGGCAACCTCGATGTGTTTGTCACGAACCGGAACAACTTCGGAAACTTCCTGTATCGCGGAACCGGTGACACAGTCTTCACGAAGATAACGACGGGCAGCGTGGTAACAGACATCGCGAATTCCAACAGCAGCAGTTGGGTGGATGTGAGCAATGATGGAAACCTAGATTTGTATGTGGTAAACTTTAGCGGGAACGATTTCCTGTATCTGAACAACGGCTCACCAAATTACACGTTCACAAAGATCGATACAGGAATTGTCGTGGATAACAGTTTCTCCATCGTTGGCGCGTGGGCGGACTACAACAACGATCGTTCTCCAGACCTCTTCGTTGGCAACTCGGGCACGGATAACGACTTTCTCTACCGAAGCACTGGCAGTGGATCTTTCGCTAAGATCGTGATTCCCGATGGACGGGCTACGCTTGGAGCAAGTTGGGGCGACTATGATAATGATGGGTTCCTCGACCTCTTTGTCGCAAACTATCTCAATCAGAACAACATCCTCTACCACAATAGTGGCCCGCCCAATTTTACGTTGACACGCATCGATACGGGAATTGTATCGAACGATGGCGGCAACTCGGTGGGAAGCAGTTGGGGTGACATTGACAACGATGGTGACCTTGACTTGTTTGTGGCCAATGACGGTGGCAACAACGCATTGTATGTGAATAACGGCCCACCCGATTATCGATTCACCAAAGTCACGTCAGGATCCATCGTGAATGATGGCGGCAATTCATTTGGCTGTGTGTGGGGTGACTACAACCGGGATGGTCAACTTGATATGTTCGTAGCAAACCGGCTGAACCAGCAGAATTTTCTCTACATGAACAGCGGCAACAGCAATGCCTGGATCAGCATCAGGTGTGTCGGGTCACTATCCAACAAGACAGCGATCGGAACAAAAGTACGATTGAAGGCGACAGTCAATGGGATTGCGAGCTGGCAAGTGCAGGAAGTGCTTGCCCAATCCGGATATAACAGTCAGAACCTGGACCTTCATTTCGGCCTTGGCAATGCTACCGATATTGATTCGATACGCGTTGATTGGCCTGCCGGAGGAACCAGTGTGTTTACAAGCGTTACTCCGAACCGGTTCATCACGATAACTGAAAATGGTGGCATCGCTTCTGTGGGGACACACGCAGCAACTGTCGCTGACGGTTTTCGTCTCATCGGCAACTATCCCAATCCGTTTAACCCGAGTACCAGCATCAAGTTCAACGTCCCACGTTCAGGGTTTGTGAGTCTGATAGTGTATGACGTGTTGGGGAAGGAAGTTTCCGCATTGCTCAACGACAATATTGATTCTGGCGAGCATACGGTTTCATTCGATGGCGGTCTTTATCCATCAGGAGTGTATTTCTATCGGCTTACGTCAGGTGAGCGGAGCCTTACGCGAACAATGATGCTTCTGAAATGAGCTACGTTGACATGGTCCAGTCAATATTGATTACAATGCAAACACAAAACATTGTTGCATGTGTAAACTCATTTTATCCTCTCACCTCATCACACGCCATCTCCTCCCGTCCCAATCCCATCACGATGCTTTAACGATTCATCCCGCAGCGCGACATCTTCATCACATTCACTTTTGGTTTGGACAATTCATCGCGTATGTTGCGTGAGGATAATCCGCACATGTGAATTCATACTCAGATCGGAGGTGATCCGACAGACATACTTGCTACACCTTTCCAAATCTTCACACCATCCGCAACATATACACTTCTATGCAGCGCTCTCCTTCGAGTAGAGAGGATACATATGCTCTCGAAGAAGAGAACCTGTTTCCGTCAAGTCATAAGGAGACGTACAATGCAACGTAAACTACTGTTTTTGTTGGTTCTTTCCTTGTTGGTATCAGCAACAGTTGTTGCAGGCACCACGGGAAAAATCAAAGGGAAGGTTGTCGATAAGGAGAGTAAGGAATCTCTCGTGGGTGCGACTGTCCAGATTGAAGGGACGACCCTTGGTGCTCCAACGAACGTTGAAGGTGAATATACCATTCTCAACGTCCCGGCAGGCACCTACACATTGAAAGCGGGGTATGTGGGATATTCATCGACGACGATCTCAAATGTACGCGTCAATAACGACCTGACGACGGAGATGAATATTGCGCTCACGTCGGAGGCGATCTCACTGCAGGCGGTTGAGATTGTGGCCGAGCGCCCGATCGTGAACAAGAACGCAACGAATGCGGTACGCATAACAACGAGTGAAGACATCAACTCGTTGCCGGTGCGTGGAATCAACAACGTTGTTGCGCTCTCTCCGGGTGTCGTGCTGCAGGATAATACGTTGTATATCAGGGGTGGAAGGCAGGACGAAGTGGGGTTTTATCTTGAGGGCGTCTCCATTACCAACCCCATGCTCGGAGGACGGGCAGTGAACCTTGTGCAGGATGCTGTGGAAGAAATTCAGGTGCAGGCTGGTGGTTACAATGCGGAGTTTGGCGGTGCAAATTCAGGGATCGTCCAACAACAATTGAAAACGGGAACGTCTGAGGTGAAGGCGAGCCTGCAGTACGTTACGGATAACATCACATTCAAGGGCAGGAGCAAAGCATTTGACGGGGATAAGAGACTTGGGGCAAACTGGTATGGCTATAACGAGTTGACTGGAACGCTGAGTGGGCCGCTACTGGATGAACGTTTCAAGTTTTTCGGTCTATTCAACTACAACTATCAGCGGGACCAGTCACCGCAACCCTATCCAGGGGTAAACCTTGGCCGCATCGGCGATCCGACTTCAGGTGACACGATAGATTTCAACTATGCCGCCGGAGCAGTGGCCAAGAACCCTCTGCAGCAATATACCGGCACCAGTACATTGACAATGGATTTCAAACCGTTGACAATCCGTCTGGCAGGGACGTACTCAACATCCACATCGTTTAATTCATTCAACAACAATAGGAATCCCGGTAACATTGCCAACATGCTGAACACCAACAGGATTGAAGAGGTGGATCAGAAGAATGGGGCGGGGAGTCTGAAGATCACACACCTAGTCAGTCCCACAACATTTTACGAAGTTACTGCCGGATATTTTGTTCAGACGCAAAAGAATCTGGATCCGCTTCTGAGAGACAATTTCATGTCGTATGGCGACAGTGCTGCTAATGCCGCTGTGGGGGTGACATGGCACCGCAATGCCAACGATCTTAGAACAGGAACCATAGGCAGGTATCAACGGCCGACACCGTTGAATGTGCTTGTGTTCGGATTCAACGCTCCCGGTGACGTGGTCTCGGATTTCGCGAGGTTGAAACGGACAAACATTTCGCTGACGGGCTCGCTCTACTCCCAGGTTGGCAAAGAACATTCGATCAAAGTTGGCGGTGACTTCCAGCGTTATACCATGCGTAACTATTCATGGAACAACAATGCGGTGATGTCACTTGCAAACCTCCTGGCAATCAATGATGCATTGCCAGCAAACAGCCCCAACAAAGTGAGCCGGGAGCAAGTGTTCATCAACGCCGGCGTAAATAACTTCGGGTATGATGTGTTTGGAAACGAGAGTGATGCTTCAGGTGTTGCCGCACCGAAACATCCGGTTTTTGCCTCGGCCTATGTTCAGGACAAGATCGAGTACGCTGATCTCGTTGTCAACGTCGGTATTCGCTATGACTACATCAACACCGATAACAAATCGTTCATTGATCCATCACGCCCTGAGCGGACAATCGACAAGGTGAGTGGAAGAATCGATGAAGCAGGACTTGTCAAAGTCCCGACCTTCAGTTCCATCAGCCCGCGTATTGGGTTATCGTTTCCGGTTACGGATCGAACGGTATTCCATACACAATTCGGCAAGTTCGTTCAGCAGTCACGCTTACGTGATATCTACCAGGGATTGTATGCCACGGGTGCAAACGTTCGCGGTGGGTTCTTCATCGGCAATCCTGTGGGTTTCAATGTGCGCCCGACACGCACGACGCAATACGAGATCGGCTTCACGCAGCAGATCAGTGAGTTCGCTTCGTTCGACGTGACTGCGTATTACAAGGACATCAAGGATCAGATTGTCACCGAGCAGCAGTATACTGCGCCGGGCTCACCGTTTGGCGCGTACTCCATACTCGCCAATGGTGACTTTGCCACCACGAAGGGCGTCGAGCTGACGTTCAACATGCGACGGCAAAAACGATTGCAGGTTAATGCGTCGCTTTCATTCCAGGATGCGCGCGGCACAGGTTCATTCCCGTACTCGAATCGTGGGATTGTCAATGCGCCGCTTGATGGGGTGACGGTGTTCAGGCCTCAATATGTTACACCACTCGAATTCAACAATGCGGCACGCGGCAGTGTGAACGTGGATTATCATTTTGCAAAGAACGACGGCCCACCGGCACTCGAACAGGCAGGCATTTCAATGCTGTTCACCTTTAATAGCGGCCATCCGTTTACTCGCGGGATTGGTGGACAAAGCCTCGAAGCCGATGCCCGTGATCGACAACCGATTGAGGCGCTCAACTCATCGACAACTCCGGCGGTGTTCCAGGTGGATCTCCGCATCGACAAGACGTTCCAGCTCTTTGATCGCCTTTCTGCCAACGTGTATCTCTTCGTGATTAACGTGTTCGATACACGAAACATCCAGAACGTGTTCCTCCGAACCGGTACAACAGACGACGACGGCTACCTGAGCAATCCGGAACTTGGCGGACGATTAATCAATACATACGGCCAGCAGTATGCATCGCTTTACAGGGCGATCAATATCGACTATGCCGAACAGTACCAGGGAGCTCCCTTCCTTGCGACGTCGCCATTGTTTAATGGCCCGCCGCGGCAAGTGCGACTTGGTGTCCGTTTAGACTATTAACTCATCCATCCAACAGAAAGAAGTGATGCATATGCGTACAAGAATCCGAATCTTTCTTCTGGTACTGCTCTCTGTGTCGCTTGCACTGAACTCCTTCGGTGCAGACAAGAACAGACGCCAGCCCGGTGCGGCCAGGTTATTGGGCACGCCTTCTGCCACGTATCTCAACATCAACAATATTTCAACCGTACTGAGGAACGACGGCATTTCTGATATCGACATACAGCAGGTCAATTCTGGCCTCGTGTTTCCCAAAGGAAGCAGGAAAACTGCCGCGTTTGAAACAGGATTTTTGTGGGGAGCGAAGATCGCCGGTGACCCTCAAGTGCGTGTTGGCGGGTCTGCGTACCGGAGTGGTTTGCAGGCAGGGAAAATTCTTCCTACCGGATTGCCGGAGGATCCGAACCTACCGAAGAACCGGATCTATCGTGTGCGTCGCGACTACCGGACCGCAGATCTCTCGAATGAAATTCGGGATGAAGGTGCAACGGCGGCTGACATTCGCGCACAATACGAACTTGATTGGAATGAATGGCCGGTTGGCGACGGCGCTCCATTTAATGACGTGGACAGCAACGGTGTCTACAATCCTTCAGTCGACATTCCGGGGGTAAAAGGATCGGATCAAACAATCTGGTTTGTTGCAAACGATCTCAATCCGACAAACACCACAAACCTGTATGGTTCACAGCCGTTGGGAATTGAGATGCAGGTGACTGTATGGGCGTATGCTCAGGAGGGTGCGCTCGGAAACATGTTCTTCAAGAAGTATCTTCTCGTCAACAAGAGCACGACCCGTTTCGATAGCATGTACGTGTGTCAATGGTCTGACGTTGATCTCGGCAATGCGACTGATGATTATGCAGGTTGCGACACAACGTTGAGCCTTGGCTTTGTCTACAATGGGGCGAATGTGGATGCAACATACAATCCGCTTCCGCCTCCCGCGCTCGGATTTGATTTCTTTCAGGGCCCTGTTGTCCCATCAGCCGGTGATTCGGCAATCTTTCTTGGCGGGGTGAGACACAACGCGAAGAATCTTCCCATGACCTCATTTTTCTATTTCAGCCGGGGAGATCCCTCCGTCACTGATCCCACGCAAGGCGATCCTGCGGGAGCGACGCAGTTCTACAATTTCTTTAGAGGAAGGATAGGATTGACAGGTCAGTTGTTTGTCGATCCCAGCGGTGCTACAACAACATTTGCACTTGCCGGCGATGCGCAGACCCAGAGTGGTTGGGTTGATGGCCAGGTGCAGCCACCCGGCGACAGGCGCATTGGCCTCGCATCCGGGTCGTTTACGATGGCCCCGGGCGACACGCAGGAAGTTGTGGTTGCCGAGATTGCCGGCGGCGCCATTCCGGGCGTCAGCAGATTGACTGCAATCGGGCTGTTGAAATTCTTTGACAAGTCAGCCCAGCTTGCGTACGACAACTTCTTCCAGCTTCCTTCTCCTCCGCCCCAGCCGAGTCCCGTAGCAACAGAACTCGATCGGGAGATCCTATTGAACTGGGGGAACGACATTGCTGCTGTCCAGGCGACGGAAGCGTCCGACAACAGGGGTTTCAGATTTCAAGGGTACAACGTGTACCAACTTCCTTCAGCGTCGTCGTCGATCTCGGACGCTGCGCGTGTTGCGACGTTCGATATCGCGGCTGATGGCATCACTCGCATTACCGATCAAGTCTTCGATCCTGCGATTGGTGTTATTGCCAACAAGATCGTACAGTTGGGGACAGATAGTGGCATCAAGAGATTCATCAGTATCAGGAACGATGCTGTACGCGGCAATACCCCGCTCATCAACGGTGTCCGGTACTACTACGCTGTAACATCGTACAGCTACAATCCCGATCCGAATGTTGTTCCGAACAATCTCGAGAACCCGCTCGCGATCATTACAGTTGTTCCACACAATGCCAATCCCGGGACGCGGTATCCTGCAAGTTACGGGGACACACTCCACGCAGTGAATCACACTGGCAGCAGTGATGGTACTGCAACTCCGCTCATTGTCGATCCGACGAGGCTCACGGGACACACGTACAAGGTTACATTCGACACTGCAACCGTACTCACCGAACATGGCCCTGAGGTTCACACGTTCTGGAACCTGAGCGATGAAACTATGTCTCGAATGTTACTCTCGCACCAGAGTAACCAGACAGGTGATGATGACTATTTCGTTGCTGACGGACTGCAGGTAAAGGTTGCCGGACCTCCTGCAGGAATGAAGGACTTCGACATTCCCAGCGGCGAACGGCGATGGACATTCGCCAACGCGGATGGTTTGGGGATGGAAGGCTTCAGTGGAGCAATGGGGATGGCATTCAACAACTGGTTGGGTACGACCAGCGTTACACCTGATCGGTTGCACAACGTTTTGATCAAGCTTGCTGCCACAGACTTGAATGGTACTCTGACCACACCGAACGATACGACAGCATCGTTTGGTTATCGCTATCTCAGACGGGCCACATTAGCTCCTGCCCAACCGGCGTTCGCCCCATATATTCTGAATCCGGGCGCGGGTTATGCGTTTCAGACATATGAGAGAAACATGCCGTTCGCAGCATATGATACGGAAACCAACAGGCGTTTGATGGTGGGATTTCTCGAAAACAATGCGGTGGGAGGGAGAGTGGATGGAAAGTACTGGCCCGACACGCAGAACGGCCCTTATTCCAACAGCGATGCTGATGGTCCGCGCGAGTGGTTCTTCATCTTTGATGTGCCATACAGCGAGACGCCCGACCCTTCGTTGCAAGTTGATGTTTTGAACACGACGGTGCCGATGATGTGGTTCTGCGCGCCGAACCGCCGGGGAGATGTTGCATTCAGTGTAGGGGATGAATTCCTCATCATGGCGAATCATCTGAACACGCCGGCTGATGTCTTCACGTTCACAGCGCCGATGGTCACGAATGATCCTGCCCTTGCAAAGGTGGACGTCAGTCAGATCAATGTCTTCCCGAATCCCTACTACGGTGTAAACACGGAGGAACTGAACAAGTACCAACGCTTCGTTACGTTCAATCATTTACCGCAGCGCGCCACGATCCGCATCTTCAATCTTGCAGGCGTGAATGTGAAGACCATCGAGAAGAACAGCACAAGTCAGTTCGAACGCTGGGATCTTGCCAATGAATCGGGCTTGCCTGTGGGGAGTGGTTTGTTCATCGCCCACATTGAAATGCCTGACATTGGAGCAACGAAGATCCTGAAGATTGCGATTGTGCAGGAGCAACAAATACTTGACCGGTTCTAATAGGGACTACCTTCCTGCATCCTCTCGTGCGCAAACCGGGGGGATGAGGCAAGGTAGGAAATGCTCAACGCACAATTGTGAGAAGACAACTTAAAGGAGTGAAAGAATATGAAACAATTCGTTTCCATCTTCCGGGCGTCCGTGATACTTGTTGTCACGCTGACGTTGATAACACCCGACAAAGCCCTTGCAAGCGCGGGCAACCGGACAGGCAGCGCTGGCGCAGTAGAACTTCTCATCCCCGTGGGCACCCGTGATATCGGTATGGGGGGCTCGACGATCTCAACGAGCAGCGGCGTCGAAGCATTGTTCTGGAATCCGGCCGGCGCGGCGAAAATGTCGAGTTCAGCAGGCTTGTACTTCTCGCACATGTCGTACATTGCTGATATAGGAGTCGACTACGGTGCAGTGTCAGCTGCGTTTGAAGGGTTCGGCGTGCTTTCGTTGAGCATCAAGTCGCTGGCAATCGGCGATATCATCGAAACCAGTACGCAAAACCCCGATGGCACTGGCAAAACATTCCGGCCACAGTTCTTCACCGTTGGGCTTTCGTATTCACGACAACTCAGCGATCGTATTTCTGTAGGGGTGACATCGAATTTCATTTCTGAACGCATGGGGAATGTGAGCGCCAACGGTGTTGCATTCAACGTTGGCGTTATCTACGAGAACTTTGCGAGTCTCAATGGACTGAGCCTTGGCGTTGTTGTGAAGAATGTCGGCCCGCAGATGAAATTCGATGGGCCAGGCCTACTGACTCAAGCATCTGTGGCTTCGCAGAACAGGCCGCCACAGTTCTACAAGGTTGAGGCGGCATCATTCGAACTCCCCTCAACACTGGAGTTCGGCTTGGGATACAAAACATCGTTCGAGGGGGACAACTCCGTACTCTTTTCGGGAACGTTCCAGAATAACAATTTCTCCGATGATGAATACAAGCTCGGCGCTGAGTACGCATACCAGGACATATTATTCCTGAGAGGCGGATACAATATTTCAGAATCCGAGTCGGATCTAAACAAGTACATCTTTGGCCCCTCGTTCGGGGGTGGTGTTCATTACGCGCTGGGCAACCTCGACATTACGGTCGACTATGCCTACAGGTCGGTGAAGGTATTGGAGAACAATCATGTATTCTCGGTGAAGCTGGGCTTCTGAGTTGTTCGCGAGAACGAAGAACCTTTGTCTCGCAATAGCTCCTGTGAAACACGAAACCCCCGTTCAACATCATTGAACGGGGGTTCGACTTTCTGGAAGGAAAAATATTATGCAACCCTTCGTTGTTCTTGCGCTGTTTGCCATTGGGTGGTTGAAGGAATAGGCAGAGATTGTTGGATCGCGGGTGGCATCCAGTTCTCATCTACCTCATACAACGCACGCAAATGCCAGAGTACGCCGGGTTTCGGCAGGCATACATTTTTCTCCCACCGCTCAACACCCACCCAGGAGTATCCAATCCGGTCAGCTACCTCTTTCAACGTCAGTCCTTTTGATGTTCGCGCAGCGCGGAGGCGATCCCCGAATGACTGTACGTGGCTCTGCCGTTCAATGATCGAGTCAATTGCTGCCTCGACAAACAGAGCCTTTGCCCGTGACACCAGTGTGCGGTAATACAACACCTGCCAGGCATATTGCCGGGAAACCCCGAGTTGCGTTGCCAGATACGTCACGGTTATTCCCCAATGCTTCATCTTGGCGGCGGCCCGCTGTATGATCTCCTCGACCTGTTTGTTTCGTTCCGGCGCTTGATTCGTCTTGATCACGGTGGTTCCTCCAGATGATTAGTGGAAAGCATTCCATATATTCGCTGCTTCTATTATATTGTACTACGCATAACGCCGGTTTCCAATGGTTTTGGGGCGAATTGCGTGGTTGGAGTGATGAAGTGTACTGTTACCGTGTCCAGTGACTTACAATCATGACGTTATGAAAATCGTCGCAGATTCAAAAATACCGTTTGTTAAAGAGGCGTTCGCAGATGTTGCGGAAGTCGTTGCTTTCGACACGCAAGCAATTTCTCATGATGCGGTTCGCGATGCTGACGCTCTTCTTGTTCGTTCCGAGACAACAGTAGACCGTGCGCTCCTTCATGGTACCAGCGTCCGGTTCATCGGGACTGCTACCATTGGAACCGACCATGTTGACACTGATTACTTAGAACAACAGAGAATTGGTTTTGCAAGCGCACCGGGAAGCAACGCAAACTCGGTTACTGAGTATATCATCGCGGCACTCCTGGTCTTGTCGCAGCGGTTGGGGTTCACTCTCGAAGGAAGAACGCTCGGTGTTGTGGGGATCGGAAACGTGGGCACCATCGTAGTGAAGTATGCCCAAGCGCTTGGAATGAACGTTCTTCAGAACGACCCGCCACTTGCCCGGACAACAGGAAACCCGATATACCGTTCGCTCGATGAGTTGATGAATGCCGACATCGTCACGATTCATGTTCCATTAACAAGAGGTGGGCCTGATAAGACCTACCACCTCTTCGATGAACAACGGATTGCACTGATGAAGAAGGGCGGCATCCTGATAAATACATCACGAGGTGGAGTTGTGGAAACGGATGCGATCAAGAAAGCGTTGCGATCCCATCACCTTCATGCCGGTGTGCTCGATGTCTGGGAGAAGGAACCGACAATCGATGCCGAACTTCTCTCGTTGGTAACGTTGGGCACGCCGCACATTGCAGGATATTCATACGATGGCAAAGTGAACGGTACAGCAATGATTCACAAGGCGGCCTGCAATCATTTTGGGTGGCGTTCGACTTGGACTGCACGCAATGCATTGAATCAAGGGGCCGTTGCTCCAATCACCATACCAGAAGGCCTATCGATTGTTCCCGGACTGCTTGCGATAATCGGACGATGTTACGATATTGAAGAGGACGATAGAGCTTTACGAAGAGTCGTTCTGCTGGCCGATTCTGAACGGGGCGAGTATTTCAGACAACTCAGGGTGGGGTATCCAGTGCGGCGGGAGTTCAGTTATCACGAGGTTACTCTTTCCGAATCTCATTCCCCCCTTGTTGGAATATTAAAGACTGTAGGTTTCCAGAAGATTACATTGAAAGCCTGAATGAGACTCTTCTCCATATTCATCCTGTTTGTCAGCGTGTGTCCAGCGTTTGGTCAGAACCGTTGGACCACGATCGACAAACCGACATCCGTCAATCTCAACAGAATCTGCTTTATCGATTCTGCGAATGGATGGGTAGCCGGTGATAGTGGGACCGTTCTTCATACCACAAATGGCGGAGCGTCGTGGGTATCGCAGAACACCGGGATCTCCAATGAGATTCATGAACTCTTCGTTGTTGATCGTTCGTTCGCCTGGGCACTGGCGTTCGAGTATCCGGTGGATACACTTTGGTACGGGACATATCTGCTCAAGACCACCAATGGCGGTACTACATGGACGAGACGTGACTATTACACCGAGTTCTATTATGCGCTTTCGTTTTTTGATTCTGTGAACGGATGGATGGGGGGGAACAGTGGAACAATCTCAAAGACAACGGATGGAGGTCTTACCTGGTCGCAGGCGTTTATTGATTCATCCATCGTTTCGGGATTCCCGGTCTACCACTTTGACTTTTATTCGCGCAACTATGGATTCGCGCTTGGAGGCAGGATGGACCTTGCGGGTGTGGTATGGAGAACAACAAACGGGGGCCAGCGGTGGAGTGCGACCAGCCAGTCAGGCGAACCGATTCACGCTCTGCATTACGTCGATTCGATGCACCTTGTTGCTGTTGGTGGTGACCTTGACGCGGGGTCCGGTATGATCCAATCAGACAATGGGGGCGGACGTTGGGAGTATACGTACCTTGGCATTTGGGGAGAGGCGAAAAGCCTTTCCTTCAGGACACCGGCGGAGGGATGGGCTACGCTCGGATTTGCCGGAACGTATATGGTCACAAGGGACACCGGCAATACCTGGGAAGCATTCTACTCGCCGGACAGTACAGCAATGCATGACGTGATATTCATCGATTCCACCCACGGTTTTATGGTGGGAAAGAATGGTACGATTCTCAGATACGACCCAACTGTTGTTGATGTTGATGGACCTCTCGCAGAACATCCGTCAGCCTTCAGGCTCTATCAGAATTATCCCAACCCGTTTAACCCATCAACGGCAATTGGGTATGAATTGTCTGAAGCCGCGTTCGTCACGCTCAGAGTATGCGATGCCGCCGGACGAGAGATCAGAAGATTCGCCATAGGGAACAAAGAACCGGGTGTCCACAACATGCGATTCAACGGGGAAACACTTGCATCGGGTGTTTACTTTTATGAACTCACCATCAACACCTCGCGTGGCAGGCTGACTCAAGTGAGAAAGATGATGCTGCTGAAGTAGGTATCTTCTTTTGACCTATTTCAACAATAGCATCTTCTTTGTTGAAGTATACGCGCCGAAACTCAATCTGTAGAAGTACGATCCGCTCGCAAGTGACGACCCTCGAGTATCGAACATGATCCGATGTATCCCCGCCGGTTGTTCTCCCTTCACGAGTGTTTCTATTTCTCTACCATAGATATCGTACACACTCAGCGTTACGAACCCGCTTGTTGGCAATTCGTATTCGATCAGTGCACTCGGGTTGAAAGGATTTGGGAAACTTTGATATAGCTGGATAGTCGTGGGAAGCGGTGAGCCGTTCCCCTCAACATTCACAAGGTTTGATAGTGCGGTTGGACTGGTCCAGATCTGGTAGATCCCAGTCGAGTTGTCCATCCAAACAGGGAACAGAGTGTCGCGGGAAGAGACAAGGCTGATATTGTCGCCCTGGTATCCCTGTCCGAACCCCCCGATTGGTTGCGGCTTGAAATTATGGTCGCTGATGCGGAAGTCACGCCACGTTGTCCCGCCGTCCACGGAGCGCGAGAGATAAACGCCCGAAGAATCTGTTGTTGTGGTCCTGTCATCATAATACAGCACATTGATTGCCCCTGCATCGTCCACGTGAATTGCGGGGAAGTACTGAAATTTGCCGTTGTTCAGCGCGTCCTGATTCACCCTGATGCCCGCCGACCATGTTGTTCCCCCGTCCGTGGATCGGTTAAAGATAATATCTGGGTCTGACCCAGCAGGCGCGAGATTCCGCTGGGTGGTGACAACATAAATCCATCCATTGCGCGCACCTCCGCTCACGTCTATATCAATCCTTGGCAACCCGTTGACGCGGATGTTTCCCTTTTGCGCGAACGAACCGGCGATTCCACTCATGTCAAATGCATTCTCCCGCACAGTCCAGGTGGTGCCGCCGTTTGTTGACATGGCAAAACCCACGAAGTCCTCGGTAAACGGAGACACATTCGTGACACCTGCCCAGACAATGCAGATTTCTCCATTCGGTCCCATCGCCATTTCTCCTCCTTGTCCTCTTGATGGCGGATTGTTGATTTGGGACGGGGTACTCCACGTATTGCCGCCGTTATCCGTGTAGGAGAAGAAAACCGGATATGGAGGTGCAAACCTCACCCAGCCTGCGTAGGACCTACCATAGTACGCACTGCCGGGTTCGATGTCTGACGTTAGTGTGGCGCGATCTTGATCATTTGTTGCAACTGTTCTTTGTCCACCCCACGTAAGGCCAAGATTAGTCGAGTTGTGGGAATACAAGCCAGGGGAGAAGCCGAGTCTGATAAGGATGAACGTTCCATTCTTGTCGATAGCAATATCAGGGTCCCCTCGATGGAAGTCAATCGGGGATCCGTTGCACGTGTCGCTGCCATACCAGGTTTGTCCGAAATTCGTTGTCACGTAGACTCCTTCGCTGATGAAACCCGTGCCGAGATTAATGGTGTTCGCGCTTGCGAAGAGGATGTTGGGGTTGCCAGGATGTCGTGTGATGAATGTTTCCGTTTGTGTGACGTTGCTTGGATAGATCCGGTAGTTCTGGCCCGCGCTTCCCCTGGTTGTCTCTGACAACAGGTTCAGGAAACACATGGTCCAGAGCATGCTTGTGTGATTCATAGGGGTACTCGCTTACGTTATGAAATTAGAGTTGCCGACGGCCCCCGTAGGGGCGTCGGCAACGAGGGGTGATTTATAGTGCAAGCCCGATATTCAAGCTTGCATAATAATTCCTGGGTTCTCCGACTTCGTAGAATTCTTTCCTGGTGGAGTTAATGTTCACAAATGCAATGTACGCTTTGTTCGACACATTGTTCATCCCCCCATTGATAAGAATATTCAGTTTTCCGAGTACAATATCCAATCCCGAGGAGAGATTGACAAGCTGGTATCCTCTGGTTTTCTCGGAATTTTCATCGTCTGCATACATCCCGCTGATGTTGATGTAGTTGACCTTTATGAACCCCGTGAGACTTTCAAGGATGGGATGTTCGTAGGATAGACTGAATGAGAGGTTGTGCTTCGGCGTACTGGGCACAAGGTTTCCCCCAAAATTCTTATCCGAAACAACCGCCCCCGTCGAGTCGACGTCAATGGACCTTGCGATATATGATTCATACGAGAAATCCGAGAGGGTGTAAGCTCCTTTGAAGACAAGCCCTCGAACTACATCCATTGTTGCTCCCAACTCGAACCCCGTTCGGTTTGTCTTGGCAGAGTTTCTGTAGAAGACATCCCCAAACACTTCAAACGGTACGATCTCATCTGTGATCTTTGTGTTGAAGAATGTCCCTTCAAAGTTGATCACCCGAAAGAAATCCATGTCCGGAAAGATGAGATTCCCCTTAATTCCGAGTTCGAAACTTTTCGACTTTTGCGGTTTCAAGTCCGGGTTCAGCGACTTCGTCGGTCGTGAACTTGTAGGGTAGTTGTCCAGTTCGTTTGCCGCGGGTGAATCGAAACTCAAGCCGTAGGACGTATAAGCCGCAACTGTAGGTGTGAGCTTGTAGTTGAAAGCAACTTTCGGCGTGAAATCTTCGAACCTCTTTGTCTCATTGCGAACGCCGAGGTTCTGATCCTGGGTATCGAACAGCACCTTGTCGTACCTTCCAGTGAAGAGCATGTCAAACTTGTCATCAACAAGAGTCAGTGCATTCTGGAAATAGGCCCCGACGTTTGCAATCGTCTCGCTGGTAAGTCCGGAGAGGGGTTCTCCCTTCAAACCTCCGATGTTGTCGTACTCTTCTATTGGTCCACTCTGATAGAAAAGATCGCTACCGATGGATATCTCATTGCGGAGACCGAACAGATCGTGCCTATGGACGTATCGTACGCTTGCTCCAATTCCGCTGCGGTTGAAAATGCGGTAGGTGGCGGCAGTACGCTCAAAATATTTCATCGTTGCATATCCCGTAACATCGATCTCGTTGGAATTGTCGTTTCCAAACAGTGTGGTGAAACGTACTCCTAGTCGCCCCTTGGTGGTGACCCGCTTTGCGTCGCGACCCACATCCCGGGTGTTGGCTTGAAACGGATCAGTATCAAATTGTTGCTTCGTGAGGGAACCTGGAAGCTTGATTACACCGTCAACGAAATAGCCGTAAAGGAACAATTTCGATTTGTCACCGGGTGTCGTCTCGAGTACCGTGTTGAGGATATGCCAATAATCCTGACTATGAGCACGGTAGCCCTGGGCATTGTGGTAGTTGTATGTCATCAAGAATCCATACTTCTCCGTCCTCACTCCCGCCTTGAAACCGTTGCTGCGAAGGCCGAATGAGCCGAACTCATTAAACTGAGTTACATGGCTTTGTTGGAAACCGATATCATTAATGAAGTTAATGACGCCTCCCGGGGCGTTTGTGTAAAGCGACGATGAATTGCCTTTCACCACCTCAATCGAACCGATGGATTGGAAGTCGATCGCTTCGATGCGCGTTTGCCCGTCGGGTTCGGACTCGGGGATATGATCCATCAGTATTCGCACGCCGCGAATCCCCGAGTTGGATCTGCTGCCGAATCCGCGAATGGAAATACGAACATCGTGGTTGCCATAGCGATTCTGGAAGAAGAGCCCCGGAATCATCCCGAGCACGTTATCGACGGACGTCTTCTTCTCGTATTTGAACTGCGTGTTGTCAATTCGCTCGACGGAATATGGCACATCGATGATCTTCCTGTAGGTGCGTGTTCCTGTCGTCACCACTTCATCGATTTGATAGGTCTTCATGGAATCCGGTTCATCCGGTGTCTCGGCTTGCGAGTAGGCCTGAGATACCATGGCGGCTGCCAGCAAGAGCAACATGCGCAAAATGTATATTGGCCGTAGCATAACATTCCTTTATGGTCGTTGTGAGAGTGTGTTTCAACGAGGACATGGACAGATAACGTCCTACAGTTTATTTGTGCCCGCGATGGCGTTTGCACAGTTTTGCAAATCAGTTGTGCAGATAGCTATCTCGTAACAAATAAGGTGGAGTTTCCGTCCTTGGTCGGCAGTCTCCTGCCGAATGCTGCTACACAAGTCGTGGTGGTGGAGTCGGTACGTCTTCCGCGTAGGATGTGGCATTGGGATCAGGGGTGATCCTCATGAGGACTTCATTGAATGTAACAAGCTCGAGAATGCGTGAAAGAGGGACATACTCCTTGGTGATTCCTTGAAAAGGAGCTGCGGCTTTTTGAGGTGTGCCTTCAAGATTGGATTGTGCGGCAACGTGCAGATCCAGGTGTGAGAACAGCAGCTCTTCCTGCTTGTCGTTGACGCAGGAGTAGAAGACTGTATCGTTCCTCGAATACTGGTGCACAATATCGTACATGCTTCCGCCATAGCAGAACTCCCTGTCATGCATCCACTGCAACTTATCCTTCTCACGTTGGCTGACAACAATCAGGATGAGTTGGTCTGCCGGCACACTCTCTTTGATCCTGGTCTTGATTTCGGATCGCACCCGGTACTGCAAGGTTTTGAACACAACATAGTATCCCGCCAGGTTGAATACATACAAAGCAAGAAACAGTATGGCGATTCCTTTTATCATGTTTAACCGGATGGTATCGAAGAGTTCCGTCGATTGTTTGATGCACACCAAGGTATGTCGCTAGGTGGTCATGTGAGACACGAAAGCTGCTGTAAATGCTCTCAAAGGGTTGGCTCTGGCACTTTCATGTTTCGCTCACTCACTTGAATAATACGACCACATCATCTGAAATGCAAGCACCCACCAGACCAGCCCTGCTGATAGTCGTTTGATGTCTGTAGTGGCGTCTTTTTACATTTCTCCGTATCTTTCCTATGTCAATTCATTTCTTAGAAGAGGATTCCATGAAAATAAAATTTTCGCTGTTTGCACTTGCTCTCCTGATAGCTACTCTTGCCTTTGCAGGTGAAGAGAAGAACTATGGCACTGATATATCGCTGAAAGAGAAGACTGCCATTGCCGATATCCTTGCCTCTCCGGAACTGTACAATGGAAAGCAGGTACTGGTCGAAGGGCCTGTTGTTGATGTGTGTCCGGAGCGTGGATGCTGGATCAAGATCGGCAGCAATAAGGAGTTCGAGAGCATCCGCCTGAAGGTTGATGACGGTGAAATTATTTTCCCGATGGACGCGAAGGGAAAAAACGTTCTCGCCGAGGGTACGGTATCCGTGAAGACCATCAGCAAGGAAGACCAGATCAAACAGGGAGAGCATTACGCGAAGGAGGAAGGGACGACGTTCGACCCATCCACCGTTAAAGGCCCGAAGACGATCATCCAGATCAAGGGCATGGGTGCGGTTATCAAATAACTTCCCCCGTATGATTTATGGTGTGTAACAGTCGCATGATGGTGCCTCGTCATTGCGACTTTTTTTTGACAGGTCAAGGAACTGTACGATGACATTCAAGTGGCGCAAGTGGAACAACATTCTCCACCGTGACATCGGTTATTTGATTGCCGCGCTCACGCTCATCTACGGCATCTCAGGCCTTGCCGTGAACCATGCGGCTGATTGGAACCCCAACTACAAAATTGAAAAAGAGTTTGTGAAGATCGATCCCATTACCAGTACTGGTCGTGATGAGATCGTTGCCGAAGCGCGCAAGCGATTAAACCTTGTGGACGAGCCCAGGAATGTCTTTCGCCCTGACCGGGAAACGCTGCAACTGTTCTTCGAGGGCAAGACATACTCGGTGGATTTGCCGACGGGCAATGTGCTTGTTGAGTCGACGACGCCACGGCGTGTGCTTTTCGAGATGAACCAGTTGCATCTCAACGCACCCAAGAAAGCCTGGACATACATTGCCGATCTGTACGCTCTGTCCCTGATTTCCATGGCGCTGACCGGAATGTTCATGTTGAGAGGAAAGACGGGCATTACCGGTCGCGGCGCATGGCTAACCGCTATTGGGGTTCTCGTCCCGGTGCTCTATTGGTTGTACTACACCTTCGCTTAGAATCCCTTATCGCTTTCTCATTGTATCTTGTCTCTCTGCGATTTTCTTCACGAGGGGATTGAATCTCCCAAAGATGTGAAGTATATTCGGTAGCAATCAGGAACGAAATGAGCCTGCCCGACTACGTCATTCAGGCGGGCGCCACAACATAGCGATTAGCCGTCGGCTAAACGCATGTTTGTTGCGTGTAGCCAGTAGTTATACGGCATTTGCGACAAGGAGAACAAGATGATTGAAACACTGGAAGATATCTGCGATAAGCTTGAGGAGGGGGTATTCTACAACGAAGAGCATGTTCGTGTGTGCGTCGTTCTCCGCATACTCGGCAAGATGGGATGGGATATCTGGAATCCGACTGAAGTGAATACCGAATACAAGGCAGTGCGAACCGAAGACATGACTCGTGTTGACGTAGCGTTGTTTGCAATACTTACTCCCCATCCGTGTTTATAGAGGTCAAAGCAGTTGGGAAGATGCGGGCTGACTTAGCTAAAATTGAGCAGCAACTTCGGGATTATAACAGGAACAACACGGCGGAATTTTCTGTAATCACTGACGGTCAACACTGGCGATTCTATTATTCACAAACGGGCGGTGAGTTTTCTCAGAAGTGTTTCAAGGACATCGACCTGCTTGAAAATGAGATAGACGATTCCGCTTTGATGTTTGAAGCGTTCCTCTCAAAATCGGAAGTCCTCAACGGCAATGCAACAAAAGAGGCCAACAACTATCTTCGACTTAGTCAGCGCCAACGTGCAATGGAAGATGGACTACCCAAAGCGAGGAGAACTTCTCAAGAACCACCTTTCCCACGATTGCCCGAGGCTCTCGTTCAAGTTGTCAGTCAATCTGGTATAGCCATCACAGAGCAAGAAGCAATTGCTTTTATTACTGAGGCAAATGAACGGCGGCCATCCGATCCGAGTCCAACACCAATCTCTGAGCCTGCAACTTTAGGAGTTACCCGAACCCCATTGAGACGACGTCGCACTGGTCGTGGAGGCAGTGAACTCCCGCCATCGGGGACAAAGTGCCGCTTTCGTTATGGCGGGCAAGTCTATCAGGGAGACATTCGAGGAAACGAGTTGGTCGTTTCGGAGTATGGAGGTTTCTCAGCACTAAGTCGTGCTTCTTCAATGATTACAGAAACTAGTCGAAATGGATGGAGAGACTGGGAGTTTCAATTAGCGGGTTCTAATGAGTGGGTTCTAGCCCAAACTTGGAGGGAAAGAAATCAGTGACGCAAACGCCGTATAACAAACGCAAGCACGTCACTCTCTCATTTGTTGAGGCTCGGTTAGTTCTCGTCTTGGCTCCATGAAAAGTGTTCGTTCATCGGCTCGCACATTTATGCTCTACGAGTCTATCGACTCGAAGAGTCGTAGACCAAAAGAGCAAGAGCATAGTGCTCGCCGTGCGTGCTTTTCAAACGTTAGGTGCAATTCAAAAATATATTCTTCTCATAATAAGAGCTTCTACGATCTTCTAAAGGGAAGGCAAAGAAATCAATTTCCTGTTTTATGATATTCAAACAAAAAGATTATGCGCGTAATCTCTTGGAACATGAGAAAGGCGACGGAAACAAGTATCGCTTGGGAAATTCTGAATGACCTAAATCCGGATGTAGCGTTGCTACAAGAAGTAGCAAGCATCCCAAATAGCATTAAGGAATCATTTAAAGGTGGGATTAAATTTCAAAAAGCCGTTGGTAAAACTGGAAAACCACAACAGTTTGGGACCGCAATTTTTGTAAAGGGGACAATCGTAAGTGAACTGCCCTTATCTTCTGAATATGATTGGCTAAATCGAGAGCTCAAACACTTTGCGGGCAATATTGTCGCATGTGTCGTTCAGCCTAAAGGGTATTCTAAACTAAAAACTATTTCTGTTTATAGCCCAGCTTGGCCAGTTGACCCTGCCAGACTTAAAGGTATTGATTTCACGCCCATTAGCGGTGTGCTACCAGAGCCTCGTCCAGCAGTTTGGTTGATTGAGCTAGTTTTGGCTGCACTGCAAAACATAAAATTAAGAAGAAGTGAACGATGGTTGGTCGGTGGGGATTTTAATACGTCGGAGACATTTGATTTTACTTGGGGAAGCGGAAACCGTGAGATTCTTGATGGAATGAGCAACTTGGGGTTCACGGAATGTCTACGAGCACACAACCATAAATTAACCCCGACGTTTAGAAACCCCAAAGGTGGTAAGATAATTCATCAAATAGACCACCTGTTTGTGGCCGATGCACTGTTTTCAAAAATACAAAATTGTACCACGGGAGATGAAGCAACTATCTTTGGAAAATCAGTCAGCGATCATCTTCCAATAATAGCGGACTTTGAAAATCTTCAGAGCGTACCATCCTATATAGAAAAGCTTATCACCAAAAACAGGTGGGTTTTTGCAAAAACCATGGCCGAGATCCCCCACTATTACATTGTGAGGGATAACTTGTCTGAAAATGATAAAAAACGTTTTGATGAATTTGATGTATTCATAAAGAAGAATGGCTATACTGAAAAGTTTTACTCTAAGCAATACACATATTACAATATTCGTAATTATAAATATTGGGTAATAGAGAATATCTTGAATAGGGCGTTGCTAGAACTTAAACAATAGAAAGCTTATCAAAAGACAAATGAAAGAAATATGTTTTTTGAACAACATCTAACAGCGCCAAGCATCGGCGGCACGGCGTGATTGGCACGCACGTTAAGATCGCAACAAATAGTAGCTCTTGATCCAGAAAGGCCCCACTCATGTTCATTGGTCACTTCGCAGTAGCGCTTGCAGCAAAGAAAGCAGCGCCCAAAGTTTCGCTCGGCACATTGTTCCTCTCTGTGCAGTTGCTTGATTTGCTCTGGCCAATCTTTTTGTTGCTCGGCATTGAGCACGTTCGTATCAATGTTGGTGATACGGCCTTCACGCCTCTCGATCTGTATGACTATCCAATCTCCCACAGTCTTGTCACGGTTATCGGGTGGTCGGTTCTGCTTGGCTTCATCTACAATGTGGCAAAGAAATATCCGAGAGGCGCATGGGTTCTCGGTGTTGGCGTGTTCAGCCACTGGGTGCTTGACTTTATCACGCATCGTCCCGACATGCCGATTGCTCCGGGTCTCACGACATACGTTGGGCTGGGTTTGTGGAATTCCATCATCGGGACTGTACTTGTAGAAGGAGCACTGTTCATTGTCGGCGTTATGATATATCTACGCTCAACAACGGCCGTTGACAAGACGGGAACGTATGCATTCTGGTCGCTCATTGGATTTCTCCTTCTCTCGTGGGTTGGCAACATGGTTGGCCCGCCGCCTCCGGACAGCCAATCGCTTGCATATTTTGCACTTCTTCTCTGGCTCTTTGTGCCGTGGGGGTATTGGATTGACCGGCACCGGCGATCCAACACTGTTGATATAAAGTAAGGCTGCTTACCGGTCTACACTAATAGAGGATGACAAATGGCACTCAACAAACTCACGGAGAGCTTGAAGGACAAAGTTGCCGGTGCAACCGACTTCATAAACGATGTAAAAGATGAGAGCAAGCAGAAACTCGTCAGCTATGTCAACGGCCTGGGAGAAATCCTCCCGATCATTGCCGAGACCGGATACAGACTGAACGCGATCGACATTGAAGTCTCCATTCCGCCGGGAGTGAATCTCCAGTTCGAGAAAGTTCAGGATGTCTCAAAGGAAAAGATCGACAGTATTCTTGAACAGAATAAAGATAAGACCCTTTTGAAGGGCATCGTTACTTCACTTGTTGCCGCTGATGAATTCCACAAGAAAGTGAAGCTTGGTAACTATGCCTTCACGGAAATTACTATTGATCTGAGCATCCCGCCGAAAGTCCATATCAAGTTTGTGAGAAAGTAATCTGCGTTTCATTGTCGCGTGAGTGTCACAACAAGCATCATATATTCTTCAACGTAAGGGTTATCACCATGAGATGTGTCCTCCTGTCGGTTATTGCGCTGAGCTGTTTGTTCCAGCATGAAGTACAGGCGCAGGCTATTTCCAAATCCAACAAAATAATGCCCGTGTTGTATGATGACACAGGCATTGACTCCTCCCGCAGTGAGTTGCGCAGCTTTATCGAACTCTTCGAAGCTGATCTTGGAAGCCTGAACAGGTTCTACACTGTTTCGATTTCTCCTTTTCGCATCACCCGTATGAGGCAATTCTACAATGAGTGGCTCGTACAGCTCGGCAGGCAAAACTTTGAAGCGATGGGTCAGACCGGCCGTATTGACTATCTCCTGATGAAGAACCATATCGAGCGGGAATTGCAACGGTTGGACTTGCAGGAGAAGTCCATCAAGGAAATGGAGCCGCTGATTCCTTTCGCAACAAAGATTGTTGAGATGGAGGAAAGGCGCCGGAAGATGGAGGGAGTCAACCCGCAGGAGATCGCGGCATCATTGACTGCGATGGCGAAGCAAATAGAAGAGACACAGAAATCCGTTGAACAAGGCCTTAGGAATGATGGGAAGGCCGCAGGCATCAAAACGAAGAAGACCGTGGCGAATCGTGCCTCCGGAACAGTCACGAACTTGAAAAGAACGTTGAAGCACTGGTTCGGGTTTTATGATGGTTACGATCCCGTGTTGACTTGGTGGATAAGTGATCCCTATAAAGCCGTGGACAAGGCGCTGGATGAATACGCGACCTTTCTACGCGAGAAGGTCGTTGGTGTTAAAAGTGATGACGAGAAGACAATCGTTGGAGATCCGATCGGTCGTGAAGCGCTGTTGAGCGAACTCAAGTACGAAATGATTCCCTACACACCCGAAGAGTTGATTGCCATTGCCAACAAGGAATATGCCTGGTGTGAAACTGAGATGAAGGGCGCAGCAAGAGATCTCGGGTACGGCGATGACTGGCACAAGGCACTCGAGCATGTCAAGACTCTCCACGTTGAGCCGGGCAAGCAAACAGAGCTTGTGCGCGACCTTGCGAATGAGGCGATTGCATTTGTCGACGAGCATGACCTTGTCACTGTGCCGCAACTCGCACGCGATACGTGGAGGATGGAAATGCTTTCGCCGGAACAGCAGGCACAGAGTCCATTTTTTCTCGGCGGCGAAGTCATTCAAGTTGCGTTTCCCACCAACACAATGACCCACGAACAAAAAATGATGAGCATGCGGGGCAACAATATTCATTTTGCGCGTGCGACGGTGTTTCATGAATTGATTCCTGGCCATCATCTGCAAGGTTTCATGCAGGACCGTTATCGTACCTATCGTTGGCCGTTTGGGACGCCGTTCTGGGTGGAAGGAGGCGCGCTCTATTGGGAGATGGTGTTCTGGGACTTGAAGTTCCCGATGACGCCCGAGAACCGGATCGGCATGCTCTTCTGGCGAATGCACAGATGCGCCCGTATCATTTTTTCGTTGAGCTTCCATCTTGAAAAGATGACGCCGCAAGAGTGCATTGATTTTCTTGTGGAGAAAGTCGGACACGAGCGTGACAATGCAACCGCGGAAGTGCGCCGGTCTGTGATTGGCGGTTACGGCCCATTGTACCAGTGTGCGTATATGCTCGGAGCGCTTCAACTGCGGGCGCTGCGTGGAGAGCTTGTCGATTCAGGCAAAATGACCAACCGACAGTTCCACGATGCCATCCTTCATGAGAACAGCATACCGATTGAAATGGTACGGGCAAGCCTTGCAAAGCAGTCCCTCTCCCGGAAGTTTACGTCGTCCTGGAAATTCTATGGCGAAACCCCCGGGAAGCAATAACAGGTATGACCTTTTTTGCGTGATACTGTCGTCATTACTCCGTTAAACCCATGCTCTTCGTCAACGAGCGTTGTAGCCCGCAAAGCACGGCAACCACGTGAATTCAGGTCCCATCGTGGACTAGTCCTCTTTTCAACCCTTCGAGCTATATCCTGCGTGCGAGTAACTGATAACTTGTAACAGGCAAAGTCTACTCAGTTCTGCTTTGCAAGCGACGAACGATCCCACTCTCCTCTGCCCGATTGACAACATACTTTCAACGTGGAATGAATCGGTTTCTCAATATCAATTTGCTTCTCTCAAAGAACGCTTTCCCCGAAAGGAACTTCCCTATTATGGAATCCACCTCAACGCACGGGACTACGCACTGTAGGCTTCCGAGGTCGTGGGTGGGCAGGCAAAATGCAAACTGTGAGGCTGTTCAATGAGCAAAATCCGGATACTGTTGATTGAGGATAACCGCCTGTTGCGCGAAGGTATTACCGTCATGATCAATAGGCAGCCAGATATGAAAGTTGTGGCAGCATCTGCAGGGCATGAAAACGCTGTGCTCAAGGCTCGTACCGCGAAACCACGGGTAATTCTCATCGACCTTGGCTTGCGGAATCAAAACGGTGCGCACATTGTGGCATCTGTGAGCAAGGAAATGCCCGGAATAAAAGTAATCGGGATGGGTCTTATCCCTGCGCAGTCGGATATCGTCGAGTTCGTGCAGGCAGGAGCCTCCGGCTTCATCCTGAAGGATGCAACGTCCAAGGATTTTCTCGCAACCATACGATCTGTTGCCCAGGGGGGAAAAGTACTTCCGACCACGCTGACCGATTCACTTTTTTCTCATGTTGTTGGGCACGCGATCAAAAGTGGGAAGGGACAACTGGACAACGCGGTACGGATGACAAAACGTGAGCGTGAAATCATAGCCTTGATCGCCGAGGGTTTGAGCAACAAGGACATTAGCAGCCGGCTCAATATTGCGACATTCACAGTCAAGAGCCACGTCCATAACATCCTTGAAAAAATGGCCATACACTCCCGCCTGCAGATAGCGGCGCAAAGCTACGGCGGCGCTTTCAACTGATTGATTTGGTGTCAAGTGAAATGACAGATTGTGTTTCACAAAAGACGAAGTACATATCCAAGGGAGAATGTCGTGAATAAGAAAAAGGCACAACCTCATCGCAAGGTCCTTCCAAAAGCTCCAACGAGTATTCATGGATTGGATGAAATCACGGGCGGGGGATTACCGAAAGGGAGACCGACGCTTGTATGCGGCGGCGCGGGTTGCGGGAAGACCCTCTTTGCCATGGAGTTTCTCGTCCGCGGGGCAACGCAGTACAATGAACCGGGCGTCTTCATATCGTTCGAGGAAACAGAGAAAGAACTCACAGCAAACGTTGCTTCGCTGGGGTTCGATTTGCACACCCTTGTAAAGGAAAAAAAGATTTGGCTTGAGCACATTCACGTCGACCAGGGTGAAATCGAACTGGGCGGCGAATACGATTTGGAAGGTTTGTTTATCAGGATCCATCTTGCCATTGAGAGCATCGGCGCCAAGCGCGTTGTGCTGGATACCATAGAGTCGCTCTTTTCGGAGTTACCAAGTCCTCTTGTACTGCGTGCTGAGTTGCGCCGGTTATTCCGCTGGCTGAAAAAGAAAGGCGTTACAACAATAGTTACCGCAGAGCGGGGCGATGGTGCCTTAACGCGTCAAGGTATGGAAGAGTATGTCTCCGATTGTGTCATTCTGCTCGATCATCGCGTGAACGAGCAATCATCCATCCGACGGTTGCGTATTGTCAAATATCGCGGTTCAACGCACGGTACGAACGAGTATCCTTTCCTTATTGATGATGATGGTTTTTCCGTTCTTCCGGTCACTTCCCTGGGAATGAATTACCGTTCATCCACCCAAAGAATTTCCACCGGTGTTGCGCGTCTTGACACCATGCTCTCCGGTAAAGGGTACTTTCGCGGCAGTACCGTGCTTGTTTCAGGCACCGCTGGCACAGGCAAGACAAGCCTTGCAGCGCAATTTGCTGAAGCGACATGCAAGAGGGGAGAACGTGTTCTTTTTTTCACGTTCGAAGAATCCCCCAGTCAGCTTGTGCGCAATATGCGTTCCATTGGAATAAATTTGGAATCGTGGGTGAAAAAAGGAGTGCTTCGGTTTCATGCAACACGTCCGACACTCTATGGCCTGGAAACTCACCTGACAACGAGCATCAAATTAATCAATCAGTTTAAACCGGATGTCGTTATCCTCGACCCTATTAATGGGTTCGTGATAGGCCAGAACCAAACTGAAGTCAAAACATTGTTGCTGCGCCTTGTGGATTTCTTGAAGATGAAGGGGATCACTGCATTCTTCACAAGTCTCACTGGCGACAGCGCTAATATGGAGAATAGCGATGTGTACATCTCATCCTTGATAGATACGTGGTTGCTTCTGCGTGATATTGAAATTGGTGGTGAACGGAACAGAGGATTGTATGTGCTGAAATCGCGCGGTATGTCGCACTCCAATCAGATTCGTGAGTTTAGACTGACAAACCACGGTATCGAGCTGCTTGATGTCTATGTTGGCGCGGAAGGTGTCTTGACGGGTTCGGCGCGATTATCGCAAGAGACGAAAGACGAGGCGGAACAATTATTGCGTCAGCAGGAAATTGGAAGCAAACAGTTTGGATTGGAGCGTAAGCGTGAAGCAATGGAGGCCCAGATTGTTGTGCTACGATCTGAGTTTCAAGCTGAAGAATCGGAAGCGCTCAAAGTAATCAGGATTGAGAAAGCAAGGAATGAGCGTTTTACTGAAGACCAGGTCAAAATGGGTAAGAGTCGAAGAGGTGATGAGTATGCGAAAACGACCGGCAAGAAGAAGAAATAAATATCTCAAGGAACCCGCTGTGAACATCAAACATGAAAAATTGAAAACCGGCAGATCGAAGACCCGACTCGTTGGGCGAAAAGTCCAGTCAGCCAAACCAAGCCGCGATAAATGGATCTTGCGTTTGTATATTGCCGGACAAACACCCAAAGCCCTCATCGCTTTCAACAATCTCAAATTAATTTGTGAAGGCCAATTGAAGGGGAAATACCATATAGAGGTAATTGATCTTCTGAAGAATCCACAGCTCGCGCGTCATGACCAAATCCTCGCCGTCCCGACATTGGTACGCAAATTGCCCCTGCCGGTGAGGAGGATCATTGGCGATCTTTCTAATACAGAGCGTGTGTTGGTTGGTTTAGACCTTATAGACCATACCAAGCACGACAGCAAACGTTGACAAGGCACACTACTCTTCTATAACGGAGAAGGCTGTTTCTCCTACACTAACGTTGGCCATTGACTTTTTTGGCTGCTTTCCATAATTTACCCCCTTGTTCCTACACCCCATCTTTCCACATTGCCAGCAGCCTCCGCAATATTGGAATTCACAAAAGAGCTGGGATGTTCAATGAAACGCATCCGCATACTGCTGATTGAAGATAACCGCCTGTTGCGCGAAGGTATCACTGCCATGCTCAATGAGCAACCAGATATGAAGGTTGTGGCGGCATCGGGAGGGAATGAAAACACCGTGCTCAAGGCACGAACCGCGAAACCCCGGGTGATTCTCATCGACTTGGGCTTGCGGAATCAAAACGGTGCGCGCATTGTGAGCACTGTGAGCACAGAGTTACCTGAAATGAAAGTGATCGGGATGGGCCTGATACCTACGCAGCTGGATATCGTCGAATTCGTACAAGCAGGAGCATCAGGCTTCATCCTGAAGGACGCAACGGTCGAGGATTTTCTCACGACCATACGATCGGTGGCCCATGGGGAAAAAGTTCTTCCGCCCCAGTTGACCGATTCATTTTTCTCTCACGTTATCGAGCACGCACTCAAAAGAAGCAAGCGATCACTGAACAGTGCGGTACGGATGACAAAACGTGAGCGTGAAATCGTTGCACTGATTGCCGATGGTCTGAGTAACAAGGACATTGCCAGCCGGCTCACCATCGCAACATATACGGTCAAGAGCCATGTGCACAACATCCTTGAAAAACTCGCATTGAGCAGTCGCCTGCAGATAGCTACGCAAAGCCATGACGGCGTTTTCAACTGATTGATATTTTCCTCCGATCAACACCAGCATTGTCCCTTCTCCCTCTCATTGCCCTTCCAACAGTCGTTCCAGTATCCCCATCCCCTTACGAAAGCGCACTTCCCTCCCCGAAATGGATAACAGCTCGTGTTTGCATTCATTCAGGATAAGGGTCCAAAGCATGAAGGCAAAGACGCGGGCGAGCCTGGCAAAGAATTCTACTTTCATAATAACAAGCTCATCAAGTTTGAGGATCGCAGCGGTGATCCCCAGGCAATGCATGCCGAGCAAGAGAAGAAGATGTATGAATCCAGGCTTCCGTATGAGATTTTAGAGCTGTTTGAGATTCTCAAGAAGAAGTAGGGCAGAAGTCTGATCAAAACACACCTACTATAGTATGTTTGGTTCCATCCAAGTTGCTAGTACTTGGAGGCAAGCAAAAGGGATAGATGGATTCCTCCCTCTCCCATTTGTGAAGGATGTTTTGTTAAAAACAGTAGCCGCTCTGTTGTCCAAGCCAACCCCCTGACCCGATCCTTCTCAACAAGTAGCTAACTACTGTTTCATCCTTCCGGTCGATTGGATGGGGAGGCCATCATTGGTACATTTTTCCCAGGCAGAAGGAGGTTTTTCGCGTAGCTTGAAATATTCTTGGAGGCAGTCATCCCAAAACGGCAACAAGAGAAACTAAATCCCTTTAATGGAGGATACGCAAATGGAAAGATTCAACAAGTATTTGGCATTATCTAATACGATGTGGTTGGTGGCATTCCTTCTGGTCGTTACAATCGCCGGATGCGAAAAAGATGGTGCCACTGCGAACGATGATGCTGCAACGGTAAACCCTGCGCCGATAACAAACCAACTTGAAGTAGCGATAAGAAGGCGCGTAGCTGTCAACCTTCGATCAGCCGGGAATTTTGTGATTCTCTCTAAATCAGGAATATCAACCACTGGAACCACTTCCATTGTCGGCAATATTGGAGTTAGTCCAATCGCCGCAACTGCCATAACGGGATTCGGGTTAGTGATGGATCCATCGAATACGTTTTCGACATCATCTCTCGTGACCGGAAAAGTATATGCAGCCGATTATGCGGCTCCAACCCCCACTACGCAAACCACGGCTGTAAGCGACATGCAAACCGCGTACACCGACGCCACAGGACGGACGTTACCCGATTTTACTGAACTCGGGGCAGGAAATATTGGCGGGATGACGCTCAGGCCGGGACTGTATAAATGGTCAAGCGCAGTTACAATACCCACTGACGTCACCCTCTGGGGTGGTCCGAATGATGTCTGGATCTTCCAGATAGCGCAAACTCTCGGTATCAGTTCCGGCAAGCAGGTTATCCTGAGAGGCGGCGCAAAGGCCAGCAACATTTTCTGGCAGGTTGCCGGCCAAACGACTCTCGGAACGACGTCAAAATTCAACGGAAATATATTGGGTCAAACAGCGATTATGCTGCGAACCGGGGCAAGACTGAACGGGAAAGCGCTGGCACAGACCGCTGTTACATTGGACGCCAATAGCGTTAAATGATGCATTGCAGTAAAAAAACTAAACAACAGAAACACACTAAAAGAATCAAGGTTCATTTAACTGGAAGGGTACGCAAATGCAAAGACTCAATAAGTATTATACGTTACCTCATACGATGTGGCTGATGGCATTACTTCTGGTCGTTACTATCACCGGATGTGAAAAAGATGATGCCACAACGGGAGGTCTTTCGTCGATAACAAGCGGACTTGACACGAAGGCAAAAGGGCGCGCAACGGTCAACCTTCGATCAGCCGGCAATTTTGTGATTCTATCGAAATCAGGAATATCAACTACTGGAACCACCTCCATTGTCGGAAATATTGGAGTTAGTCCAATCGCCGCAACTGCCATGACGGGATTTGGGCTCATAATGGATGCCTCGAATACGTTTTCGACGTCATCTCTCGTAACCGGAAGAATATATGCCGCCGACTACGCGGCTCCAACCCCCACTACGCAAACCACGGCTGTAAGCGACATGCAAACCGCGTACACCGACGCCGCAGGACGGACACTACCCGATTTTACTGAACTCGGGGCGGGAAATATTGGCGGGATGACACTCAGGCCGGGTCTGTACAAATGGTCAAGCACAGTCACAATACCCACGGATGTCACCCTCTCGGGTGGTCCGAATGATATCTGGATATTCCAGATAGCGCAAACTCTTGGTATTAGCTCCGGCAAGCAGGTTATCCTGAGTGGCGGCGCAAAAGCCAGGAACATCTTCTGGCAGGTCGCCGGCCAAACCACTCTCGGAACGACGTCGAGATTCAATGGAAATATATTGGGTATGACGGCGATTGTGCTGCAGACCGGTGCAATACTGAACGGCAGAGCGTTGGCACAGACTGCAGTTACATTGGACGCCAATTCCGTTATAACGCCTGCCCCTTAATGCGTGTGATCCTATTTGGCTGAGCGCATCATGTAGAAACCGAATCTGCAATTCAAAGGTGATCAACAAAGCCGGTGCTTGGTGGAGGCATCGGCTTTGTTGTAGAAAGATCGTGCAACTGCTTTGAGGATTGACCAGAGAGGAACGTCGATCCCCTCGAAAAGGACTAGATACTCTTTCATCCTTCCGGTCGATTGGATTGCGGTGGTATCATCGGTACACTATTGCAAATTCAAAAAGAGATTTTCCGTTCCTGAATAGCAGGAATTGAAAATTGCAGTTTACACAACAACACAACAGGAGGATTCAATGAGACATGTAAACGTGGCGATGGTAGCAGGAAGTGTTCTGTTCGCTGCATTGATTGCAGGCTGCGGAAGCACCCCGCCGGTCAATAAAGAGGCGTCCACATCGGCGATACGTGCCGCTGAAGAGGTGGGTGCATCAAACGTTCCGAGCGCATCTCTCTATTTGCAACTGGCAAAAGAGGGGTTGGAGAATGCGAAGGGGCTTGCAGCAAAGGGCGACAAGGAACAAGCCGAGTCAATGCTGTTGCGCGCCCAGGCCGATGGCGAACTGGCAGTGGCTCTCTCACGAGGGGATGCCGATAAGGCGGAAGCCACACAGGCAATTGAGCGGGTACGACAGCTCCGACAAGACAACCAATTACCTCAAGAAAGGAAGTAACCCATGAAACCCATTGCATATCTCCTCACCATCGCATGTGCTGGACTACTCGTTGGCTGCGCTGCAAGCGTCCCCCCGCCAGAGCTCATCAACGCACGTCAAGCGTTCCAGCGCGCGAGCGTGGGGCAAGCTGCACAATTGGTGCCCGCAGAGCTGCACAAGGCACAAGCGGCACTTGCCGTCGCTGAGAAGTCTTTCCAGGACGATCCTAAATCGTTCCGTACGCGAGATCTCGCCTATGTCGCGGATCGCAAAGCCAAGATGGCCGAAGCGCTTGCTACCACCGCTGCTGGAAATGCAGCCACCGCCAAGGCGAACAAGGATCTCCAGGCAACCCAAACCGAGATCGTGAAGAATACGAAAGAAGACCTGGCCGCGTCGGAGCGGGGCGCTGCACTGAAAGCAGAACAGCTTGCTGCAGAACAAAAAGCACGGCTCGACGCAGAGAAGAGGGCGGCCGATGCACAAGCAGCTCTTGCAAAACTTGCCGCAGTAAAGGAAGAGGCCCGTGGTCTCGTCATTACACTTTCGGGCAGTGTCCTCTTTGCTTCGAACAAATCGGCGCTCTTGCCGGAGGCGCAGAATCGCCTGAACCAGGTTGCCGAGGCACTCATGGCGACGAAAGAACGAAGGCTCACCGTTGAGGGTCATACAGACTCACAGGGTTCTTCCAGCTACAACCAGGTGTTGTCGCAGCAGCGCGCAGATGCAGTACGCTCGTATATCATTTCGCGCGGGTATACGGGTGATCTGATCGTGGCACAGGGAATCGGTGAAGATAGACCTATTGCAGATAATACCAACGCAGAAGGCAGGGCGAACAATCGGCGAGTAGAGATTATCGTCGATCGTGCAGCCACTATGGGAAGCATTGACAAATAGCTGAGATACACGGGACCCGGAAATGATCCGGGTCCTTCTTGTTTTTTTGGTCTGCTGCTTTTCTTGTCAGGTTGCCCCGAACACTCCACGATAGCATTGTCCCTTTCCCTTCTCAAGATTGGTTCAGTCGTCACACCGAGACTGCCTTCTGCCCACTGGTGGCGGACAATTGGGACCGGGGTCCCGACTTTCTTACTTGAAAACACTTATTTCCCGGAAGGACTAGATACTCTTTCATCCTTTCGGTCGATTCTCTTCCATACCGATCCTTGGTATACTTTTCCATGGTCAGAACGATTAAGGTCTCTCCCATAAGGATCATATTTGGAAATCCGGACTACAACATTTCAGGATGAAAGGAAGGTACACAATGAGCTGGGATCGAATTGAAGGACAATGGAAGCAACGGCGGGGGAAGGCCACGCATCATTGGGGAAAGATGATGAACGACGAGCTTGCAGCGATTGCCGGTAAGTATGAAGAGATTGTAGGAAAGCTTCAGGAAAAATACGGGATTGCCAAGGAGCAAGCCAAACATCAAGTTGATGAATTCAAAACAACTGTTGAGCAACTGAAAAAATCCAACAGCAAGTTGATGGCAATGCAAAAGACGTTGAGCAAAGAGAGGAAGGCGCGCAGGAAGCCCGTCAAGTCCAAACCGCCGACAAGGAAAACACCACGATCCAGGAAAAAGAAGTAGTTCGGTACACAGGAAGAGAGTTGTTGACACTTCATATTGTCATCGTAGCGGATGTAAACCATTTTACAGGAGAGAAAAATGAAAAGCATCATCGTTGTGATTGCTGCACTTGCAGTTCTCTTACCCTTCAATGGATGTTCTGATGACCCCCCGAGCGTCCGTGTTACGAATCAACGGGCAACGAAAGCCAATGTACAAATCAAACAAGCAAATGGAAACACGATCAATCATAACGATGTGACAACGGGAGCGACGAGCGGCTTTCAAGATATTGCTGAAGGTGCTATTGTTGTTACCGCAGGAATTCAGAATGAGGCTGTATCTCCAACGACTGCATTCAATGCTTTAAACGATAACAATTACACAATTGTCATTGTGGGCGGGGACCCTCCAACGTTAAGGGTGGATGCAGCAGGCAAATAGCGAGATCAAATCGTTTCTCGAGTGTATGCGCCCACTTGAAATAGCTAGCGATTATGCTTTCCGATCACATACGTTCTCCCGTTTAATCTCGGCTCGCAGATGGCTCTGCATATGGAATCGCACTGGTGGGTTACGTCTGGATGCATGCGAAACGTGGACAGTACGAGCTGCCAACGTGGTGCGTATGCCGCGAAAGAAAAAGCTCTCAAGGTGATTCTCGCGAATTAGCCGGGAGAGCGATAATTACACAATCACATCAAGGAAGGGACACTACCATGAAAATGGCTGGCATTATCATATTCGCCGTAGGTCTGCTAATGACCGTTTACACTGGCTTCACGTACGTCACGAAAGAGAAGGTTGTGGACTTGGGGGCGGTTGAGATAACAAAGGATAACGAACATGCTGTAAACTGGCAGCCGTACGTCGGAGTTGCAGCAATGGTCATCGGTGGCATTGTTCTTATTCTTGACAAGAAGAAATCACTGACCATCTAATGTGAATATACAAGAGGAAAGGGTTGGCCTATGCCTTCTACAAATAAAATCAGGGAGTATGTTCAAGACACAGGTTCGGTGAGTGAGAAGAAACGGTTTAGCTACAATGAAGCAAAGCAGATCGGCGATGCCTTGAGCATACGCTGGGACAAATTTGACGTTGAGCAATTCACGATGGGTTTGAACGTTGAGCTTGAACATGGACAAAGAGATCCCTCAACGGATGTTGCTCACGATCAGCCGATACTGACAGGCAAAATCACACTGGCGCATTTCAATGAAACTCCTGAATACTATTCGCAATTGGCCGTGATGGAGCAGGAAGCAGAACGAGTGAGGAACACAGCACGTCAATGTCATTAGGGGGCGAAAACCCTGGTAAGTATGGAGACTCAAAACGAGGGATTGTCCATGATCAAAGTAGTCTCGATTGCAGTTCTTGCCGGTGGTGTCCTGCTTCTTATTCTCGGCATTCATGCATCGAATGAATTGAACTCTGACGCTTCTCGTTTCTTCATCGGTTCAGCAGCATACAAGGCAACGTTGATGATTGTTGGGACCGCTATCGGGTTGGTAGGTCTGTTGCTTGCATCGAGAAGAGATTGAGAATGGCGAATCACAACCTTCGCAATCAATACATATTGTCGCGTTTCAACATCATACTGCATGATGCCGTGTGTGTCGTCTCTTGTGAAACTCATCGATAAAGGAGAAATCCATGAAGAGTAACGTGGGATTGTGGTTGGACCACCGTAAGGCAGTCATTGTGAGCCTGCGAGACAAGGGAGAAGAGATACATGAAATACCATCGCATGCGGAAAAACATGCCCGGATTCCGGGTGGAGAGCGGGAAGCTCCGGCAGAGGATCAGCGTGACAGGCGGTTCAAGGAGCATATCCACAAGTACTACGACGAGGTAGTCTCATGTATTCGTAACGCAGACTCTATTCTGATACTTGGTCCTGGCGAAGCAAAAGTCGAGCTCAAGGCACGCCTGGAGATTGAAGCGCTCGGTAGTCGTGTCGTTGGCATTGAAGCAGTCGACAAGATGACAGACAACCAGATTGCAGCGAAAGTCCGCGAACACTTTCTCAAATCAGGAGAACACCCGATGAAGGGGTGAAGAACTATGCACGGTGCAATGGTTTACAGGGATGGCAGTTTACGGACAATACATACTCACATGAAACAATCAAGGAGGTTGCGATGCCGTTACTTCAAGTAGTGATCATTCTCATAGTGGTTGGCGTTCTCTTGTGGCTCGTGAACAACTACATACCTATGCAGGCTACGATAAAGAAAATCTTGAACGCGGTTGTCGTCATTGTGGTGGTGTTGTGGCTGCTGAACGTCTTCGGATTGTTTGATTCTCTCGGGAACATTCACATTGGTAAATGATCCCTGCGCGTTCACATGGCAAGGGTTTGAAATTGCATATCGTTTCCGTTCAGCGCGATATGAAATCGCTGTCGAGAACCCGAATGGAGTGAGCCGGGGAGTCGCAAGCTGGACGATTGACGCCGTGGCACAACCAACAGGAAGTCCGGTGCGCTTGAGCCTGGTTGATGACGATGCCACACATCATGTACGCGTCATACTTGGAGAGTCGAAATGATCTCCCTCTGAAAAGGATTAACTCCTTTACTGTCCTTTAGAGCTATTTCAATTGAGAGGGCTGATGGCTATCTAGTCATAGTCGCAATGCAACGTGTGTGCCTCCTCGGTACGCACCAACGACTGCTTTGAGATAAGGCTTCTATAACCGAAAGGTACATAAATGCAAAAACTCAACAGGTATTCCAGAACAGGCAATGCCATGTGGTTGACGGCATTACTACTGACTGTTATTGTCACTGGATGCAGTGATGATGAGACCGCAGTAGTTCCAACACCAATAGTCATACCCCTTCAAACTACCGTGCAGCCAACGGTCAACCTTCAATCGACTGCAGGCTTTGTGATTCTGGCCGGTTCGTTGGTGTCCAACGTTCCAACATCTGCCCTCACGGGTGATATTGGATTGAGTCCGTCTGCAAGATCATTCATTACCGGTTTTGGTTTGACCGAAGTTACCGGAACAATATACGCTGCTGATGATGCTTCTCCTGTTCCCGTTATGTTAACAACGGCGAAAGGCGATTTGACAACGGCATATAATGATGCTGCAGGACGAACAGCAACGGATATTGTACTTCTTGCCGGAAATCTTGGCGGGTTGACACTGACACCTGGTCTCTATAAGTCCAGTGGATCACTTGAAATATCATCAGGTAATCTCACCTTCGATGCCAGGGGAAACACGAATGCGGTCTTCATTGTGCAGATAGCATCCACGCTTGTCACAACATCGGGTCGCCAGGTTATTTTGAGCGGTGGTGCGAAGGCGGCGAACATTTTTTGGCAGGTCGGTACTTCGGCAACTCTTGGAACAACCTCTGTCTTCAAAGGGAACATCCTGGCTGATCAATCAATCTCACTGAATACAGGTGCAACGGTTGAAGGCAGATTGTTGGCGCGCATTGCCGCGGTAACATTAGCCGGCAATACTGTTGTGAAGCCCGCCCCGTAATACAGTTGGAATAGAGTCCAATCAAGGGACTGAACTCTGAAGACCCCGCTCTCATGAGCGGGGCTATCAGAATAAAAAATGCCGTACTTCACTTTCACTCACTACACTAAATGGAGAGTTTATGAACACTCATACAACAAAAACAGCAGGTATTTCAGACCGATGGACGCGCTTCCTCGGAGCGATGCTGACGGTTGCTTTGATGGTGCCTGCCATCGCTGTTTCTCAACCACCGCAAACACCAGTACCCCTTGGAGCGGCCGATCGTTTTGCGGTTCTTGCCGCTTCGTTAGTTTCCAGCATTCCAACATCCGCTATTAACGGAGATGTAGGATTGAGTCCGGCTACTGGCAGTAATGTCACCGGATTAACGTCACTGGAAGTCACGGGGATAATATACACGGTCGATGCTTCGGGTCCTCCAGGTTCCGTGCCTTCTGCTACCATGCTCACTGCGGCGCAGGGCGATTTAACCATAGCGTTCAACGATGCCGCCGGTCGAACGCCGGTGCCGGCTGGTCCCTTTTTGAATCCAGGATCTGGAAATATCGGTGGGATGACGCTTGTCCCCGGTCTCTATAAGTTCACGAGCACGGCTTCAATAACGGGGTCTGACGTCACTCTTACGGGCAGTGCAACTGATGTTTGGATCTTCCAGATAGCGTCCGATCTCAATGTGGGCAACGGTATCCAGGTCATTCTCGCCGGCGGTGCCGTAGCAAGCAACATCTTTTGGCAGGTCGGCACTTCAGCAACTCTTGGAACGACCTCGGTCTTCAAGGGAACAATATTAGCTGATCAATCAATCTCACTGAATACAGGGGCAATATTGGATGGCAGGGTGTTGGCAAGGATTGCTGCAGTTACATTGGCCTCCAACACTGTCACCAGGCCGGTAACGGTGACTGCTGTCGAGAGTGGTTTAGCTCCTCAAAAGTTCGCGCTCTTGCAGAACTATCCAAATCCATTCAACCCATCGACGAAGATTGAATATAGTCTTGAGAGGGATGCTCAGGTTTCTCTCAAGGTCTATAACTTGCTTGGTGATGAAGTTGCCACACTCGTGAACGGCCGTCAGGAAGCTGGTAGCTATACCGTGCCGTTCAATGCCAACAAGGGAACACTCAGTCTCGCGAGCGGTGTATACTTCTACCGTTTGGAAGCCGGACCCTTCGTTTCGATGAAGAAGTTGATTCTCATGAAATAGTTCTTTGTTCCGGACTTAATATCAGAGCAATCATCAGCCGAATCTCGAAAGGGAGTATTATCATGCAAAGGTTACGGTCTACTTGGGGAGAGGCAAGACAGCTATACGATGCACTCGTCTCTCAGCCCGGCTTGAAGGTTCTCATTGTTGACCACATTGACGCCATTGGTTCGGATGCGCCTATCGACTCAAACAACACTGAAGACGCGCTGGCACACAACAGGTGCATTGTGTTCCGAGCCCCTGACATGATGACGACTTAGGATACGGAACGTTCCACTCACCGTACGAGGGGTGGGACGTTTCATTAACAAGCGGAATACTTGCCGGAAACGCCGGGCTGTTTCAATAATCCATTCACCAAAAAAGAAAGCATAACTATCATGCTCTACACTATCGCTGTTGTTCTCGTCGTCCTGTGGCTCTTGGGGATGGTTAGCTCTTATACCATGGGAGGGTTTGTTCACATTCTTCTGGTAATCGCCATTGTGGTTGTCTTGCTTAGAGTCATTCGCGGACAAAACGTGCTCGGGACAAAGAGCTAAGTTTGAAATGCGACTTGTCAACGAAACGTAAAAAGATTTCAACTCATTTTTCAAAAAAGGAAAACCACCATGAAAACAAATAGGAATGGAATCATTGCAATCGCACTGTGTCTCACCGCTGCCATGATGGGGTGTTCAGCCAGTAACGCTGTGAAGGGTGGAGCAATCGGTGTTGGTGGCGGTGCTGTTGTCGGGGGTCTCATCGGGAAGGCCGCAGGGAATACTGCCCTTGGCGCCATCATCGGTGCAGCGGTGGGTGGAACCACAGGCGCGATCATCGGCCATAATATGGACAAGCGGGCAGAGGAGATGAGACAGGATCTCTCTGGCGCCAAAATCGAACGGGTCGGCGAGGGAATTAAGATTACGTTCGACTCAGGAATCCTCTTTGCAACGAATTCATCGGAGCTTCAATCCGGAGCGAAGGCGAACATCGAGAACCTTTCGAGGATACTGAATAAGTATCCGGACACAAACATCCTCATCGAGGGCGATACCGACAACGAAGGCTCCGAAGAGCATAACCAATCATTGTCGGAACGTCGTGCTCAGTCAGTAGCTAACTATCAAAAGGGTCAGGGTGTTTCCAGCTCGAGAATTTCCACCGTCGGGCTTGGCGAGTTGCACCCCGTTGCTTCGAACGAGACAGCAGCGGGTCGCCAGCAAAACAGACGCGTTGAAGTTGCGATTTTTGCGAACGAAAAGATGAAGGATGCGGCTGAAAGCGGCAAACTCAATTGACTGAAGTTTGTTCAATGAAGAGTGTGGCGAATCGCGTATTCATTATGGATGGTGAAATGTTGCAACAGAGTTCAAAAGATGTTACACCAAAGAAGGAGTATACGTATGAAACTTTCCTGTTATGCTGTCATCTCATTTTGTGTGCTCTTCGCCGTTCAGGGATCCGTTGCCCAGGACCGCGCCTTTGGACTCGGCGTGATCATCGGTGAACCGACGGGAATCAGCGCAAAGTTATGGACATCCTCAGCGAATGCGTTCGATTTTGGTCTCGGCTGGTCGTTCGGTGGAGATCGGATTGGAAAATACAAGGGATACTACAACGGAGGAAGAAGAGTTCATTTTCATATGGATTACCTGTGGCATTCATTCGAAGCAATTCGGTCGAGTGAACGATTCCCATTGTATTACGGCATCGGTGGGCGCATCAACAGTGGTGCCGGATATGACGGCTCTCTGGCAATTCGAGGTGTGTTCGGAATTGCCTGGCTGCCACATAATACACCAATAGATGTATTTCTTGAACTTGTTCCATCGCTCCAGCTTACGTCAACAACAGGCTTTGGCCTGGATGCAGGAATCGGGGCAAGGTACTTCTTCTGACGTCTGTGCTGTTTTTTTGATTTAGCCTGATTGCCAGCAGACCGTTGGTGAAAATGGCATTGGTCAGAACTCACACACCCTGTTTACTCTTCTCGGGAAGATGCTACGAATCAATTCATGAAAACAGCACCATTGGTATACATTGTTTGAATCCTCCGTCGGAAGAAATGATAAGGGAACTGCCCTGGAAAATACTCAAGATCAATAAATAATGACTGCGGTTCATACAAAAAAAGAAGAAACGCTCCATCAAAAAGGACCGAAGCCTATTTCTCGATCCCGCCCGCTGTCGTCATCGTTGCTCCTCTGGATATTCATTCTTCTTCTGGTGTACATGCTTGGTTTTGCACAAGCAGTATTGGTCCCCATCTTTCTTGCGTTTTTTTCTTACATGGTCTTGCGACCAGCGACGCGTGCACTGGAACGCATCCATGTACCCAGGATGCTTGGGGCGGCGTTGACGTTGATGGTTGTTGCGGGCGTGATTGGTTTTGCCTCGATTCAATTGATTGATCCGGCGCGCGAATGGATATCGCACGCGCCGGAACGTATCAGTACAATTGAGGGAAAGGTGCAGGGTTTGCTAAAGCCCTTTGATCAGATACGAAAGTACGCGGACGAGATGGGCAATATCGCCGTTCGGGAAGATCCGAAGAATCGCGCAGTGAGTATCAAGAATGAATCTTTCAGCGATGTCATACTCGGCGGAACCCAGGCAATGATCACGAAAGGGGTCGTTATCGTTGTCCTCCTCTATTTCCTTCTCGTGTCTGGGGATCGCTTGTGGATAGGGATCTCGGGCTGGTCATCGAAGACGGATAGCAATTCATTTATGAAGGTTGTCCGGAACATCGAGTCACGGCTCTCAGTGTACCTGCTCACTCTCACGATTATTAATGCGTGTACCGGATTTGTTGTCGGCTTGGGAATGTTTTTCATCGGCATGCCAAACCCCGTGTTATGGGGTGTACTTGCCGGACTGGTGAACTTTGTGCCTTATCTCGGGGCAATGGTCGGAGAGATTATTGTTACGATGGTGGCACTGTTTTCTTTCGACAGTGTTGGCCATGCGCTATTGGCCCCCCTCATTTATTTTGCGGTGTCATTTGTAGAAGGGAATTTCATCACACCGATGATTCTGGGCAGGCAGTTTACTATAAGCCCCGTTTTGATCATCCTCTCAATGATATTCTGGGGATGGATTTGGGGAATGATAGGACTGTTTCTTGCCGTGCCAATACTCGTTCTGGCAAGCGTTCTGCGCGAAAGCATCTCTCCACTGGGCGACGAACCTCGGGCGTCTGCGTTGTCGTGAAAACTCTTCGCTTGAAAGACATCTGGTTGTTGCTGAAGGATTCTGCAATTGCCTGGGATGATGACAACATCGCCCAGCAGGGCGCTCAACATTTGGTGCGGCGAGTTCGCTTGTCATCATCATGGTGTGGGCGTTCTATTCTTCACAAATCGGCCTGTTTGGGGCTGAATTCACCCGCTTGTATGCAATGAGATTCGGCTCCAATATTCTTCCGAGCGCAAACGCAGTTCGTATCGTTACACGGAGAGTTGAAGCCGGTAGGCAACGGGTAAATGGATATTTTTTTTGCGTGGACATTGAAAGGACTGAAGGTTGAGGGTGCAAAGGAAAAGCTCAACGAATATGTCGATGCGATAACTGAATCACGTCGGGTGGCTTTGCTCCGACAACATAAGCTTGGCTATGTCGATGTTTGTCGTCGATGTGATAAAGGAAGGCCCCGGTGTTGGGGCCTTCTCTGTTTGTATACATCTCTTTTGTTTTTGAACCCATCAAGCCGCGTTCGGAGTGCGTGGTCCACACCATCGTCTTCAAAAACGCTTATGCATTTGCCGATTGGCGGACGAGATGTGAGCAAACTTGTCACGCACTTGAATGTTCCTTGTCCATGAGGTCGGCGATGCAGAATAAGGCTGGCAGTTTGCCTGCGATTCGTTCTCTCCCCAAGAGGGATTAGCTACCCTTTCATCCCTTTGACCGATTTCTTTGTAGCAAGTTACCGGCTACCTTTCTGATGTCAACTGTCAGGAACTTTACGACGGCAGGGTCACCAACGAACAAAAAGGCACACCATGTTTAAATGGATGATAGTAGTTGTAGCGGTGATTCCGATGTTTGCGATGTCGCAAGTGAGTGGTCCTTTACGTGTATCGGGTGTGAATCCCCGGTACCTGGTAAGTACAACTGACACGAACAAAGCAATCTGGCTTGGCGGTTTTCATCTGTGGAGCAATGCCCAGGACGGAGGGAATAGCTACCCTCCAACTGTTGTAAGTATGAGAAAGTATTGGGACTCGCTGAGTGCCAACCGTAGTAACTTTGTGCGATTGTGGGCAGGTTGGGAACAGCCTGCCGGTCTGATTGAGACCTCGAATAACTGGTATTGGGAGCCACTTCCGTTCAAGAGGACCGGCCCTGGCAATGCCCGCGATGGGCGTTTGAAGTTCAATCTTGACTCTCTCAATGACGCGTTCTACGCCAGAATGTATACGTATTGCGATTCTCTGCAGAGAAGGGGTATCTATGTTGCCGTTCAACTGTTTGATGGATGGAGCAATGCATATCCAAATCATAGCTTTAGCGCCGGGAATCCCTGGAATTACCACCCCTACAACTCGGCCAACAATGTCAATTCAGTGAACGGTGATCCGAACAGTGATGGGAGTGGTCTCGAAGTTCATTTTTCGCCCTATGGTGGCGGAGGTGGTATTTCTGCTGTATGGAATCACCAATGGAAATATATCAAGAAGTTTCTCGATACACTGAACGTTCTTGATAATATCATGTGGGAAGTGTGCAACGAAGCTGAAGGCCAGGGGCAATATGCATGGCACCGTCTGGTCATTGATTCCATTCATGCCTATGAATCAAGAAAACCAAAGCGCCACGTAGTATGGCATACTGGCGACTGGGGCATTTTAAACGATAGCTTGTTTGCAGGTCCTGGTGAGGCTGTTGCCCCGGGAGCAGGGAACAATGGTACGCAGTGGCAAACAAATCCACGTGACATGGGTGGAAGCAAGGTGGTTATTGTTGACACAGACCATTTGTGGGGCATGGTGTATGATAATCAGGTTCCATGGGTGTGGAAGAATTTCTGCAATGGCAATAGTGTGACATTGCAAGACAATTTCTGTTCGAATCCGGCATTTCCGTATTGGGATTGTGACAACACATACTGGCCCGCGTTCAGACGGGCAATGGGAGTTGCAGTCGGGCTTGGCGCTACAACCGACTTGCTCCACATGACTCCGCAGCCCAACAAGAGCAGCACTTCCGATGACGTACTATTCGGAGCTGCCACCGGGGAAGTGATTGTTTACCAGGCATCGGGCAACATCAGCGTCGATCTCACCGAGATCCCCGGCACAGTCAATGTCACATGGTATGACCCGGATGATTTCATCTCTCTGGCGGGTACTGCCACCACTGGCGGTGCACTTCGAACATTTTCTCCTCCCGATGCAAGGTATGATGTCCTGTACTTGCAGGCGGGAGCCTTTGCTCTCTCACCCCCAACTCTGCTTGCTCCATCAAATGGATCGACGGGAGTAGCGACGAACGCGACACTGACGTGGAATGACATCGAGAGTCGCCCTTGACCACACAGTATCCCAAGCGTCTGATCGAAATCGACCTTCCCATCAAGCGCATTTCAGCGCATGCGCGCCGGGAAAAATCCATTCGCCACGGACATATTTCTACACTGCACATCTGGTGGGCGCGTCGCCCGCTTGCAGCGTGTCGCGCCGTCATCTGCGCTGCGTTATGGCCCGATCCGGTCGATCCGCACTGCCCACAGGATTTCCGAGACAAAGCATCAACCCTCATCACCGCATTCGCAAATGCTGCCGTTACGAACCGCGCGCTCGGTGAGAGTTGCGATCACCAGACCTGGATTAAGTGGCAGGCGCTTACAAAAGGCGGTGGTCTTGACAGTCGCAGCGAAGCGCATTGGAACGTCCTGCGCTTCGCCCTGCTCGACTTTATCGCGGACTTCGCCAACTGGGACAACTCAACAGTCCGGGAATATCTCGACACCAGCCGCGCGTTAACACAGGCAGCCCATGAAGCCCTGGGTGGAGAGATTGGCACCCGGCCTCTCGTCATGGACCCGTTCGCGGGTGGGGGATCGATTCCCCTGGAAGCACTAAGGGTGGGCGCGGATGCTTTCGCTAGTGATCTCAATCCGATTCCTATATTGCTCAACAAGATCATTGTCGAGTACGTTCCAAGGTATGGCCGCCTGCTCTCCGACGAAACTCGCAAATGGAGCAAGTGGATTAGGGAAGAAGCCCAGAAGGAACTCGGTGAGTTCTATCCTCAGGATCGCGATGGATCGACACCGATCGCATACCTTTGGGCTCGCACCATCAAATGTGAAGGCCCTGGTTGTGGGATAGAAGTGCCATTGATTCGCAACATGCAGATCACGCGCGATAAGAAGCTATGGCACTTCACGTTTCACCATCGTCAGGATGGGCAAATCGACGTTGGCGTAGGTAAGGAGAGCAAAGCGTCGGCCCGTCCCACAGTTGCGGGAGGAAGCGTTACGTGCCCGCGCCCAACATGCGGTTACACAACGCCAGCGAAGGCGGTGCGGGCGCAGTTGGCCGCCAAGAACGGCGGAGCTACCAGCGCCAAGCTGCTGGCAGTTTACATCGAATCAGCCGGTCAAGGCCGCTTCTTCAGAGATCCGACGGATGCGGATCGTCATGGCGTGAAGTTGGCAAATGAGCACGTACGAAAAGATGATTTTCCGCAGGACGAGATAAACCCGATTCGCCCATACAAGAACACCCGTGGGCTCAGCGCCGTCACGCGGATCGGTATTAAGCGGTTCTCCGACCTTTATACCTTACGGCAAGCGAACGCCATTCAGGTCTTTCAAAACATTCTCGCCCGGTTGCCCCAATCAGAAGATGACCCCGATCTGCGTAAGGCAGTCCTCGCGCTATTGAACTGCGCGGTGAGTCGGCTTATCTTTCAGAACTGTTCACTTTCCCGCTGGCATGCCGGGCGTTCCACTATCGAGGGCGCATTCGGGAAACAGGCACTTCAGGTCGTTTGGGATTTCGCCGAAGTGAATCCGCTATCCGACGGTCCCGCGAACTGGAATGGAGCAATCGATTGGGTTCTTAAAGTCATCGACAATAATCAGTGCCTCATTGAAGGTGGGACTGTGGTTAGGGCGCGCGCCCAGGACAGGAGTTTACCCGCAGATTCGGCTGAAGCTCTGATCACGGACCCTCCCTACTTTGCGGCCATTCCCTACAGCGATCTCTCGAACGTGTTCTTCGTGTGGGAGCGCACTTTCTATCGGCGCACATTCCCGGAACTGTTCAATGCGGGTCTCGTGAGTCAGGAAGATGAGGTCATCGTCACAAACGCCAATGTTGGTTGCGATGGCGGCCCCAAAGACGCAGACTTCTACCGCCGAGAGATGGTCCGTGCGCTAGATTCGGCTCGCTCCGCCGTGAAGCCACATGGTATTGGCGTGGTCGTTTTTGCCGAGAGCAGCACTTCATCTTGGGAGGTCATGCTCAGCGCAGTCATCGAAGCCGGATGGCTGATTAGTGGTTCCTGGCCCATCGACACGGAACTTCAGACACGAACCCAGGCAGCCGGTTCAGCATCCTTACAGTCTTCTATCCACATCGTATGTCGCCCGCGCGAGCACTCGGATGGTTCACTGCAATCCAATCACATTGGCGATTGGCGCGATGTCCTCAATGAGTTACCGAAGCGCATTCACGAGTGGATGCCCCGATTGGCTGAAGAAGGGGTCGTCGGTGCAGATGCTATCTTTGCATGTCTAGGTCCCGCGCTTGAGGTCTTTTCACAGTACTCGCGCGTAGAGAAAGCAAGCGGTGAAACCGTTGCGCTGAAGGAATACCTGGAGCATGTTTGGGCCGTTGTTGCCAGAGAAGCACTGGCAATGGTTTTCAAAGGTGCGGATGCCACAGGCTTTGAAGCTGACGCACGATTGACTGCAATGTGGCTGTGGACGCTCAAGTCGCCCGACATAGATGGAATTCCATCGGTCAGCGATGAAGATGAGGATTCAGACGAGGAATCCGAAACAAAGAAAGCTAAGAGCGGTGGTTTTGCACTTGAGTATGATGCGGCGCGCAAGATTGCCCAGGGCTTCGGAGCACACCTAGAAAGCCTC
>JANNSJ010000056.1:0-14302 GCA_031402435.1 Bacteroidota bacterium | reverse complement strand
CAAGTCAACTGACGCTGGCGCCACATTCAATCAAATTGCAACGGGCACGAACTTCAACGGTGGACAGGCGTGGTACGACTTCTATATGTACGTGAACCCGTTTGATCCGGACTATGCTTACGTAGGGTCGGTAGACATCTGGCGGACGACAAACGGTGGGACAAATTTTCAAAACATCACCAACGGGTATGCCGGAGGGAACGTCCATGTGGACCAGCAGAATCTGGATTTCCATCCAACAGATCCAAATCAAATGTTCTGTAGTAACGATGGTGGCGTATGGCGTTCGAGCGACAGAGGTACAACATGGATAAACCTGAATGCTTCGCTTACGTTGACCCAGTTCTACAGAATAACCTCTGATCCATCAAACTATCAACACCTGTTGGGGGGCACTCAGGACAATGGTACACAAAGAACCACCGGTTCGGTTAATTGGGCCGCCGCATTTGGTGGAGATGGAGGAGACGTGTGCTTCCAGAGCCAGGATAACCTGAAGATTCTTGGCGAGACGCAAAACAATGGCGTGCAACGATCGTTGAATGGTGGTAACAACTGGTCGCCAGCAACAACCGGGCTGACCGGGTCGGCAGCGTGGGTCGGGCCAATTGTGTCGCATCCGGATTCTGCAGATATTTTCTATACTGCCCGTCAGCAAGTCTTCAAGACAACGAATGCAGGAGCAAACTGGTTTCCCATCTCGACCGGTACGGGAGGAACCATCAGAGAGATGGATATCAGTCGAACCAACGCGAGAGCCATGTATGTTACCTCGGGTGGGCAGGTGTACAGATCGACCGATGGTGGCTCTACCTTTTCCATTGCTTCTACCGGCTTGCCCACAAGGACCATCACGAGTATCCATGTACATCCCGACTCTGAGAACGTCGTCCTGGTAACATACTCGGGCTTTGGGGCGGGGAAGGTCTTCCGCACTACCAATAGCGGAACCAACTGGCAAAATATTAGTGGCAATCTGCCGGACACGCCAACAAATGATGCATTGATCTACTATCCCGGCTTTTCAACGAGTACATATCTCGTTGCAACAGATGTGGGCGTGTTCATCTCAAATAACTATGGAACATCATGGACTGAATTGGCGGATGGACTTCCCAATACGGTTGCCATTCATTTCGACTACAATCTTGCAGGCAACAAGCTAAGAATCGCAACTCACGGTAGAGGAGTATACGAAACGAGTATCGTTACCGGTGTGATCAACTATTCGGACGACCGACCGTCAAACTTCAAACTACTGCAGAACTATCCGAATCCGTTCAATCCAACAACCAACATTACGTTTCAAATTGTGGATGATGGATTGGTGTCGCTTCGTGTATATGATATGCTTGGCCGGGAGGTGGCAACTCTTGTGAATGAACGCCAGAAACCAGGGACATACACGGCCACATGGGATTCCCGTGGTTTGTCAAGCGGTGTGTATTACTATCGGCTGCGTGCGGGTGTGCATGAGGAAACTAAGAAGATGCTTCTCTTGAGATAGATAATATTTCAAGATAGAAACCAAAGAGGCGCCGGGAAGTATGTTCTCATCGCCTCTTTGTTGTTTATAGACTTGTTTTCATCAACGTATTATTTCAACAACACCATCTTCCTTGTTTGCACAAACTCTCCTGCAGACAATCTGAAGAAGTACACACCACTCGTCAATCCGAACCTTTCGCTTCCGACGCGGTAGCTATGAGTACCGGCAGGGAGTTGTCCGTTTACGACCGTTCCGACTTCCTGCCCGATAAGGTTGAATATCTTCAGAGAGACAATTGTGCTCTTCGGGAGATCGAACGAGATGTTTGTCTCCGGGTTGAAAGGGTTGGGATAGTTCTGTCGCAAAGCAAATGAAGTTGGAATTGCATTTTCATTCTCTGCCACACCAACGGAAGGGTTGACTCGCAATGAAACCGGGAACACGATTGTGCCGGTAGTCTGATCATTGCTCAAGACGAGCAAGTTCGAATTGTATGTCGTGTTGGGCGTCAGCCCTGCAGACCTGAGTGTGATCGTTGCAGGAGAACTCTGGCTTGCGACAGTTGTTCCAAAGGCCGGGGCAGCAGATGCCCATGTCGTATTATTCGTATCAAGCACACCCCAAACAAGATCGGCGTTTCCTGTATTGGATATGGTAAGAATGTGTATAGTACTGTCGCCTAATCGCACTGTATCGCGGTAGGTGGTTGCATTGAGAGCAATGTGTGGCTGTGCCAGCGCAGTGACATTGAGTTGAATAGGAATTGTTGTTGCAGGTCGTCCTGCCGAATTGATCTTGAGAATAGCATTATAGATGCCGGGCAGTTTTGCTGCAAGGGCGGTAAGCCTGACAATTGCCGAGTCGCCGCTGGCGATGGCCGCAGATGCTACATCCTCGGAAAGCCATGACACGCCTGCCTCAGCACCGGTTATTCCATGACTGATTTCCGGAGCCAGATCAGGCGCAGGATTTGCACCCTGCGTGAGTCGCGTCGTTGTAACACCAACATTGTAGTTGCCATCAGCGTCACCAAGCCAATCCCGGCGCATGCCAAGACCAAGCAGGTTTGTCGTGGTAATCGTCAATACGGAATCACGTGAGATCGCCAGCAGGAACGGTGTACCGACAATGGAGAGGCTGTCTGCGGTTGCGTTCAACACAACACCGGCTGGAATTCGCCCAATACCGGTAAGGGAGTCGATGAGAATTCCACTGGCGTCGAACAGGATTTCGCGCTCAGACCCGATATCCCGGGATGTAAGCCCGATTCCAAATGGAGCAGGGAAGGCCCCCGTACCGAAATCCTGGTCGGTGTCAATCGAGATGAACCCGACGACGTTTGTATCGGGGAGGACTCCAAGCACAACCCGGAAATCATCGTAAGTTGTCCCAAGGAATGACCTCACTTGATGTTGAACGCGGAAAACATCCGCTGCGCCGAACCCGTTTTCATTCCTGCTGTCAGTAATGATTGTGGTGTAGGCGTCCGGATTGTCGTTCGTGCCTTCAACAGGTTTTTGAAATGATTCTCGTGTGAGATGTGCCTTCCGGAATGCCGGTCGTAACCGTGCAATAGCCGACTGCATATCAAATGATGCAAGGGTTGGCCTCAACGAAGGGGACTGCGTGAGGGTTGCAGTTGTTTCGGACAGGGCTATCTGTATGCTGCTTGCTGTGTAATTGTTGATCTTAATGGAATCTTTGAATACACGTCCCGTGATGCCGGCAAATGTGAAAGAGCCTGGCCGAACAACAACGCCAGTGTCCGGTGTTTGGCTTAGTGTGTATCCGCGTACCCGGACATCATCAACATACCATCCGTCATCAGTTAACCCTGCGTCGCTCGCCAATCGGAATCGAATCTTAACTTGTGGGGCACTCTTTGCGTAATTGGTAACATCAAAGGTTTGTTGAGCCCATGTTGAAAGGGCTCCATCATAGCTTGCAACAGGCTGCCACGCCACTCCGTTGTCGCTCGAAACTTCCACGTTGCAGAAATCATAACCCTCCTCTGTTGCATATTTATGATAGAAATCGAGGATCAATACAGGCATGGAAGTTGCGTTAATCGGTGTCAACAACGTCATGGAGTTATTTGCATTGTTTGCGTAACTCCCGGAAGGACTGTCGGTAAACGACGAAGGCGCCGAGTTGGATTGGGTCGTTGTAACGGCCCAGGTCCCGTTCGTTGTCCAGTTTGTAAAGGCGTTCGCATTGTCGTTGATGACGACAGTCCCACTTCCGATGAGAACGTATGCGGGGGAAGAATAAATTGTTGTTGTGTCAAACTTCAACGTCAACATTGTTGGTATTGCAGTATTGGTTGCCACAGAACCGGAAATGGTGAAACTGAACGAGGCGCTGTCAGTAGCGAAGGAGGATAACGAAGGATATGTGAACTCGGTTGTCTGGATTGTAATGTTGGAGTTTGCTGAAGTCCAGAGCACTCTCACGTTGCTGGCATTCAGTACACCCTTGTTCCGAAAGACCACCTTGTACGTTCCTGATTGTCCCGGCGAATAGGTTTGCTGACTGAGTGTTTTTGAAAGTGGATTCACATACGCTCCCGCAATCAATGACATGTATTGATTGTTGAAGAGCATTCCTTGTGCAAGTGGTATAATCTGGTTTTGTGCGGGCCAGAAACTGTTTCCCGTTTCCGGTGTAATGGCAAAAATGTGATGACCTGTGTGTGCCGAATCGTTGTAATACCAGTCGTCTGCACCACCTCTCACGGTATAGCCCACCGTTTGCGTCGGAGTTCCTGTCGTATACACAGGATTGGACGCCTTCATATCGGCAAGAAATTGTTGATACTTGTTATCATCCGGTGTTACCTGTGGGTCAGACCATGCCCATGGCTTGATCAAATAATTTCCATACGTATGTGCACCAAAGACCGCGTTGAAGTTCCGTGAATTCACTAAGTTCCTTACGGCTTGTGTTTCCGGTTCGGAAAACGGAGCAGTTCCGCGGTACGTCCCTGATCCACCGCTGCATGGATCCGTGCTTGAACCGCCATTTGACGAGTTCCAGAATTGGTAGATCCCAAAATTACGATTGGGGTCAACTGGGCCACACGTTCCCGTTGTGATGCGCCTGTTCGCTCTCCACATTCCGCCACCGTTGGGATTCGTTGTCTGATTATAGACATAGCCATCGACGTTGAACACGGGGATCCAGTAAATTTCTCTGTTGTTCAGGATATAGGTTGCCACGGGATCAGTCCCGTAGTTTTCAAAGAGCCAGTAGAAATAATACATTTGAGTTTCCATGCTTTCCGGTTCTCGGGCATGGATGAGTGCATGATAAAGAACTTCGGGCCTTCCGGTGGGGGCATCAGGGCCTTTGGTTATTCTTGCTGCCCAAATTGTTCTTCCCTCATGCGTTGTGCCGAGAGAAAACTTCTGTGAGATGAAGTTGGGATATTCGGCTCTCATTGAATCGAGTTTTGCAACAACTTCAACATAAGTCAGATAACCACCCATCGAACCGTAGATTGAATGTGACACGTTGCTCCCGAGAGCAGATTGACGAATCGCCCCATCACGTTCCGGTCCGGACATTTTCGGAAGGCTGTCGTAGTACGTGTCCCAATCATCCACCAATATCTCGAAACGAACACCGGATTTCATGAGAAGATGTATTTCAGACTCAGAAAGCCATGTGTCCGAATATTGCCCCAGCTTTGTGTTTGCATGGTCTATATGCAGGCCGGCGTCCTGTATTCTCTTAAAGTCGGATCCGCTTGTGGTAAATATCCTTACCTGACTGAACTTCTCGGGGGTTGACGACAATGTCGCAGCAACGCAAACAACGCACAACAGCGCTGTCACAAGTGCTTTCATGATTGGGATTCCATTTAGGTGAGACCACGGGGGAACAATTTGATAGTATGATAACCAAACAGTGATGAAATCACAAATGAAATCTCTTTAACCCATGGATGGAGATACGTTTGATTGCATCAATAGAAGATTCTCAAGAGATAAACGGTTGATTTTCTTGAGCCAATTGAGTATTTTCACACATCCAAGTTACTGAACGATCTCACCGCCTGCAGATGGTTGAACATGCTTTCCGTATTCACAATTCATCGGGTGATGTCATTGCAGGTGACTTGCGTTATCTCGACAATGGCAATGTAAAGCCGCTGATCATTGTTTGTCATGGTTTCACCGCGCACAAGGACTGGGGACCATTCCCGTATTTCGGAAAGCAGTTCGCTGCACTCGGGTTTGCAAGTATCGTTTTTAACTTCTCGCACAACGGGATCGGTGATGACTTCACGAAGTTCACCGAATACGATAGGTTCTCGCGCAACACAATCGGGAAGGAACTTGAAGACCTTCGGGCAGTGATTGATGCGGTTGAGAGAGGGGAAGTGGGGGATACAGTCATTGACCGTGCACGAATCGGTCTTGTTGGGCATTCACGTGGAGGTGGCATCGCAACATTGTTTGCCAGTCTCGACAAGCGGATAAAAGCTGTGGCGGCATGGTCGACTGTGGCTACGTTTTTTCGTTACACTCCACACCAAAGAGAAATGTGGGAGAGAGACGGCTATCTTCCGGTAACGATCCGGTCAATGCAGACCAAGTTACGGTATGGTATTGAGGTGTTACGGGATCTGGAAGCGAATAAAGAGAAATATGATCTGGCGGAAGCAGTACAGCGTCTTCGCATTCCTTTGTTGTTGGTTCATGGCGAAGCTGACGTTTCAGTCAAGCCGGCAGAAGCTGAGAAGTTGTTCGCTGCATCTGACAAATCAAAAACGGAAATGGTTATCGTGCCCCACGCAGGACATATGTTCGGAGTAAAATCGGGATCAACGAAATCAACTCCAGTGTTGGAACACATTACAGAATTAACTGCCAAGTGGTTTCATCTTCACCTTTAATCTCAGGAGAGTTGTAATGAATGCACCAGGAAGTATTTCGGGGAAGGCGTTTGTTCAAGCAGAGCAGAGCGTAACGAGCCAGGTTATGTGGATGGCACTCTTTGCCGCGGCAACAGCCATCGGAGCGCGGGTTGAAATTCCACATCAGCCGGTGCCGTATACACTGCAGACGTTGTTCGTTCTGTTGTCAGGAGCGTTCCTCGGTGCCCGCAATGGAGCCCTGAGCCAGATGCTCTATCTCGGAATCGGACTCCTCGGAGCGCCGGTGTTCTCAATGGGCGGTTTCGGTGTGGCAAGGTTGCTTGGACCAACAGGTGGTTACCTTCTGGCGTTTCCTGCTGCCGCAGCAATTGTCGGATATCTCATTCAACAGCGACGCACCCTTGTGTGGTCCTTCATTTCAATGTTCGTCGGCCTCTTGGTGATATTCGCTTGCGGGACCATCCAACTCAATGCGCTTGTCTTCAAGAATTGGAGTGATGCATTCACTGCAGGTTTCCTGATCTTCTCGTGGTGGGACGTACTCAAATTGTCAGCAGCAGCGATGACCTATCATGAAGTTGCCAAGCGATGGGCCAAACTGCCTGGCTGATGAGGTAATAAGCGGTCAATAATTTGCGCCGGGGGTTTTGACTCACGGCGCTTTTTTTGTTTCAGTTCCTCCCGGCCATCAAATGTGGGAAAGGGGAGAAGTCTTACGGACAAATGTCCGGCGCAACTACAGTCCCACGTTCCGCGTTTGGAAAATACTTCCTCTGAAACCACAACGACACACTGACAAGACCCAGGAGTACCGGCACCTCAACCAGAGGCCCAATCACTGCTGCAAATGCTTCTCCTGAATTTATCCCAAACACCGCTACTGCCACGGCGATTGCCAGCTCAAAATTGTTGCTTGCTGCGGTGAAGGATAGCGTTGCCGTCTTCGAATAATCCGCACCAACTTTCCTTCCCATGTAGAACGAGACAAGGAACATGATGACAAAATACAATACCAGAGGAACAGCAATCCGCAGCACATCAAGCGGAATCTTAATGATGAATTCGCCTTTCAGGGAGAACATCACGAGGATGGTAAAGAGTAAAGCAATCAGTGTTATCGGACTGATTCTCGGAATGAACTTCTTCTCGTACCACTCTTTACCCATGGTTTTCAGCATGATGAGGCGCGTGAGAAGTCCGGCGATGAACGGGATGCCGAGGTAGATAAAAACACTCCCGGCGATTTGTCCTATGGTGATCTCAACTGCAAATGTTCTCAATCCAAACCATCCGGGGAGGACAGTGAGAAAAACGTAGGCATACACCGAGAAAAAGAGCACTTGAAAGATCGAATTGAACGCCACGAGTCCGGCTGCATATTCTTTATCCCCTTTGGCCAGTTCATTCCATACGATGACCATTGCAATACAGCGGGCCAGCCCGATCATGATTAATCCTGCCATGTATTCGGGGTAGTCTTCCAGAAAGATCACGGCGAGCGCAAACATCAGAATCGGACCGATGATCCAATTTTGTATGAGCGAGAGTGCAAGAATCCGAACGTTCTTGAATACATCTCCAAGCTCCTCATACTTCACCTTGGCAAGTGGCGGGTACATCATCAAGATCAGCCCGATCGCGATGGGGATGTTGGTCGTTCCAGATTGGAACGAGTTCCAGAAGTGAACGACACCCGGAAAGCTGTACCCCCAGAAAACCCCAAGAGCCATCGCGAGGAATATCCAGAGCGTCAGGTACCTGTCGAGAACAGAGAGTCTTTTGAGTGCAGAAGACATGATTCGACCTAATGGTCTTGAGTTCGTGAATGTAGATTGTGGAACTGATCCCGAATCTCGTCACGTACGCGCCTGAATGTAGCGAGGACTTCCTGCTCGGTTCCTGTTGCCCCAGCCGGATCATCAAACCCGATGTGCAGACGCCGCTTGACTTTTCCGGTAAACACCGGACAAGTCTCCTTTGCGTTGTCACACACGGTAATAACGTAATCGAATGATTGGTTGGTGAACTGATCCACGTTTTTAGGGAATGATTGAGAGAGATCTACTCCGACTTCCTTCATTACTGCAACCGCCATCGGATGTACATGTGCAGCAGGATGTGTGCCGGCGGAGTATACCTCCAATTGCGGCTCGAATGACTTCAGAAATCCTTCCGCCATTTGGCTTCTGCATGAATTGCCTGTACAGAGAATAAGGATTCTTGTCATAGGATCAACTCCATGCACGCAGCGTGCGAAGGGCAGGCTCCCGTGAATTCCACAGAGGAAGTGATTGGACCAGTCACGCTCTTCTGCTCTATCTTTTTGAATCCCTTCCGGGCAAAATATTCTTCTGCGGTGTTGGTAAGAAGGATCAGTAGTTGAACGCCGAGGCGCCGGGCTTGATCAAGGTTGCCCGTAAACAAGGCGGTGCCAATTCCTTTGCTCCGATGTTCAGGGGCAACAACTGCTGAACGTAGCAGAGCTGTTTCTCCGTACACCTCAAGACCGATTGCCCCGGTAATCAATCCAACCTGTTCGGCAACGAGGAAATGATGAACGTGGTCCGCCACTCCAAGAGTCGGCAATGACGCCGACTCCAAAAGTCGCTTGATTCGGTCCAGGTCATCGTGTGTTGCCTGGCGTATGGTAGCGCGGTTCATCGTGTTGCCGTGAGTGTTATACTTTCGAGTCCGAATGACGTGTTACCTTCAAGGTTGTATGGTTTCTCCGCTGAGATTGTCAGATCACTAAATCCCGCCTCTCTCACAGTCTGCAGATACTCTTCTTTGTTGATCGCTCCCGCAATGCAGCCTGCCCAGAGTTCCATGTTGCGCCGGGTGTCAGCGGGAATCTCGCCAAGCGAGACAATGTCTGAGACAGTGAACTTGCCGCCTGGTTTGAGTACGCGGTACATTTCGGAGAATGCTTTGTTCTTATCGGGCACAAGGTTGATGACACAGTTGCTGATAATCCTGTCGATGGAACCTGACTCGACGGGCATGTCTTCGATTTCTCCCTTACAGAACTCCGCGTTTGCAATACCGAGCTTCAGCTTGTTTTCCCTTGCTCGCTTCAGCATCTCATCGGTCATGTCGAGTCCGATGGCTTTGCCGGTTGGGGCAACTGCCTTGGCCGCGATGAATACATCGATGCCGGCACCTGAGCCGAGATCGAGCACCGTCATGCCGGGTTGCAGATCGGTGAATGCAGTTGGAGTCCCACATCCGAGCCCGAGATCTGCTGCTGCGACAATCTGTTTGTCCACGTTTGTGTATTCGTCGCTCATCAGTATTGAGATGAGGTGTTCGTCACTCTCGGAGGAGCAGCCGCAATTTGGTCCGCAGTAGGAGCTTCCTTCTGCGGCGATCTTTCCGTATCTCTCACGGACAGAACTTTTCACATCCTTTTCGCTGACGACTGCTGTCTGGACGTTTGTTTCAGACTCGCAGCAGGTTGGCCCGCAACAGGCTGTATTTTCCTTTTCTAATTGATCTGTCATGGCAGCATTCCTTTATGATTAATTGAGTTCGAGTGTGGCTGGAACTTGATCTGGTTTGATTGTCGAAAACGTTGTACAGTAACCGCTCTTGATGCTCTTACCCAACTCACGGGCATCACGCTGCGCCATGGGGTTCGTCTGAAGGATGGTACGAAGGCACTCCAGCAACTGCTCATGTTCATCGTTCTTTGGACTGGCGATTTTGTACAGTATCCAGAGTCCTTGCTGCCTGGAATCGAGCAGCCCGGCATTCCTGAGGTAGAGGAGGTGGCGGGAGACCTTGGTCTGGGTGAATCCTGTCGTCGATTCAATGTCGCAGACGCACAGTTCACCTGTTCTGAAAAGGAGGTTGAGTATCCTGAGCCTGGCCTCGTCGCTGAGGGCTTTGAATACGGTGGCAAGTTCCTTCATGCTGAAATCCCTTCCAAATCTATATTCGCTTAGACGAATATAGATGGAAAAGGTTTCAGATGCAAGGAAAAGAATCGTGGCGAACTATGGTGTCATCGCTAATGGAGAGAGAATGGCCAGATCCGTCTAGTTTGTGGGATGGGTTGGGGAGCTGAAAAGAGGTTGATCGGTTAGGCATGCATTTCGGTGTCGCTGTGTGTTCATTTATTTTGTTCGTCCGCCGACGATTTTGTCGTATTCAACGTCGTTGGGCTCCCATAACTCGATTTTATTTCCTTCAATGTCAACAATATGAACAAACTTTCCGTATTCAAATGTCTCAATTTTGTCGGTAATGGTCACGCCTTCTTTTTTGAGTTGCTCAACAAGTTCTTCCAGGTTTTCAACCCGGTAGTTTATCATAAAGTCCTTTGTCGAAGGGTCAAAATACTTTGTCGTCTCGGCAAATGGACTCCATTGTGTAAAGCCCTTTTTCGTAGTGTCCGCACCCTGTCGCCACTCGAAGTTTGTCCCGTATCGGTCTGTGTCCAAACCCAAATGCGTTTTATACCATTCTTTCATTTTGTCTGGGTCTTTACACTTAAAAAAGATCCCGCCAATACCTGTTACTTTTTTCATTGCAGTCTGGTCGTTAGGTTGTTTTGATATGATTGTCTTAAATGCGAAACCAAAACCGAATGATGTCACAAGAGCTAAAATTAATATGGCCTTTGTTTTCACTTGTTTTGTCTGAATGTATATTATCTGTGCAAAATTCAGACCTTTAGCAAGCCACGGAACGCCCTGGCGGCATAGTAAGACTCAAAGACAGTGTCGTTTGCGACGATCATAAAAAAAAGGGCGCCACCGAGTTCTCTCATATCGCTGTCATACTGTCGGCACGAAGCACAACTGGTTGAAGTCGGCAGAAAAGACTGTGGAAGTACATATCTATTAGCATTTGCATCAGTCGTGTTTGGGTTTTGGTAAATCAAAATATTCATTGATTGACTTGTCAAGTTGCTCTCTAACCAAGTTGAAATTCTCTTCATATGGTTTTAGATCAACAAACTTGTCAATAATCCTACTTCGTTTGTATAGGATAAATGTGTTATTTACTGTTTGATTAATATTGTTTAGGTTAATTTCTGAGGAAGCGTCAGAAAAAGAAGACACATAAGTTAATGCAACGTTTTCTAATGTTAAGTCCTTGCCAATGTTCTCTAATTCCCTTTCTCTATCGCTTCTATTGTAGCCAGTTTCATTTCCATATACAAAATATACCTTCAAATACCCTTCTCTTCGTTTACTTTCGGTCTCTAAAAATGTTAGCCATTGAGTTATTTCAGTCCAATTTGGATTGTTGCCAACAAAATAGAGTATTCCGTGATACCAACCATATTTGCAGATAGGACAAGTCTTTGTTCCCTTGTCTGGACCCCAAGCATGAAAAGGGATAAATGAAAAAACATCTTCACCAATATTGTTCCCTGAATGTACTTCACTCGATCCTTTAGTTGGATAGTCGGGAATATTTAACCCAAGCACGAGGTTTCGTTCACCAATTTGCAAATCGGTTTTCTGAACCATCCTTAATATGCCACTACCACAACGGTTTTCCATTTTCTGTCTTTTTGATGATGTAAGCAATTTGTCATCATCAAAAACAAAGTCATCAATGTAGTATTCTTTTATGTCATTGGGTTCTTTTACAGTTATATGAATGTGAGCAGGCTCGTCATTTGTGGGATATGTTCCAGGTCTTACAGTGTAGATAAAATATCTACCCGCTGTATCTGTTTTAACCCAGCCCCGAATGTATCCGTGTGTCTGCCCAAGTTCATTTGGGGGCATACTTCGTCCTTCTTCTGGCTTATGTAAATACTTGCCTTCCGTGTTTGTATGGTAATAGTATAAAAGAACATTGGGGGCTGGTGTTTTGCCGTCTTGTTGATTCACTATGCCGGTCAGTAGAATTGTTTGCCCCTTCTGTGTCCAACCCGAACTTGTGTCAGTCGAGCTTATGTGCTTCGGAATTCCGTAATAGGTGAATTCACTATTTTCAAAAGTTCCGCCAACAAGTTGAGACTTGTCCTTTGTCTGCCCATTACAACTTGTCATCAAGTTGCTTAGTAAAAGCAGAAGTGCAATATGGTAAGGTCGTTTCATATTTGCGCTGCCTTTTTTGTCATGTTAGGGTTGCACATAACGTTGACGGCTTGCTGCTGGTTGGAATTCATGGCTTGTCCAGCCCGGGACTGCCGATTTGAAAAACTGATGCTGAATGAAAAGTAACAACTGAATGTGGATGGGGCTTACATTCTGTTCTTTCGCCTTCTCCCAAAGCAAGATTCTAAACACTTGTCATAAGCGTTCAAGTCATACAACTATTTTGTTGTTAAGATGTGAATTGTGATTTTCTAAATTAAGCACAGACACAATTATTTACAATTGTGCATTTCAATAATGTAGTACCCTTTTTGCCGAATACTCAATTCCATCTCAGTTGTCGCCTTTTCAATATGGCAGAAGCTGCATTCCTTTGCTGCCAGTGGTTGATCTTTCTGATGTACGGATTGTAAGTAATGCTTGCCAAAGGTATGAATTACGTTTTCGTCTTTTATATTGACTGGTGCAATAATGTCAAAGTGCATTACTGTTCCGTCCTTTTTGGTTACATAGGTGTCCCAAACTGCTACTTGCATAAATGTGGATTTGTGTTGTGATGAGAAAGAAAAGGAATACCGGATTAGTCCTTTGATCTAAAAAGAATAAAAGCCCTGGGCCACTCCAATGTGTTTGAGATAGGGTATGTTGTTCCAAACAATTTGTTCAAAGTTCGTCTGTTCAAAGTTGCACTGTTGCCAATACCATTGCGGCTAACGTTTTGCGGCTTGGCGAAGGTCGCGATTTTACCACAAAAGTTCATACGGAGAACTGAACTTTCTGTAACCACAAAACTGTCTGCGGAGCACGAAACCCCGCCTATTGCAAATGTGCTGTTACCAGTAGTGCTTCTTCGTCCGTTGTTACATTGCTTTCATTTTATTTCCCTTTGCATCGTGTGTTACTTCTGCAAGTCCGAGTTTTTCCATTAAAGGTGGAACATACATTCCAAAGCGTCCACGAAGTCCTTTTTTAAGTCCATACCAACCACCAACAGGATTTTTCTCTGAACGTCCCCACGCTTCAACGGTTCCGTCTTTTGCAGGTTTCTGTTCGTCTGCACTGCCAAGCTCCATCCAGTCGCCATGTTTTTTAAGCATAGTATGAAGGTCGTCAAGACACCGTATGTCATATAACAACACAGTTTTACCGACTGTGCAAACTAAAACTTCTTTGCCGTCTTTTTCGTCAACATGCATTGTGTATTCGCTTGTCAATGGTGGTTTCTTTAAAACCATTGGTTTTTCTTTTGTCCCAATTTTGTAAGCTATGTTTTTTTAATTTAGGTGATTATTGTTTTTCAGCTTCTTTTTTAAGTCGTTGGCAAACTTTTCAAATGATTCGTCAAAAGGAGGAATCATTTTAGCAAACAATGGAAACAAAGGCCCACCAATTGTTTCTGTCATGGCAAAGCTTGTTTGTCCGTTTGAGTGTGGTGTCAATTTGTATTCCCGTTTACCCATAGCATCGCCCCTTACTAATCTTCTTTCGGGTTCAACTTCTTTTACAGCAAGTTTGAAAACTCTCTTTGGGTCAAGATAGGATTTGAGTTGTATTGTTTCTCCGAGTGCAATCTTACCGTCAATGGAAATTACAGTTGAATTCCATTTCGGATAGTTTCTGCGTTGGTCAGCAAACCCCAAACTGTTTTAGGGTCGGCTTGAATGTCAACACTAACAGAAGTTTCTCTGCTAAATGTCTTTTGGCGAAGGTGTACGAGACGCTGCGGATGGCGATGGGCCACATGCAGATGATCGGTGACCCGCTGGCAGACGCGACCGCCAAGAAGTTCCCCGACAAGTTCGGCGGGAAGGCGAACTCACCGGCAATCTCCTCAAGCACCTGGCCCGGATCGGCCATATCCAGATCGCGGAT
>JANNSJ010000055.1:0-7052 GCA_031402435.1 Bacteroidota bacterium | reverse complement strand
GTTCAGCCGCGATGGGCGTTGGTTCCGGCACCCCACCGGGATTAAATGCAACATCGTCTCCCGGGACGTCCCGCCTGGATGTTACAACAGCATCTCCACATGATACTTCCTGCTCCTTCAATCGAGTAACAGACCTTTCTGCAAAATATCCCAATACCCCCGGACGTTCTGCACATACAAGCTGGGAGGGTGGCACATTCATCTGGAGCCATACCGCAACAACCTGAAGCTCGTTCGCCTGCCCGTTGGCAAGAAACATCGCGGGTTTGTTGACTCGATAATAATCGAACTGAAGCTGGACGAGCAGCAATCCGGCAAGCATGAACGACAGACTGTAGAGAAGTCTTTCGCTTGCAAATCGTTTCAGGATTTCTGCAAGTCCGAAGAATGCGTACATGACTACGAGTGGAATGACGACAAGCCACACATCAGAACGATAGACCAATCCTGAAAGAGTAAGTACAACCACGAACATGAACACGCCGCTGTTAGTGCGGAGAACGTGGGAAGCATCGATTTTAGAGAGCAACACCAGAACAATCCCAATCACGCCCAATAGTCCGAGGAGAGCAAGTGTTATAACCGCGAGAAAAGAAAGTTGAGGGATTTCCGCAACCTGATACAATGTCGGAAGTCCGCTCACGCCGTTGCTCCATGCATACAGGCCCCACGGCAAAAGCGCGCTGAGATACATGAGGAGTGCACTGAGTATGACTTTGGCAGACCTGTTTTTGCTGACCGAATTCACCCAAATATCGATACAAAGAGGGACGAGGAGAAATGCAGCCTGCCAGAAAACGAGCGTACACAATCCAAGCACAAACGGCGCGACAACATATTCGTTCCGCAGCATGAAGAAAAGCACTGCCAACGTTAGTGCAACTGCCAGAGTGAGCGCCGAACCTGATGGGGCAATTTGTAGCAGCCATCCCTGCATTCCAAGGAGGAGAGCAACACAAAAGGCAAGCAACCGGTCACGCAGAACCTCATTGGCAACAAGATACATTGCAAAGATTGCCGCACATGAAAACACCAGGCCGAGAACCTTGGACGTCAGAAGAGAATTGAGATGGAACCAGCCTCCAACCATCAAGAGGAATTGCCACAGCGGACTGGGGAAACTATCTGCTGCAAATGAAGTCCCGTTCTTCATCGCTCCCAGCATCAAAAAAGTACTATCGGCAGTAAACTCGAACCCCAGTGAAGCGGTGAGATAAAAAATACCGACAACAAATGGCAAACCGTAACGGGTAATATTTGTAACGTAGGACTGCTCTTCGCTCAATGCTCTACCGGATCAATTGATATGGGACTTGAACCACTCGTACATCTCGTTCACGTCATGGAACACGTAGTCGGCACCGGCCTGCAACACCCGTTCCTTGTCATAAGAATCCCATACGACGGATGCAACTCTCACGCCTGCACCCCGCGATGTCGATACATCTCCAAGCGCATCACCAACCATCAACACTTCGCCAGCGGCAAGCGCAAAGTGGTCAAGAACCCTGTTGATACCTTCATGATGAGGCTTGTGGTTCACAACGTCTGATCCGGAAACGACGAAGTCAAAGTACGTTCCGATCTTCAGTTCGTGAAGAGTAATGTCTGCCGTTCGCCTCCCTTTTCCCGTAAAGATGGCGAGCGTAATTCCGCAAGTTTTGAGGAAGCGAAGAACTTCTTCAATGCCCGGATGTAGCGCAGCAAGCCTAGGATGATGACTCTGATAGTAACTGCAGAGGTCATCCATCGCTTCATCCAACGCGTGTTCTCCTACGATTTGCACGATCCCGCCCTCTTCAGGAGGGCCAAACATAGCAATAATCTCTGCCCGAGAAAGCGTCTTTCCCGCGTACTTTTCTGCCACGTGATTGAAGCTCTCGAAAATCAACTCGTTGGTCCTGGTAAGCGTTCCATCCATGTCGAAGATGACACACGAAATGCGATCAATGGTGCTGCTCATGGTCTTCACTGATGTTCATTTGGAAATTCTTGTGGAAATATAACCATAATCACCGCGACATTCAACGAACGTTGAAGCGACTTCCTTGCAATTACCTCACGTTCTTGATACCTTGAAATGCCTCTTATGAACACACTCCATCTCAATAAGCACATTCTCCTCAAGAAGAACGAAGACCGGCGTGTCGTTGCGGGGCACCCGTGGGTGTTCAGCAATGAGATCCACGAGATCACCGGCAATCCGGCAATTGGTGACGTTGTCGAACTCCGTGCAGCCAGCGGGCTCTCGCTTGGCATCGGATTCTTCAATCCGCATTCATTGATTGCATTCCGCATGCTGTCGCGGACGGTGGAGGAAATCGATGCTGCATTTTTCGAGCGCCGCATCAAAGCCGCGTTAGATCTCAGGAAAACACTCTATCCGAACAGTGACACCTTCCGCCTTGTTCACGGTGAAGGAGACTTCCTGCCCGGACTTATCATCGACAAGTTCAATGACCTTGTTTCAGTCCAAACGTTCGCGTTCGGAATGGATGCACGGTTGCCGTGGATCTGCGACGTGCTTGACTCGCTGTTGCACCCGCGAGGTATTGTCGAGCGTAACGAGTCCCCTCTTCGGGCACTTGAACATCTTGAACTCAAGAAGGGAGTCCTGCGAGGGTCGTCTTTGCCAACACAAATCAGCGAACACGGGCTTGTCTACACAGTGGACCCGCTGGAAGGACAGAAGACAGGATTCTTTCTCGATCAACGCGAGAACCGATTTGCTATCAGACAATTTGCTCCTTCATCAGCGGTACTTGATTGTTTTTGCAATGACGGTGGCTTCGCGTTGAATGCCGCTGCGGCCGGAGCGACTTCCGTCACCGGCATTGATGCCTCAGAAGATGCGGTCGCACGTGCTCGACACAATGCCACGCTGAATGGTCTGAGTTCCATACAGTTCGAGCGTCATGATGTGTTTGACAAGCTGGAGGAGTTTAATGCAGCAGGCACTCGCTTCAACGTGATCGTACTCGACCCGCCGTCGTTCACCAAGAGCAGAAAAAATGTCACCACAGCAAAACAAGGATACAAGGATCTCCACTTACGGACATTCAAAGTGTTGCGCCCGGGGGGCATTTTGTTGACGGCGTCCTGTTCGCATCACATAGAACCCGATGTATTTCTTTCCATCGTTGACGAATCTGCACGGAAGGCTGGAAGACGCCTGCAGTTGTTGGATTGGCGCGGGGCTGCCCCGGATCATCCCACACTCCCCAATGTTCCTGAAACACGCTATTTGAAGTTCGGTGTGTTTCGTTGCTTTTGAAATCGAAAGCGGCTATCTTTTCTGTAATACAATATGAATGTAGAACGATCGGACGGAGGAATCTATGCGGGGTTTGATGAATCGCCATGTAGTCGTGTTTGCCATCTTCTGCTTCTCGTTCACAGCCGAACAGGGAATCGCACAGTCCCTCCCCGGAACGATGCGTAGTCTGTCGCTAGTTTCTCAACCTCCCGACTCCTCCAACGAGATGTCCTCAAGCGCAAATGAGTCGCAAACGCTCCGCAATGCGTGGGGAGTCGATATCCTCATCTCCAATGGTGGGTTTGGGTTGGGAACATTCTACCGCCGTGAATTCAACGACGAATGGTTTGGCTTTGCGTCGCTTTCCATTTCGGAATCGAAGGACGAACGTGAAGTCGAACAGTTCGACTACTATACCGGCCAATCCTATATTCCCGGCAAGCTCAACCGCTTCCTTATTCTTCCTCTCATGTTCGGTATTCAACATCGACTGTTCAAAGAGGAGATCACTGACAACTTCCGTCCCTATATCAACGCGGGTATGGGACCAACCATGATTTACGTTACGCCCTTCACCGACATCAGTGGCCCGGACAGTGCGTTGCAACTCGAGCAGGTTGATTTTTTCAAGGCGCTGGGACGAGGTCAGCCTCATTACACCGTCGGTGGGTTCATCGGATTCGGAGCAAACTTCGGAACGGAGAAATCAAATCTGTTCGGTGTGAATTTCAGATACTACTTCACGTATCTCTTTGGCAAAGGGCTCCCGTCGTTGTACAATGCGACGACTGGAGCAGTCTCAGCAACGAAGAAGGATTTCGGCGGGTTCTTTATCACGTTGAACGTCGGTATGGCGTACTAATTGTGAAAGGCATCGGCACACACGCAGGACCTCCCCTAAATCCATTGTGGCACCAATGCCTTTCAGTGTTTCGACGGGTATAATATAAACGAAACGCGTTGCGGATGCGGTGATAAGAGTCACCCCAGACATGAGTTCCCGCTCTACGTACCCTTCAGATACGGCTTCAAGAAGCGCCCCGTGTACGAAACGGAATTGCGTGCAATATCCTCAGGGGTTCCCGTCCCCACAATCTCACCACCGCCATCACCCGCCTCCGGTCCAAGATCAATGATGTAATCAGCACACTTGATCACATCAAGATTGTGTTCGATAATCACGACCGAGTTGCCTGCCGCGATGAGTGCATTGAAACACGAAATCAGTTTCGCAATGTCATCAAAATGCAGTCCGGTTGTTGGCTCATCGAACACAAACAGAGTATGGCCTGCGTGCGGCGCGCTGAGATGAGCTGCAAGTTTGATGCGCTGCGCTTCCCCTCCCGAAAGTGATGTGGCTGCTTGTCCCAACCTGATATACCCAAGACCCACATCATCCAGCACCTTGAGTTTGTTGGCAACCTTCACACTGCCCGCACTCGCACGGAAAAATTGTATCGCCTCAGTGACTGTCATCCGAAGGATGTCGTCGATGTTCTTGCCGCGATACTGAACCTCAAGCACCTCCTGTTTGTACCGCCTGCCCTTGCATACATCACACTGCAAGTACAGGTCTGCAAGGAATTGCATTTCCACTTTGATCACACCGTCACCTTCACACGCTTCGCACCTGCCATTGGGCACATTGAACGAGAAGTGGCCGGGCGTTAACCCGTGTACCTTTGCGGCCTGTGTTGCAGCGAAAAGATTCCTGATAAGATCAAAAACGCCGATATAGGTTGTGGGATTGGAACGAGGAGTTCTTCCGATCGGCGACTGGTCCACCAGTTCGATATGGTCGATGAGCTCTTCTCCTTCAATCGAGCGGCACAAGCCTTCAGGTATACTTGTGTCTCCTTTACGTCTCCGCAGACCTGCATAGAAAATGTCAGCAATCAGCGTACTCTTTCCACTTCCACTGACGCCCGTAACACACACTAGAGCGTGGAGAGGAAACGTCACGTCAATGTCTTTGAGATTGTTCTGTACTGCCCCTCGAATAATGATTGCTTTGCCATTCAAAGATCTTCTCTTTGAAGGAACAGCAATGGCAAGCCTGCCTGAGAGGTACTTGCCCGTTAAGGAGTTTTTGTCCGAAAGGATATCCTTCCCCGAACCGTTAAACACAATGTGTCCACCACTCTCACCGGCTTTGGGTCCCATGTCGACAATAACGTCACAGGCTCTCATCATATCCGCATCATGTTCCACGACCATCACCGTGTTGCCTACATCGCGCAATGCCTTAAGGATATTGATAAGCCGCTGGTTATCTCGCGGATGCAGCCCGATACTCGGTTCATCAAGGACATATAACGCTCCAACAAGAGATGAACCAAGAGATGTGGCAAGATTGATGCGTTGCGCCTCACCACCGGACAGGGTGCTCGACAACCTGTCGAGAGTGAGATACCCTATCCCTACTTCATTGAGGTAACCTATCCGCTTCTCGACCTCATCAAGAATCCGCTTCGCAATCTCCTGCTCGTGCGGCGGCAGCTGGAGCGTGGCGAAGAATGCATTTGCGTCAGCGATCGTCATACGCACGATATCGGAAATCCTTTTGCCGACAATCTTGACATTCAGCGCGGCCTTCTTGAGTCTCGCTCCACCGCATGCAGGGCATTCGGTGTAACCGCGATATCTGCTCAGGAGAACACGATAGTAAATTTTATATGCCTTCCGCTCCACCGCTTTGAAGAACCCTAGCACACCATCAAAGCTCTCGAATCCGTTGAGCACAATATTGTGTTCTTCTGTTGTAAGTTCTGCGTATGGAACAGCCACCCGGAGCTGTGCCTGCCTGGCAACTTTCAGCAGTCGTCGCTGGTGTTCGATGAACTTGGGAGTCGTCCATGGCTGGATCGCACCTTCTCGCAACGATCTCTTCTTATCTGGCACAACAAGGTCCATATCAATCCCGATTGCGCGACCAAAACCCTGGCACTCGGGACACGCTCCAAATGGACTATTGAAGGAGAATAGTTTTGGATCCGGCTCTTCGTACACAATATGACAATCCGGACACTCGAAGTTCTGGTTGAATCGCAATACCTTTCCCGAATCGACAAACTGCACATTCGCCCTGCCACCACCTGATGCAAACGCCGTCTCAACCGAATCTGCAATACGGGGGTTTTCCTCATCGATTCTGAATACCAACCGATCAACGAGGACCTGAATATTCGCGGCTTTCTTCTTTGAAGGAGGCGATGATTCGTTGAGGTCAACAATCACCCCATCAACGAGCAGGCGGAAGAAGCCCTCCTTCTTGAGATTCATACATGCCTGCTCAAGGGTTTCCTTGGGGTGCATCGGCAGGGGGAACGTAACGTACACCTTGGCGGAGGATTCACCGACAGATACCAACTCATTTAACAATGTTGCGGTGACAGTTTGAACGGAATCACGTACCACAAGTTTCCCGCATTTTTCGCAATACGTTTTACCGACACGCGCAAACAGCAGCCGGAGATAGTCATAGATCTCCGTTGTTGTGCCGACAGTGGAACGTGGATTTCGAGTATTCGTCTTCTGTTCAATGGCCATGGCTGGACTAATGCCCTGGATGAGATCTACGTCGGGCTTGTCCATTCGTTCGAGGAATTGGCGTGCATACGACGAGAGGCTCTCAACGTAGCGTCGCTGTCCTTCAGCATAGATGGTATCGAACGCAAGGCTCGATTTTCCTGAGCCACTTACGCCAGTAAAGACAATGAGCTTGTTGCGAGGCAGATCAAGGCTGATGTTCTTGAGATTATGCACACGCGCACCGCGAATGATAATCCTATGTGAA
>JANNSJ010000054.1:0-55820 GCA_031402435.1 Bacteroidota bacterium | reverse complement strand
CCAGACACCTGATCCGATGAATCCATTCCCGGATGACTATGTACTGAGTGACACCCCTGAATCAGGCATAGTTTGTCTCCAATTTTTTCAAAAAAGTGTTCCTGAGATCCTTAACCACCATCAGAGCAATCCCGAACGATGGCAGAAGTTCTTTGAAGGTGTGATGAAGAAGCTTGATGAGAAAGAGAAGAAACAGTCGGAGAATTCAAAGAAGTGAGGGAGACGAAAAGCTATTCCTGATCTGCTTTCTTTAGTATAAACTTGAATGTACTCCCCTTTCCGGGTTCACTCTCAACCCAGATCTTCCCTCCGTGCGCCTTCACAATCTCCTTGCAGATCCAGAGCCCAAGACCTGATCCTTTGATCTCACGAGCTTCGGTCGTGTCGACCCGAGAAAATTTCTGGAAGAGCTTATCTATCTGCTCCTTGGGAATACCTATTCCTTCATCCGTTACTGAAATGAGGAGTTGATCATTTGAATAATTCTCGGCTCTGACCCGAATCAGTCCTCCCTTCGGGGAATACTTGACCGCATTCGAGAGCAAGTTCTGGACAACCTGCCGTAACTTGGATTGGTCTCCCTTGATGTAAGAAACCCCGCTGTCAACAAAGTGTTCAAGAGTGTGTCGTCGGGAAAAGCTCACCAATGCAGCAGCATCCTTGATCAGGCGTTCAACATTTACCACTTTGAAAAAATAGCTCAACTGGCCCGATTCCATCTTGGCGATGGAGAGCGTGTCCTCGGCAAGGTGACTAAGCTTGTTCGCCTGGTCAACGATAATCGTGAGATATTCGTTGACGCGCTTGGGGTCTGCGCTTTCGCCACGTTTCAGCAATGCCTTTGCCGCAAGGATGACGCTTGCGAGCGGTGAACGGAAATCGTGGGAGACAATACTGAGAAAATCGGACTTCATCCTGTCCAATTCCGTCAGCTTCGAATTGGCCCTCTTCACTTGATCGTATAACTTGGCATTCTTGATCGCGCTTCCCAATTGGTCGCAGAGAGTTTCAAGAACCATCGTATCAGTTTCGTCGAATGCGTGAAGCTTGGTGTCTTCCACGTTGAGGACGCCGACAATCTCCTGATCGATGAGGATTGGGATCGCAAGTTCAGACTTTGTGCTGTGGTATTCATACGCTACATACCGGGGATCTTCAGCCACATCATTTGCGAGTATCTTCTGGCCATGCGTTGCCACCCACCCGACAATCCCTTCAGACATGTTCTGGCGGTAGCCGTGCGGTAGAAAATCCACGTAGTTGCCTGAATGTGCAACCAGTACAACTTGCCCCTCCTGTTTGTTGACCAGCAAAATCGTGACATCAAAGTAATTGAAGTTCTTCCGGATAGTATCCGCGGCAGAATCGAGAATCTCATCCAACTCCAGCGTTGATGTGAGCTTTTCTGCGATTTCATTCACGAGCTCAATCTGCGTGATCCGCTTCCTGGCATCATCGAACAGGGAGATATTCTTGAGGGCGACTGCAACTTGCAACGCGAGCACTTGAGCCAGACACATCTCGTGCTCCCCGTACGCGCCCGGGCGTGCAGAGCTCAACGTCAGCGCGCCAATCGTCTCTTCACCGGTTCGCAGCGGCACCATCAACAGCGATTTCATTCCGAGATCGGAAAGCGTTCCTTCAATCGATTGCGTGAACGCAGGCCCGGCAGTAATGTCGATGACGATGGGCGATTGATTTTGGATCACCCAACCCGGCATTCCCTGGATGAGAGTAAAGTGTTTGTGATTGAGATCCGTGGAATCTGCAATCGGAGAGAGTGTGCTGATGACGTAATGGCTGTGCGACTTATTGAGCAACGCGAGAAAATACACGTCGTGATCAAGAATCCACTTGGTCTGAGCGCGCAGTGTCGCCAAAATCTCATCGTCACTGCGTGCCGCATCAATCTGTAGCGCGATTTCGCTTAACGTGCTCACAGCATTGTAGAACGAGTTCGCCTTGACGAGGCTCGTTTTCATTTCATCGGAAGTAAGGGGAATCTCCTCGGAGATGCTGAACGCCCGGTTCAGACCGATCTTGATGGCTTTCGGATGCAAACTGTTGTGAGCTGTATGTTCTAGATTTTCGGCTGACACCGGATCCGCTATTGTAATGATACCATTAGTAACACCGGAACAATACTCCTTCTAAACATTTTTCACTACTTCGCCAACAACAATGCACCGCTCCCCTTTTTTTCGCATGACCTGTGTTATGGCATCAGCTTTCTTTTTCGATACAACCATAATCAATCCAATTCCAAGGTTGAACGTCCTTCTCATATCCTCTTCCGGCACTTCACCTTCCCGCTGGATTAATCTGAAAATTGGGGGTCGCTCCCATGCGGCCCAATCAATTGCCAATGATAGTCCCTTGGGGATGATTCGCATGGTATTCCCGACTATCCCGCCACCGGTAATATGTGATAACCCCCTCACCTCGATTTTTTTTGCCACCGCATCAACTATGTCAAGATACGAGCGATGAATTCTGAGAAGAGCCTCACCGAGAGTCGCTCCCAATTCATCAACGTGGTCATGGAGTGAGTATTTTGGGAGTAACGCGGCACGAGCAAGTGAATAGCCATTGGTATGTAAACCCGTCGATGGCAATCCAAACAACACGTCCCCAGCTTTGATGTTCTTCCCCGAGATCATTTTCTTACGCTCTACAAGTCCAACGATTGTGCCAGAAAGATCATACACATTGTCCCCATAAAGGCCAGGCATCTCTGCCGTTTCGCCACCTATGAGTGCACAATCGTTCTCTTTACATGCTTTGACAAATCCATTGATGACTTCACCGGCAATGTCTCTATGGAGCTTTCCTGTTGCAAAATAATCCATGAAATACAGCGGCTTCGCACCACACACAAGTATGTCGTTGACACAATGATTGACGAGATCCTGCCCAATGGTGTCATGTCTGTTCATCATTTGAGCAATGAGAAGTTTGGTACCAACACCATCTACGCTTGAAACAAGAACCGGAGATTTGTATTTCTTGAAGGTGGCATCATAGAAGGCACCAAACAAACCGACGTCACCAAGGACGGATTTTGAATAGGTGGACTTGACCGCTCGCCTGATATGCTTGACAAGTCTGTCCCCTTCTGCTATATCAACACCCGATTGTGCGTAAGTAATTGACAACTTATAAACCTGTGTTCAACTAAGACTTTATGTGAAAAAATATAGAGAAATTTGTAGAATTGCAAGCCGTCGTCAGTTTTCGTAAGGTTTTTTAGATTACTGAGATTAGGCTTGATAATATAGCTTCACCTAACTATATTCTTCATACTTGTTACCATAATCTGTTATGAAATGAGTAGAATTCTGTTTCATGAGTCGCAGAAGTCATTTACTGTCGGTAAGATACTCTGTCTTGGTCGAAACTACGCAGCTCATGCAAAAGAAATGAACGCAGCGTTGCCTGAATCACCTGTTGTCTTTCTAAAGCCGGCAACAGCGATCATTCACGACGGTGAACGTGTTGCAATTCCCAGGATTTCGACTGATGTCCATCACGAAGTCGAAATGGTCGCAGTGATAGGTAGAAGCGCAAAAAATGTCCCTATCAAGGACGCTTACGACTACGTTGAAGGTTATGCCGTCGGGTTGGATATGACGTTACGTGACATTCAAGCTGACGCAAAGAAGAAAGGTTTACCTTGGTCAGTGGCAAAAGGTTTCGATACGTCAGCCCCGCTGTCAGATGCTGTAGAGAGGTCAAAAGTGAGCGACCCGCATTCGCTTGATCTCAGGCTGAAAGTAAACGGCGAAACGCGACAGACCTCAAATACACGAAATATGATATACAAAATTGATTTTCTGGTATCCTATTTGTCTTCTATATTCACGCTGGAACCAGGCGATCTAATCTTTACAGGAACGCCAGAAGGTGTAGGACATGTGAAGGCCGGGGATATACTGGAAGCTGAACTTGAATCGGTCGGATCTCTTCGTGTTGAAGTCATCAACGAACCCACCCATTAGAGAACGTCATGGCCAGAATCATTGCTGTAGCGCTGCCAAAAGGGGGAGTCGGCAAGACAACAACGGCTGTTAACCTTGCTGCCAGCCTTGCGGTTGCCGAGCAACGCACGCTGCTTATTGATATGGACACATTTGGTGCATCCGGCCTCTCGCTGGGTTTCACCGAAGGCAGAATCAAGGCCGGTGTTTTCGAAGTCTTTAATTTCATCGCGAGTATGTCCACGGCAATTCACCGAACAGAACTCTCATTCCTTGATTTTGTGCCGTCAAATGTCCAGTCACTGCAAATGGAAGATCGCCTCATGCGTCTGGCAGACAACCGATCGATCCTGAAGAACTCCCTCCGGGGTGTTGCACAACAATACGACTACGTTATCCTTGATTGTCCACCGGTGCTCCGTGGAATGTCAACGAACGCTCTGACTGCTGCCGATTCTGTTCTGCTACCGGTAAAGTCCGGCCACTTCTCGCTTGATGCTGTGGACAAACTTTTCAAGTATGTGGATTGGATGAGAGAGGTCGCCAACAAAACGCTAGAGATTGAAGGGATTCTTCTCACGATGCACGAACCCAATACCAGGGTTACCGACATTACAATGCGGGAACTGCACTCAAAGTATCACAACCATCTCTTTCAGACAATCATCCCGAAGAATACAACTCTCGGTGAAGCCAGCTTTTACGGCAAGCCGGCCATTCTGTATGATGTAAATTCTCGAGGGTCCTCTGCATATCTCACACTTGCACGAGAGATTATCGCGCGGCAGGCGTCGCGCAAAGCTCAGCCTTTCCAACCCACCATCATCCAGCAATTCGGACAACAAGGCTAAAGGCGTTGAAAGCAGGGATGATGAGCAGGGTTATACGCAACATTCTTACAGCACCGATCATTGCATTACTCGCGACCGCAACCGTCGCACGTACTCCGGAAAACCATCCCGCAAGCAGTTCCCACGAATCCATCAACACCGATTTTTCGGATTACATCTGGCCGACTGATGCGGGGAACATCGGCACATCCACGTTCGGGGAGTTCCGACGTACACACTTCCACGGCGGAATCGACATCAGCACAGGAAACACCACGGGTTTCCGCGTGTTTGCAGTTCGCGATGGATATGTAGCACGAATCCGAGTAAGCCCGACAGGCTACGGCAAAATGCTCTATGTGCGTCACGCCGACGGCTACTACAGCACGTACGCTCATCTCAGCCACTTCAATGCTACGATTGACGCACGTGTTGCGCGGGAGCAGCAACAACAGGAGTCATTTCCCGTTGACCTCCAGTTCACCCCGAATGAGATCCCTGTACGAAAGGGAGAAGTCATCGCCTATACGGGAGACACCGGAGTCGGCACACCTCACCTGCATTTCGAAATCCGGGACGAGAATCTCGACCCGATCAACCCTCTCTTATGTACTGAGTTCAGCTTCCCTGACATCATTGCACCAACGATCAAAAGGATCGCCGTCTCCCCACTCGGTGAACGTTCAACTGTCAACGGTACGTCATTTGCACATACTTTCTCTGTGCGATCGATGGGGAAGCGGAAGTACAAGGTATCCGAGACGATTCAACTCACCGGAGAGATCGGCTTCGGCATCAGCGTGATCGATTTGGCCAATAGGTCGCGCTTCAAGCAAGGAGTCTATAGCCACAAATTATACATCGACGATAAACTTTTTTGCACAGTACAACTCGACCGTGTCCCCGGAAAAAATGCCCACGAGATTGGATTATATTACGATGGGAACCTGTTGGATCACGGACGCGGGAGGTTTGAAAAACTCTACGCTGAATCACCCAGCAGCCTCACTTTCTATACTCCCAAAAAAGAAAAGTCGGGTGTATTGAAGACTGAGGACCTCCCCGAAGGCCCTCACACATTTAGCATCGTCTCAACAGATTTTAACGGCAATAGTTCTGAAGTGACCGGCAAACTTATCCTGAACCATCCGCCGCACTTCGAGATGGAACATGCAGCGAATGAAGTGAAACTGACATTCCCGGACATCGACAAGGTTCACAAAGTGTTGATGTACACGAAGAAGAACGGGAATGAAAACTGGAACCTCAAGACGATGACACCCATCCCTTATGCCGAGGGAAGTGTTATTCGTATTCCGGATACAAAGCAGCAGTTTGATATCGTCAAGGTGATAGCCGAAAATGCCTGGGGTACACGCTCGCTGCCGCAATTCCTGTTCGTTCGCAAACCGACAGGAGGAGCCGGCACTGTGAAGTTGGAGCACCAACTAGAGGCGGATTTCGTGCGACTCTCCCTTCACGCTCAACATCCTTTCACTGAACCTCCGAAAGTGATTGTGTATGAAGGAGCTTCGAAGCGTTCCATCTCACTGACAGCAATTGACATCAACCACTATGTCGGTACGTTCAGACCCCTTGATACATTTGGCGGCACTCGCCGTCTTGTGGCTGACGCTGAAGTGAACAGCACCAGGATCACAGCACTCGATGAGTTCGACCTTTACCCTATCAATCCCGGAACGTCAGGCAGTCTTTCATTTGACGGCGGGAAACTCGTCATCGGCTATGATTCAACATCGGTATTCAAGACAGTGTTCATGCAAGTGGAGAAACATCAGGGTTTAGAGCTACGGTATTCGCTTCTTCCGGAGAATACCATACTACGGGGCGAACTTCGTGCAACAGTCACAGCCGACCGGGCACGACCCGGACAGGGACTCTTTTTCTCCGGCCTCAGCAATGGCGAGCTGCTTGATCCTTCCACTGGTGGCGCGACGGCAATCCTCTCGGGAATAATCACCCGCACTCTTGGAGAATTGTCCGTGAAGATAGATGACACACCTCCCGGTATCTTCCGCCTCTCGATCAATGGCCCCTCCTCGCGACGCCCCGGCTTCTCGTTCCGTTGCGGAGACAACTTCTCCGGCGTTGAATATAAAGAGCTAAAGACGTACATTGACGATGTGGCAGTAATACCCGAAGTGGATGGCGAACACCACAAAGCTACATATACAGCCACTCGCCCGCTTGAACGAGGTTCCCACCGACTGACCATCCGCATCAAAGATAAGATGGGAAACAGCAACGTCGTGGAACGCAAGTTCTCAGTCCGTTGAAGAATCCGCTGTAGCTCTTCAAACACTTCGCTCACTTCCGTTCGTAATCTGAAAAGGTACACCCATTGCCTGAAGCAACAGAACATAACTCGCTTGAGAAAGTCTATTCATCCGCCGAAGTTGAGGCGAAATGGTACGCACATTGGGAGAAGAACGGATTCTTCCACGCCACCCCTAACCCGGATAAACAAGCATACACCATTGTTATCCCGCCGCCAAACATTACCGGCGTGCTGCACATGGGACACATCCTCAATAACTCCTTGCAGGATGCCTTCGTTCGCTACAAGCGCATGATGGGTTACGAGGCATGCTGGATTCCGGGAACCGACCACGCGGGCATCGCGACGCAGAACGTTGTCGAGAGAGCCTTGATGAAGGAAGGCAAAACACGGCACGATTTAGGGCGCGACAAATTCCTGGAGAAAGTGTGGGAATGGAGAAAGCAGTACGGCGGCGTCATCATTCAACAGCTCCGGAAGTTAGGGTCATCGTGTGATTGGGAGCGCGAGAAATTCACGATGGATGAAACGCTCTCCGAAGCTGTACGGGAGGTATTCGTCCGGCTCTATGAAGATGGATTGATCTATCGCGGCAAGTACATTGTCAACTGGTGTCCGAAGGATCACACGGCCATCAGCGACGATGAAGTGAATTATTCCGAACAGCAAGGCAAGATCTATTACATCAAGTATCCGCTCGTCGGAACGCCGAACGAGTATGCCATTGTTGCCACGACACGCCCCGAAACAATGTTCGGTGACGCCGCCATTGCGGTCAATCCCAAGGATGAACGTTACGCTCACTTGGTTGGCAAGGCTGCAATGTTGCCATTGGCCGGCCGGGAGATCCCGATTGTAGCGGATGACTATGTCGATGCTTCCTTCGGCACCGGAATGGTGAAGATCACGCCTGCCCACGATCCCAACGATTTCTGGGTCGGTCAGCGACACAACCTCCCGCAACTGAATGTCTTTGATGTTTCCGCAAAGCTCAATGAACTGACGCCGGAGAAATACCGCGGCATGGACCGATACGCTGCGCGTAAAGTCGCAGTTGCCGACCTCGAAGCGCAGGGTTTGATTGCAAAAATCGACGACCATACCAACAGCATTGGCCGTTGTTATCGATGCGACACCGTCATTGAGCCGTATCTCTCCGACCAGTGGTTCGTGAAGATGAAACCTCTCGCCGAACCGGCGCTCAAGGTCGTTGAAGATGGAACAATCAAGTTCTATCCGGAAAGATGGACAAAGGTGTACCAGCACTGGATGCTCAACATTCGGGACTGGTGTATTTCAAGGCAACTCTGGTGGGGACACCGCATTCCCGTTTGGTATTGCATCGGGGATGATCACTGCACACTTGATTGCAAGAAACCGATCGTCAGCAGAACAACACCCGAGAAATGTCCATACTGCGGCAGTGCCAACCTGCGCCAGGATGAGGATGTGCTCGACACGTGGTTCTCATCGTGGCTCTGGCCATTCTCCGTTCACGATTGGCCACAGGAGGGGAACCATGGAAAGGCCGCCGACCTGAGGTACTTCTACCCTACAGACACACTCGTGACGGCTCCGGAGATCATTTTCTTTTGGGTTGCGCGCATGGTTATGGCCGGACTGAAATTCGGGCCGTCGTTTACCGGCTCGAACGATCCAGCGAAGAATATCCCGTTCAAGGAAGTGTATTTTACAAGCATTGTACGCGATGACAAGGGACGCAAGATGTCCAAGTCGCTTGGCAATTCCCCCGAACCGCTCGATCTCATTGCAGCATACGGTGCCGATGCGGTTCGATTCACGATTCTCTACCTCGCGCCGCTCGGCCAGGACATCATCTATTCCAGCGAAAAGAACGAGCTGGGCCGCAACTTCGCCAACAAGATTTGGAACGCAGGCCGCTTCCTGCTGATGAACCGCGATCAAACTGGTGAGGCCCCAAAGAAATCAGAGTTCAACCTCGATCATCTCGACCTTGCCGACCGGTGGATACTCTCCCGCTTTCATTCAACAACGCAGGAGATCATGGCGTCGCTCAAGGACTTCGAGATCAATAAAGTATCCCGGACGATCTACGATTTCTTCTGGCATGACTACTGCGATTGGTATGTAGAGATGATCAAGTCGAGACTGTATGGCAATGAGCCCTTGGAGGTAAAACAGGCTGTCGTGAGTCGCGCGTTGGACATTTTCGATGGTGCGCTCCGCCTTCTCCATCCCATCATGCCGTTCATTACGGAGGAGCTCTGGCAGCACATTCGCACACGAACTGCCGACCAGACAATCATGCGGGCGCAAATCTTTGAGGCAGATACGCGGCTCATCGACAAGCAAGTTGAAGATGAGATGGCATTCGTTCAGAACGTTATTGAATCCATTCGCAATATCCGCGGAGAGATGAACATAGCGCCATCGAAGGAAATTTCGCTCGTCATGAAACTCAGTCCTGCCCGCCATGCCAATAGGCTGAAGCAATATGAAGGATACCTGCAACGGCTCGCACGGGTTACCTCCCTCTCATTCATTTCAAATGGCGCCCGGCCCAAACTCGCCGCAAGCGCAGTGGTTCAGGGAGAGGAGTTGTTCATCCCTCTGGAAGGCTTGATTGACCTTGAATTTGAAAAAGCCAGACTGAAGAAAGAGATTGACCGTCTCAACGGCGTGTTGAACGGGATTCGAGCCAAGTTGAACAACGAGAGCTTCGTTGCAAAAGCGCCGAAGGAAGTCATAGAGAAGGAAAAGGAAAAGCAATCAATCTTCGAGATGAATATCGAGAAGCTGCAGAAGAGCTATGAAGCGTTGAGTTGAATTTCCTCCCGTTTTCTGGTATCTTTATCCAATGGACGGAGGACGGGATGGCCAACAGTGCACAAAATCAAATGGAGGGCATGTAATGTCAGGATCTGAAGCAACTGCCGAGGTTTTCTGGACAGCTTTTCGCTCTTTGCCCAAGAAGGATCAAGCGGCCGTTATGTCGAGGTTTTTGAAGGACAAACAACTTCGTGAGGACATCATTGATATCGCAACAATTGAGCAGAGGAGACGAGAGCCCAGCCGTTCGCTTAACAGCTACCTTGCTGATCGACGGAACAAGCGGCGATCATGAGCTACTCGGTCGTCTTGAAGGATTCTGCGGAACGGGAACTCGACCGGTTGCCATCAACATTGCATGCACGAATTATTGAGAAACTTCGCTCATTGGAGTCAACCCCTCGCCCTTCCGGTGTGAAAAAACTTCAAGGCCATCAAGGATACCGAATTCGAGTTGGAGACTACAGAATCCTCTTCGAAGTGGATGATCGCCAACGCCGTGTGCATGTGTATTCTGTCGCTCACCGTAAAGAAGTGTATCGCTGATGCAACCTCTCTCCCTCAAACCCACACACAAACCTGTCAAAGCCTACTACGAAGCTCTGAAGGGCTTCAAGTCGGCCAATGTCTCTCATGAAACTGCTGTCCGGTCTGCGTTTCAAGAGTTGCTCACACACTGCTGCCGTCAGGTTGATTGGAAGCTGATCCCGGAATTCTCATTCAAACGATCACAACAGACCACGTTGCGCATCGACGGCGCATTGCTCGACGATTCCAATTTGCCCCGTGGCTACTGGGAAGCAAAAGACAGCAACGACGATCTCGAAGAAGAGGTAACCAAGAAATTCGACCTCGGCTATCCAAAAGACAACATCCTCTTTCAAGCGCCCGAGCGCGCAATCCTGTGGCAAAAGAGCAAGCTCGTCCTCGACGAAGACATCACCAAACCCGACCGGCTCGTCGAAACACTCCAAGAACTGTTCAGCTACCGCCAGCCGGTGGTGATGCAATGGGAAGAAGCAGCAACCGAGTTCAAAGATAAAATCCCCGAACTTGCCAAGGGAGTTCTCGCCCGCATCGAAGAAGAGCGCAAGACCAACCAGCGATTCATCCGTGCGTTTGCTGACTTTGTTGAGCTGTGCCGTCACTCTGTGAACCCGAATCTCTCCGTGCAGGCTGTGGAGGAGATGCTTATCCAGCATTTGCTTACCGAGCGCATCTTCAGAACGGTGTTCAAGAACTCCGACTTCACACGCCGCAACGTGATCGCAGTTGAAATCGAGAAGGTGATTGATGCACTCACCTCGCAAGCGTTCAGCAAGCAGGAGTTTCTCAGCAAGTTCGACCGGCTCTATGTTGCCATTGAAGCCGCTGCCGATTCCATCACCGACTTTGCGCAGAAGCAGCACTTCCTTAATACAGTCTACGAGAAGTTCTTCCAGGGCTTCTCCGTGAAGGTTGCAGACACACACGGCATTGTGTACACGCCTCAGCCGATTGTGAACTTCATGGTGAAGAGCGTGGAGGAGATTCTGCAAAAGGAGTTCGGACGCTCGCTCAGTGATAAAGGCGTACACATTCTCGACCCATTTGTGGGGACCGGGACGTTTATTGTGCGGGTGATGCAAGAGATCAAGCGGCAGGCACTCACGTACAAATACCAGAACGAGTTGCATTGCAATGAGGTGATGCTTCTCCCCTACTACATCGCCTCAATGAATATTGAGCACGAGTTCTTTGAGAAGATTGGTGAGTACAAGCCGTTCGAGGGGATTTGTTTAGTGGATACATTTGAACTGGCCGAGCCGCACCAGGCAGAGTTGTTCACAACGAAGAACACTGAGCGCGTAGAACGACAGAAGAAGTCACCCATCTTTGTCATTCTTGGCAACCCGCCATACAATGCCGGGCAAGTGAACGAAAACGACAACAACAAAAATCGAAAGTATCCAACACTGGACAAGAGCGTTGCTGAGACGTACGCAAAGGCAAGCTCAGCAACAAACAAGAATGCGCTCTCAGATCCATATGTGAAGGCCTTCCGCTGGGCTTCCGAAAGAATCGGAGATGAAGGAGTCGTCGCATACATCAGCAATAACAGCTTTCTCGATCAGATTACGTTTGATGGAATGAGAGAACACCTTGGTCGGGATTTCGATGCAATCTACGTTCTTGATCTCGGTGGCAATGTCAGAAAGAACCCGAAGCTCTCCGGCACAACGCACAACGTGTTCGGGATTCAGGTTGGCGTCAGCATCAGTCTATTGGTGCGAAAGAAACACACCCTCCCCCTGGGGAGGGCCGGGGAGGGGTCCGCAACAGGCAAAGCGACCTCACCCCGTCCCTCTCCAAACGGAGAGGGAGTGTTGCGTAGCGCTCGCATCTTCTATGCCCGTATCGATGAGTTCTGGCGGAAGGAACAGAAGTATCGCTATCTGGATGAAGTGCAGCAACGACTGAAAGTAGAATGGAAGTCGATCCGACCTGACGAGAAGAATACGTGGCTTACCGAGGGGCTGCATGAAGAGTTTGAGGCCTTCCAATCAATGGGAACTAAAGAAGCGAAAGCAAATGAGCATTCTGTCTTTATTGCCTACAGCAACGGGGTCAAGACAAATCGGGATACTTGGGCTTACAACTTCAATACAGATCTACTCATCCAGAATATCAGTAGCATGATTGGGACATTCAATGATCAAGTATCCAAATGGGTTCGACTCAGCAAAAAACCAGAAGTTGACGGCTTTGTCCTGAATGATGAATCGAGAATTAGTTGGTCTGAGAATCTCAAACATTCGTTGAAGAGAGGGGCGACAATTGAGTTCTCCGATAATGCAATTAGACACTCTATCTATAGGCCCTTTACCCTCTCGGCTCTTTACTTTGACAAGGAGTTAACTGAGCGTCGATACCAAATGCCGCATATCTTCCCTAATAGTAACGCTGAACAGGCTAATCGTGCTATCTGCGTAAGCGGTATTGGAAGCAGTAAACCTTTTCACTGCTTGGTAACGAAGTACTTGCCCTGTTTGGATATTCTGGAAAAAACCCAATGCTTCCCCTTCTACACATACGACGAAGACGGGAGCAACAGGCGGGAGAACATTACGGATTGGGCGTTGGAGGAGTTTAATAAGCGCTACTCCACCGTCATTGCGAGGAGTTCCGGAGGGACGACGAAGCAATCTCAATCCAGGAAAGAGATTGCTTCGGTCGCTGCGCTCCCTCGCAATGACAAAATTGGCAAGTGGGATATTTTCCATTACATCTACGCGCTGCTCCACCATCCAACGTATCGTGAAACGTACGCCGCAAACCTGCGTCGCGAGCTACCGCGCATTCCGTTCGTTAAAGACTTCCGGGCGTTTGCCGAGGCAGGCAAGAAGCTCGCGATGCTCCACGTAGAGTACGAGAAACAGAAGCAGTACAAGTTGGATGTTGTTGAAAGCAAAGTCGGCCACTTGAATTACCGTGTCGCGAAGATGAAGCTTTCGAAGGACAAGAAGACTCTTATCTATAACGACTTCTTCACACTCAGCGGTATTCCCAAGGAAGCGTTTGAGTACCGCCTCGGCAACCGTTCAGCACTCGAATGGGTCATCGACCAATATCAAGTCAGCACAGACAAACGAAGCGGCATCACCAACGATCCTAATCGAGCGGACGACCCTGAGTATATCATGCGCCTCATCAGTCAAGTGATTACTGTGAGCGTGGAAACTGTAAAGATTGTGAAGAGCCTGCCGAAGTTTGAAGTTTTGCCGGAGTCCAAAAAGAGTTAGAAGCTTCGAGAGCAGAGGTTCGCCCAATAACTGCAAATCAGAACTTCAACGTCATCCCCAATGCCAACGAACCATAGGATGAACTTGCCGGCGAGAACAACCAGGTGACATTCTCTGAAGCAAGGTCAAGAGCAAAGAATCCCAAATCAAACCCGACGCCCAACGCGTAGTTCACATGATCTGTCCCGCCGAATGAGATACCGCTGCGAAATTGGCAGCCAGTCCAATGGCTTGTACTCCACGCCAAGTGAAAACTCTCGGCTGGATGAACGAGGCCGACACTTCGTGTAAGCATTGGCAGAAATATCAAATCGCCAGATGAGTTGAGCCCGGTATTAAGAGACGCAAGGGCAATCCATATTGCGGAATGCCAGAAGAAAAAGAAACGCCCGAACCACAAACGGATCGGGCGCTGGAAAATCGTTAGACAGCCTATTATATGTGGAAGCGAGTACCGATCGCTATAGAACCTCGCGAAAAACTATTGGGAGCGAACAGCCACGTCACATTCTCAGAGGCAAGTTCGAACTCGAAAAACGAAAGCCTGATGCCGAAGCCGAGAGCAAGATTCATGTGATCAGTTCCACCGAATGACACACCCGACCTGAGTGGCAGCCACTCCAGCGGCGTGTACTCAGCACCCAGCGAGACCCTCGGCGTTGTTGTTGAAAAGGGAGTCTCGACAATCGACTGGTTATAGTTAATTTCAAGCAGCAATTCGCCGGGCATGCCTGCCATCTCCGGGATCATGTCCACTTGCACAACGGCGCCAACTCTGAAGGTAGTGGGGAGAGATGTTGAAAATGATCCCGCCGATTTCGACTTGCCGTTCACAACATTCTCAATGGCGGAGCGTTGGGTTTCATTCAACGGATCGTCAATCACAATCGTTGTATCAGCAGACTTTTCCTGCGTATTGCGGTTCCAACGCATGGAGCCGATATCCGTAACGCTCAATGCAACGGAAAGGAACTCATTCACATCACCCCTCACGCCAAGATCGAAGCCAAGGCCCTTTCCAGCAGGATCGGGAAACAATTGATACGCCCCGATGAATCGTGCGTTGGCGGGGTTCGCCCCGGCACTTCGGGAAAGGAAATCCACGGAGCCGGTCAACGTTGCATGGTTATCTGTTGTAAGCGACGTATTAAAGCGCTGGACCTCATAATATCCAAAACCATGAACGAGCTTCACGGCGGCCCCAACTTGAAAAGTTTTCAAGAACGAAACAGGTAATCTTACTCCGGCTGAAAGCGCATACTCGCGTATCCACGACGCTTGCACTTTGGTGCCATGGAATTTGTAGGAAGATCCAACCGGATTTCCATTCAGCAGAAATTCAAGATAATCACGGGGGACATCCGCAAATGCTCCAACCTGGTCCGTGATCGTAAAGGCGCCGGCACCAAGTCCTTTGAGGCGAAACGTGACTCCGAAGAGTCTGGCGTCAAGAGCAGCCGTGGTGTGTGCAACGGGGTCAGAAAAACTGCTCATGATCACTTTCTTGTCCTGCTCTGTCAGAAAGCGGCTGACGCGTCCACTGTCCGTCTGCACCCCTGTGAAGTAATGTGTGTAGAGTTGGTAATCAAGGAAGTCACTGCCGACGTGCATGCCAAATGGCAGAAAGCTGAATGTCACCGTAGTGTGGTCATTCACTCCGAGGTTCGCCGGATTGATGCCAACAGCATCGAGCCCGCGTGACGATGTGACAAACGTTCGAGCCATACCCATGCCCCGAATGTTCGAGCGCTCACCAGCCTGCACAGATGGACTGCAAAGAGAGCACAAAAAACCAATGAGCGAAAGCCAGATGCGGAATGATCTCATCTATTCACCCTGTAGGCTAGTGTTGACCACAATCTCACTTGAACATAGTCTGTCGTTTTGAACCGAACAGCCGGTGCACCCTGGGTAGTCACAAGTGAAAACGAATACGAAAGGTGTTCTGCAGGAATGAACTGGCGCACCTCGTTCTCATTCAGTTGGAACGACAGCGTACTGTTTGCCGGGATGGTCACATTGCCGTCTCCATCCACAGCCGCCGCCGCGATCTGCATTGCCTGTCCGGATTGCGGTATGAGAAGCAGAGGCTGCTTTGCGATATCAAGGAGTCGGAGCGTGAACCCCACCTGCAATGGCATGGCATTCTTCACTTCGATGAATACCGCCCCCGAGTTGACATCATTGATTCTGTCCTTGTTGATCGTGTAGTCCTTCCGGCCGTCGGCGGTGGTATCGCCAAGAGCCACTGTATCGCTGTACGTTCCGTTGACAATTCCCATCATCAAGGGTATCTGCAAATCCGCCCGTCCGCTGAGCGAATTGTTCCTTCCCACCGTTCCTACTCCGGCAAGCGTGGGAGTGTAAACGTCGGGCGGATTGACAAGAGCCTTTCCTTCGATCCTCAGTTCACTTGGAAGTCCACCTGAGAACTGACTGAGGAAGTGGCCGACCTCTGCTTGATCAAATAAGATCAGGTCAGTTCCGCGCTGCACCCGCTTCTGCGAAAACGGCATTGAAAGAAATGCCGAGTCGCCCGTACCGTTCCTCCGGGCCCCAATCCGGATACTGATATCCATTGGAAAACCAATCGTGGAAGTCGTCCACAATGCAAGCGTTGCTGCCGGAATACTCAACTGCCCCGTAAATCGTGTAGGAAGATCTCCAAAATTCACCGGCACGATCGTGTTCACATTGACCAGGGTTGGCTTCAGTACACCGACTGCACTGTCTGCAACGATTGACTCAAGCCTTGTCACGCTTACCAGTACCTTGTCAGTATCATTGACTGTCACCGGCTGGGTTGACCCATTCGGAATGATCACACTACTGATGACTTCAAGAGACCTGATGAGTTGCGCACTCTGTGCTTGCATCTTCGCTCCCGCGAGATTTACCACCTGTGCGCCGCTGCCTCGCGCAGGCAAATAGATGCTATCTTCGTATGGAACGTATGAGTTTCCGACGCGGCGCAGCAACTCACTCAGGCGGTATTTGAAAACCATATCCAGATCCACCTGACTCGTAAAACTCAGATTGAGTGCCCCGGTTCCTATGAAGAGTTCCTTCACCAGCGTTGAGTCATTCACCGTTACATGCGTCGTATCATTATCGGTAAGTCGTTGAGCTGGAATGCTGGCGAACACCGCTTGCCTGGCCTTGAGGTTGCTGGTTGTCAGGCGAGCAGAGATCAACGTCCCGAAGGGTATGGTCACTGGTGTTTGACTTCCCGGAGTATGAAAGGACATTCCGGATACAGTGATGATGTTGTCAAGAGTTTTTCCTGCAAGATCGTCCGTTGCTGTTTGCGAACTATTGGGATTGATCGTCGCAGGGTTGAACACAAACGTTGCCACAACGTTGCCATGTGAATCAACAAGCAGTATTGGATTCACGACATCCAGACCGATTGGTAAGTTGTTCTGCAACGTCAGCGAAATACTTCCATGTTCGAACGTCACCTGTTGAAACGCGGCAATCGTATCGCGAAGGTCGGCAATATTGATGGTAGTGTCGGGAACAGGAATGGTGGAGCCTTGTGGCAGCCAGGGAATTTGAACCGGTAGAACAATGGGTGGAGCAACCACCGCGAATGCACCGAACTTCACGCGCAGTGAAGTATCCTTCAAGCTTACCGTTATAAGATCACCGATGTATGTCGGGTTTGTCTGTACCGAAGTTGCATAGACGATTTGGCCGCCGACGCCGACATGAAGGAGGCTCGTATCCTTCTGTACAATTTCGGAAAGCGTATACAGTCGATTGGCGAGCGGTATGGAGAGGTTGGTATCCCAACTCGGTGCAACAGGCTCCAACGGTTGGTTGAAGCAGCTGAACGAAATGAGACCAAAAACGATGGAGAGTGCACGCTTCGCGTTACGCATAGCGACACTCAACCCTGACGCGTGTGCAATACCCATAATCCCACCATTACCCTGATATGGATTGACAACGTGCTTGGTTGATTCCGAAGAAGAAGAAATCCCGCATGATCCCATTCACGCAGGCACTTCATTCAACGGATATGTAGTATGTTCCCTCCCGAGTCTCCCCTGCAAACGCACAGATTCACATTGAAAGCGCTGAACCGGTATCGCCCCGATGTCAGCGAACCAACGGTAACCTGTCGTAACTCAATCTAGTGCACCTTCTCGTCTTTAACGACGGGAGCAAACCCAAATCCACCACCAGTCGCATCACCGTGGATTTTGATTTCTCCAAACTTCATTTCAAACTTATTGATGTTGTCTTCAAGCGCCCTCAGCAACAACTTCGCATGCTGCGCCGTCATGACGATGCGGGCATGTACCTTCGCTTTTGGAACACCAGGAAGAACACGTGTAAAATCGACGACAAACTCTGCCGGCGAATGCGTGATGATTGCCAGGTTTGAGTAAATTCCTTCCGCTTCCTTCTCACCCAACTCGATGTTGATTTGCTGGCCGGGCTGTTGTTGATCTGTCATAAGTTACCTTTTTGAGACAAACCACCCCGACCCACAAAATGGATCGGGGTGATGTACGTGTGAGATTCGCTTACTTGTTCAATTGGTCATACTTTTCGTATGCCTTTTTCGCCTTGTCGGACATGTTCAACACAGCATAGAGCTTCGCCAACTGTTGCCAGATGACCGGATCATTCGGTCTCTGCTCTGCCGTCTTTTCAAAATAGACGCGTGCCGAGTTGAATTTCTCCTTGTACAATACGTCTTCCTTGTAGTCCTTCTTCTTGGCCTTCGCTGCTGCTTCGGATTTTATTTCTGATTCCTTTTTCAGTGCGACGCCCCAATTGAGATACGCAACTCCCAGGTTATAGACAGCATCCGGGTAGATCGGATTGGTACTGTCGGCACCAGCCTGTTCAACCTTACTGAGTTGCTCGATGCCTTCAGCATACTTTTCCTGCTTGATAAAGTACACACCGTAGACATACCTGAAGCTCGGGTTGGTCGGATCCGATGCAACGGCATCACGAGTCAATGTGAGAGACTTTTCACTCATTCCGAGACGCTCATACAGTTCAATCAGGGACATGATATTGTCGCGGCTCGAACGATCGATTTCATTTAGCTTCTCGCGCATCGTTGTATCGCTCTTCCCGAGCGATTCAGACTGTTTGATTTGTGCAATTAAGGCATCATGGTTTGATCGGTAGATCGGGATTAACTTCTCAAATGCACTTACACTAGCGGCAAACTCCGGTTTCGCACCTGCTTCATCTTTTGCATCCGTTTTTTCCCTGGCGCTTTGCAGGTGTAGCTGACCGAGAAGTTTGAGTTCCTCCGGTTTCTTGGGATCCTTCTCAAGGCTCCTATTTAGAGTTTTTATCGCCTCATCGGATTGCTTGTTGCCATAATATGTAAGGGCCAAGATATAGTACGTCCGGGTACTGTCGGGGATAGCGAGGATTGCAGTTTTGAACTGTTCAATTGCGTTTTGAAAAAAAGCGGCCGTGTCCCGGCCACGGTTATAATACTTGATTCCTGCGTTATAAGAATCGGCCCAGACCTTCAATCGGTAGGCCTGAATTTCTGTTTTGTACTCTGTTGAATCTATTGCTGAGGCTTTGTCGAAGGCACCAAGCATTTGAATGTACTTCTGCAATTCATAACTGATCTTGCCCAGCACAAACCAGGCTTCCTCGTCGCCAGGGTCTTTGTCCACGGCTTTGAGTCCGCTTGCCTCGGCCCGATCGTATTGCTTCAAGTTAAGGTAAAGCTTTGCAGACGTTAGATGTTGGGCATTTGTGAATGAGACGAATACCATCATCCCAATCACAAGGATGAAGGAGCGAAAACGCTTCATGATATCTCCGCTGTTAGATTCATTGTAATTGAAAATTGCGAAAAAAATATATGCACTCTGCTTTTGAAATGCAAGAAAGACACAACCAATTGCAAAAAGACTGCTTGCTAACTCATTATCTACGTTGACATTGCTGTCACATTTGCTTAGTATTGAGTAAAATTAACATCGTTAAGAAGTGGAAACAGGAGATCGAAGCGGCTCTCACTTCAAGCCCCCCTCCCGCCTGTTACTTTCCCACAATTTGACGTTTCAGAAACCCAATGAAAAGACTGTCAGCATGAAGTTTGTCGGCGATGCAACTTATGTACGAGGCCTTGAGGACGTTCCCGTTTGTGAAAGCAAGATCGGGTATGTTGATGGAGAAAAGGGCTGGCTTGTGTATCGTGGCTATGAGATCGCGGAGCTGGTAAAATACTCGACGTTCGAAGAAACATCATTTCTCACATTGTTCGGTACTCTCCCCCGAAGGAATGAGCTTGTTGATTTTACAAGCGCATTGCGTCGGCATCGAACAATCCCAACTGAAGTCCATGGACTCATTCGATCGATGCCACGCAGCGCCAATCAAATGGCAATACTTAGAACGGCATTTTCTGCACTCGGATGTTTTGAGCAACACGCGGACAGTTTCAACCTTGATCGATGGAGAGAGATCGGCGTAAAGCAGATCGCACAAATGTCAACCGTCGTTGCATCCATTGCGCGTCATCGGAAGGGCTTGCCTCCCGTCGATCCGGATCCCGCGTTAGGCCACACGTCGAATCTCTTGTGGATGATGACTGAGGAGCAGCCGGATGAGATGAAGTCAAAGGTCATGGACATTGCCATGATTCTTCATCTCGATCACGAAATGAATGCCTCAACATTTGCGAGCATGGCGGTCGCTTCCTCACTTGCCGATATGTACTCGGCAGTCACAAGCGGCATTGCCAGCCTCAAAGGCCCATTGCACGGAGGCGCAAACGAAGATGTCGTAAACATGCTTCTTGAAATCGGCTCCATCGATAAAGCAGACGCATATCTCGACGATGCATTCTCCCGTAAGAAAAAAATCAGCGGTTTCGGGCATCGCGTCTATAAGACATATGATCCTCGCGCAGTCATCCTAAAAAAATTTGCCGAAGAGGTTTCAACAACACATGGGTACCGGCCTCTCTATGATATCGCACTTCGTGTGGAAGAACGTGTTATTGAGCAGTATGGAGGAAAGGGGATTTTCCCCAACGTTGATTTCTTCTCCGGGATCATTTACTACAGTTACGGCATAGAGCCGGCGCTCTTTACTCCCATTTTTGCTGCAAGTCGTGTTTCCGGTTGGGTTGCCCGTGTGATTGAGTATTTACAAGACAACCGCCTCTTCCGACCCCGTGCTTTGTATAAGGGAACGCTGGAAGCGCGGTATGTTCCGATCGACGAACGGAGATAGCTCCAATGGACTGCATTTTTTGCAAGATCATTCAACGAATGATCCCTGCCGAGATACTGTACGAAAACGAGAAAGTCATCTCGATTCTCGATATCAATCCCATCCACCATGGTCATGCGCTTGTGATCCCAAAAACGCATTGCCTCGACTTCCTTTCGATACCCGAAGATGACCTGCATGACGTCCTGCACGCAACACAAATCGTTGCTCGAGCAATTGTAAGCGCCCTGCACCTCAATGGGTTTAACATCTTCTCCAATAACGGGAAGATCGCCGGACAATCCGTGTTTCACTTTCACATGCATATCACTCCTCGATACCCTGACGACAACATCAAGTTTGTTCTTGAACTCAAAACATACAATGATGGCGCTCTTGCGGAGTATGGCGATACAATTCGCAAGCACATTCGACATCAATCTACCGACAAGGAGAACTAGGCAATGCCCACATATCAGAAACTCGTGACACCAACAACCGGCAGCAAGATAACAGTAGCGGCGGGGAAGATAACCGTCCCCCATGATCCAATCATTCCATTCATCGAAGGTGATGGAACGGGTCCCGACATCTGGCAGGCCTCCCGGCGCGTACTTGATGCTGCAGTAGCGAAAGCCTACGGTGGCAAACGAAAGATCGCTTGGTTTGAAGTGTACGCCGGAGAGAAGGCAAACAAAGTCTATGGCGAGGGTACATGGCTGCCCGAAGACACACTTGAAGCAGTGAGAGAATATGTCGTTGCAATCAAGGGCCCACTGACAACACCCGTTGGCGGTGGAATCCGCTCCATCAACGTTGCGTTGAGACAGATGCTTGACCTGTATGTGTGTCTGCGCCCGGTCCAATACTTCGAAGGCGTCCCATCGCCGGTTAAGCATCCGGAACTTATCGACATGGTAATCTTTCGTGAGAACACTGAAGACATCTATGCCGGCATCGAATGGAAAGCCGGAACACCGGAAGCCCGGAAAGTTGTCCAATGGCTGCAAAAGGAAATGGGCGTCACAAAGATTCGCTTCCCGGAGACGTCCAGCATTGGCATCAAGCCCGTGTCGAAAGAGGGGACAGAACGCCTCGTCCGTGCTGCGATCCAGTATGCCATCAGTAACAAGCGTAAGTCGATTTCCCTCGTACATAAGGGAAACATCATGAAGTTCACCGAGGGTGGGTTCAGAGACTGGGGATACGAGCTTGCGAAAAAGGAGTTCAGTGACAACGTGGTATCGTGGGATGAATGCGGAGGTAATCCGCCAGCAGGAAAGATCCTGATCAAAGACGTTATCGCTGACGCGTTTCTGCAACAGATTCTCACGCGCCCCGCGGAGTACGATGTTATCGCCACGTTGAATCTTAACGGCGACTACATTTCCGACGCTCTCGCAGCTCAAGTTGGAGGAATCGGGATTGCACCCGGAGGCAACATCAACTTCCAGAATGGCTACGCGGTGTTTGAAGCCACACATGGAACCGCACCAAAGTACGCAGGGCTCAACAAGGTGAATCCAGGATCTGTCATCCTCAGCGGCGAAATGATGTTCCGCTATCTTGGGTGGACCGAGGCCGCGGACATAATCATCAATGCAATTAACAAGACGATTCAGTCGAAGGTTGTTACATATGACTTTGCACGATTGATGGATGGAGCAAAAGAAGTGAAATGCTCTGAGTTCGGCGAAGCAATCGTGACGAACATGTAGGATATGCAGAATGTCTCAGCAACACGTCATATCTCTCACGCCGATCATGGCCGTGGTGCTTGTTGCACTCCTGCCATCCACCAATGCTCTTTCACAAGCATCTTCTGATTCGATCGGTTCAGATCGAGCCAACGCGGTTCGAGTGTTTCTTGATTGCCAACGGTGCGATATCGATCACTTCAAATCAGAGATTACCTTCGTCAACTATGTCAGAGACCGGCACGATGCACAAACCCACATTCTGATCACCACGCAACAGACGGGAAGCGGTGGCACGGAATACACTCTCACGTTCATCGGTCAGCAAGAGTTTGTGGGAAAGGACGATACGCTGCACTTTGCCACCAAGGAATCTGACTCTCAGGAAACAATCCGAACCGAGATTCTTCGTGTCCTAAAGCTTGGCCTGATGAGGTACGTTGCCGGGACCGCCCCGGCCCAACGTATCTCGATCACTTACGACGGTGGGCACAAAGACGAGAAGGTGGTTGATCCCTGGAACTATTGGGTCTTCAAGACGAGCCTCCACTCTTACCTGAATGGCGAAAAATCACGCAGTTCCGTCTCACTCTACGGAAACATTTCCGCCAACCGGATTACGCAGGATATGAAGGTTCGCCTCTCTGCATGGGGAAACTACAACGAGGACAATTTCGACATCGAGGATGGCACCATCAAAAGCATCTCACGAGGCAAAGGTGCTGAGGCCTTCATCGTCGTAAGCATGAATGACAATTGGTCGGCGGGGAGCGATGCCGGGATATCCACATCAACATATTCCAACCGCAAGCTTTCCCTCTCGGTCGGACCAGCCGTCGACTACGACATTTTTCCATACACTGAATCAACACGCCGTCAACTGCGAATTGCCTACATGCTCAGTTACCAGTATCGTCGCTACGAGGAGGAGACGATCTTTGATAAACTGCATGAACACCTCGTGCAGGACGAACTCTCAGTAACACTTGAACTCAAGCAAACGTGGGGATCGATCGTTACACGCCTGGAAGGGTCACATTACATTCACGACTTCAGCAAGAACCGTGTCGAGCTTTCTCTTGAGACTTCACTCCGACTTGTGGAGGGATTATCTGTCGATATCTATGGCAACGCATCGATGATCCACGACCAATTGTCGCTAACGAAAAGCGGTGCGTCCACAGAGGAAATCCTTCTGCAACGGCGACAACTTGCGACTCAGTACCAATACTATGTCTCGATTGGACTCAGTTATACATTCGGATCCATTTACAACAATGTGGTGAATCCAAGATTTGGAAACTTCTAGGAAACAAAGCGCAACTGCTATACCAACGAGCCTTTATAGAATTGCACGTTGGGCAAAACGATGTTCCGTTGTCTTGGGTGGACCGAGGCCGTTGATGTCATCATCAAGGCGATCAACAAGACTATTCAATCAAAGGTGGTTACCTACGACTTCGCACGATTGATGGATGGTGCGAAAGAAGTAAAATGCTCCGAATTTGGAGAGGCAATCATACAGAACATGTAGCCAACCCAGCAACAAGCTATTCCACGACAGCAGGCCGGCCTACACGCCGGCCCTTTTTTTCGGCGGCCATCAAACTTGCCTTTTCACTAAATCCAACCTTCGACCCTTTGCGTATAGTGGATGTCATTAGTTAACCCAATCCAAAACACACTATATCAAAGGAAGCACCATGAAAGCAGCATCTTTCCTCGCAATTGCGATATTCACTCTTGCACTCGGCGCATCAGCATTTGCCGGTGATAACGTAATGGTTGGCGGCGAAGCAATGTTCAAGACGAGGGACATCATTGACAACGCTGTCAATTCCAAAGACCACACAACCCTCGTAGCCGCCGTGAAAGCTACAGGTCTCGTTGAAACATTAAAAGGCAAAGGTCCTTTCACCGTCTTTGCTCCAACGAACGATGCATTTGAGAATCTTCCCGCGGGAACCGTCGAAACGCTTCTGAAGGCTGAGAACAAGGGAACGCTCACCACCATTCTCACGTATCATGTTGTGGCCGGACGAATGGATTTCAATACAATCGCCAAAGAAATCAAAGCTGGCAACGGTACTGCAAGTCTGAAGACCGTGAGCGGTGGATCGCTCTGGGCAATGATGAACGGCGAGCACAACATTGCCATCAAGGATGAGAAGGGTAACGTTGCCAACATCTCCACGTATGATGTGTACCAGTCCAATGGTGTCATTCAAGTAATCGACAAGGTCTTGATGCCGAAGTAAATTCACGCAGTCAATTCAAACGGGGCACTTTCGATAAGGAAGTGCTTCGTCATTTTTTGTCCGGTCTTGCAATCGTTGATGGATCAGATTACATTATCATCAACACAGTTTCCACTGATCATCAAGGCCGCATGATATCCCAAACATTCAAAGCCCTCGTCGTTACTGAAACTCCAGAGAAGAAGTTCGTCCGACAGATTCTACAGAAACCACTGGATACCCTTCCGCCCGGAGATGTGTTGGTAAGAGTGCATTATTCTTCTTTGAACTATAAGGATGGGCTCTCGGCTACAGGCAACAAAGGAGTAACAAGAAAGTATCCGCATACTCCCGGCGTTGATGCTGCAGGCGTCGTCGAGGAAAGTGCGGTACCAGAATTCCAGGTCGGAGAGGAAGTCATAGTCACGGGACACGATCTCGGCTCAAACACTGATGGTGGATTCGCAGAGTATGTCCGCGTCCCGGCAATCTGGATCGTAAAATGTCCGGCAACTCTTTCGCTCCGCGAGAGCATGGTTCTTGGGACTGCCGGCTACACGGGGGCGTTGGCAGTGTACAAGCTTATCTTCCATGGAGTAACTCCGGAGAAAGGCTCCGTCCTTGTCACCGGAGCAACGGGTGGAGTTGGCTGCGTAGCGGTGGCGATTCTTGCAAAACTGGGATACCATGTCATGGCCGTTTCAGGGAAACCCGAGGCAAGACAATTCCTGCTCGATCTTGGTGCTGCAGAGATTTTGACAAGAGATGACATTCGGGATACATCAGGAAGAGCTCTTCTTCCCGGCCGTTGGGCGGGAGTTGTTGATACAGTCGGCGGAGATCTTCTCGACAGCGCAATCCGATACACAAAGCTTGAAGGTGCAGTTGCATCGTGCGGTAATGTCATATCAGGTGAACTGCACACGAGCATATACCCCTTCATATTACGAGGCGTGGCGCTGCTTGGCATCAACTCGGCCTTCACACCAATGGAACTCCGACGTAATATCTGGACAAAACTCGCATCGGAATGGAAGGTCGGGAATCTTGATCGCATCACGACAGAAGTTACTCTGGAGCAACTGAGTGAGTATATTGACGTGATTCTCAAGGGAGGAGTTACGGGAAGGGTGCTGGTCAGGATCAAATAACTTGCAGACTAGGAAACTTTTCCTGCACTTGATGCGTTTGAGATACAGCTGCGTCTATCATCACATACCTATACATACACATAGCGAGGTTACCTATGAAGTGGATGCGTTCGTTGCTTCCAATACTCTTGATTTCATTAGCTGTAGTCTACAATGGCGCCAATGCAAAAAACGCTCGAGTGGATCAATCGGCGCCGGATTTCTCACTCATGGATTCCCATGGCAAGAAGCATTCCCTTTCTGATTTCAAAGGCAAGTGGGTTGTGCTGGAATGGGTGAACTTCGGGTGCCCGTTTGTTCGCAAGCATTATGACAGCAAGAACATGCAGAGCTTGCAAAAAGCTTATACAGGCAAGGATGTTGTGTGGCTGTCGATCTGCTCCTCGGCTCCCGGTAAGCAGGGATACTACGAGGGCGAAGAACTGACTTCACAGATCAAAGAGGAAGGTTCCTACGCGACTGCATACCTGATCGATGCTGAAGGTACCGTCGGCAAAATGTATGAAGCAAAAACCACGCCGCACATGTATATCGTGAATCCTGAGGGCGTGCTCGTGTATGCCGGCGGGATTGACAACATTGCTTCAAGCAACAAGGACGACGTTGCAAAAGCGAATAACTATGTAAAGGAAGCATTGGATTCAGGTTTGGCAGGCAAGGAAGTCGCAGTTAAAGCGAGCAAATCATACGGATGTTCTGTGAAGTACAAGTAGTTGTATCGCCTTCAATCTTCCTTCACCCTCCTCTCCTCGCGAGAAGAGGGTGATTTGTTTTGTGCTATGCTCTTCGTATCAATGCAATCGACAAGTCATCGTGTGACCTTGCTCCACCGACAAACCTGTCCACCTCGGCAACCAACCGCTCACCCATTTGTTCATTCGCAAAATGAGCCAGCGTTGGGAGGAGATCGAGAAGACGTTGCTCTCCAAAGAACTCACCCCGTTCGTTCTGCGCTTCCGTCACTCCATCCGAATAAATGAGAACAGCATCACCGTGATCCAATTCAATGGTCTGCTCTTCGAACTTTGCATCCGGCATAATCCCTATCGCCACCCCTCCCTTTTCCAGCTTCCTGACTACAGCCTGCGTCACAACAACAGGAAGTACGTGCCCAGCATTGACAAGCCGCAATGAACCGGAGTTGGGCGAGAGTTCAACATACACCAGCGATGCGAAGATGCTTCGAACGCTATCCCTTGAGAATATCTGGTTGAGTTTTGATCCGAGACTTGCCAGCGATGTACAATCTGCCGCGAGCGCCCTGAGTGTCGCTTGCAGCTTCGCCATCAGAAGCGCTGCACTTAATCCCTTGCCAGCAACATCTCCCACTGCAACGCCGAACCTGTTCTCCGTGATTCGCATAAAGTCCACCAGATCACCGCCGACTTCATTCGCCGAACGTGTGAAAAGCCATAGTTCCCAACCTGGAACTTGAGGCTTTCTCTCCGGCGCCAGTGCTTGCTGAACCGCCCGGCCAGCCTTCAACTCGTCGTGAGCAACGAGCTTGTCCTTCAGTTCGAGCATCAGAACGAAGAGCATGAGTAGAATTCCCATGCTATGGAGATCAATGCTCATGGTGAGGCCTTCGCCTGAATACACCACCGTCCGGGAGAAGAATACAAACGCCAAACCGAGGACGAGCAGAAGTCTTCTGGCTGCAGTGAGCTTGAAGAAGAGACTCTTCAGCAACCACCACGCAAGCACAAACCAGCGTTTCAATGGACTCATTTCGCTTAGCCGCTGCCTTCGCTCCTCCCCCAGCATGTACTCCCGTAACTCCTGAAAGTCGCGTCGTATCGTCTGTCCGAAGTCGCCGCGTTGCAGATCGTTTTTGATCGTCCCAAATATCTTTGGCTCCGATTGTCCTGTTTGCATCGCAATCCCATAATGTGAATACATCGTGCGTTTGATCTATCAGCAGCCAAACTCACCCTGTGTTGTACGTGACAATCTCTCAACTGTTTCCCATAAGGTCAAGGAAATGGAACCTGTGCCAGCTCTACCCTGTTATAGTACCGCAATCCTCTGATTTGACCAGTACTATCCATCAACCATGCGTCCAATCATCGTCTGGCTTAGACGTGATTTGAGAACCGACGACAACACTGCACTCTATCACGCCAGCAAGACCGGCGCGCCTGTCGTCCCCTTGTTCATCTTCGACACCGAACTGATCAAACGACTCCCTTCGGACGGAGCGGTGTTTGATTTTCAAGCCGATGCGTTGCGCGAACTCAAGCAGAGCATCGCCACGCTCGGTGGCAATCTCATCCTCCGTCACGGAAAAGTACCGGACGTACACAAACAGATCATCGAAGAACTGCAACCTTCAGCGCTATTTGTTAACCGAGACTATGAGCCATATGCGATCGAGCGGGACGCACAAGTGGCAAAGCTCTACCAGTCGAACGGCATTGAAGTGAAGACATTCAAAGACATTGTACTACAGGAGCCACACGAGGTGCTCACGGGAGAAGGGAAGCCCTACGTCGTCTTCACGCCGTTCGCCAATACATGGAAGAGACTCCCGACACCCCCACCGCTCGGCAAGCCTGCTGTCCTTAGAACTCCAGATATGACATCCGAGGGAATATTGGGCGCGACAGAACTGAAAAAATCTGTACGTATCCCGGAGCCGGCATTCAAGGGTGGGGAATCAGAAGCAAGAAAAAGGTGGAAGGCGTTTCTCTCACGTCGCATCAGCGAATACGAATCGGGACGCAACACTCCGGGCATTGATGGGACGAGCCGCATGTCTCCGTATTTACGCTTCGGGTGTGTCTCTGTTCGACGACTCGCGAATGATTGCCGCAGCCTCCAGAGTTCCCTGTCAAAACGCGAAGCATCGCTCGGAACAAGCATTGCCAAGTACATCGATGAATTGATCTGGAGAGAGTTCTATCAGTCAGTGCTGTTTCATTTTCCAAGATTGTTGAACTCAAACTACAGGCAGGAATTCGACCGGATGCCGTGGAAGTTCAACGAGAAATTGTTCGACGCGTGGAAGAAAGGACGTACCGGCTTTCCGCTTGTTGACGCGGGAATGCGTGAACTGAACCGGACTGGATGGATGCACAACCGCGTGCGCATGGTGGTGGCGTCGTTTCTCACCAAGGACATGATGCACGATTGGAGATTGGGTGAGAAGTACTTTGAAGAGAAGTTGATGGACATTGAAACGGCATCCAACAACGGCGGATGGCAGTGGGCAGCCTCAACCGGCGTTGATCCACGTCCGCTGCGGATATTCAATCCACGCCTTCAAGCGGAAAGGTTTGATCCTGACGGAACGTACATCAAGCACTACGCGCCCGAACTGAAGGGTGTACCCGTTAAATTCGTTCACGCTCCTCATGAGATGACGCCAATGGAACAGAATGAGTGTGGAGTGATTGTCGGGAAGGATTATCCGGAACCGATCGTAGACCATGCAAGCGCGTCGGCTGCGTACAAAAAAATGTTCAGTCAGATCAAACAGAAAACGTAGAAATAGAACACGTCCTGCCAGTAGATCCTAAAACAAAAAGAGCAGCCTCACGACGCTCTCTGATTACTCGCCTCAATCCACTCAACTTCTCTCGGTCACTGAACGCTTCAGGTTCTCGAGCAGTTCGTCGGCTTTGGTTCCTTCTTCCGCCGGCGCTAGTTCTTTGTATTTGGTCAGAGTTGCCAGTGCGGCGGGATAATCGTTGTTCAACGCGTGAACAAGTCCAAGATTGAAATAGAGATTGGGAAAGCCCGGCTCAACCTCGGCGGCAAGTCCATAGTGCATACGTGCCAGGCGAACGTTACCTTCTTCAAGGTAAAGGTTGCCGAGGTTATAGTGCGATTCAAAATGGCGGGGATCGTGCTCAAGAGATTTGGTGAAGCAATCAAATGCCTTTGCTACGCGTCCGGCTTTGGACTCAAGGATGCCAAGATTGCAGTAGGCATCGGCAAGGCTATCTCCCTCGGCGATTGCCCTGCGGTAGGCATCCTCAGTGTGTGAATCTCCACGCTCATCAAGGAGCAGGGCTTCCTCGAACGGACTGATATCCGAAGGGAGACGAAGAACCTGAGCGCCGGACGAGAATAGGTTAAGCTGGTCTCGCAGCGGCGGACCATCCTTCTTTCGTTTTTTGACTCTCTCAAAATCGAACTTTGCCGGCGGCTTTGGAGAGAATTGAAGTACCTTGCCCATTTACGCTGCTTTGACTTTCTTTGATTTCGATTTTCCGTTCGCAGCAACAGCCTTCTTCTCGCCTGTCGCTTTCTCCATCGGTTTCTTATGCGACTTGGCTTGCTCAATACTCTGTTTCAGTGCAGACATGATGTCGACGACCGGTTTCACTTCCTCTTCTACAGTGACAATCTGCTTGCCTTCAATCTTTGCTTCGATCATTTCACGAAGTGCATCAGAGTACTTGTCCGTCAGGTCGAGTTTCTTTAATGTTGTTGTCATCGATTCGACAAGACTCCGGGCAAGCTTTAGTTGATCTTTGTCCGCCACTTTGCCATCGAGTTGCGGAACTTCACTGATATTACGCACTTCGTTAGGCGAGCGGAGCTTGTAGAACACAATCCCATTCTCTTGAGGCGCAATCATTACAACATCCTCCCTATCACGCAGAACAACCTTCCCGATACCCATCTTGCCCGACTCACGCAAAGCTCCAGCGAGAAGCGAATATGCTTTCACAGCCACGGGGCCATCAGGTCCAGCATAGTACGGAGCTTCATAGAGCGTTGGATGAACTTCTTTCGCATCGATGAATCCTTCGATCTCGATGATCTTGGTGCTCTTGAGCTTGATCTTGTCAAGGTCATCCTTCTCGACAATCACGAAGCGTTCAGGTTCGTACGGGTATCCCTTCACAATATCTTCGCTCTTGACAACCTGATTGCACTTCTTGCACTTTTTCTCGTACCCGATGGGGCCGTTATCCTGCTTGTGGAGTTGGTTGAAGCTGATTTTCTGGTCTGTGTCCACAGCATTATATATGCGGACTGGAATCGTGACCAACGAAAACCGTATGTGGCCTTTCCAGATTGCTCTCATAGGATACTCCTTCTATGTTCAATAACACCGCAGAGTCGCAGAGACTATTCACTACAGGCTGCTACGTTCAAATTTATCAATAAGCCCGGACTAATTCCAGTCAATCCGGGTAGCCTCAGTCTCACCCTCTCCCCCTCCTTCAACAGGCTTTCCTGCCTGGTCGAATCCTTCGTATTTGAGTGTGGACTTGAACGACCGTCTATCTCCCGAAAGGGTAATCCTCTCTACAATAACTCCACGACCAGCGGGCAACCACCCACCTCCTTTGGCGATATCGTCAAAGTTGATAGGAGGCTTCGTCGAGTAGAATTCGTATCTGGCTTCAAATTGCTCCCGCCCGGTTTTTCTCCAGACCCCATAGGCTGGAGGAACAGGCGGTGTGCCGTCATAGTTGGAAGACTCCGTCATCGTGCCGCCTGTGTTGAAGACGTACATGAATTCGAGATCCTTCACTGCCGCAAATGGGCCGCTCTTGAACTGCACCTTCCCTCGCCATGCGCCAACGAGTTCGTCGCCAACCGGCTTCTCCCGTGGCGTACAACCAGCCATCAACAAAACAACAAACATCGTTGCCTTTAATTTCATTTTATTCCCTTCGTGTCTCTGTGGTTTTCTTTTTTCATCGATCCTTGATAAATGTCCCGTCGCGCAACTCGGACCATGCTTGCTTCAGTTCTTCCTCGGTATTCATCACAATGGGGCCGCGCCATGCAACCGGCTCTTTCAACGGTTGACCAGACACCAGCAAGAACCTTATCCCCGCATCTCCCGCTTGAACCGTCACCTCATCACCACTGTCGAACAACACAAGCGAGCGATTGCCTGTGAACTCATACACCTCTCCTTCTTTCGACCCCACCCGATCAGTCTTGACCGGCTGAGGTTTGGAAGCATCACGGAACGAGCCTGCTCCTTCAAACACGTAGGCAAACGCGTGACGACCAAGTTCGACCGGCAGGATTTTTTTCTTTCCCGGCGGAACATAGACGTCAAGATAGCGCGGGTTCGCAGCAACACCTTCCACCGAACCGGACTTCCCCCAGAAATCTCCGCACACAACGCGGACAATTGTGCCGTCGTTGTCGGTGACTTCTGGGATTTCACCCGACTTCACATCCTGATAGCGAGGCTTCGTCATCTTGAGTGTGGAGGGAAGATTCGCCCAGAGCTGGAAGCCGTGCATCCGTCCCTGCTTGTCACCCTGCGGCATCTCCTGATGGAGAATCCCGCGGCCTGCGGTCATCCACTGCACATCACCAGCACCTAATATGCCGCGGTTGCCAAGGCTATCGCCGTGACTGACTTCTCCTGCGAGTACGTATGTAATTGTCTCAATACCACGATGCGGATGCCACGGAAACCCGGCGAGGTAATCTTCGGGGTTCTCGTTCCGGAAGTCATCGAACAAGAGGAACGGATCAAATTCCTCCGTTGCTCCAAATCCAAACGCCCGTCGCAGGTGTACTCCCGCCCCTTCAATTGCAGGTTGAGATTGAATGATTCGTTTTACTGGTCGTATAGACATTGATTTCTCCTTTTTTACTGTGCTAATAACAACAGGAAAACATTCGTCAAAGTTTCACTCTGCGAACCGCCTCTACTTGTTCTGCGAGAATTGCTTCGCTGTAAGAAAGCGTTCGATTTGTCTTCTGTGGCGTAGAATGTGAACGATTGCGTGTTCGAGTAACTGCTCGAGATTCTCCGGGCCCCACGGCGAACGGATTTGGACAGCCGAAATCTGTTCATCCGAATAGTGCCACCGGCCGTCGAGTGTGTCCGCTGTATACGAGAGCACCTGATTGATCTGATTCAGGCTCTCATTCCGCGAGAGGATTTGGAATGGGTGTTTCTCAAAAGGAAGCGAGAAGGCGTCACGCATACGATTGGCGTAGCCGAACCCAGACTGAACCACATGACTCATGACCGTTTGAATTGACCGGCAATGTTCATCCTGGGTCTTCGTGTCACGGAGTAATTCAAATTTAGCGTCGGTGATTCCGTTGAGAATGCGAGTAAGGTCGCCCGAAGCCCGCTCGTATTCATCCATCAAGGCGCCGAGTGCGCCGGAACAATAGGTAGTCATGATTCATGTCTGTGAAAGTAACAACAGGAAGTAGATACTTCACTAAAAAATGTAAAGAATGCCGAAACGAGAAACAAACCGGAAAGAACACCACAGAGGCACGGAGACACAGAGGATTTAAGATTTAAGGGGGAAACACTTGATTTCGCTTCTTCACGGTGCCTCCGTGTCTTTATTTAACCATTGATCATCCTCTTGATACCGTCTTTTAACACCGGCACATTGAAATTCATCAACAATCCAAGACGTAACCCCGTAAGCTTCAGGTACGTCAACAACTGAGCTTCGTGTAACGGAAGAAGTACTTCAACGGTTTTCAATTCCAGGACGATCAAATTCTCGACTACAACATCCAGCCTGTACCCACATTCTAAGGACACACTCTTATACACGACTGGTAGCAACCTCTGTCGTTCAAAACTCAATCCCTGGAGTTTCATTTCATGACAGAGGCATTCCTCATACGTCGATTCAAGCAAACCCGGGCCAAGCGCCCGATGCACTTCAATTGCTGCTCCGATAATTTTTTCACTAAGTTTATTCAACTCATTCATATCTTTCTCGGTGCCTCTGTGTCTCTGTGGTTTTCTTTTTCACTTGTCTGGTCTCATCCTCACAAACACTGGCTCTCTCAGCATCTCGTCTTTGGTCAGCGAGGCGAACTGCACTTCGCACACGAGCTTCGGCTCAATCCATGTCGTACTGGAATCGTCAAGCGGTTTTTCTTTGATCGGCCGCTTGATCGCCTTCTGCTTCTTGAGGTCGGAGAAAATCTCCTTCATCAGTTTTGCATCGAAGCCTGTTCCGACTTTGCCGACGTACTTCAGATTGCCATCCTCAACCACAGCAATCTGCAACGCGCCGAAGATCGCATCCCTGTCTCCCTTCCCCTTTGTGTATCCGATGACAACGCAATCAACGGTCTGCCGTGTTTTGATCTTCAGCCATTGAGCGCTGCGCTTGCCCGGCTGGTATGTGCTGCTTTTTTCCTTGGCAATGACTCCTTCGAGTCCCATTGCAGCAGCAGCCTTGAACAGCTCGCCTCCTTCCTCCACCGTTTCGCTCACACGGTACGGCGTGCCCCGCTTTATGGCATCCTTGAGCCACGCCCTGCGACGGACGAGCGGCTCGTTTACAATCGGCCTGCCGTCAAGATAGAGACAGTCGAACACGTAGCACACGACTGGATATTTCGCTTTCGCCCTCTCTATCGCCCCATCTGATGTCTGGTGCATGCGATGGATAACGTTCTTGAATACCGGTTTTCCCCCTTCATCCAGACACACTATCTCCGCATCGAACAGCGCCGACGATCCACGGAACGCCTCCTCCGGAACCAACAGCTCCGGGAACTTCGCCGTGATGTCATGCTGGTTACGCGTGCGAATCCGAAGCACTCCTTCATCGAGAGAAATCAGCGCCCGAATCCCATCCCACTTCACTTCGTACAGATAGTTCTCTCCCTCCGGCACTTTGTTGCGTGAGTCGGCAAGCATTGGCTCAATTTCATCACGCAGATAATCGATCTGCGGCTTGTCCACACGCTGGACGATCCACTCCTTTTCTTTTGTGTTGTGAGTGCTGTACTCGGCATTCAGTTCCTTGCTTTGCAGACGGAAGTAGAACCCGCCCTTTTTCTCTTTCGTGATCGCGTACTTGCCACGCGCATAAATCCACATGTCGCCACCGCCGTACTGTCCTTTTGGGATCGTCCCCTCGAAGTTGAGATACTCAAGCGGATGGTCTTCCGTTGCAACAGCAAGACGAATGATGCCGGGACGCGGAGGTAATCCTTTGGGAACAGCCCATGACTTCAATGTTCCATCCTGCTCGAGGCGTAGATCATAATGCAGCCGCGTCGCATGATGACGATGCACAACGAACGCATTTCCTTCACCGATGACAACGGCCGGTGGCGGTTCAGGGGTTTTCTCGAAGCTTCTTTTCTCCTCATACTTCTTGAGCGTTTCGGGAGTCTTGTGCTTCTTCGAAGGCTTCAGCGTCTTCACCTGCTTTGTGGCTTTTCGTTCTATGTGAAGAGGTGTCGCATACGCATCGATTCCCTCCCACGCATCGCCTTCACTCATGACAAGATCAGGAACGGTCTTGATATCAAATTCGGACAGGCTCTTGACCTTCTCAAGATGTTTCCACGAAAGAGGCATCGAGACGGTTGCCCCGGGCAAACCGCGCACACTATACGCAGCGACAATCGTCTGGTATGTTCTGTTCCGATAGATATCAACAAGCACTCTGCCCTTGCGATACTCCTTCTTAATGTGCAGTGTTGTTGACCTTCCGTGCGATTCAACAAAGGGCGTTGCAACAGCCTTCGATGCTTCAAAGACCTGTTCGAATGTCCATTTGGGTTCAACGGGCGCAACGACATGAAGCCCCTTGCGTCCGGTTGTCTTCACAAAGGGATGGTACCCGAAGCTTTCAAGATGTTCCTTGAACTCAAAGGTAAGTTCTGCAACCTGCCGAAACTTGAAGTTTTCGGGCGGATCGAAATCAAATACCATGTAATCGGGATTATCGAACTTTGGCGAACGGCAATGCATCTGGTGCAGTTCAATGCAGGCGAGGTTTGCCAGCCACACAAGTGTCGCTTCCTCGGTGGCGATGACATAATCGATCTTCTTGTCCTTCTCTCCTTTTTCTCCTTCACTGCCAAGCACAATGTGCTCGATCCACTCCGGCGCCCATTCAGGCCGATTCTTCTGGAAGAACTTCTCTCCTGCTATCCCATCAGGAAATCGGACTAGTGAAAGCGGGCGGCCTTTAACATGCGCAAGGATCGTCGGAGCTACCTTGAGATAGTACTCGATAAGCTCGGCCTTGAGAATATGATCGTCAGGATAGAGTACCTTCGTGAGATTCGAAAGCTCAATCTTACGTTTGCCAACCTGGGCTATTTGGGATGTACGAGCCACTTGTTATTCTCAGTGAAATGAATCATCGATGCAAGGCACACTGCGACCGTCATAACGGTAGCACTATTATCATAGATTGTCAATTGAGCATCATGCAGGCTGCCTGAGTGTTGGAGATGTTATGAGGGGACCGTGAAATCGTTCCCCCGCCAGCATGAATTAAAAAACCTTCATGCCTGTTTTTTGCTTGCATGACCCTGCATAGTGATGTATCTTTAGTCAGCGACAAGGACAAGTCTTTCGTTTCCGGTATCAGGAAACCATCACTCAATATCCATTACATGCAGAGGAGGACGCCATGAAAACTCGATTGGCTCTTGTTGCACTTGTCACCGTTCTGGTGATTGGATGCAACACCAAGGAAGAAGAGTTGCAGCAGCAACTCAGCAAAGCCCAGGGCGAACAGGCAGCGCTCCATCAGAGCATCGCCGAGCGGGATAAGTCCATTGAAGAGGTGATGAAGGCGATCAATGAGGTCTACACAGACCTCGAAAAGGCTCGTTCAAAGGAATCCAAACTTGTCGAACGCGCTGGCACCAACGAAGTAGCGTCGCCAGCAACGACAAAGCAGGCGCTGATTCAGAACATTGCCGAGATCGGCTCGGCGCTCAAAGAGAACCGCAAGAAGATCAGCTCTCTCCAGGCAAGAGTAAAGTCATTGAAAGGTGAACTTGCCGGATTGAATACACTGATCACCAACTTGAAGCAATCGCTCCAGGAACGAGAGCAGTCCATTGCTCTGCTTGAAGCGAAGGTTCAAGGTCTGGAGACAACCGTTGCAGAGAAGACCAGGGTTATCACGGAAAAAGAGCGAGTGATCGAAGAGCAGCAGATGGCCATGAAGAAGGCATTCTACGTAATCGGTACTCGCCAGGAACTGAAAGAGAAAGGCATCATCACTGACGAGGGTGGCTTCCTGTGGGGCCTTCTCGGCTCGACGACAATAATGGCAAGCGGCGTTGATCAGTCGGTGTTCACGCCAATCGACAGAACCCTGGGTGAGACAATTCAGGTCAACGGAACAATTGATGAAATCCTCCCGCGCCGCAGCGAAGAGTTCTTTGCGGCCACCACCCAGCCGGAAGGCGACCATTCTTCGTTGAAGATTGTGCGTCCGGAAAAATTCTGGCAGGATAACTACCTCGTGATCGTCGTAGACTAAGATTCACAACTTCTGTGTTTCCTCACAACCCGACCGGCACACGCCGGCCGGGTTTCTTATTTCTCCAGCTCGTGTTGGATAATCAAGATGGATTTGTTACGTTGAATGTGTCTTTGTAGCACCACCCAAGAATACATTCTCATGGCTCATCAGGCATATTCATAACGTTCTCCAATTCCACATGACCCTCTACGTCGGCACCAGCGGCTACAGTTATAAAGAATGGAAAGGCAACTTTTATCCCGAGGACCTTTCCGACAAGGAAATGCTGGGCTACTACGGCAAGCAACTTCCAGCCGTTGAAATCAACAATACGTTCTACCGCCTTCCCAAAGAGAGTGTTTTGACCTCATGGGCTGAACAGGTTCCCGAAGATTTCCAGTTTGCAATCAAAGCTTCCCAGAAGATCACACACATCAGGCGTTTGAAAGATGCTGGTGATGAGACCGAGTATTTGCTCCGGATTGTCAGGGTTCTTGGCTCACGACTTGGATGTCTTTTGTTTCAGCTCCCTCCAAATCTCAAAAAGGATTTGCCACGACTTGAACAGTTCCTCAAGCATATTCCCGGCGACACTCACGCGGCATTTGAATTCCGCCATGCGTCCTGGTTTGAGCCGGACGTGTTCGATTGTCTCAAAGCAAATGGATGCGCTCTCTGCATTGCCGACGCAGACGATGATCTGCAGATTCCGTTCGTCAGTACTGCCAACTGGGGATATCTCCGTTTGCGGCGCGAACAATACACAGCGAGTGATTTAAAGAAGTGGATGAAGCAAGTTCAGGAACAAAACTGGGAGAAAGCCTTCATCTTTTTCAAACATGAAGATGAAGGAACGGGACCTAAACTTGCGGCACAGTTTCTGAAACTCGCCGGTGGGACAACAAACGAGAAGAAGAGTACACCCCGATCAAAGAAGGTGAAATGATGATTGCGCGTTTGGCGATCGGTGTTGTGTGTGCGATCCTGGTACAGGCTGCAACGAGCAAACCGGGATCATTGCGGAATGAGGTCAGAGAAATCATCAGACCGAAATGCGGGAGCTGTCACACCTCCTCCCTGCCCACTGCCAAACCGAAGGCGCTCACTATCTTCGATCTTAAACGGGACGACTGGCCGACTACGATTTCCGAACGACAGTTCAAAGCATTCAAAGGCAGGTTGAATGATATGTCCGATTCTCTTAAACATGAGATTGATGTATTCGTGAAAGGTGAGATTGCACTTCGCCGCGCTGCAGGGTCTTGAATTATTCCAACTTCATGAAGAGTTCCATCAAAGTCAAAGAGCTGCAATTCGAAGCTTCTAAATCTTCAGGCAAGGTCAGCGCCCTGCTGATGCTACCCAGGGATGCCCAAGCCCTTCTGGTTCTTGCTCACGGCGTGGGAGCCGGAATGCGGCACAAGTTCATGGATCAGATTTCAATTCATCTGGCCGAACAGAAGATAGGAACGGTCCGGTATCAATTCCCATACATGGAGAACGGCTCAAAGAGGCCAGATTCAAAACCTATTCTCTTCTCCACAGTTCGCTCGGCAATTGCAGCAGCAGGGAAACTTGCCGATGGGCTTTCGATGTTCGCTGGCGGCAAATCCATGGGCGGACGTATGACTTCGATGGCCGCAGCGGAAGAACTGTTGCCAAACGTGCGCGGCCTTGTCTTCTTCGGATTCCCTCTCCATCCTGCCGGACAACCTTCAACTGACAGAGCAGAACACCTTCAGAGGGTCAACGTCCCGATGTTGTTCCTCCAAGGAACAAGAGACACACTCGCAGACCTTACGCTTCTCAAGCCTGTTTGCAAAAAACTTGGCAAACGCTCAACACTTCACATCATTGATGGAGCAGACCATTCATTCCATGTTTTGAAGAGTACTGGAAGAACCGATGAGGATATCCTGGATGAACTGGCTGTTACAACGAGAGATTGGACAACAAGAGTACATGAACAATGACACGAGGAGTATCCGTTGGGCATTCAAATACAAAAGGCGTCTCATCGACGCCTTTCGCATTCTTATTTCATTGCCGCTTTACGCAGGAACAGCCGGAGTGCAGAGTTCTTTGAACGTCTCAAGCAAATGCTTCGAAATCTGGAACGCATCCCTGCTCTCGATCTGAAATCGTGGGACGAAGTGCGCCAGCTTGCCATCCTTGAAGAACGCAATCGATGGTGACGATGGAGGGAATGTTTCGATGATCTCTCTGAGCCGGGCGGTTGCTTCGATGTCGCCACCTGCAAACACCGTCGTAAGATGGTCGGGCTTCACCGGCGACTGCTGTAACGCCATACCAATCCCCGGACGTGCCTTGCCTGCCGCACACCCGCACACGGAGTTGATCATAACCATATTCACACCTTTGAGTTCCGTAATTGCCTTGTCAACATCTCCCACTGTTCGCAACTCCGTGAACCCTATGCGTGTCAGCTCATCTCTGAACGGCTGAATTGCTCTTGGATCGTATTGCATCATTGTGTTTCCCTTTGATATGTAGTTGAACTTCCAAACTCCATGAACTCTACAAACTTCCTCTTACTCTAACTCATTTCCTCTTCCGCAAGTTCCGTTTTGCTTTCTTCGCTGTCGTCTTTGACTTAACCTTCACCGTTACTTTCTTCTTTGATGGCTTTACTTTGGATTTCCGAGCCTTCTTTGACGGCTTCCTCGATGCCTTCTTCTTTGCCACTTTCCTGGCAGGCTTCCGGCTTGCCTTGCCCTTTGATACCGACTGCTTCCTCGCCGTCTCTGCTGCAATGAGATTCAATGCGCTACCGGCCCTGAACCACTCGATCTGATTCTGGTTGAATGTGTGGTTCAACAGACATTCATCCACAGTGCCATCGGAGTGCTTCAGAATCAACCGAAGCGGAACACCCGGCGCAAACGTCGTGAGGCCAACGATTGAAGCCTTATCGTCTTCGCGTACTTTATCATAATCAGCAGGATTTGCAAATGTCAGCGGCAGCATCCCCTGTTTCTTCAGGTTGGTCTCGTGGATACGAGCAAAGCTCTTCGTGATGATCGCTCTTCCACCAAGCCAGCGCGGCTCCATGGCTGCATGCTCGCGGCTTGATCCTTCACCATAATTCTCATCACCAACAACGATCCAGCCGGCTCCTTCTGCTTTGTAGTCACGCGCAACTGCAGAAAACTCCTTCGTCTCTGCTGTATGGACATTCTTGCCTCTTCCCGTTTCACCCGTGAATGCGTTGGTCGCACCGATGAACATGTTGTTGGAAATATTGTCGAGATGGCCGCGATATTTCAGCCACTTTCCGGCAGGCGAGATGTGGTCGGTCGTACACTTCCCTTTCGCCTTCAGCAGTATCGGCAAATCGACATAGTCTCTTCCATCCCACGCAGAGAAAGGAGCGAGAGCTTGTAAACGGTCGCTTGACGGACTGATGCTCACAGATATGTTCTTCGCATTCTTTGCAGGAGGAACATAGCCCGCACTTCCCGACTTGAAGCCCCTCTTCGGCAGCTCGCTCCCCGATGGAGGATCGAGCTTCACCATTTCCCCCTTCTCGTTGACCAACGTATCCGTAAGTGGATTGAACGTGAGTCGGCCGGCAAGCGCGAAAGCAGTGACAATCTCCGGACTAGCGACAAAGGCATGCGTATCGGGATTGCCATCGTTACGGGCGGCAAAATTCCTGTTGAAGGACGTGATGATCGAATTCCTGTCCCCCTTCTGTACATCGTGCCGCTTCCACTGGCCGATACAAGGACCACAAGCATTCGCAAGCACCATCCCACCAATGTCCGTCAACGTTTTGAGATGCCCGTCGCGTTCAATTGTTGCGCGTATCTGCTCGGAGCCTGGCGTAATCGTAAACTCGGACTTCGCTTTCAGCCCTTTATTCAATGCCTGACGTGCAATGCTCGTCGAACGCTCGATGTCTTCGTAACTCGAATTCGTGCAGCTTCCAATGAGCGCAACACGAAGCTCCTCGGGATAGTTGTTTGATCGAACTGCCTGGGCAAACTCGGAAATCTTCCATGCCTTATCCGGTGTGAAGGGTCCATTCACCAATGGCTCAAGTTCGGAGAGATTGATTTCGATAACCTGGTCGTAATACTTCTCCGGAGATTCATTCACTTCCATGTCGGGCACGAGATACTCAGCGATCTTGTCAGCCATGTCAGCGATCTTTGCGCGCCCCGTGGCCCGAAGATAGTCCGCCATCCGGAAATCGTACGGGAAGATTGACGTAGTTGCTCCCACTTCTGCACCCATGTTGCAGATCGTACCTTTTCCTGTTGCTGAGATTGATCGTGTTCCCTCGCCGAAGTATTCGACGATTGCGCCGGTTCCGCCTTTCACTGTGAGAATGCCTGCGACTTTCAGGATCACATCCTTTGCAGACGTCCAACCATTCAAACTGCCAGTCAGTCTCACGCCGATGATTTTCGGGAACTTCACTTCCCACGGCATCCCTGCCATGACATCCACTGCATCAGCTCCGCCAACACCAATCGCAACCATGCCGAGTCCACCTGCGTTAGGCGTGTGCGAATCGGTTCCGATCATCATGCCGCCGGGGAATGCATAGTTCTCCAGTACAACCTGATGAATAATTCCAGCTCCGGGTTTCCAGAATCCAATGCCATGCTTTGCTGATACGCCAGCAAGAAAATCAAATACTTCTTTATTGTCCGTGAACGCTTGGGCGAGATCCTCCCTCGCACCAACTTCCGCCTGTATCAGGTGATCGCAATGCACAGTACTCGGCACTGCAACAGTCGGCAACCCTGCGGACATAAACTGCAACAACGCCATCTGCGCCGTCGCGTCCTGCATCGCCACGCGGTCTGGCGCAAGTTCAACGTACGTCCCGCCGCGCTCTGCCGGTGCATTCACCGGACGCCAATAATGAGCATACAGTATCTTTTCGGTCAGAGTGAGTGGCCTGCCGAGCAACTTGCGCACAGCTTTTACTCTGCCGGGTGTTCGCGAGTAGACTTTTTCAATCAGATCAAGGTCGAATATCATGACAATCCTGGAACGTGAGACGAGTAGTGACAGATTTCATCTGAAATATACGGAGAGTAAGAGATGAGTGCAAGCTGAGCGAATCGCCGGCGAAATGTCTTTCTGACAGAGAAAGTAACTCAAAGAGAAGAGAGAACTGCACACACATTCACTTAAACGGCGAATCCGTTGTTTGCAACACACACCTTTTTTTGGTAAATTTGAACCAAAATTAGCGAAGCCGACGGATGGCAACCAATCCTCTTGAACAACATGATCCTGAAGATGAAGTAATCACGCAGGAACCTGCAAAGGTTATTCTCTTCAATGATGAAGTGCATACGTTCGACGAGGTGATTGTGCAATTGATGAAGGCTATTCGCTGTACTCAGAGCAAAGCCGAGGCTCTTGCATGGGAAGTCCACACCACCGGCAAGGCAATGGTGTACGTGGGCGAAATTCTCCGATGCATGGAGGTCAGCCACATCCTTGAAGAAATTAAACTGATGACTCAGATTGAGGTGTGAGAACGGATTGCAGATTTCAGATTGCAGATTATTGATTTAAGAAATTAGGCCAAATGACATCAACAGAGATACGAGAAAGTTTCCTGAAGTTCTTTGAGCAGCGCGGACACCGCATCGTTCCGAGTGCCCAGGTGATTCCACACGGTGACCCTACCCTGCTGTTTACCAACGCGGGCATGAACCAATTCAAGGATGTCTTTCTTGGAACAGGCAAGCGTGAGTACGTCCGTGCGGCGGATACACAGAAGTGCATCCGCGTCAGTGGCAAGCACAACGACCTTGAAGAAGTGGGAAGAGACACGTACCACCACACGTTCTTCGAGATGCTTGGTAACTGGTCGTTCGGCGACTACTACAAGAAGGAAGCCATTGAGTGGGCATGGGAGCTGCTGACGAAAGTGTGGGGACTCGACAAGAAGCGGCTCTATGCTACAGTCTTTGAGACTGATACTGAAGCGGCTGAACTCTGGAAGAAAGTAACGGACATCGATCCAACACACGTTCTTCCCTTTGGCAAGAAGGATAATTTCTGGGAGATGGGCGAGACCGGACCATGCGGGCCTTGCTCTGAGATTCACATTGACCTGACGCCCGACTTGTCCGGCGGATATCTTGTCAATGCCGGTGATGCACGAGTGATGGAGATTTGGAACCTCGTCTTCATCCAGAACAACAGGAACGAGAAGGGGGGACTGGAACCACTGCCGGCCAAGCACGTTGACACCGGCATGGGATTCGAGCGTGTGTGCGCCGTACTGCAAGGGGAGAGTTCGAACTACGATACCGATGTGTTCATGCCGATCATCAGTCGTATTGCCGAGACAGTCGGCACGCCGTACACAAGCAAGCTCGACTCTCCCACCGATATTGCGATGCGGGTTATCGCTGACCATATTCGCATGCTGACCTTCTCAATTGCTGATGGTGCGATTCCCGGCAACGAGGGACGGGGTTACGTTCTCCGCCGCATTCTCCGTCGTGCTGCCCGCTTCGGACGCAACCTTGGCATGCGTGAACCCTTCATCTACAAGATTGCCAGCGCTGTGGTTGAATCGATGGGCAAGGCGTTCCCGGAGATTGTGGAGAAGCAGATACACGTGGAGAGGGTAATAAGGTCTGAGGAAGAAGGATTTAATACGACACTTGACAGAGGACTGGAAATATTTGAATCCGTTGCAACAAAGATCCAGCAGACAAAGCTGTTCCCAGGTAGTGATGCTTTCAAACTGTACGACACTTACGGGTTTCCACTTGACCTAACACAATTGATGGCAGATGAGCGAGGATTGAAGGTAGACGTTTCGAGTTTTACCGAGTTGATGGAAGACCAACGTAAGCGTTCACGAAAGTCACGCGATGTCACAAGTAACCAAAGCGTTATTTATGGATTTGAGGGAAAGCCTCCGCTTTGGGTATCAAAGTTCGTTGGCTATGAAAAACTTGAGGTGTCTTACAATCCCGAAGATATAAGGACACAAGCTGGGCCAACAAGGTCTACAGTGGGAATAGTTCTCAAAGAGACTCCCTTCTATGCCGAATCTGGTGGACAAGTTAGCGATACGGGTTTCTTTCTTGCTGACAACAACGTTATAAAAATAACTGATGTGATTGGCGTTGTTGGAGAACGTGTCCATGTCCTTGAGGCCAACAACGTGAACTTTGGTGCGGCAAAAGGTCTGCGAGCGACAGTAGACAAAATAAGACGACATAGCATCGAGCGCAACCACTCAGCCACACACTTGGTTCACGAAGCATTGCGTCAAGTCCTTGGCACACACGTTCAGCAGTCCGGCTCTCTCGTCAATGCTGTTCATCTCCGTTTCGACTTTCCTCACTTCAGCAAGATCACACCTGAAGAGCTGAGAGCAATCGAAGAAATGGTGAATGCAAAGATTGCCGAAGACGTTGTGGTCAACGCTCTGAATGATCCCAAGGAATGGGTGAGTATAGAAGAAGCAAAACGACGCTATCCGAACATCAAGATGTTCTTTGGGGAGAAGTACGGAGATCGGGTCCGCATTGTGGAAATCGACCCCAAGTTCTCTGTCGAGCTTTGCGGCGGCACGCATATCAAGAACACCAAAGACATCGGACTCTTCAAGATCGTGTCTGAGTCAAGCATTGCCAGTGGTGTCCGGCGTATTGAGGCGCGAACGGGCGAAGGGATCCAGAAGTACATTGACGAGCAACTGGAGAAGGCAAAGGATATTGACGACCAGCTTGTAAAGCTCATTGAAGAGAAGGAACTGCTTGAGCGGGAGTTGAACAAGTACACAGAGAAGACGGCCTCTTCTTCTCGACCGAATCTTGGCACCATCTCCCTCCCTTCCAGTCAGGCTGAGTCGATTAAAGTGCTTGAGGCAACGCTTTTCGAGCGCGAGCAGGCTGTCGACCAAGTCTCAAAGCAGACAACCGATCTCAAGAAGGAGCTGAGCAAGTACAAGGTCAAAGAGGCATCATCGGGGATTGACTCGCTTATCGCAATGGCAACTCATGTCAATGGTTTCAAAGTCGTTTCATCGAAGATCGAAGCATCGACAATGGATGAACTGAAGAACATTGGCGATACGCTTCGTTCAAAGCTCGGCAGTGGCGTCGGGGTTCTTGCAAGCATCATTGACGAGAAGGTTGCGCTCGTGTGCGTAGTAACGGATGATCTCATCAAACAGAAGAACCTTCAGGCAGGAAAGATTGTCGGTGAGATGGCAAAGCAAGTCGGCGGTGGCGGCGGTGGCAAGCCTCATCTCGCGACGGCTGGAGGAAAGGATGTTGCAAAACTTGATGAGGCGCTGCACAATGCCCCAGCAATCGTGCAGAATATGTTGGCCCGATAGGCTTACAACAGTTTATCGCTTGAACTCATAACTCTCGACTATCGACTCTCGGACTGATTTCCTATGGCTCACTTACCGCTTACCATCCTTGCACGAGAGGCATACATTCGAGACGAATTGACGGCCAGTGCCGAGACCAAAAAGAAAATCCTCGAACAGTGTCCGGACAAGATCATCAAGGCCGTTGACATCATCATTAATGCTCTGAACAACAAGAAGAAGCTCCTCTTCTGCGGCAACGGCGGCAGTGCAGCGGATTCGCAACACCTTGCCACGGAGTTCATTATCCGCATGAACCCGAACATCAAGAGGCCGGGCATTCCCGCCATTGCATTGACCACCGACTCATCGGTACTCACAGCCGGAGCGAATGATATTGGCTACGACAACGTGTTTGCCCGATCCGTCGAAGCGCTGGGCAACAGCGGCGATGTCCTGATCGGCATCAGCACCAGCGGCAAGTCCGAGAGCGTCAACCTCGCATTCAAGATGGCGAAGTCTAAAGGCATGGCAACCATAGCGTTCCTCGGCAAGGATGGTGGCACGTCCAAAGATCTCGTCGACCTCTCCATCATCGTCCCCTCCACCGATACGCAACGCATCCAGGAGGGACAGATCACCATCGGCCACATCATTTGTGGATTGGTGGAACGCGAGATGTACGGCTGACTCTTACTTTCTAAGCGGAACCCATGGCAGTCAGTACATCACGGCGCGGCGATTTCTTCATTCCGTTCATCACGGTGGCGTTCGATTCGCTCGCCATAGAGTTCTCATTCCTCTTCTCGTACTGGCTCAGGTTCGAGAGCAACCTCTTCGAGTCGTACGGCTTTACGAGCATTGACACCCCGCCCATCGAAGGCTACATTGCCGGCTCCCTCTTCATCCTGTTCCTGTGGCTTCTGCTGTTTCAAGCACGCCACATGTACGGCGCACGGCGCAGCGTCTCGCTCTCCGACGAGTTGATCAACATCGTGAAGGTGGTCAGCCTCGGCATGCTTGTGGTGATGAGCGTTGCATTCTTTTACAGGGCGTTCTCCTATTCCCGTATTGTGTTTGGACTGCTCTGGGTTACCTCCATCGCATCTGTCTCGTTGGGCCGCATCATTGTCCAATCGCTTGAGCGAAAGCTATACCGCAAAGGACGCAACCTCAAATACGCTGTCATCATCGGCAATGACGGTCTCGCCAATGAAGTCTATTCGCGCCTCAACGGGCATCCGGCGTTTGGCTTTCAAGTGCTGGGCTATTTTGCGGCGCAGCCTGCTCACAACGAGTTGAATCTTTCGCACGCAACATACCTCGGCACAGTTGAGGACGCACCACGGTACATTATGGAAGAACGCGTCGAACTGGCGTTCATAGCCTTGCGGGCCGAAGACCATCAGGCAATGTTTCATTTCATCAGCGAGTGTGTGGGCGTGAATATCGAGTTCATGATGGTGCCTGATGTCCTTGAGATCATGACAAGTCAGGTCAGTGTCCGGGAACTCGAAGGCATCCCGTTCCTTCGCATCAAAAGCATTCCGCTCACGTTCTGGGGACGCGTTGCCAAGCGTTCATTCGACGTGGTTGTCTCCGGCATTCTGTTAATTGTCCTGTCGCCGGTCTGGCTCATTGTTATGGTACTCATTCGCCTTGATTCAAAAGGCCCGATATTTTTCAAACAGGAGCGCGTGGGTCTGGATGGCAGGAACTTTGCGATGTACAAATTCCGATCAATGAAGATGGGAGCGGAGACGTCTGATGATCAGGCCGGACTTGGCATTGCTCACGACCCGCGGAGAACCCGTCTTGGCGTCTGGCTCCGGAAGTTCAGCCTGGATGAGCTTCCCCAGTTCTTCAACGTCCTGAGAGGTGATATGAGCCTTGTAGGCCCACGTCCGGAACGCATCCGCTATGTGGAGAAGTTCAGCGATGCCGTACCGAAGTACCTTGATCGCCACCGGATGAAGACCGGCGTTACCGGCTGGGCGCAAGTGAACGGACTCCGGGGGGACACCTCCATCGAAGAGCGGATCAAGTACGATCTGTATTACATTGAAAACTGGTCGCTCAGCTTTGACATTAAAATTCTATTGCGGACGGTAAAGGCGGCACTACTAGCAAGAGAGGTACACTAGGAATGATTGAACTGGCCGTGTTCTACGTTCACGTGGTCGCCATCGTGGCAATGTTCACCAAGCGATGGCAGGAGGAAGGCCCCTCGGAAGGATTCCTCGTGGTCTTTTTTATGGGATTGATTTTCTTCGTCGGCTGGTCCATCACATCATTCCTGATGAAACTGATGATGGAGCAGGAAGGGTTGGGGACATTTTTCGACCGCGATGCTGCATCGTTGCTGCTGCTCACCGTGGGGGAGGCGATACTCTACTATTTTTATGTGCGGGAGGAAAAAAGGCCGGGCGACAGTTCAACAGTCAACGAAGTTGACAATTGAGGCAAAGATACATGTCGTGCCTGCATAGCTCATTTCGATGAACACCCTGTCAGGCTTTCTTCCGGAAGTATGCATCATCTTCAAACACAAGCGTTGGCTTGGGTTTTGGCATACGGGAGGAATGAAGGGGTTCTTCCTGAACCTTGAATGATATTGTCGGAACATTTCTGCTCTGCAATAGATCAAGGAACTCCAGCGTCGTTACCTCCATCTCGTGGACAAATCTGGCGACGCGTGCAGCAAAGTAATTGTACAGAGCATAGGCTGGAATCCCGACGACGAGGCCGAAGACCGTGGTGATAAGCGCTTCCCAAATACCTCCGGCATTGGAATTGACAGTGCCGCCGAGCCCCTCAATCTTCTGGAGCGCGCTCATCATGCCCATCGATGTACCGAGCAATCCCAACATCGGTGCTATACCCGCGATGCTTGCCAGCAATGCAAGGCGTTTCTTGAGATGATAGACCTCCTCCTTGCCCGCATCCCCAACTGCCTCACGCATTTTTGCGCCGCCGAGATCGTGCTTTACAACCCCACGGCGGACGATTTTTGCAATTGGTACATCCTTCTGGGAAGAGAATGTCAGCACAGCAGAAACGTCGCCGCTCTGAAAGATACTGCGCACCTTCATCATGAATTGTCCGACATCCACCCGTGCCTTGCGAAGTACAACCAGCCGCTCAATGGCGATATACACCACAAGGATCGAGCAGAGCAGAATCGGATACATGATCACACCGCCCTTGAAAAACATATGCAGAAGATTCATCACTCTTCCTCTACGATTGTTGATTTCCAACGAGCCTTACTACTTACCGACCCTCGCCACCCAGATTCCATCCTCAAGCATTTGCTGCAATTGTGATGCTGCATTCGCGGCTTCTCTTTCGGTGTCGTATCGCCCCACACGAACGCGATACCATTGTTCACCTGATACCGAAGCGTCTTCGACGAACGCATCGAATCCTGCAGTCGTGAGTCGTTGTACTTCTTCGTTTGCTTTCGACGGCGTCATCCACGCGGAAACCTGCACGGTGAATTTCCCGCCGGTAACAGACACAGGAACCGATGGCTTGGGGCTCTTGATTGGAGCTGGTATCGGAACAGGCGTCGGGGTTACGGGAGCAGCCTGTGGCGTCTCCTCAACCGGCGGTGGTATTACTTCCGGCTCAGGAATCGCTTCAACAACCTTTGGTGTCTTGTTCCCCCAGAGGTGAACAACTCCGAAGTAATTCAATCCAAATGTCAATGCACCGAGAATCAGCACCGCAATAAGCGCCTGAAGCACTGGCGACAGACCTCCGCCTCCGGCTGCATTGTCTCGCAAGTTCGGGGGCGGGGCACTGGTGTCTTCATCCATCGGCGTAGGTTCAGGCTCCATCCCCTCGTCTTTGAGGTTGAGCTTTGGCATAAGTCGTTTCTCCTTGATTGGTTTGATGCCTTTTGATACGGCCAGACTTCGTTCATATTCTTCCACCGTCACATCACGGTGCGTATCAACAAGAATTTCCTTCCCCATCTGATCCCCCAGAGAATCATGAGAAGCTTCCTTCCCGGTATATTCTTCCTCTGCCAAAGACGGGATAAGCTCATACTTGCCGAGAAGAAGATAGTTGAGTTCACGGTACCGATCGTTCACTTTGTCCGCGAGTTCCTTCTCAACTTCAAAATACGGCATCCTCCTTGCGCGTTTCACACCAACAACACGCGTCCCGAAGGTTCCAAAATTCGGAATTTCCACCCGCTGCCCCTTTTGTAACGCCGACAGAAGATACACATAGAACAAGTGTGACACCGTTCCCACGCTTGTTTCATCTGCCACTCCACGGTTAACGCATTTCTTCAGGAGGTCTTCGCGATTCATGCTGGCTTATTGCTCCATTCTATGAGTTCTCGTGAAGGCGAGAATGCAAGATAGTCCCTTGGGGGAATAAGGAATACCTCTTTCGTTTCTGTATTGATCGCCTTTCGTCCAGGACGATGTTCGATTAGAAATTCACCGATGGTGTCAAGGTCAAGTTCACCCTGTGCAAGTATCTCCTCTGCCCACACTTCAGCAAACGTATTGATGATCTCGCGTACAGTCTGCTTTGAAATCCCTGCACGCTCGGAAATCATATTGATAAGTTCTTCTTGACTCATAAATGCTCTGCTATCATGCGAAGCCCGTATCGAAACTTACCGTGCAGCGGATACCTGTGTATCCTTCCCACGAAGTTCGTGGAAAATGATTCACCCACTTATCCTCTACAGATGTTTTGGAAGCTTCCGGTAAGTCAATCAATTCGTTTCCAGTGATTGCAAACTCTTGGGGATCAACCTTCGAAAGCGGAGCCTCACCTTTTTGTGGAGTTGAGTCATCCGGCAGTGAAAGCTCACGGCGTGGTGGTTCTTTCTTCTCCTGTCCGTGCAGATTGGAAACATCAACCAAAAGCAACAATCCAATCACGACATTGTAAAAAAGTCCCGATAGAAGAAGTATGTGAAGGCCTTTTCCCACCATAGGTCTGAGCCTGATACCCTTACTTAAAGTAAAAGCTTAAATACCTTCCTCAACGGCCTTAATTTAGCTCTTAGGGTGTAGGAAGTCAAGTAATATTTTGAAAATCACGTTGTTTTCGCAGTCGATTGAAAAACGGTGTTCCATACGTTGTTCCATTGGCAGGAGACCAAGGGGTGCGTGTCGAGCTTCCAGCCGCAGGTCTCGAATCATATTGCATCACTGTGAGAACAAAAAAGGTGAGCCAACCATATGGCCCACCCACCCTGTTTGCACCAGCAACCAGTTATCCGAACTACACCATGGCAAGTTCCCTCTGCTTCATCAGGTACAACAGCATACTTTGCATAACCTGCACTTGGTTCAATGAAGACGACTTGAGTTGCTCATCGGCGGTTGCAAGAACTTCAAAGGCATATTCCACTTCATGTACCTGGAAATTGTCGGAGGCAGCAACATAGTCTTTGACAAAGTATGGATTGACCCCGATGGCGCCGGCAAGGTCTGTATTGGATGTTCCCCGCCGCCGAAGGTCGTGGAGTTTCCAAATCGTTGCGAAGTACCTCGTGAGCATAACAATGATGAGTATCGGTGACTCGCCATTGTCCAGCATCCGGGTCAGGATCTCTGTCGAGCGGGCGAGATTCTTTGCTCCAATCACATTCTGCAGTTCAAAGACATTGTACTCATTCGACACTCCGACAACCGAGCGGATGTCATCAGGGGTGATCGTCCGCTTGGTGCCGATGAAAATGTAGAGCTTGTCAAGTTCATTCTGAATCTCCCGCAGAGATGTGCCCACATACGCGGCAAGAATCCTCGCCGCCTCGGCGTCAATTTCCCAACCTTGTTGCTTGATGCGCTTGCCAATCCACGCACCAACCTGATATTCGCGAAGCGGATCAAACTTGATGACTGTTGCTGTTCGTTTCGCTGTAACGTAGGGCTTCTTCCGGAAATCGGGTTTGATGCAATGCAACACCAGGCATGTAGAAGACAGCGGCTGTTCTATATAGGATACAAGAAGCTCCTTGTTACTCAGTTTGTCCAATTCCCGCACCACAACCACCCGGCGCTCAGCCATCATGGGAAAAGAAGAAGCATGGGAAACGATGTCCCTCGCATCAGAGTCGCCACCATAGATGACGTCAAGATTGAAACCTCGCTGGTCCGGATTCAACACCGAATCAATGATACGATCAGTGGCCTCATCGACGAGGAAGTCCTCCTCACCATGAAAGAGATACACAGGCGCAATTTGCTTTTGCGCCAGCGCTGATCGAAGATCTTCAAATGTCAGATCGCCCTTGGACATATAACAATGTTACTTCTTATCTTCAAGGATGGAGACCGGCTCTTTCCTGATCGTGACCTTCTTCATCACCACATCCACCTTTGGTTTACCATCACTCGGTCCCATTTGTGGAGTAATGTCAACACCACCAATTGCATCAACAATTTCCAGTCCCTTGATCACTTTGCCAAAGATGGTATAGTTCTTCGGCATGGTCGGGATATCCTTGAGCATGATGAAGAACTGACTTGTGTTCGTGTTAGGCCCGCGGTTTGCCATTGCCAGGACTCCCTTTTTGTATCCCTCTTTCAAGGATGAGGCGCCCGGGTTCAGCTCATCTTCAAATTCCTTCCCATAGATACTCTTTCCTCCGGAACCAGTACCGGTTGGATCGCCACCCTGGATCACAAAGCCTTTCGACACGCGATGAAAGATTACACCGTCAAAATACTTCTTCTCGGCAAGCTTTACAAAATTATCCACGGTCTTCGGGGCATCGCTCCGATAGAACTCCACCTCGATCGTACCCATTGAAGTTTCAATTACACCTATCTCTTTGAAGTTCTCCATTTTGGAATTCTTTTCCTCTCCTTTTTTTGTTTTTTCCTCAGCCTTTTTGGTCTTTGGTTGTGCTATGACAGACGATAGGGCGAGAGCAACTACCATCACAGCCGTACAGGTTGAACGAACAGCAGTATTGATCATGTGTGTATCTCCTTATGATGTTGATATTTAGAAGTAGTAAGAGAAACCAAGTCTTGCACCAATGCCAAACGCTTGCATGTTCGGACGTGACAGAGTGGCCGGCTGTGAGTTCTGTAAGCCTTCCATTGTGCCTATCAACTCCCACCGGAGATCAGCACCAAGATACGCAAAGAGATGTTCGCCGAATGCCGTATTCGCCTCCAATTCCATCACTGTGCCAATGCCACTTCCGCTGAGTTGATCATCAACGGTGAGATACTTGGTCGTGAGTGAGGCAAAATGATAACCAAGTCCAACGCCCGCCTTGATATTATACAGCCCCTCATCCCACAGAACATACTGCAGGATGACCGACGGCATGTTCACGGTCAGCGCGAATTCCGACGGGACACTTGGGATATCAGGATTGTACGAACCCAGGAGATAGACGTATTCAACCTTCAGCACCCAGCCACTTGAGAGTGGATACGAGAGGGCTCCGAAAAACTGCACGGCAGACTTGAACTCGGGGACTCTTTGTCTTGTGTACGCACCTATTGACGCGTTGACAAAATCCACAACGTTCGGGGCACTCAAGTACTCCACACCCATACCACCGGAAAGTGCAATGCGTGACGACAACTGGGAATCCGTGGAAACCGGCTGTGGTACAACCGGAGTCCAACTCGCAAGGGCGTTCACATTCATCATCAATGCACCGAACAACACGATGAGTTTTTTCATCCTGTCTGCCCCACTGGCTTGTCCATTGCATCTTTGATATTGATGTTGTCACGGAGAAAGAAGTACAGTCCAAAGACGGTGATCCCGATAAAGCCAACCGCATGCGTTACTGTTGCGTAGCTCAACGCCACTTCGTTCGAAACATGAAAGAGCCTGGTCAATGTCTGTGCTGCGAACCAATGATACCCTCCTGTGGCCCCCGGCGTGGGAATCGCAACACCAATGCTGGAAATTGCCAGGACAACGATTGCGGCACCAAATCCAAGCTGGCTCTCAAGGCCGAATGAGAAGAATGCCAGATAGGTCATCACGATGTACAGGAACCATACAAGAACGCTCAGAAGAAGTATGACGAAAAAACTCCCGGGCCGTTTGACGAAGAGAAAGCCATCAAGAAAAGAGTGAGCAATGGTGTCCACCTTTGTTGCCAACGCCGGCGAGAAAAACCTGGTGGCCTTCCTGAGAATAGCATTCGTCCAATCTCTCCGGATCATCAAGACAATAGCCACAAGGAGGAAGCTGAATGTCACAAGCGAAATAATAATGCCAGCCTGTTGCAGCCACGGAAATGTCTGCATCAACGGCCCATCATACACGAGAGGAATGAGCATGACAAGAACGAGGAACGACGCCGTGTCCATGATCCGCTCGACGACAATCGTGCCAAGTGCTGCACTCTTCGGAATCGACTCAAGTTTTCCGATTGTGTATGGCCGAACCAATTCACCGGCCCGTGGAAGCAGGTTGTTGACAAAGTAACCGATCATCACACCGGAGAAGAGATTTCTGAACGGGATATTCGGTCTGATGGGATCAAGCAAGTACCTCCATCGCAACGCACGAAACGCGTGACTTACCAACTGACAGACGAACATGCCGAGCATCCACCAATAGTTCGCTCCAAGAATGGCAACATACAGTTTCCCGAAATCCGTGTCGCGGAATGCAACATACAGGAATCCCACGGTCAGCAGTACACTGGCAACGTACTTCAGAAGCGGCTTGACCCGGAGCGTCATCGAGATGGCGGGAACGACTGTAACAGTCGGTAACATTTCATACAATGGCTGTCATCGCAGGTCAACGACTTCAGCCCCTTCAGGAACTTGATAGGTGAAGCGCGAGTCCTGCAAGCCGGTGTTGATCTTCACATCGGTCACGAGATATTCCGTTTGCTTGCCATTCACGTCAACAATCTCCGCCTTCTTGATAAGCCACGTGGAGTTGTCCACCCAGAGCTTCATCGTCTTGACCATCGATTGCTCGCTGTTCGGAACCAGCTTGAGCACCACAACGTCGGTCTTGCCGATTTTGTCCTTGCCGATCATGGTTGAAGTGAAATCCGATGGAGCACCAGTGAGGATCTTTTCAGGACTGATGATATTCTCATTCATCTTAAAATGATCGATCAATACCTGTTTGTTGGCGGAAGAATGTGACCAGACCGTTTCGCCATTCGTGACAATCGTTTGATCGTCTGTCTCGACGCGATACTTGTTGGCTTTCTTGAGAAGGAGAGTTCCTGTAACACTCTGCTCAACTTTCGTCATTTCAAAGCGTGTCTTCTGAGAAAACTTCAGTTGCGCGTCAGTAATCGAATCGTACTTCTTCCTCACCCTTTCCAGTACGTCTTGCGACGTCTCTTCTGCTGCACCCATGGAACAACACAAGATCACCAACACGACACCGATCGAATACAGACCCCTCTTCATCGTCCTCCTTGCATTATCCATTGAGTATTGCACTGAGATCTTCTTCCCTTTCCACCAATACTTCGCGCGCTTTGCTTCCATCAAACGGACCGACAATGCCGGCCGCTTCCAGTTCGTCCACAAGACGGGCAGCACGTGAGTACCCGACCTTGAGGCGCCGTTGGAGCAGAGAAACAGACCCCTGCTGATGCCGCACAATCAGCCTTGCAGCCTCGTCAAACAATTCATCGCGATCTCCGCCGCTCATCGCATCGGCATTTTTCTTTTTCTCAACAATGGAGGGAAGTGTGAAAGGTTTCGAGTAGCCCTTCTGTTTGCCGATGTGTTCCATCAACGCATCGACCTCGTCCGTCGAGATAAAACCATTCTGGAGACGGACAGGCTTCGGGCTGCCACTCGGCAGGTACAGCATGTCTCCGTTGCCGAGCAATTGTTCCGCACCATTCATATCAAGAATGGTTCGCGAATCGGTCTTCGAGGCAACCTGGTACGCTATGCGGGCAGGGAAGTTCGCCTTGATGACGCCCGTAATGACATCGACAGACGGTCGCTGTGTCGCAACGATAAGATGAATTCCCACTGCACGTGCAAGCTGTGCAAGGCGCGCAATCGGCTCCTCCACTTCGCGGGCGGCGGTGATCATGAGATCGGCGAGTTCATCAATCACGACAATCAGGTAAGGCATCTTTGAATGTGCGATGGTCTCGGTGTTCTTCAGCCGACCGGCCTTGAACCGCTCATTGTAGTCTACGATGTTGCGGACTCCTGCAGCGGCGAGTTTATCGTAGCGCTTCTCCATCTCATACTCGACGCCCTTCAGTCCGAGTACCGCATTACGCGGCGTCGTAATGATATCCTCATCGATGTCCGAAGACACTGCCAGGAAGTGATTCTTC
>JANNSJ010000053.1:0-48861 GCA_031402435.1 Bacteroidota bacterium | reverse complement strand
GCGCCAAAAGAATTGAACCATTACAACAGAGTTCGTGCCGCAAAGATCACAGCAAACCTTGTTCCCGGCGTCAGTCTTGGACAAGCGTTAGATGATCTCGATAGAATCTCCGCCGAGAAACTTCCCGGTGGAATGAAGCGGGAGTACGCCGGACAATCGCTGGAGTACAAGTCTTCAAGCTCCAGCCTCTACTTCATGTTCCTTCTCGCGATCACGTTCATCTATCTCGTGCTTGCAGCGCAGTTTGAGAGCTTTGTGCATCCTCTTACCATCCTGCTCTCGGTGCCTCTTGCAGTATTCGGTGCATTGCTGACGCTGTTCATTTTTGGACAGACGTTGAACATCTACTCCCAGATCGGGTTGATCATGCTCATCGGTCTTGTCACGAAGAACGCCATTCTGATTGTAGAGTTTTCGAACCAGTTGCAGGAGCGCGGCAAGTCCGTGGTTGACGCCGTGATTGAAGCGGCAACGATCCGTCTCCGGCCAATCCTCATGACTTCCTTCTCCACGATATTCGGTGTACTGCCGATTGCCATTGGTCTGGGCGCAGGCTCCGAGTCGCGGCGTCCGCTGGGACTTGCTGTCGTGGGAGGGGTTTTCTTCTCCACGTTCCTGACTCTTATCCTTGTTCCTGTTGTCTACACAATGCTTGCCCGCTTCACAAAAAAGGCTGTATCGGATGTAGAACGTGAAGCCGGGCAGCTGCACGAGAAGTCAGCCTCTGCCGGAGAATTGGCGATTGAAGGACGAACGGCCTGATGCGTTAAAGGAAATTCCCACGACGTGTAATGGAAGAATAGAGGAAATTCCATTCCAACACACATCCATTGAAAGGAACACACCGTGAGTGACAATGCAAAGGCTCTTCAGACCCAGATCAAGAACATTCAGGCCAAAACGGGCAAGACGGTCAAAGAGTTCGAATCCATTGTTCGAAAGAGCGGGCTAACCAAACACGGCGAAATCCGAGACATGCTCAAGCAGGACTTCGGCCTCGGGTACGGAGATGCCAACACGCTGGTTCACATGGTGCTCAAGTCCGATGGCGAGAGCGCTGCCAAAGCAAGCGGCGCGACGACAAATGACGTTCTCAACGAAATCTATTCAGGCCCGAAGGCTGAGCTTCGGGCAATCCATGACAAGCTGATGGTAGCCATCAACAACTTCGGTCCATTTGAGATTGCGCCGAAGAAAGCGTACGTCAGTCTCCGGCGCAAGAAGCAGTTCGCCATGATCGGTTCGGCAACCAACACTCGTGTTGAAGTTGGATTGAACATGAAAGGCGTCAAAGCCACGGCTCGACTGATTGAACTGTCTCCCGGTGGTATGTGTCAGTACAAAGTGAAACTCACGGACGTGAAGGAAGCCGACAAGGAACTCATTGCGTGGATCAAGCAAGCCTACGACAGCGCGGGATAGAATGAGATCTAACAGGGCGATGAAAAACTCTTTCACAGGTCATTGCGAGGCGATTTTTGCCGAAGTCCCGCTCCCAAGGACTCCGCTGAAATGCGGGACTCTGGGAAGCGGAGCAATCTCTCCTTTCTATCTACACGGATTCGAAGATTCAGATTGCTTCGCTTCGCTCGCAATGACGGTGACGTTCGGTTTTTCAACAACCTGTTAAACCCTCTCCTCCCAACCGGCATCTTATTGCGCGACGATTCTTGACATCACTCGAAAGGAAAGGCTTATGTCTCCACAACGATTGCTTCTTGCTCTTTGTCTTTTCACTCTGCCATTTGCCGGTTCAACTCTCGCAAAAGAAGATGCGCCATTCCCCCCTCCTCCCAAGGATGTTTCTTCTGTGGCCAAGCTCGTTTCCGAGAATGAACCCGGCGAGAAACTCGTGGTAACCGGAACCGTGTACAACTCCGATCGTAAGACGCCGCTCCCGGATTTTATTCTCTACGTGTATCAGACCGATGCAACCGGCGTGTACAACAAAGCCGACGGCAACTGGCAGCGTCCACGCATTCGCGGATGGGTGAAGACGGACAAGAACGGCAGGTACGAACTCCGCACAATCAAGCCCGGCTCTTATCCCGGCAGCCGCAACCCGGCACACATTCACGTCATCGTCAAACCACCCGACGGCGAACCAACATGGATCGATGACTTCCTCTTCGCAGGCGACCCGTTCCTTTCCGAGCAGCAGAACGCTCGTCCCAATGAAGAAGACGCCTTCTGCCACATCATGAAGATTGAGAGGGATGGCGATGGTACGTTGCACTGCAAAAGGGACATTATAGTCCGATAAGAAGGATTTATCGCCCCGACTCCCCCTCTCCCACCTTGTTTTTCGTTAAATCGTTTTCTACATTTCTCGTAGTTGTTTGTTGAATTTTGCAGCCGCGCGCGCAGCATTCGTCGCACCTGTAGGCGTGCTAGACTGCGCATACGCAGCCTTTGACACACACAGTCGGCGTGTTAGGCTGCGCGTTTAGAAGGGGGACGCAGTTTAATCATAGTTAGCTGGCGCAAGGAACTATTCGACATGACTGGTACGTTTGTCCTATTCGCTTTGCTGGTTTTCAATCAGCCAAGTCATCCACAGACCATTTCGGCTGAAGCTAGAAAGCCCATGCCGGAAATCGGTTGGGATTCGCTTCAGAATAAAATTGTCTTTCCTAATCTTGCCCATCGTGCTGGTTTGGAAGCGACAGTTTGGGCATTTCTTACATTTGACTCAACAGGTGTTATCGACTCGGTAATAATTCGTTGTATGTTTGAATATGAGGCAACAGCACATGTTACACCTTCTGAGCAGTTAGGCACTGCCGAGCGCATGTTTTCTCAACCTGTCCTAAAGGCTCTTGCCGGAACAAAGTGGTTCATGCCAGAAGGGTTTTCTGGATGGTTCTCGCTTCGTGTTCAGTTTATTCAATCCGATGGCGATACTGGGCATCGACTCGTGAAGGAAGTCAACAAAATCAAGGTGAAGATTCCACCGACAAATTGAGCAGGCTATCTCGCGCCAGCTAACAAGCGGCTCAACCCGACCGTAAGGACGGGGCGCGAATTTAATACTCACACACTTTGAAATATCAATCATACCTCCCCGCGTTGTATACGTGGCGGAGAATGTTCGTAGCGGCGGGTTAGCCGCAGTCCGTTAGGCAGCATCAATGAGGGAACTACACGATGCCAAATCTCAGGGATGAACTCGAAATAAGTCGTTGCCCCCATTGCGGGATCGACAAACCATCAATGATCTACAGTGCCCAGTTCGAGTCTGACAGACATTACGGAGGCAACAAGAGAGCCTGGAGGACCTATTACTGCAGGAGCTGTGGTGGCGCAGTACTTGCTTCTGCGCCTCACGTCGGTGGCGTCATTTTTAGCATGTATCCATCCGGCACGAAAGAAACATTTGATTTTCAATATCTTCCTCAAACTGTCGCGGAAGATTTCAAGGAGGCACTCTCGTGCTATTCCGAAGGCTGCTATAACGCTTTTGCTGCAATGGCACGACGAACTGTGCAATCAATTTCTGCTGATCTTGGCGCCAAGGGTAGCGACAAAGTTCTCGGACAACTTAAGGATCTCAAAGAAATGGCTCAGATAGATGACGAGACATTTGAGGTCCTTAAACAGATTGTAGTGGGTGGGCACGACGGAGCACATCCACATTTGCCACCACTATCTGTTGAGCGTGCAGGTGTCCTACTTGAAATGATGAAGGACGTTCTCTATCAACTCTTTGTTCGCAAAGCAAGAGTCCAAGAAGCAATTACCCTGCGGAACAAACCGAAGACGGAATGAGATGCTGCCTAACAAGCGGCTCCCCAGCGGCTCCCCGCCATAGAGCGGCGGGATTTGGATTCGACCACGACTTACCTGAGAGACGATAAGTCTGTCGAATCTTGAACAAGCTGACCACGGCGAAAGCATCGGGGTAAACTCCTTGAGCGGCGGCGAATTGAACTAGCTCAGGTGCAGTAGATCGTAAAAGAAACAAGCATAGCTAAGCGGCGCAGGTTGGGGTAGTACAAACCAAAACAGTCTACTCCGCAGCCCCGCTGTAGCGGGATCTTGATTCGACCACGACATAGCTGAAGATCGCTATGTCTGTCGAATCGGGGCTTAGCCGCGGTCCGTTAGGCCGCAACAGAATGAAAAGGTTCAAAGACGGAGGTCATATGGCCAGATTCGTTTATCATGTTGATGGGAAAGAAGTCGACTTCCACGATATCCCGAATGGTGAGATCAAGAGCCTATTTGCCAACGTGAGAGACGCCATCGACTCTAACCTTCACTCTCAACAATGCCGCATCCATCATTCCGAGCCAACCGTAACTCTCGTCAGCAAGAACGGTCTCTTTAGTGGATATGGGTTTGGTGCATGCTGCGACGAATTTCACGATATCATTGAGCCACTGATGAAGGTCAACATACCTGGAGTCGACTCAGAAGCAACGCGACTCACTCGTACCGTAAGGTACTCATCAATGGGATAAAGAGCGTGTTGCTGCCTAACAAGCGGCTCCCCGCCATAGAGCGGCGGGATTTGGATTCGACCACGACTTATCAAAGAAACGATAAGTCTGTCGAATCTGGAACAAGCTGACCCCGCCAAAAGCGTCGGGGTAAACTCCTTGAGCCCCGACAAAAGAGTCCCGAAAAAACTCGGGACAAGTCGGGGCAAGCTGTCGGCGAATTGAATTAGCTCGGGTGCAGTAGATCGTGAAAGAAAACAAGCATAGGCTCAGCGGCGCAGGTGCGGGCAGTGCAAACAAAATCAGTCTACTCCGCTCTACGAGTCTTCGACTCGATAGAGTCGTAGACAGCTTAGCCGCGGTCCGTTAGGCGGACGACAATAGCGAGGCATATCTTGCGACCCATCCATCTTGTGGCGTTCGGCGGATGCTTGGCAGTTGTGATATCCAGCTGTCAGCCCATCAGGGTTTCATCTGAAGCAAGAAGTTTTCTTACCGTTCTTCCCAACACATGGGTGTATGTTCACAAAGGAGAAAACCGTGGTGAGCTTGACACGGTCACAATCTCGAAAGTACCTGAAAGCGATGACGAGCCAAACCTCAATGAGAGAATCTATCGTTGTCAGTCCCATAAATGGAATACTGAGCTTGTCCTCATCACCGTAGGGAATGAAATGACTCTCTACGACAAACAGGTCGCCAGGCCCCTGCTCAAATTGCATTTTCCTTTGGAAAAGCGGACGAACAAGCATGTCGAAGAGGACGTTTCGGTGCTGACGCCAGCCGGCTCATTCAACGCTTGCACAAGGATATCCGTAGGGCTCGATTTCAAAGACTCTGATCAAACAACCGTGTGGATTGACCGGCATATCGGGGTTATCCGTGTGAATTGGAAGCGAAGCATTTTCTATCCTAGAGGTTGCGACATGGGAGTTGATTTCCTATTCGTACGCGGACTCTACATTGTAAAAGAGAGGGCAGCCAACTGTCGCCCGCCTAACCTCTTTAAAAAGGAAAAAATCCCGCCACAACGATGGCGGGTTTCGCACAAAGCGCTCAACAACAGGGCAGATTCCTCCCGAGGCGATTCCATACTGAAGGCTGAGCCGCAGTCTGTTATGTTTTGCAAACTCATAGAATGGATTGCCGCGAACAAAATTGAAAACGATCCGATAGAATGACTCCTGAAGGAAACCTGTGAAAGCTATTGTCTATCATAGCTATGGCTCACCCGATGTTCTTACACTCGAAGAAGTCAACACGCCAACCCCGAAGGCCGATGAAGTACTGATCAAAATTCATGCGGTATCCGTAAATCGATCCGATTGGGAGGGACTGACAGGTACGCCGTTGTACGCCCGCATGGGAGGGATTCTAAAACCAAGTTACCCAACACTGGGATCGGATATTGCCGGACGAGTTGAAATGGCGGGCAGCTACAACCGGCAATTTCAACCAGGCGATGAAGTCTTCGGAGAGATGTTAGGGTATCAGGGTGGCTTCGCCGAGTATGCGTGTGCTACCGGAGAAATCATGGCGCTGAAACCAGCCAACATGCCATTCGAGACAGCATCGGCCATTCCCCAAGCGGGAGTGATCGCCCTGCAAGGAATACGGGATAAAGGAAAGGTTCAGCCGGGACAAAAAGTTTTAATCAATGGCGCCGGGGCCGGTGCTGGTATGTTTGCCGTGCAACTGGCCAAAATGTACGGGGCTGAAGTGACCGGAGTGGATAACACCGAAAAACTGGACTTCATGCGCTCGCTTGGCGCAGACCACGTCATTGATTACACCCGTGAAGACTTTACTCGAAACGGGAAACAGTATGATCTGATACTTGATCTCGTCGCATATCGTTCCGCGTTTGCTTACCAGCGTGCGCTTAAGCCCAAGGGAAGCTATTTCGCTGTCGGAGGATCGGCAGCGACGCTTTTCCAGATTTTGCTCATGGGCCCATTGATCAGAAAAACCACGGGCAAGAGCATACGCATTCTGGTGGTTCAACGAAATCGAAAAGACTTGCTCGCCATAGCGGAGCTGTGCGAGTCTGGCAAAATCATCCCGCATATTGACAGACAATATTCGTTACGTGAGGTTCCTGAAGCGCTTCGATATCTTGGAGAAGGACACGTGAAAGGCAAAGTAGTAATAACTTTGAGAAGTCATAACAAAAGCTAACACGCGCTGCACCCGACTTTCTCCGCTGCGCTTCCGCAAAGCGGGTGAGCTTGGCCGTTAGCCGGGCAACCCAGAAATCTACATCAATGGCGCGACGGGCGCCCGACAGTCGCCTTCGCTTTTGTTTGTTTGATTGAGTAGCGAGTCGATACACGAAAAGAAAGTTGCATCCACATCCATCATTAAACCACGGGAGGTCAGCTACATGAACAACACAACTCATACTTCAACCGACGACGGAAAAGGCATTAGTCCCGGTGGGCGGCGCTTCGTGGTTATATGGTCAATCGGTTTGTTGGTTCTGCTGGTCTCCGTGGGAATTTTCACTGTCTCGCTGGAGTATGAGAACAAGGCGGCGTCCGTGGCACGTCATCGTGAACGGATTGATCCCGACCTGGCCGAGCCGCGTGTCGGAGCCGATGTCTCAATGCCCGAACACGTGCAGCCTGTTAAGGTGTTCGCAGGAGTTTATCTGGATCGCATTGTGGAACTCTCCATCAAAGACGTCGGCTGGAGGGCTGACTTTTATGTTTGGTTCAGCTGGAAAGGCAACGCCGTCAATCCCGGGGAGAATTTCCAAATCGTTGATGGAACAATTGAATCGAAGGAAAAAGCAAATGAATACACCAACGGGGACGAACACTACGCCCTGTATCGGGTAGTCGCCCACATCACCAAGTTCTTTGATGTATCACGCTTTCCGTGCGACGACCATCTGATGACGATCGATTTTGAGAACCCGACCTATCAGCGGGACAGCATGCTCTTTGTCGCCGACGCGAAGGCTTCGAGCATCAGTTCCCGCGTTAAGGTTCAGGGATATCGGATATACGAAATGGCGGTGGTGGAAAAACCACACGCTTACAAAACCACCCGGGGCGATCCGCGCTTGGCCGCAGATTCGAAAGCGATCTATTCTCAATTGCGAATGGGCATCTGGATCAGCAGGGATGGGTGGGGATTCTTCTTCAAGATGTTTCTTGGGTTGTTCGTAGCGGTGGCGATTGCCATGCTGGCGTTCTTCATCAAGCCAACGGATGTCGATCCGCGTTTTGGCCTGGGAGTAGGGGCTTTGTTCGCGGCAGTCGCCAATACGTACATCACTTCCACATTGCTGCCCGAAACGGGGACAATGGCACTGACGGATGTCGTCAACGGTATTGGTATCCTTACTGTATTCCTGACCCTGGTGCAATCAACGATCTCTCTCTACATTTATGACATACAGGAGAACGAGGCACTCTCGCGTGTATTTGACAAGGTCTCGTTCGTTATTATCTTTACGGGATACATAGTAATCAACGTGGCGTTACCTTTGGCTGCCGCATTGTAAACGAATCTTCAACAGGACGGCGGGGCGCTCAACGAAAGAATAACAGGAGACGTTGGTGTGACAACTATTGGAACTGTAGAAAGTCTATGGCGTTACCCGGTTAAGAGTATGAGCGGCGAGACGATGACCGAAGCGTTTATGGGATTTTCCGGTTTTTACGGCGACCGATGCTTCGCCTTCAAGAATTCATCCGCAGGCAAGGGATTTCCCTATCTGAGCGCGACGGTGCAGCAGCAAATGTTGCGCTATCGTCCACAGTTTCGTTACGCCGAAAGAGCGGCGAAGCCGCCGAATTTGATCGAGGCGATGAGCATCGCGCCTGGTGTCACTCCGGCAAACGCCGAACCAAACGACCTCATGTTGGATGTCGTTACGCCGTCAGGTGCGGTCGTCGCTGTTGACGACCCGGAGTTGACAGAAATGCTCGTTGAAGGATTGCGCGGAGAACATCATCTCACGCTCGTGCGTTCAGACCGCGCGTTAACCGACTGTCGCCCGGTTTCATTGATTAGCCTGCAAACCATCCGACAGGTCGAAGCTGAGTTGGATATCCCGATTGATAAACGACGCTTTCGGGCAAACGTCTATTTTAATCTCGCATCGGGTCACGGCTTTGCCGAAGATGAGTTTGTCGGTCGCAAACTGCGTATCGGTACGAGCGCTGTGATTATGGTTCTGGAACGCGACCCGCGTTGTAAAATGATTTCGCTCGACCCTGACACTGGCGAGCACAACCCTGAGGTTTTACGCAAGGTTGCCCAGGCACACGCTGCTTTTGCCGGTGTGTATTGCGCCGTTTTGGTCGAAGGAATATTGACGGAAAACGATTCAATCGAACTGATGGACTAAAAGCGCGACGCTGCAAACAACATATTGCACTATCCAATTGGCGTGATTAATAAAGTTCGGAATCGAAAACAAAGGAGCGGTTCGGAGTCGGTGTTTGGTGTAGGATTAACACTGTAGAGGGTCACAATGAAAACCATGTTCACCTGTCGATTCATCATGGTGTTGATTGTCGTGATTGCCGGCTGTTCAACAGAACCAAACACAACGCCGCAATTGTTCACAGTGAACGTTGACAGCATGCAACTCCCCTCTTCGGTAGCAGTCAATGACACAATAACAATCCGCTTGTTTGGGGTCATAGGTGGGGATGGTTGCCATTCATTCTCACACTTCGAATACAACAAGCAATCTCTTCAACTGGATTTGACTATTTTGGGAAAGCGGACTCCGGCGGATGTTTGTCTGGCAGTGATGGTGTATCTGGACGGGGCGGAATACAAGATGCTGGCTTCACAGAGTGGAACGCTTTTCATCAATGTGCATCAACCTGACGGGTCTATGCTGGTGGATTCCGTCCAAGTGCAGTAACGTCGGCGTGCGGGTCGTCAGGCTTCGACGAACAGAGTAACTTTGGGAAACCAACTACGGGATACAGAACAAGGAAAAAACAAACCCATGTGCCGAAACATCAAAACACTCTTCAACTTCGATCCCCCTGCTACTGACGAGGAGATTCACGCTGCGTGCGTGCAGTTCGTCCGCAAACTAAGCGGGTTCAACCAGCCATCGCAAGCAAATGAAGCCTCGTTCGAAAGGGCCGTGCGGGGCACATCAAAGATCGCCCGAACGCTGATTGACTCGCTTGAGACGCAAGCTCCGCCACGCAACCGCGACGTGGAAGCTGCCAAAGCCCGCGCTCGTGCCGCTGAGCGCTTTGGTTAGCATGCCTGATACCTCCACCCTGCACACCCACGATACGCGACTACTGTTTACTACCCGCATAACCCGGTTGTTTGCGTACGGGTTCCTCTCCGTTGTTCTCGCACTCCATCTTGCCAATCTCGGTTTGAGTGAAACTCAAATAGGCCTGCTCTTCACGTTTACATTGCTCGGAGATGTCGTCGTCTCTCTCATCATCACACTCATCGCTGACCGCATCGGCAGGAAACGGATGCTCATCCTCGGCGCGGTACTTATCGCGGCAGCCGGTCTCGTCTTTGCACTGACGAGCAACTACGCTCTGTTGATCATCGCCGGAACAATCGGCGTGATTGCGCCAAGTGACAAGGATATTGGTCCGTTCCTCTCCATCGAGCAGGCATCGCTCTCACAGCTTGTGCCAGACGCAAAGCGAACGAAAGCATTTGCGTTGTACAACCTGGCAGGATCGTTTGCCTCGGCAGGCGGCTCATTACTCTGCGGCGGGATGGTAGGATTCATGCAGTTACAAGATACCCTGCCGTTGGATCCCTATCGGACAGTCATTATCGTGTATGCCCTGAGTGGAGTACTGCTGGCTCTGCAGTTTGCATTTCTTTCTCCCTCGGTAGAGGTTGCTCAATTGTCAATGAGAAGCAAGGGTGGAGCCTTCTCGCTTCACCAATCAAGAGGTGTGGTGTTCAAGTTGAGCAGTCTGTTTGCGCTTGATGCCTTTGCTGGAGGCTTCATTGTGCAGAGTATGATGGCATACTGGTTCCACTTGAAGTACGGCGTTGAGCCGGCGACATTGGGCGGGATATTCTTCGGTGCAAATATCCTTGCAGGATTATCTGCACTCTCTGCCACGCGACTTGCCAAACGGTTCGGTCTCATCAACACGATGGTGTACACGCATATCCCATCCAGCTTCCTGCTGATTCTCGTCCCGCTCATGCCGAATCTGACACTTGCCATCATTGTGCTCTTGCTCCGATTCTCCATCTCACAAATGGACGTTCCCACACGACAGTCATATACCATGGCAATGGTCAGACCCGAGGAACGTTCGGCCGCTTCAGGCATAACCAATGTCGTGCGCTCTGTTGGTGCATCTCTTGCGCCGGCAATATGCGGACGTTTGTTTGCTTCACCGGGCCTTTTGAGTATCCCGTTTTTTATTGCTGGTGGATTGAAGATCGTCTATGATGTCCTGCTTTACCGGAGCTTTCGAAGTGTACGGCCGCCGGAGGAAGGAAAATAATCGAAGCTACTGCTCTTTACTGTACCCTACCCCTTCACACTCCCCAGCGTCAATCCTGAAACCAGGTACTTGCTCAACGCAAGGAAGAGAATCACCACCGGTATCGTCACGATGATTGAGGATGCGCCGTACAGTCCCCACTCTGTCGACATGTTGGATTCGAATGACTTGAGCCCGAGGGGAAGCGTCCACAACGAGGAGTCTTGCAGAATCTGCGCGGCCACGAGATACTCGGACCACGCCGTCATGAACGAGAACAGAGCGGTAATGACAAGCGCCGGTGCGGCGAGCGGCAGGATAACTTTGTAGAAGGCCTGGAATTGATTACACCCGTCAATCCGCGCCGCCTCTTCCAGACTGTACGGAATCGTATCGTAGTATCCTTTCATCGTCCAGATCGTGAACGGCAATGCGGTGGCAGCATAAATGATGATGACGCCGAAATAGGTGTTGATAAGCCCCAGCTTGATGAGCATGATGTAGAGCGGAAGCAACAGCATCGTCGCCGGGAACATCTGTGTCGTCAACAGACTCAAGAGTCCCACCTTCTTCCCGATGAATTGAAACCTCGAAAACGCATAACCCGTCATCGATGCCAGAACAACTCCCGTAAACGTTACCACGAGCGAAACGAATGCACTGTTCGCCAACCATGTCAGAAACGGACGGTCACGGAATAACTCAACGTAGTTCCGGAGCGTCGCATTATCCGGAATAATCTCCAGCGATGTGGAGAGAAGTCTATCCGCGGGACGCAGTGACACTGTCACCACCTGGAGAATCGGATACAAGCAGATCCCAACAAAGATCAGCAAGATGAGGTATGTAACAAACAATCGGAGAAAACGTTTTGAGATCATAAAAACAGTCTATGGAGTTTGTAGAGTCTTTGGAGTCAAAAGTCTATTCGCTTTAGTATGCAGCTTCGGTAGCCTTGGTTTTCTTCATGAAGAACAGGCTGAACATCAAGAGAATCACAAAAATAACCATCGACAGCGCCGCAGCATACCCGTAACGGTACAGGTTGAACGCAGCCTTGTACACAAACGAGACAAGGATATGAGTCTGATCTGATGGTTCACCGGCGTTGCTCACAAGCCAGACGATGTTCAGGTTGTTGAACGTCCACACGGTGCCGAGCGTGATCGCGGGAATCATGACAGGACGAATCAACGGGAGAGTGATCTTCGTGAGCTTGTGGTACCATGATGCGCCGTCGATGTCGGCGGCTTCGTACAGCTCGTGTGGAATGCTCTGCAATGCACCGAGCGCAATCACCATCATAAACGGGAAGCCGAGCCAGACATTGGTGAGAATGCACGCGATGAATGCCTCCGTGGGGCTCTTCAGCCAATCCACTGCGGGCAAGCTGAGGTATTTTGTGATGATGAGATTGATTGAACCGTACTCGGAGTTGAACATACCGCGCCAGGTAAGGGCGACGATGTATTGCGGGATTGCCCACGGAAGAATTAATAATGTCCTAAACAACGGCTTGCCTTTGACGTCCTTCTGGTTCAGCAACAGCGCCAGAAACACTCCGACCACCACGTGGAATGTCAGGTTCACGACAGTCCAGATAATGGTTTTGAGAAACACACCATAGAAGTCGGGCTGCGTTGGCTCGGTAAACACTTTGATATACTGCGTCAACCCCACGAACGACCAATCCTTGATATGGCGGAGGTTCATGTTGGAAAACGAGATCACGACATTGTACACAAACGGATAGAACACGACCGCAAAAAGGATGAGGAACGCGGGAACGACCAGCAAGGCGATGAAGAGTTTGTGTGGTAATCTGTTCGTGTTCATGGGATCGTTTTCAGAGTCCTCGAATTATGATATTTCCCCCGCCTGTTCGGAGCAAGATCCGGCCACTTCCACCACCGAGCACTCCTGAGAGTGAGTCGGATAATTGTGAGAGTCCGCTGAACGTGAGATTCGAATACGACACCGAGCCGTTGATTGCCCGTGCAGTTACGTTGGCTGAAGTCAATGCGGGAATGTTCAGAATGATATCCCCCGTTGTCGCCTGAACAGTACAGAACCCGCTGTCAGGGATGGCAACTTCGACTGTATCGCCGCCGTCCATTGAAGCGATATCGCACGAGGCATTTTGTCCGATGACGATAACCGAGTGAGCATTACGCACAACAAGATCTGCTCCAAGATGTGAAATGTATGTTGTGCCCTGCACGCCGTCAACAATGCATCTCATCCTGTAAGGGATTGAGAGCGAGACAAGGGTTGTATATCGAAACCTGCTCATGTCAAGAGGGTAATGACTGGCAAATGTCAGAGTGTCTCCATTCGAGTTACTCATCAATTCAATCAACCCCAACTGCGCTCTCGCCTCAGTCACATCGTTGCTGCGCCCAGTCACCACCCTGTTCATAAACCAATGCACCCTGTTTGAATCTCCGCTGGAGCTTACAATGACAGGTCCGATTGCGTTTCTCACCAGCAATTTGCTTTCGTTCCCGACCACAACATCACCTTCAATCGTGTTATCCACACTCACCAAAGGTTGCTCAGAAACCAATTCGTCCTTTGAACATCCAAAGGAAAGAACCAATCCCACCAAAAGTGCTGATGATGCAAATTTCATTCATTCATCTCTTTGATTTTCCTGAGGGCAAGATCCTGCATATCCTTTGCGGCCTGCTCAGGGGTCTTTGCACCGCCCAGCACGGCCTGGTAACTCGGTCGCATCGCATCCCAGATCGCTCGAAGTTCCGGAACCACGGGCATCGGTCTGCCGTGTTCAATTTGAATGGCAGAGTTTCTCAGGATGTCGTTCGTCTGCACAAAATCAGAGTTTACGACTTCTTTTCGGGTCGGCATCGTGTTGAGTTCTTTCGCCGTCCGTAGTTGCATCTCGGGTTGCATGAGGAACTTCAGCAGTTCGACCACCAACGCCCGCTTTTCAGACGGTACATTTGCGTTGAGCGAGAACCCTTTGGGCGATACCATCGGCTCACAGTAGAGTCCTGTGCCGGTCATTTTCGGAAGCGGTGCCACACCGATATTGATCCCTGCCTTCTTGTAGCCGGCCCAGGACCAATCGCCGTTGATGATCATAGCACTCTTTCCATCCTTGAACAACGCGTCGGCAATGTTATAGTCAGCTTCACCGGGAATCATTTTGTACTTGTCCCGAAGATCCCGGATGAATTTCAATCCGTCCACCATTGCCTTGCTGTCGAGTGTTGGTTGGCCATCCTCGGTCATCACCCATCCGCCAAAGCCTGTAAGAAATGGAATGAAAAAGAACGGCTCTGTATAGTTCCACGTCAGTGCATACTGATCCGGCCTGCCATCACCGTTGATGTCTTTCGTGAACTTCCTCCCAATCTCAATCAACTCAAGATCTGTCTGGGGAGGAGTCGAAAGGATATCCTTGTTATACACCAGCGTGAGGTGGTTGCCGAGCTTGTCAGCAATCTGATACAGATGTCCTTTGTAGTACGTCAATCCAGCCGGGACGAACGAATCGAGATACTCCTTCTCGAAAAGACTCTCCATCGGTGCGATGATGCCCATGACTTCAAATGGTCCGACCATGTCCGACGGACCGTACACAAGGTCGGGACCCTGGCCTGCAATCGCCGACACAATAAATCCCGATCGTAGTTCTTCCGTCTCCTTGTAGATCTCTTCTACTGTAACTCCAGGATGTACCGCCATGAATTGTTTGAGCTGATCTGCAAGAATCAGCCGTTCGTCCACACGCATCTGATGCCAGATGACGAGGTGCATCGGGTCCTTCTTCGGTGCACATCCGCAGAACATCAATGCTGCGACAAGAACTGTTAGTACATGAAGACGAGACATTGGCCTGGCATGAGTGTGACGTTGACGTGAGAGTCCTTCAATTCCAGTTTCTTCTTCGTGAGCAAATCGACAACATGCCCCTTGCTTGAATCGATCTTGACAGCTACCGTTTCATTCGCCGTGAAGTTCGAGTTTGCAACGACTGCTATCCTTCGCTTCCCGGATTCATTCACCCGAGCGAAGGCGATGATGCGATCATTGTTCTCGTGCAGCATGATGAACGATTGAGGTTCGGCATTGACGATGATGTCGTGATACTTTCCGCGAATGTCTGAGAGCTTTGCTATCCACGCGGTAAACTGATCTCCGTTCAGCCAGTTGTAGCCATATTCACTAAACAACGGAAGCTTCTCTGACGGCAACTGTTTGAGTTGATCGACCGTGAAATCAAGGCCCGTGTTGATGGGATACCGTTCTCCCAATTCAAAGCCGGAGTGAATAAAAGGAACGGCAGACAGGAAGTTATTGATCACCCATGACCATCGCGCATAGATCAATTCACCCGGACGCGAAGCAGCGCGAGGCGTGTTGTGATTTTCCGGCGTTGCGAAAAAGGGGGTCGGAAAACCATCATTGGCAAGCCGTTTGCACAGCGCTTTCATTTTGGAAGGGTGGTGCTGATCAATCCATACAAATCCAAACACGGCGTTATATCCCTCTTCCCTGCTTTTCCTTGTGATTGAGAAGTTCTCATCCCAGAACGCAAAATCAGGATTGAACTTGCGGGCAGTCTGTACCATTTCCGATTTCAGTTCCATCGGCAGCGCGTGGCCCATGTCGATCATGACGCCATCAATACGGAATTCACGTTGGTAGTACGGGATAATCCCGATAATCCTCTCCCATAAAGCCCTGTTGATGTTTTGCGGCTGAGCAAGCCGCGAGTCATACATCCGGATGGTGTTGTATGCAATGTAGTTGAAATCAGGATGGTCATACATCCTGAGGTACGTAACATCTCCCCACGGCGGCTGGTTGTCATCAGGCGGCCAATCCGCAAAAGCGCCGGGAATCTTGACGGCTGTCCGATCAGCGAGCGTTCCGATGTACTTGCCGTTCTCCTTCAGCACCGACTCGGATGACGGTGGTGCTGTAAAAAAATCCCTGTAGCTTGTGTGTGGCGGCATGAGATTGTCGAAGCAATGTTCCCGTACATCATGGTGGATCTTCTGGAGTTCATCATGCGCGAACAATGGCGAACCGTACCTGGACTCATCCTGATGCTGTGGATCCCGCATCTGAATTTCTTCCCTGATCCAGTAGAACCATTCCGTGTGCTCCTTCACCCAATCGGCATCCTTCGCAGCAGTGCGGAACACAAACTCCACCACAACACGGAAACCCATTCGATGAGCAGCTTCCACAAACGCCCTGAGCTCAGTTTTGGCGTCAAGCCCGAGCGCAGGCTCCGCCTGGTTTTCATCAAGCTCGTATGGGTTCCTGATTGCATACGGAGAACCAAGCGTTCCTTTGTTGCCATCATGACCGATCGAAGTAATCGGCAGAAGATGAATGGTATTCGCACCGAGGCGTTTGATGTATGGCAGGAGTGCAATAGCCTTGAGGAACGTGCCGGTCTCACGAAAGCCCTGGCTGTTTACAGGAAGGTCAAGCGTGCCGTTCCCGTTATGATCGAACGCTGTCGTCGTTCTGACAAACATGTTGTAGATGACAGCGTCCTTCGTCCATTCTCCACCTGTTGACTTCGCACGACGGACTGGCTTTCCCTTCTTTGCTTTCTTGACCGCATTAAGGTAGAATTTGAAAGGACTCACCTTTACGGTTTTTGGTTTGCCGCTCGCAGATGTCCAGAGAGAGGGAACATAGTAGCTGTATTTTCTCTTGCTTGTCTCTTTGAGGCGTCGCTTTAGTGCTTCTTCGACCACATCAAGAGCCAGCGATGAGGATTTCTTCTTCATGACTTTACTTCTTACCGAATACGTCGTTGATGATGATAGCGGCTACTGATTTCATGGCAACACGGTACAATCTATTGTTGCCGGAGAACTCTTCACCGGGAACCCATTCGCCTTTTGTGCCGCTGTTGGTATACTTGTACTGAATCTCTTCGCCGATGGAAACCGCAGCCTGCAACGACCAGACGCCGTCCTTCGCCTTGAGGTCGCCGTGGGTACCGTCGTCGTACATTCGAACGCTGTTGGGAGTCCATAACCCAAGTTCGGGAACGCTTCCAACCACGTAGATTGCATCGGACACCTTTTCAGTAGATGCATCACACGTGAAAATGACAACCTGAGCATCACCTTTGCTTTGGGCCATCGTTCCTTGCCCACCGGCTGAGGCGTTATTGTCTTGAATAATCGGATCAAATCCCGGGGAAGTAATGTCGGCTCCAGCGAGCTTTGCAAACTTGTAGATGTTATTGAGATGAATGCGATACGCATCGTCGAACGGCTTGTCACCAGCCGGTGCTGTCTGATCACTTCCGTACCACCAGAACCAATCAGACCCCTCTGCAGCGTACATCTCCTCCCAGGCGTTGTAGGCATACCATGTTTTAGTCCCGGCCTTGGGAGCATTCGCCTTTGGGTCTGGCTGTCGAATACCGGACTTCGCAAGGTCTCGTCTTGCCCGCAAGAGATATTCCCATGCGCGGTTTTCTTCCTTCTCTCCAATCCATGTATCGTAGTTGCCATTGATCCAGGAGCCGGGCCAAAGGCTTTCCATCCTAGCCAGCCCCTCAATTGGATGAGGTTGAATTCCACGACTGGAATTACCTGTCAGATATTCATTTGTGGTGGTTGTAATAATCTGCTTTATCGAGTACAATTTCGAGAGTTTGCGATAGAAGGAATTGAGAAACTCTTTGCCATCAATATCCTGACGGTACCATTCCCATGCATTTTCACCATCCAGTATGACCGTGATGAGAACATCCTTTTCGTTTTCCTTGGGAGCATGAGATATAATACTCTGAACAAAATCTTCCGCTGCATCCTCGCCTTTGTAGGTCTGATACTTGAACCCGATCCTATCGGAAAGTTCGGTATCCCTGAAGACGAGCGCCATAAAGGGTCCTTCGCTTTTCTTCAACGGACCCATGCCGCCAGATGCCTGCTTATTACTCGCAAAGAATGCATACGGAGTGGTATTCGGTTGATTGGACGGAGTTGATCGGGCAAGAACCTTCACGTCGCTTGCCGTCCAGACGATTCCATTCTGATTGAGGACTTCAAGCACAGGTTGAGCAACCGAACCTTCACCGGGCCACATGCCTTTCGGGGCCACTCCGAATATCTCTTTGTACATCTTTACTGCTTTTGCCACCTGAGCATTCGCGTCTTCCGGATAATTGAAGCGCTCCGGAAGCTGATCGCCAGGTTGGCAGACGCGGGCGAGGTCAGAATCGTAGATGAGTGGCAGTATCGGATGATAGTACGGAGTCGTGATGATTTCCACCTGTCCTGTTCGCTTATCGGCATCATACCGAAGTTGTTTGTGAACAGGAATGATATTCGCCATCACCTTGTACGCTTCAACAACAATGCGCTGGCAATCCGCTTCGGAAATCTTCTTCCTAAGGTAAAATTTCTTGTCCGATCGAAACTCGACATAATCGCTCAGATCAACCAGCGAGCCGTCCGGCAATTTTACAGAACCACGAAGGAAGTCAGGATCAAAGTTTGCCAGGTAAAACCAGAACTTGATCTCCCGGAGTTCCTGTTTCGTGAAGATATCGAACCCGGGCATTTGGTCAACATTGAGTTTTCCCTTCAGCGCCGCATACTCGGGGAAGCGATCAATCATCACCTCGCTTATGCCGAATGCATTCCAAACATTCTCGTACAGAAACGCTCTATCTGTGGCGTCGAACCCCTCTGCCGGTTTCAGTGCAAGATCGATCCACGGGTCAGTCTTCCCTTTCCATTTTTTCCAAAACGCTTTCACGTCGATTCGATTGCGCTTCGTGTCAACAAACGGCTTCAAGCGATTGATGTAAAATTCCCTGAGCTGGAACAGCAACGAGGAAGTAAGGTTGATGTTACAATGAACATCCGGATAGTTCCGCAGGATAGCGGCCATATCGTAGTAGTCCTTTGTCGCATGCGTGCGCACCCAGGGTCCCTGCAACTGGTCTTTCTCCGGATTGACGTAGAGCGGCTGATGCTGATGCCAGATGATGTTGAGATACACCGGTTTAGGTCCCTGCTTTGCAGGATAGTTGTCTGAGGGATTTGCCCTTGGCTGAGGCGGAATGTTTGAGAGAAGAATCTCGTTGGCTTCGGTGAGGACGAATACTGAATTTTCTCCCGATTTGTTGTAGTTCTCGATGACCGCCGGATTGCCGATATCTCTCTCATGTTTCTGGCCATCTATCAGAAATTTATATTGATAGATCCCCGGAACAAGCTTCTTGATGAATGACCAATAACCATGGCCATCAGTCTTCATCGGCGCTTCGTCCTTCGACCATCCATTGAAATCCCCAACCACTGAGACTGAATTGGCGGATTTGTCCACGAAGGAGAACCTGACAGAACCATTGATCACTTGAGGCTGAGCCCACAGCAACAATGGGAACACCACCACGAGCATCAAACCAAGTAGAGACAAGGGTCGTTTCATCTAAGCAGAACCATTCGTTTCGTCACGGTGTGTCCGTCCGTTTGCAGTCGATAGAAATACACTCCACTCCCCACCTGCATCCCACTTGAATTGCGCCCATCCCAATTGGTCGTGAATGACCCCGGGCTCATCTGTTGGCTGACGAGTGTTTCGATTTCCCGCCCGATAATGTCATACACTTTCAAAGTCACCGGCCCTGCTTCAGGAATCTGGAAGCGAATAGCGGTCGAGGGATTGAACGGATTTGGATAATTCTGGTCAAGCGCAATCTCTTGGGGAACATCTGATCCGCCTTCTCCGACTCCGGTGAGCGGCGGAAGAACCAACGTTCTCTGTACAACATCAATAACATATACTGCCATGCCATACGCAGGAAGGTTGACGATGAGATTCGCCGTCCCTCCATTGAATGTAATCGTGGATGACGACGCGTTGTACAGATCGCTGGCAATGTACTGTATGCCATCCGAAACTCCTTCAACGCTGGGAGGCGTGCTACCGGTCGTTATCGTCACCGTTACCGTTCGTGCGATGCCTTCAAGATTTGCAATCACAATACCGTTCTGGCCGGAATACGGGCGCGTGTACGCATAGACGCCGGGAACATCCGTAGTCACCCGCACCATCTGTTGAGATGTAAAGGTGGGAAATTGCTTTCGGATCTGTGCGAGCTTTTGATAGTGAGGCGCGAGGATCAGCGACTGGGGAGAATTCCAGTTGATTACTCCACGCCTTCTCTGATCGAAATTGGTGATGCCCAATCCCCAACCGACTTCCTGGCCGGAGTACACTTCCGGAATACCTACGGCGAGGAGAACCGATGTTGAATATGCCATCGTCCTCTGTCGTGCTATCGAATCCGGATCGACACCATTACGACCGAAGAGATAGATGGTACGGTCCTCATCATGATTTTCAAGGAAACGCATGTAGTATGAATTGGGCCCCGGAACGAAACCCATTCCGGAATTCACACTGCCATTGCGTAGCCTTTGGTCCAAGCCGTTCACGCGAGTCGCAGCAGTCTGAGTCCACAATGTCCCATCATGAGTAAACCCATTCAACGGCCAATCGTACGCTGACTCAACACCTCCCGGGCCTCGAGAGTCTGAGTTGTCTGCATAGATGCGTTCCGTTCCAGGTCCAACACCTGTCGCTTCACCGAGTAGATAGATATCGGGTTTGATATGCTTGAGCAGTTGACGAAGGGGACGGCCAAATTCATCTTCACCACCGTTCGGGCTGTTTGCCCTGATGTGGGGCCCCCAATACACATCGAGCCTGAACCCATCGACACCGGCATCTTGAATCCAGAATTTATGCACGTTCAACATTTCGTGTCGCAAGTCAGCATCAGCATAGTTCAAGTTAAGAAGTTCATCGCTGAATGCACCATAATAGACGAACCCATCAGCGGTTATTGCTTCGGATAACTGTCCGAGTCCGATCCCGCTATACGGAATGAACTGGTGTTGATAGTAGTTCCAGTATCGTGAATCCTGCCCGAACGTTCTTGCATCGAGCGCAAACGAGTGGCCGGCACTCGAGTGGTTGGGGGTGATGTCAAGAATGACCTTCACTCCGAGTTGATGAGCGCGCGTGACGAAGTTGCGGAGATCCTGGTTCGTACCATACTCCGGTGCTACAGTATAGAAATCCGAGATGTTGTATCCGGGACCGCCGCCGTTGTTAATAGGAAAATGATTGAGCATAACAGGCATGAGCCAGATAATGTTATAGCCCATTGCTGCGATGCGGTTAAGATCAGGATACGCCGCGTTGATTGTCCCTTGCGGTGTATGCGACTTGAAGAACATCTCGTACAGCCTACCTTCTCTCACCCATTGAGGAACCGATGCCAGTGTTGGCGAAATGATAGGAGGCGTCGAGCCGACAGTGAAGTAGTTGCGTGTCGTGTCGCGATTACCATTCACATCTGTTGCAATCAACCCAAAATAATATTCACCGGGAACGGTCGGCCGGTTCACGGTGATTGTTGATGTCGTTATCCCGTTAACACCGCCTATTGGGGCGGGGTTTGCCGGATCTTCTGACCACAGGAATGTCAGTGTTGCGGATTGACCGGGATCGGGATCAGTACTTCCCGTTGCCTGAAGTTGAACGGTGCCGCCTTGATCCTGAAATGTAGCAAGCGCATTGGGAGAATGATTGACAAGATACGTGAATGTCACCGGCGCCGATGAAATCAGCGATCCACCTGAATCAGCAAGCGTCCTGAATGAATTACTTCCTTCAAGCAGATTGACATTGGCTGAGTACGCGCCATTCAACGTCGTGACAACCGTGGTGTCTGCGTTGTTGCGCACAATGCGAACGATGTTCACCGATGTATTTTGAACAATCCCTCTCAACCGCCGCGTTGAGCTGCGCGTCGTGAAGCCACCATGCGTTGTAATCTGCACATAGCCTGCTTGCGAGACAAACGTCACTGTGTCAGCGTTCAAGCCACCCTGATTGGATCCCGCACTCAGGATCATTGTGTGACTTCCATTCGGGAGCGGTCCCGGAACAGTGAAGCTCAGTTGTTTGGTTGACGTATTGTAGTGGGACCCGATTCCTCCGTAGGTCGTCCCATCAATCCTCACTTCAAGTGTCGATGTGTCAATGTCAGCACCGACTTTGGGGAAAATATATGCGGTCACCGTTGGTGTGCCGGTGAGAACGATTCCCGCCCGTTGATTGGGAATCACTTGATAGAATGTTGGATCTTTGACGATAATGAACGTGTTGTTGTTGTCGGCAGCGTTAACGTGGTGGTTCAACGGATCGTTTGGCCATGGAGAAGCATTGGTGTAGTAGAACTTATACTGGTACGCTCCGGGAACCGTGCCGGCGGGCTGTCCTCCAACCCTCAAACGTGCGTTTCGGATCCAGAGTGTTCCCCCTTGATTGGTCATTGGCCATGCGGCATTATTCCACCCGTTGAATTCACCGGGAACAGCGTAGCTGGTTTGCCCGGATATGGTCCATCGAAATGTGACATCGACGCTGTCCTGTGCAAATGCAGTCGGTGCCAAAAACATCACCATACAAAGGACTGCAATTCGTAATCCGTATTCTCTTCTCATTCCATCCCTCCTGTGAAAACCAATCCCGACATGGCCGGAATGGTTATTTGAATAGTGTTGTGTTGAATCAAAACCCCATCGACCGCACTTGGCCATACTTGTGCCCACTTCATTCCAACATCCTGATCTTTCAATCGAATTGCCACCGGCTGCGGCTTCTTACTGTTATTGATTGCAACGATGCTCGATCCGGCCGGCGATCTCCGAAGAAATCCAACCACATTCATCGTTGAATCAGCAAGAATCATTTCAAGTGTTCCTCGTCCAAACTCATCGTGTTCTTTCCGCAGTGCGATCAAGCTCTTCATGTACTGAAGTAACGCGGCATCCTGACCCTTCTCCTCCCAAATCATAGTGTGTCTGCAACCGGGGTCTTTTCCGCCAGCCATCCCAATTTCATCTCCATAATACACCATCGGTGCACCGACGTACGTCATCTGGAAGAGCCAGGCAAGTTTCATCGCCTCTTTATCACCGTTGCACAACGTCAGCAGTCGCTCTGTGTCATGACTTCCAAGAAGGTTTTGCATGACCGCATTGACGTCTGCAGAATACTTCGATCGAAGATTGGCAAGCGTCGTATCGAATTCCACAGCAGACGTTGTTTTTCTGACAAAGAAATCAAGGCATGCATTCCGGAATTTGTAATTCATGACTGCATCAAATTGGTCACCTTTCAACCATGGCTGGGCGTCATCCCAAATCTCTCCTACGATGTACGCATCAGGATTCAGGGATTTGACGTGCTTCCTCCATTCAATCCAGAAGTCGTGGGGAATTTCATTCGGCACATCAAGCCGCCAGCCGTCAATGCCGAATTTCATCCAGTGTTCAGTCACCTTGAACAGATAGTCCCGCACTTCAGGATTGCCGGTCATCAGTTTCGGCAGCTCACCATATCCCCACCAACATTCATAGTTCGGTTTATTCGGTGGACCAACAGGAAAACCGTATACATTGTACCAACCAATGTACTTTGACTTTGCTTCGTTGGCTTTGATATCTTTGAATGCAAAGAATCCCGTCCCGGTATGGTTGAACACTCCGTCCAGGATAATCCTGATGTTACGCCGATGACATTCTTCAACAAGATTCTTAAAGACGCGCTCGTCTCCGAATGCCGGATCAATTTTCAGATAATCATCAGCGTGGTATTTATGGTTGCTGTTTGAGTGAAAGATCGGATTCAGGTAGAGTGTGTTGACGCCGAGCGAGGTGATGTATTCAAGATGGTCGATGATACCCTGGAGGTCGCCGCCGAAGTAGTTCCTTGATTTTGGTTCACCACCCCATGGCTCCGTACCCGGAGGATCGTTTGTCGGATCACCGTTGGCAAATCGTTCAGGAAATATCTGATAGAATACGGCATCCTTCACCCAGTCCGGAACGAATGACGTTTGGTGATCTTCTCCCCGTAGCTCTTGACTGAGAGATGGAACTGCGGCGGATACAACCATAACCAGAAGCAAGATGAGATGAGTTGTGAGCATGTGATTACATCGAAAGTAAAAAAAACGCGTAGTAAATGCAATGAACGTGATCATGGATGAATTTTTTGAATTCATTTCAAACATTGTCTGTTGGCAATGCTTCATGCTTTGAATGGAACCGTTTGGAAGCGAGCTTGGAAGCAGTCAATCATCCTCATGATGCAACCAAACCGCACAACATCCACCTGCGCGACGAAGAAAAATCAGAGACCAGATTTCTCGCCATCGCTCTGGTCGGTAAAGCGTAGCGCGTCGACTGTACCATGCTTCGTTTCCGCTCAAGCAGGTCGGGAACATGTAGTACGGGAACGAGAGAGATGTTCCAATGCGAAGGTTCCGTTTCAGCAGACTTGACAAGGAAAAAGCCGGGATAGGGGAAGAGAAGAAATCAGCGGGCGGCACCGCATCCCGGGATGATGGTGGGTGGGTACCATCCCGGGGCGGATTGTACCGTTACTATTCGATGGACGCTACTTGCTTGAGGTAAAAACCTACAATACGTTTGGCAATTCTCGGGGAGAAGAAATGCCCGCCGTTGTGAGCAACATGAATTGCCTTGACTAACTCGGACGCAAGCGCATCTTTCATGATGTAGCCGCTTGCTCCAGCCTTCATACAGTTATGTATGCACTCTTCTTCTTCATCGTGCGAGATGATAATGACCTTTGCAGGGCGAGCGCAGGCTGTAATCCGTTCTGCCGCTGTAATACCATCCAGAAACGGCATCGCAATACCCATAATGACAACATCGGGCATCAGTGCGTTGACTTGTTCCAACGCCTCAAAGCCGTCCTTCGCTTCGCCAACGACATTGATCTCCATCTCGTTGTGAAGTGTATTGATGATGGTTGCTCTCAAAGCATCGTGATCATCCACCACCAGCACGCTAATGGGGACGGAAACAGACTCAAGCATATTTCTTGCTGCAACCAAGGTCGGGAAATTGTGCAACGTTGGAACCGGGAAATGTTGGGGGTGGTCATTTCTTTGGTTAATACAATCTACCGATGGAGACTGTTTGAAGCAACTGTTAAAAACACGTGATTTGAACCGCGTAGAAATACGAGGGGGAGGTTCGATGCCTAGTCACTCCGGGATGCCAATGCTTCAAGCTCATGCCACCGGGCATACAGACGCTCCACCTTCTTCTTTCCGCCGGCCAGCTCTTCTGTCAATTGGGAGAGTTGCTCCCCGTGCTTATCATAGAAATCAGGCGAGGCAAACATCGCTTCAATACGCTCCACCTCCACCTCGGCACCCGCAATATCCTTCTCTATTGTCTCGAGTTCCTTTGCCTCTTTCCATTTAAGCTTTTTCGTTTGCTTTCCCGTTTGAGATTGAGCATTTGTAACCACTTCAGCTACCGTTGCACTCGCTAATGCTGCGGCAAGACGTGCCTTACGTTTCTCAAGATAATAATCATAGTCGCCTTCACTGAAATGCACATATCCCACGCCGCTGGGATCGTCCCCTTCAAACGCAAGAATACCGTTGCAGACACGATTCAGGAAATACCGGTCATGACTCACTGCGATCACACATCCATCGAAAGCCACCAACGCCTCTTCCAACACACGGAGCGTTGCCAGGTCCAAATCATTCGTTGGTTCGTCGAGGATGAGAAAGTTCCCGCCGTTCTTCAGTATCTTCGCGAGCAGGAGCCTGCTTCGTTCTCCACCGGAGAGTTTCCCCACTTTCGTGTTCATCCTGTCATCGGCAAACAAGAACCGGCGCAGGTATTTCCAGACAGTCAGACGATCATCGCCAAAGGGAATCCACTCCCTTCCTTCACCAATTTCCTGGAGAACCGTGTTCTCATCATTCAACTCAACACGCGACTGATCGACATAGTTGAATAACGTTCTATCGCCAACCTCCGTGTGTCCTTCACCGGCTTGAAGCTCTCCGAGAATGATCTTCAGCAGTGTCGTTTTGCCAAGACCATTGCGGCCAATGATGCCCAGCTTCCGTGTATGGTCGAAATTGAATTCCAGCCCCTGGAAGAGTTTTCTTCCACCCAACTCCATGCCGAGGTTTTTCAAGTTCAGTATTTTTGATCCGAGACCTGCAGCTGGAGGTATAATCATCTCGACCTCTGCTTCAGCTTCGTACCCTCCCGCCGCCACTGTTTCGAAATACTTGCTGAGCCGGCTCTTCGACTTTGTTCTTCGTGCCCGGGGCCCCTTGCGTACCCACTCAAGTTCGCGAAGCAGAAACATGTTCCGCTTCTTCTCTTCAGTTTCCAGTTGTGCTTCCCGTTCCGCCTTATCAAGCATGAAGTCTGTATAGTTCCCGACATGCGAATAACATTCGCCGGCAGCAAGCTCAACGATTCTTGTTGCAATCGAATCCAGGAAATACCTATCGTGCGTGACAAACAGACAAGCGCCAGAATAGTGTTCCAGAAAGTCCTGAGTCCACTCAATGGATTCCGTGTCGAGATGGTTCGTCGGTTCGTCCAGGATGAGAACATCGGGACGTGAGATAATGGCTTTGCACAATGCAACCCGGCGCTTTTCTCCACCGGAAAGAGTCGCAATGTCGCGGCCCTTTTCAGGCACGTTCAGCGAGTGCATCGCCGATTGAATCCTATTTTCCAGATTCCAACCATCCCGGTGATGAATTTCCCCTTCCAGAAGATGACGCCTCTCGGATGTATACGGCAACGATTCATATTCTCTGATGATATCGATAACGTCGTGGGCGCCTTCCACGATATTATCGTACACCGATAGGGCAGGGTCCAACTGAAAATCCTGGGTGAGATATCCTGAAACGATGTCTTTCCGGCGTGAAACCGTTCCCGAATCCGGCTCAATCACACCGGCAATAATTTTGAGTAACGTCGATTTGCCGGAACCATTGTTTCCAATCAAGCCGATCCTGTCGTTCTTGTGAACGGCAAGAGTTGCGCCTTTCAGCACCACCTGTTCGCCGAAACGGATGGAGATGTCATGCGCTGTAATAAGGACAGGACTTGCGGCTTTGGACATCGTTTGCTTTCATTGAATACCACCACAGCAAAAAAAGGCTCCCCCCTCACACGAGAAAAAGCCTTTGCTCCACGAGCAATATTGCAACCCCATCGTTGAGGGCTACCTTAAACGGAAAAGGCTTCTCCTCCATGCGAGAAGAAGCCTCAGCTCCGCGAGCAATCCCGATCCCACTTTCGATTGTCAAAATGAGATCGGGAGAACTTGCAACCCTGCTCGTTGAAAAAATCATTAGAGAATAATCTTCCCTTGAATTACTGGCTCAATCATCTTTTTGCTTTTCCGTCTTCGTTGTGAAACTCCAACCGTCGTTGAAGATTTGATGTCTCACCCACGTAATATCTCCCCGTCGAAACAGATCGAAGGATGTATAGTATGCACGACATAAGTCGGAGAAATTATAACCCTCGTTTAAAGAGTACATTAAACGGAAAGGGCTTCTCCTCCATGCGAGAAGAAGCCCCAGCTCCGCGAGCAAGACTCGAACTTGCAACCCTGCGGTTAACAGCCGCATGCTCTACCATTGAGCTATCGCGGAATAAACGTGGATAAATATATCAAAAACGGTGTTGAATGTCAACAAACGAAGACTATTTCGCCGGGGCAAACATTCATTGTTGCACTTGGAAAATTTGCTGGCCTATATTCGGGTGAAAGAAAAAGGCCACACATCACCATTAAGAAACGTGGCTCCCCCGATGGAAACCAAAAAGAAAATTCTCATCATTGATGATGAACCAGACATCGCCTTTCTGGTGAAGCAAGTCCTGACCGGAGCCTCCTTCGAAGTCGAAGTTGCTTCGGGCGGAATACAGGTCTCGCCAAAGCATCAGCATCGAACTTCGACATGATTCTTCTCGATATGAAGATGCCTGACATGGACGGCATGCAGGTGTTGCAGCATCTTCCTGAACAGGAATCCACTAAAAACACTCCTGTAATTATCCTTACCGGCAGCGCCCCCGATGTTGACCTGGTTGTGGCATCCTTTGACCTCAATCCTTCTGATTTCGTTGCCAAAGTGATCTCTCCCAAGGAACTCATCGCCCGTATCCACTGGGCATTCCGAAGACAGCAAATACTGTGAGTGCTGGCGAGACTTCTCAAACTTCTCCTTGCTCGCTGCCCCCCTTCTTCGTATTTTGAACCACAATTGCAGACACATCAGTGACACCACGAGGAACAATTTACTATGCGCACGCCCAAAATTCAAAGAGCATTTCTGCTGTTACTCGCTTCATGTACATTCAATTCCTGCGCTTCGCTTTCGTTGCAATGGGTTGACTACGCCTGGCCTGTGGAAAGCGTACTGAAGGTCGGTGAACACAACACCATGGAGGATGGCCGGTACGCAGTTTCCATTCGTGTGACCAACCTGGCTCTCGAGGAGTTTCAAGATTCAACAGCTCTGGTGGGTGCATCACTCAGGCTTATACGAAACGAAGAGGGCTTTTATTTTGTCACCGGTCCGAAATTCAAGAACGTGTACGTGTTCACGCCCGGACCGAGCGAACTCAACATGAAATCAAAGATACCGGTCGCTGAAGCGGGATTGAAATCTCCCGCCCTGAATCAACGCAGGCCATACGTTGAAGTAGTTGACGGCAGGGCATGGAAAAAACTTCTGACAAATGATACCATAGTGGATGAGGAGAAAAAGTAATGAGACAACTTACCATCGCACTGGCGTTATTTTTCACGTACACATTCCTGCAAGGCAACATGATCGCGCAGGAATCCGATTACGACGTAAAAGTGAATTTCGAATCGGCATGCAAGGCAATCAAGGACTCCATTGACGGCGCAAAGACAACCGCCGCCCTTGATGCGCTCAAGTCAGGCGTCGATTCCCTCGAAACTGAGTACGCGCCACGGGAGAAATTCCTAGACAAGGCGCTGTACCCCGAAACGTTTGCCGGGAAGATTACAAACCTTAAGAACCTCTTTCAGCTCACGTATGAGCGCGTGTACCTGATCCAGAACCAGGGGATCACCATTGAAGAGCTTGAAGGCAGGATCATTCTCCTGAGTGCGCGCATCGATACGCTCTCATCAGAGCGCAACCGCCTCTTTGCAGAGCTTGAGGAAAACAAATCCTCGGTCGGTAAAATGCGGGAAACCATCCGGAAGTTAACGGCAACGTTGCTGGCAAAAGACCGCCTCATCTTCGCACTTGTTGATTCCATTTTTCTCCCTTACGACAAAAATCTGAATCAGATGGGAGATATACAGAAGGAAGCCATTGCCGCGAAGCTGCTGAGATCCAATGTTGCGGCGCGGGTGTATGACATCGCCGCCGATAATCTGAAGTTCCTGCAAACAACAACGCTGCAACCGAAAGATTACGCCGGCATGATCGACCAGCACGTACAGTTCACCGCCAAGTGGAGCGGGCTTCGTGAGAAGATCAATGCAGTCTCGTATGCATCCGAGGCGGAGAAGACAGGCAAAGGCAAGGGAAAGACCGGACAACAAGTTGCTGCAGCCGCTGCACAAACACACGTCGATTCAGTGCTCATGGACTGGGATAGCAAACTGGCTTCCGTGTTCTGGGGCGCACTGAACAAGGAGTTTACGGACAAGGGCGTCAAGGTCCTTCCGTTTACAGATGGTCGCAGCTTCTCGGTAAGCATCCGCACCTATGTTGACTCTGCCAAGGCAAAGGGTGAGAATACCAAAACATTTGTTGACGAGGTGTGGAAGGGGCGCATTGATAAGGAATGGCGCGATGCACTTTCAAAAGAAAGCATGCTCGGCAAGACCGAGTACGCCGCTCTCGACAAGTACGTGAGCACGCTGAGCGAAGAGAAACTGGACGCCAAACTCTTTATGTACATTGGGATTGTTCTGGTACTCGTGTTGCTGGCATGGTGGATATTCGGGAGGAAGGCGAAAACAGCAGCGCCTACAAAATAAAAGGAAGAGCACCGTGGAAGTCCTCCACATGGATGTTCAAATTGTTTAGATAACATTGCAGCCCGTTGTGTTTTTGTAGAACATTGCGGGCTGTGGTCTAATCAACAGGCTAGGCAGTGCAAGTGGCCCTAAGACAGCATTGAGAGAATCCGCTATACAAATAGCCCTGCTGGTGGCAACCCAATTGTTGTGTGGGTGCCAACACCAAGCGCACACCAATGACTTCTGGATTCAAATCAGCGACAACAAGGGCGCGGGAGTAAGCGACTTAGCGATTTCTGAGTCTGGGTTCATCGCATTCGGAACATTCGAGGACGGTGTTTTTGGTTCGAAGGATAGGGGACAGTCTTGGAAACAGCTTGGCTTGCCAAAAACTCAGATATGGTCTCTCACCATTGAATCTAACAGTTCAGTTCTTGTCGCTGCGGGCGAGAGGGGTCTCTTCCGTGTATCCGATGACGGTCATGCAACGGAGCTTTCTGTTCCAGAGAGATTCATGATGTTTATTGCTTCGATTGACTCGACGCTCCTTCTCGCAAGAAAGAATTCAGAAGCGCCAAGAGGTGTTCCGAGTCATGATGAGGGTCTGTATGTTAGCGCGGATCGCGGTCGATCATGGATTGGACGTGCTTTCTTACATGGTGGAGGTGTTGTCAAGGTTAAACAGATAGCTGATGGTTCGATCCTTGCGGTCGCCATGGGCGGGGATATCTATCGTTCTACAAATCGTGGCCTAAACTGGTCTACGATAGGGTTTGGAAGAATTACCAAGTGGGCTCAGGATGTCGCGGTCGATTCAAGGGGGCGGTTCTTCGTGGCTACCCATGATAGCGGACTTTATCGATCAGATGACAGTACCAAGACATGGCGAAGGTTGAGCAACGGGTTGACCGACTCGCGAGTGCAAGCAATCGTCATTACACCAAAGGACAATCTGTACGTGTCCACCTACGAGGGTATGGGGGTGTTTCACTCAACCGACACCGGAAACAACTGGCAACTTCTGAATTCAGGTCTCACGAATCTCAACGTAGCGTGTTTGGCTTTAGATGGCAATGGCTTCTTGTACGCTGGTTCACTTGGCGGTCTCTTCAAGAGTGTGAAGTCAGTGACATCTGACTAGGCAGAAGCCTTACCGCTTTACCTCTTTAGAAAAGGAAAAAATCAAGAGGGTAGTTTCCTCCCAAGGCGATTTGAAGCAAATCAATCGCCGGCATGCGTTTGTTGAATTTGTTCTTCCCCGCCACAACGCTTGGCGGGCAGGCGAGGTTTTGCGCGGCGATTGCCCTGACTATCACAGTTGCACAGTTGATCGCGAAGGAACACAATCAGAGGCATTCCAACATATGGAACGACTAACTCCAAGCAACGCCCTCTCCCTCCTTTCTCTCGCAAAGGACAAGGAGTTCATTTCATTGTTCCGTCACGGGAGCCTTGAGGTCGAGATCTACAAACCGAACCTCGTTGACCGGCAGCAACCTCATACCCGCGATGAGCTTTATGTTGTCATCTCCGGTTCCGGATACTTTATCAACGGCTCCAGCCGTCAGCCGTTTCAAGCGGGAGAAGTGCTCTTTGTCCCTGCTGGAGTGGAACACCGCTTCGAAGATTTTACCGCCGACTTTTCAACATGGGTGTTCTTTTATGGCCCGGAGGGTGGCGAAGGTGGCGCACTATGACTGGAGAATATTTCAAACAGGAGATCGCCCGACAGCGATGTGTATGAAACAGTTCATTCCTTTTTTGATCCTGCTACTCACTACGACCTTCCCGGCCTGCAAGGAGGAAGCGGGAGTTCCTTCAATTCCAGCTGAAGATGCAATACTGCCGCTGACTACCAATAATTCCTGGAACTTCCTTCGTCGAGGAATCGATTCGAATGGAGTAACAATTGATTCATCAACGCTGTCCATGACGGTTGGTCAGCCCGACACCCTGGGAACTGAAGAAGCGTATCCTGTCTCGAACTTCCCCTTCGTCTTCGTCGATCCGGGACCGCTTCTCTGGGCGAACAGAACGGGCGGCTTGTACAACGTCATTCCGGGGCCAACTCCCCCGTCAAGGGCTTTCGTCAGAGTGTTTCAATACCCCACTGCAATCGGTGATTCGTTGAGGTTCTCCGGACATACGATTGTAACGGCTTCTGTAACCGAAATGGTCACAGTTCCTGCAGGATCGTTCAGATGTATACGCTATGACATTTTCCAAAGTGGTACTCTCAGGGGGCAACTGTTCGTTGCGCCGAACGTTGGCATCGTAAAGTCGTGGCAACGGTATTTCGGACTGTCCGCACTTGTGGATGAGTTATGGACATTTCAAGTACGTTGAGCGTTGGAGATTGGAGAATCAAGAATGCGCCGACACTTCATATTGATAGTGCTTGCACTCAGTGGCTCTCTTCTTTGCATGGGTGGTATCGGCAGGGCCAATGAACACGACAGCACAGTGTCAACCGCCGTATTCGGACCATCTCTAAGGAGCGTTCAGGTTGATGGAACCATCTTCTTCTTCACGGCAGCCTACAGCGGATCTGTGGATGTTGACTTTCTCCAGTTCAAAGCTGGACGACGATCATCGCTGGGACTTCGAGCTGGCATTGAGTACTTTGAAACAGGCGGTGTGGGAGGGCGGACAGGAGGCTCGCCGTACCTTGACTACAACGTGCTCCTCCGTTCAACTCTCTCCGGAGAGTCGCTGCGGTTTGATGCATTCCTTGGGTATACACGCCACACGAGCGATCTCCCGCAATACTACCCGGCTAAGAACCTTGTGAAGTATGGGATAGAGTTGAGATGGAAGATCGCTCCCGGTGTTTTTGGTTTGCTGGCAAAGGTAAACGGGACAAAGTCAGCTGCAACCGTGGGCATCGGCCTGTACCTTGGTTGGGACTAATAGCCTGTTTTCACAGCATACTTCAAAAGATCACCAACCTAGACCACTAACTTTCAGGTAGCGCTATGTCCGCGTTTGTCATTGTCGATATCGACATCACCGATCCGGAGGGATACGAAGAATATAAACTCCTCGCCGCACCTACTGTGGCCGCCTATGAAGGCAAGTATATCGCACGAGGTGGAAAGAACGAAGTGCTTGAAGGAGAATGGGTTCCGAGGAGGCTTGTGATATTGGAGTTTCCTACTTCCTTCAGAGCAAAGGAGTGGCTGAACTCACCCGAATACTCCGCGATCAAGCATATGCGGCATCAATGTGCGAGGTCGAACATGGTTGTGGTTGAGGGAGTGTAGGAGAAGAGCAAAAGGACATCAGATGGATGCTCCACCCAAAACAGCGGAGCATCCGCACAGGAATTGGGTTCTACTTCACATAGTAGTCGATGACACGGTTCAACGCCGCACTGCACACCGGGTCAAAATCCACCAGGCTCAACGAGAACATCCGGCAATCGACCGAGGGCCTGTACATCCCTTTTGAGACGTACCCCGCCCCTTCAAACGCGCCAACCTTTCCCGCATGTCTTGCCTTCCTTCTCAAATCATTGAGTGATTTGAAAAACGGTTCCCGCCTCTCGTAATAGTCCGGCGCAAGCCTGTCGAGCTTCCCTTGCAATGCCGTGATGCTATCGTATTGCACTTTTTCCCATTTGGTGGGAACGTCGATGCCCGGTGTCAGGAACTCACCCCATTTCACATTCTTCCTATCCAGCAATGCAGTGATGTTCTGTTCCCATGGCTCAATGCCCGGAGAATAGAAATCGTTGTAGCCCGTCTGCGAGGAATAATATTCATCCGCCAGACCTGCAAAGGAATGTCCGAACTCGTGCACATACACATACTCCATCTGCCACTTCTGGTTGTTGGTCTCTTCCTTGGTGTACGTTGTCGCGTACAGGTTGTAGATTCCTCCTCCACCATAGCGGGTGTCGTTGATCAGAACACAGATGGCATCGTACGGTGCCGCACCTGCAGCGTCACGTACGGCCTTGTTATTGGTCGTAAGGACGTACCTCGGCGTGTTGAATGTATAGTACTGGAATCCCAGTGGATTTCCCTTCCACACATCCTTGTCAGGAACATTGATGCCTGATTCCCTCGACTCCACCTCAACGAGCCACACGTTGAAGTCGTTCTTACGACTCTTGAATGGCTCCGTCCCGAACATCACATCATTAAAGTGTTTTGCATCCGCTCTCAGCTTGTCAAGATCAGCCTTTGTGTAACCATCACCGAGGATAACGATATCGACCTTGGATGATGGGTTGCCATTCTGCATCACCGGCGTAACCCTGTACGAAGACGAACGCTTTTCGCTGCTCACATCGGATCCCTTGTTCGGGTCAATGGCCGTCGTGAAGACCTCATGATACACCATCTGCCGGTCCCGGCGAACGATGCTGAGTTGAATGGGCTTCTTTGGATAGGGGAACCTGACTGTCTCCGAGAATGTGCGATACACACCAGCCAGCGCTTCATCTGTCGTCTGCCATTCGTTATAGATTGATGAAAATCCTTGTGAGAAAATCAGCAGATTGGTTGCCCGATCATACACGCGGAAGCCGTACTCACCAAGATTGAGTTCATCAATGATGTACCTTCGGGTCCCCGGCCAGTCGCTTTCTTGATACACCTGATCCATGGTAATGCGATCCTCACCTTTGGTTCCGGTGTGGAAATAGTCCACACGCATGGTCTTATCAGTAAAGAACCGATCAAAGTCCGGGCCTGCAACAGCAACGCTGATACTGAGAGCGATAATGAGAAACATGAATACGGCTGATCGCACAACCACCTCCATTATAGATTCTAAAATAATACGTGAACAGACTATCGAAAATAAAACCTTGCACCAAGACCCCCATTCGCTGTCAATTCTGTTGCAGGTGCGAGATCAACAATCGGGGCAACTTCAAGAAAGAACTCCAGCGGTGCTGACCTCAACCAGAACGCGATGCCAAGAGGAATACGAACTCCGAATATTCCACTCCCTCTCCCCGCTGCAAATCTTCCGCCAAGACCAACATACAACGGAAATCGTTCTGTCGATTGAATGACATCCGGAAAGTGCCAGAGGTAATCTGCATGCACATGGAAATAGCCCTTGCTGCGAAAAGAATATGCAAGACCGAAATCAACGGCATTCTGCTCTGACACCCAGACCTTTCCGCTTAACCCTGTTGGCTCGCCGAGAATTACCCCGACACCAAAGCCTTTGTCCTGCGACAAAGCAAAGGTGACTGAAGAAACAATAACAACAACGAACAAACTAAACTTTCTCATATGCTCCTCTCCTACTTCACACCGAGTAATTCAACGTCAAAGATCAATTCAGCATTCGGTGGTATCACGTTGCCAGCGCCACGCGCACCGTAACCGAGCTGGGGAGGAATAACAAGCTTGCGCTTGCCGCCCACCTTCATTGTTGCAACGCCTTCATCCCACCCCTTAATTACATTGCCAACGCCAAGAACAAATTGGAACGGCTGGTTACGGTCGACGGAGCTGTCAAACTTCTTCCCATCTGTGAGGTAGCCGGTGTAATGAACGGTCACGGCGCCCCTCTGTTTCGGGGATGCCCCTTCGCCGACTACAATGTCGGTGTACTTCAAGCCACTGCTTGTCGTGACTTCTTTCGCTTCTGACATGATTGATTCTTCTCCTGAGTGTTTTGTTTCCCGGTTACTAATATGAGCGAAACGGAATCGACGAACGGACTAAAGATATGAGTTTCGGAAATGAAATCAAAAGGAATCATTCCCCAATCTTGAATCTCATGCCGAGAGCAGGTATCTTGATGAATGTTGTTCACATACTCACATTGGGTTGTCACGATGATGGTACGCCTGTTCGCCGTTGTAATGTTTGTCAATACTGCTTTTTCACTTGCGCAAGTCGACAGCCTGGCTCATACGCGCCTGGTGAATCATTCATTCTCCCGACCAAACGAAACCGTCGTCAAACACATTGAGCTTGATCTCAGAGTGGATTTCGATAAGAGGGTGATCTCCGGAGTGGCAAGCCTCTTTTTCCAGAACAAAACACAATCGAACACGCTCTACCTTGATACCCGCGGGCTTATTATCAAACGGGTGACGCTTGGAGCGAAGAACCAGAAGACCAGCTTCCGGCTTGGGCCCGCGCTTCCTTTGCTCGGCCAACCTCTCATCATCGACATCCTGCCGGGGACAAAACTGGTGAATGTGTGGTACGAAACTTCAACCGGCGCCGACGCCCTACTATGGCTGACGCCGGCACAGACTGCCGGAGGAAAGCTCCCGTTCATGTTCACGCAGTCTCAGGCTATTCTCGCACGAACCTGGGTCCCTTGCCAGGATAATCCCGAAGTACGCGTGACATACCGGGCACGGATCAAAGTACCAACCGGAATGCTTGCCCTGATGAGCGCCCAGAATCCAACGAGGAAATCATCCAATGGAATCTACGAGTTCTACATGGCGCAACCCATTCCAACGTATCTGCTGGCCCTTGCCGTGGGGGATATTGAGTTCAGAAAGATAAACGAGCGATGCGGCGTGTATGCGGAACCCGCCGTGGTGGATACGGCAGCGTGGGAGTTTGCCGACATGGATTCGATGATGAACACAGCGGAACGACTGTACGGTCCATACCGTTGGCAACGCTTCGACGTAATTGTTCTGCCACCCAGCTTCCCGATGGGAGGCATGGAAAACCCGCGCCTCACGTTCGTGACGCCAACACTGCTGGCCGGAGACCGCTCCCTCGTTTCGACTATTGCACACGAACTTGCTCACTCCTGGTCCGGGAACCTCGTCACGAATGCAACATGGAATGACTTCTGGTTGAATGAAGGAATGACCACGTACATCGAACGAAGAATCACGGAGAAGGTCTACGGACGCGAACAGAGTGAGATGGAAGCGTACCTGGCGCTTCAGGATTTGTGGAAGGAAATCGCAACCGAACTCGGACCCACAAGCCCTGATACACGATTGAAGCCGGACTACACCGGCCGCAATCTCGACGACGCTGTCACAGCAGTCCCGTATGAGAAAGGGTACCTGTTCCTCCGTTCACTCGAAGAAGCTGTTGGACGTGAACGATGGGATGCATTTCTGCGCAAGTACTTTGACACATTCGCATTTCAAACGATGACGACAGAGACATTCATCTCGTATCTCAATCAGCAACTCGTCAAGAACGATTCCTCCCTGATGGCAAGCGTCAATGTTGATGAGTGGGTGTACAAGCCCGGACTGCCGGCTTCGATTCCAATCATCAGGGCCGAAGCATTCATAAGAACAGAGGAACTGGCGAAGTCGTTTCTCGACGGCACATGGCCCGCAAGTCCGGCGCCAATCAAGTGGACAACTCAAGAAGCTCAGCTCTTTCTTCGAGGTCTGCCGAAACCGCTGAGCCTCAAGCAGATAAAAGAACTCGACGGGCAATTCAAGTTCACCGAAAGCGGCAATAGTGAGATCCTTCAAGAGTGGTTTCCTCACGCTATCGCATCCAACTACGCCGAAGCATATCCTGCACTGGAAAAGTTCCTGATGCGTGTCGGGAGACTCAAGTATCTCAAGATACTGTACACCGCGCTCGCCCAGACGCCTGAAGGATTGGCATTTGCGCAACGAGTCTATGCAAAGGCACGCCCGGGGTATCACTCAATCACCGCAACCGGACTGGATGGCATTGTAAAGTGGAAAGAATGAAATCGTACGACGTCATCATACTTGGAGCAGGAGCGGCAGGATTGATGTGTGCAATCGAGGCGGGAAAGCGAGGCCGGTCGGTTGTTGTGCTTGAACGAAACGAGAAGATCGGTGAGAAGATTCGCATCTCCGGCGGCGGCAGATGCAACTTCACCAATATCGTAACCAACCACGAACACTACATCTCGGACAATCCACATTTCTGCAAGTCTGCACTTGCACGATTTACGCCGGATGATTTCATTGCTCTCATTGAGAAGCACAGCATCAAGTACCACGAGAAGAAACTCGGCCAGTTGTTCTGCGATCAAAGCTCCAAAGAAATCATTTCCATGCTGGAAAAGGAATGTGCCGATGCAGGCGTTGACATTGTAACAGGCTGCCATGTCACTGACGTTCACAAAGGTGAGCAGTTCAGCGTTACAACGGACGCAGAGGAAATCAAATCCAAATCGCTCGTGATTGCGACAGGGGGCCTTTCGATACCGAAGATGGGGGCAACGGACTTCGGTTACCGGCTTGCGAAGAAGTTTGGATTGAACGTTACCTTCACCAGACCCGGACTTGTTCCCCTCACCTTTGACAAGGAGGACGTGTTATTCTTCAATGAACTCAGCGGCGCCTCTCTTGACGCCGTTGTTTCATGCAACGGCACGTCGTTCCGGGAAAACATTCTTTTTACTCACCGTGGCCTCAGCGGGCCTGCGATTCTCCAGATCTCTTCCTACTGGAATCGCGGGGATGAGATTTCTGTTGACCTTTCACCGGATGTTGATCTCCTTGAATACCTCAAAGAGAAACATTCCTCGGTAGCCGAACTTTCCACGGTGTTGTCCAGCATTTTTCCGAACCGCCTGGCAAAGCAGTGGTGCGAACGCTACGTCCCGACCAAACCGATCCTGCATTTTTCATTCAAGGAGCTTGCTGCGATTGCAGACCAACTGCATCACTGGAATCTTGTCCCCCAGAGTACTGAAGGATACGAAAAAGCAGAAGTCACGTGCGGCGGGGTTGACACAAACGAGCTTTCATCCAAGACGATGGGAGCCAAGAAAGCTCCCGGAGTATTTTTCATTGGCGAAGTGGTGGATGTAACCGGACATCTGGGAGGATACAATTTCCAGTGGGCGTGGGCTTCAGGGTTTGTGGCGGGAGAAGTTGTGTAGATATCTGGTCAGCGCGCTTTGCGCAGGAACTCCAACCGTGTTCTCAGTCGATCCGTGGACATCAACAGCTTGTCTTTGCCGTAGATTGCGTCTTCCGGATTCGTGAAAACAAGCTCGTACTCATCACTCATGATGATTGCTTCTTCGGGACACGCCTCTTCGCAAAAGCCGCAGAAGATACAACGCAACATGTTGATCTCAAACTTCACCGGGTAGCGTTCCTTTTCCAACTCCGTCTCTGATCCTTGCACTTCGATTGCCAGCGCTGGGCAGACACGTGCACACAGTCCACAGGCAACGCAACGCTCAACGCCTTCCTCTTCCACCAACACAGGCCGGCCACGGTACGACGGCTGCGGGTTGAACCGTTCTTCAGGATACTGGCGTGTGAACTTGGGCCTGAACATTTGCTTCGCCGTCAGCACCATGCCCTTCACGATTTCCGGGATGTAGGTGCGCTGCCAGAACGAGAGATCCTTGCTGCGGACCTGAAAAGGCTTCGACCCATTGCTGTTCAACATTCAATTCTCCTGACTAATCACAATCCAAAAATAAACACTGCTCCTGCAACGTACAGGAGATTGACAATCGCGAGAGGCAACATCACCTTCCAGCCCAGATTCATCAGCTGGTCGTAGCGGAACCTCGGTATCGTCCACCGAATCCAGATATAGAAGAACAACATGCCGGCAACCTTACCGACGAACGCGAGTACCTGAATGATGCTCACCCACAACGGGTCAAGGCCGAATGTTTCAAGATACGGGAACTGCCAGCCGCCGAGGAACAACGTCACGATCAAAGCGCTCGACGTGATCATGTTCGCATATTCGGCAAGGAAAAACGTTCCGAACTTCATGCCGCTGTATTCCGTGTGGTAGCCTCCGACAAGTTCCGGCTCCGCCTCGGGTAAATCAAACGGCAAGCGGTTCGTCTCAGCAAAGGATGCCACCACAAAGGTGATGAACCCGATTGGGGTAAGGAACGCATTCCAATGCCATCCCTGTTGAAGCTCAACGATCCTGTCGAGTTGCAGCGTTCCGGCAATCATAATCACGCCAACCACGGAAAGTCCCATGGAAAGTTCGTAGCTGATCAACTGCGCGGCTGAGCGAAGTCCGCCGAGAAGCGAATACTTGTTGTTTGATGACCAGCCGCTCAGCGTAACGCCGTACACACCCAGCGACGTGAGCGCAAGAATGTACAGAACGCCGATATTAACGTCCGCAATCATGAGCTTGACGTCATAGCCGAACAGGTGAATCGTATCGCCGAACGGGACGACGGCAAACGTCACCAACGAAACGACAATCGAAATGATGGGCGCGAGAGAGTGAATGAAACGGTTGGCGTTGGTCGGAACGATGTCCTCTTTGATGAAGAGCTTTAACACATCGGCAGGCGACTGGAGCAATCCCATCCAGCCGACGCGGTTCGGGCCTATGCGGTTCTGGATGAATGCGCTGACCTTCCGCTCAACATAGACGAGATTGGCAACCACCGTCAGTATGACCAGCAGGACGATGACAATCTTAATAAGTGATATCAGCAAAAATTCCATGAGTCCACGTTCGATGAACAATAAATCCCGACCCTATACAGGCACGGCTGTTTCCTGTTTGAGTTTGAGCATCATACCCTTGTTGCCAATCTTCCTGTATGAAAGCCCTTTGAACGCAGGGCGGGTATTGGCAAGTTCATTGAAGACATCTTCCGAGGAGCTGTATTTGTACTTCACACCCATCACGGCGGCAATGCCCGTAACGATTTTCCATATCGGACGGCAATCGCGCTTCACGCCTTTTGCCCACCGGTCAAACTGTGATCCGAACTTATCCAGCCTGCTCATTGCAAAACCATCGAGCGCCCGATCCTGATCAAACGTTGCGACCGATGGCCGAATGCGTTGCACGCGTCCCAGGAAGTTCGTGAACGTACCGTTCTTTTCAGCAAACGTCGAGGAAGGCAGGATAATGTCGGCGAGCCGCGTTGAATGGTTCTCGAACGAACTCATTACGACGAGGAATTCCAGCTTGGCAAGCGTCTGTGCAATCGATGGATCGGCAGCGATATTGTCATCAAGAACATACAGCGCTTTGATCTGACCTTCGCGAATAGCTTTGAGTATGCCCTCAAATCCGAGTCCGCCATCGCGTGGATGCACACCGACTTCCCGCGCGCCAAGACTGTTCGGCGTTTTATCGGACCGGATGAGAAGAGCATCTTCGTCACCTTCGACAACATGCTGCATAAAATCGATATGCTTCGTTCCCAGGACTTCTGTGGCGAACTTCTGGAAGAGGTAGTTCTCTTCGTTCGTTGCATAGCCTGAACCGATTGCAGCGATTTCAGTTTTCTTGAACGTTTTCGATTCGGAAGCAACGTGCGCTACGGCCTCATCCCATCCCACTTCAACAACACCTTCGTCCTTCCTCATCAACGGAGCCTTGATGCGGTTTTCGACGTTCACATGTTTGTAAGTTTCAAGCCTTCCGACATCACACATCCAGAAATCGTTCACCTCGACGTTGTATCGCGGTGTCTGGCGGAGAATCTCATTGTTACGCACCCATGAATGCATATTGCAGCCACGTGCGCAACCAGGACAAACGGTTTCCGTGGAGGACATCTCCCACACACGAGCTTTGAACCTGAAGTCACGGCTGGTGAGAGCGCCCACCGGACAAATATCGATGGTGTTCATCGCATAGGGATTGTCGAGCTGTTCACCGGGGAACGTCGTCAGTTCAACATGCGTGCCACGCTGCGTAAAGGTCAACTGTGGCTTCTGCGCAATCTCATCACAGAACCGGACGCAACGTGAACACATGATGCAGCGTTCGGTATCCAGCATAACGTTCGGTCCAAGCTCAACACGCTTGGGCTTGTGTACCTTGTCTTCATCGAACCGGCTGTAGCCAACGCTGTACTTGTACGCGTAGTCCTGCAGCTTGCACTCACCCGCTTCATCACAGATGGGGCAGTCGAGCGGATGATTGATGAGCAGGAACTCCATAACTGCTTCACGGGCATTCACCACTTTGGGGTTTGCCGTATGCACAACCATCCCCTCGGCGACTTGTGTCGCGCATGCAATCATGAGCTTCGGCAGTTTCTCGACCTCGACCAAGCACATGCGGCAATTGCCGGCAACTGACAGCTTCGGGTGCCAGCAGAAATGCGGGATTTCAATCCCGTTCTCTCGCGCCGCTTCGATGATCGAGCTCTTGCTGTCTACATCGAACTGCCTCCCATCAATTGTAATCTTGGCCATACGGAATACGATGCTTCGTGAGTGTTACTGGGCGACGGCTTCTGTTTTCGTGTACTGCTCATGAAATGACTTCATCTTCACGACAAGCTCTTCGATCTCAGCCTGTGGCGGAAGAAACGTGGTTCTGAAGTGCAGTGTTCCGGGCAGTTGTCCAAAGCCGGAGCCAGGAACAACACAAATACCGGTATCGTCAAGAAGCTGCATGCAATAGTCTGAGTCCCGCTTCGATTCATACGCGAGCCGTTCATCAGCATTCATTCGTGATACATCCACATCCTTTTCCGGCGGGAGTTGAATCTTCACAAAAGCGTACATCGCTCCCTGCGGTATATCGACCGACATTCCTTCAATCTGATTGATGCCATTGCCAAGAATCTCCGCCCGTTTTTTCAGGGACGAAAGGATTTCATCTCGCTCGCGCACATACGTCTCGTGGCTCTCATCACCCGGTTGTGGCGGGGAGACTTTGAGATATGTGGCAATTTGACCACCGATATTCGCACACAGACTGATGGACTGGAGTTTGACGAACTGGGCTGTAACATCGTCAGGAACATTCCTCAATTCGAGATACCCGCCGCGGTGCCCGCACTCGCCCAGGAATCCCTTTGATACGGAGTGGAGACTGAAGAGGGAAACGTCCGTCTCCTTCACCTCGTGCATAACTTTGGCAAACGAATGGAATTTCGAATCAGGATCATAGACATTCTCTTGATACACTTCATCTGCAATGATGGAAAGGTGGTGGCGCTTTGCAAACCCGATCACCATCTTGATGTTCTCGTAAGAGAGCACGCCGCCTGTAGGGTTTCCGGGATTGATCACAACAATCCCGATTGGGTGTATCCCGTCAGCTTTCGCCTTGGTGACGCTCTTTGTTAGAATATCTTCGCTTAACTGCCAGGAATTCTGTTCGTCGAGGAAGTAACCGACCTGCTGCCCTCCGTACAGAGTAAGCGAAGCACTGTACAAAGGGTATTGAGGAATGGGAATCATCCATCCGTCGTTCTCCCCATTAAGAAGCGCTGTCAGTACAGCCTGAACACCTTTGCTTGCTCCATCCGTGAGAATGATGTGGTCCTTGTTCGCAGGAATACCATCGCGCTTCTGGATGAAGTCGGCAACAGCCTGTCGGATAAATGGGATGCCGGTGCTTTGTGAGTACGCGCCTGTACCATGAGGATGGCGTTCAAGAATGGTACGCGCACGAGCGGCAATGTCCATCGGATAATGTTTTAAAACGTCAGGCGTGTGGAGTAGCTCAGGATATTCCAGCAAGCTAAGAATTTGTCGGAGGAATGAAAGAGGCTTCTGCTTCAATGCCTGCGGGTTTCCGATATTGCAGTAGATGATTTTCCTGCCTTGCTCTTCAAGTTGTTGAGCACGAATAACAATGGGGCCCCTGACCGCATATTGCGCTTCGAGCAAGTTTCTGTTCAGATCATGTATCGTTATCATGATGAGCCTGACTCATCCACAATGAAATACCGTTACAGGAGACTGCATCACGACGGTCGAATGACGATCATCGACAATCGTTCTTTTCGCAGGAGATCATTGGCAACACGTTGTATCGCTTCCGATGTTACAGCGTCCACCTTCTTGATAATCGTATCGAGGGACGTGAACGAATGAAAATGCAGTTCACTGCTTCCCAATCGCATCATTCGCCCGGACATGTTCTCAAGGCCCAGCATCATTGTCCCCTTGATCTGGGATTTTGTCCGATCAAGCTCAGCTCGTGGCACCGGCTTCAGGCGAAGTTTTTCGAATTCAGCATGCATAAGCTCGGTTGCGTTGGCAATGTTGTTCTTGTCGGTCCCGATGTACGCTCCAAACGAACCAGTATCGCTCAACAAACTCACAAACGAATAGACAGAATACGCCAGGCCATGCTTCTCCCGTATTGTCTGATAGAGCCTTGAACTCATCCCCTCGCCAAGGAGTGCATTCATGATCATCATCGGGTACCGATCCTTGTGCCTGATGCTGTACCCGACCGCCCCGATGCAGACGTGCGACTGCTGAATCTGCCTGGTGTACTCCTGCGAAATCGCTTTTGAAGTTTTTGTTGGCGCTTGTACGCGGGTTGGAGGTTTCACCTTGCCAGTCACTTTCTTTAGATACTTCTCTGCCAATCGCACAAATTTGTCGTGAGCGATATTTCCAGCAGCAGCAATAACAATATTTGGCGATGCGTAATGTTCGGAGACGTGCAGTTGAAGGTCGTGGCGCGAAAAGGCACGCAGGTTTGCTTCCGTCCCAATGATGGGAGAGCCCAGAGGGTGTGTTGGAAAGATGGCTTTGTCAAAGTAATCATGGATGATATCTTCGGGATCATCCTCTGCGTTCTTCAACTCTTCGATGACAACGAGTTTTTCCTTTTCGAGTTCTTCTCGCTTGAATGTCGCGTGTTGCACAAGGTCCGAGAGCACATCAACCGCCTGCTCAATGTGCTCATCCAGCACGCGGGCATAGAAGCAGGTTTGCTCCTTCGTTGTGAATGCGTTGAGATAACCGCCGAGCGATTCAAGGCTCTGGGCAATGTCGCGTACACTACGGTTCTTCGTACCCTTGAACACCATGTGTTCGAGAAAGTGGCTCAACCCGCTCTCCGACATTGATTCGTCTCGAGAGCCAACGTTTGCCCAAATCCCGACCGACACCGACCTGACATACGGAATTGTTTCGGAGACTACACGAATTCCGTTGCTGAGGACGGTCTTCTGATAGAGAGCTTGCTGGACGGGGCCGCTCTGAACTTGAGTAGCCTGAGTAGACTTTTGCATGAAGTACGCTTTATGAACGCTAACAGATGACAAACACATTGAATTTTCAGGTAAATATATCCTTTTTGGCGTCGAGAGTCAAGGAATGTAAGGGCACACCGAGTTGCAAGTCGTTCATCAACAAGCGACGTACAAGATTGGAACCCCTCTTGTGTCCGCGAGAGAACAATCGCAGAGCACAAGTGGTTGCTTGAGTGTTGGTTGCATTACGAATTTGTTTTGGGTATTATCTGACGCAGAGTTCACAGTAACAACCCACGCTTCTGATGCTTGCGGATATCCTTCTTCTCCTTGCCTTGGTGTATTCTCTCAAGATCATCATCTTCGGGATCGCGACGTTCAATGCACATTATCCATCAAACCCACTCTTTAGACCCACGGTCACAATCATCGTTGCGGCAAGAAATGAAGAGAAAAATATTCGACGTTGCATGGAGTCAATCATTCGTTTATCGTATCCCAAAGAGCTTCTCGAAGTTGTATTTGTCGATGATAGGTCAGAGGATCGAACCGGCGACATCGTGGGCGAGTATTCAAGCCATATTTCGCATATCAAGCTTCTTGTTGCTATACCCGGAACAGGTCATTTGCGAGGCAAGACCAATGCAGTGACACAGGGAATTGAAGCATCCAGGGGAGACATACTTCTCTTCACGGATGCCGACTGTTGCGTTCCCGTTCATTGGGTTGAAGAGACCATCAAGTATTACACAGACCCTTCGATTGGAATCGTTGCTGGATTTACAGTGCTTCAAGCGCGCCGATGGTTTGAAGCGATCCAGACGCTTGATTGGTTTGTACTCTTCTCGGTTGCAGCAGCGACTGTTCGTTTAAGGTATCCCGTTACAGCGGTCGGAAACAACCTCTCTGTCAGGCGTCAGGCGTACGATGAGGTCGGAGGATATAGGAGGATTGCTTTCAGCGTGACGGAAGACTATGCATTGTTTCATGCAATCACACGTGGAACAAAACACCGGGCAGTTTTCCCGTTGGATATCAACGCGTTGGTTGAGAGCGAGCCATGCAAAAACTGGAGAGATCTCTATCAACAGAAAAAGCGGTGGTTCACGGGCGGGAAAGGAATGGACATAAAGAGTCTGTTGGTTTTCAGTATCCCTTATGCTCTGAACGTTATGCTGCTAGCAGGTCTTTTCTTCGCTCCTTGGAGATCGGTACTTTTGGCCGCGACACTAAAGTTCTCGGTCGACTTATTTCTTGCTGCCTCCTCAATCATCACCTTCAAGCAGTGGCCCCTTCTTAGGTATTTTCCTCTGTTTGAACTGTACTATATACTCTATGTTCTGATCTTTCCCATTATCGTACTGTTTGGCAATACGATAGTATGGAAGGAACGAACGTTTAGAAACAGTACGGGCACAAACACAGAACCCTCTGCATAGGGCAGAGGGTTCTGTTGAACGAAATCATCTTAAAGGTCATACCCTGCTTCTTGCACTCGCTATTCCGAGTCGTTTGAGTTTATACCTGAACGTTTGCTCTGTCATTCCAAGGAACTGGGCAGCTTTGGATTGGTTGAAGCCAAATCGATCAAGGGCCCGTTCGATGATGCCCTTCTCGATAACGTCAAGAGATCTATCGAGAACAAATTCCTGTCCGGCCATGATATTGTTAATCATTTTGACGACTTCAGTCTTCTCGTCCACCAGTTCAGGCGGCAGCATGAATCTGCCCTCGTTTGAAAAGAGGACACATTTATCAACAACCGCTTTCAGTTCACGAATATTCTCACGCCACGGTTGACGAACCAAAACGTCAATTGCATTAATGTCAATCACAAGATCACCAATCCCCAACTCTCTCGAGATCTCATTTGCAAAGTGCTTTACGAGAAGTGGGATATCTTCCGGGCGCTGCCGCAAAGGCGGAGCTTCCACTTTTTCAAAATCTTGAATCTTCGCGTACAGGTCATCTAAAAGCTTCCGTTTTTCGACCAATTCAACCGGATCTGCCTTCATTGTTAGAACCAATCGAATATCTACATGTTCCTTTGCTTCGCCTCCTATTCGCCGAGTCATTCTCTCGTTCACGAAATTCAAAATCTTTAGCTGATTTCTGAAACTCGCTTCTTCAATCTCTTCTATTAAGACAGTCCCACCATTGGCTAATTCAAACAATCCTTTTTTCGATGTATATGGCAAGCCCTCAACGCCACGATCATAACCAAACAATGTTGCTTCCAGCTCCTTATCGTCCATCACTGAAAGGTTTATGGAGAAGAAAGGTCGGGAACCTCCGGCGATATTCCTTGCAATTGCACCCTTGCCAACACCGGCTTCCCCAACAACCAACACGTCCTTCCTCGATTTTGAGAGCCTGAGGATTTCATCTCGTAACAAATCAACCGCCTTGCTCTTACCAACAATAGGGTAAGTAAAAGGTCCGGTCTCAATTGCCTTGCGTTGACCAGCTTTGTTTTCCATAGCAACTAATCCCACGATACGATGACCTCCTTAGAATAATCGACTGCTAAAGAATAACACTTTGGACTCACTATCGCTGTGTTTCATATCAAGATTTATCGGATGCACTAACGAACAGCCTTCCCAAAAGTGCCTTACGATTGAAGAACTGTGCCACCAACAGATCATCAAGAGCATCACGCCATCGTGTTATGTTACCCGGGCTCGAAAGGATTTCCTGTTCGTAAAACTCTCCTTTGACGGAACGAATGAACTTCAGACGTAAAGCAAAGAATACACCGATCAAAAGCAAAAGGCACACTGACAGTGCCTGACCAATGTTCAACAGTTCATAAAAACTTCGCCACTCAACGCTCTTTACACAACTCCAGGCATGCATAATTTCCATAGTACAAAAAATAAGAAACAAGAACATAATCTTGTCAATGTAAGCACCCTGCGGAGGATCCTTCATGTATTGATATCCAAAGAACAACAAAATGAAACCTACACACAACACACACATATATATCGTATTCATATACAAAGGACGGTACAGCAAAACCATGTAATTGGTTCCAAATAGATATGGATAATATTCAGCAACTACTCTTACCTTTTCAGCAGGAAACAAGGCGCCAATAGGCTGATCGTCTTTCCAAAATTTTAAATCTGAGATTTGTGCCAAAATCTCGGTTGAGGGTTCCTTGCCAAATTTGTTCGCATAATTCGAACGAGACTCATCCAACGTCTTCCATGTATGAGCTTCATTTGTCAAAAGAAGATACTTTGGGTTTGAGATATAACCATGATAATAGTAAGCGAAGAACCCGCCCACAATGATTAGTGTAAGAGCATATTTGTAAATTGCCTTAAAATCCCTAAACAATGCATCAAAACAGAGATATGCGATTGCAAAAGCCAAAAGGAAGAAATACGCGCCGTAGGAGATATACTGATTGAAGTACATTCTAGCAAATGGATTCACGACGAAGTTGTAAACATGAAAGAACAATGAAACCGAGAAAAAGAGTGCGAAGTTTAAGAATACATAGCGATTTTTTTTGCTGGGCTCGTAGCGAACCACCATTACGCAGAGAATGAATAGCAACCATTGAATAGAATAGCTGACGAAAGCAAAGGGCTTCACTGGCTCTGCTGTAAAAAAGAGGGTCGCACTAAGGAATACCTCAGAAACGAGCCAAATCAAGAACACCTTCTTAGCCATGCCCTTTACCCCTACGCATTTGTTGGTTTTGTGTAGTGGTGCCAATATAGCTACAGCGATGACCAAATGTCAAGAAAGAAGCGCAGAAATTTTCAAAAATAAGCTAATTTTGTGGTTATTATCACAAAATTTAAGGCTAATCAACAAATATTTTTTTTGTAATCATTTCTTGACATTTAGTTGCGATAGTATTATATTTTCTGCGAGTATGAATGGCTAAGATATTGCTCTCAAGATCATCCAAACTCCAAAACTAAACGCCCGACTGAATCAAACAACGCAAAACTTTTCTCCGCTACTCTCATCTCAATACATAATTGAAAGGATACATTCAAATGTTAACAACCTTGAAACGTTTCAAATCGGTTGTGATAACAATCATTGTTATTGCATCAACGAACTACGCTATTTCTTTAACAACCAAGAGTGGCGTTGCTACTATCCCTGATATGCCTAAACCCCGAAGCGGTGTCGCAACAATCCCTGATATGCCTAAACCCCGA
>JANNSJ010000052.1:0-9463 GCA_031402435.1 Bacteroidota bacterium | reverse complement strand
ATGTGTGATATCTGCGGGAAGAAGCCAGTCTCTGGCAACAATATCAGTCATGCCCATAACAAGACACGACGTCGATGGCTCCCGAATCTACAGGAAGTTCGCGCCCAAGTCGATGGTCGCAGCAAACGTCTGACAGTTTGCACTGCATGCATCAAGGCGAACAGAGTTCTTAAGGCAGCATAAGTTATTCTCTGCTTTCGGTTCCGCAAGCCATCACTGTCGTTGATGGCTTTTTTATTCCTTCGCAAAAGCATGCCACAAAAGACTCTAAGAACTCGAAGGATCACAAAGGAGAGAATCTAAAAAGATGTTACAATCTCCTGGCAAGAAGACGTACTCCCCCGCTATCGCCTCGTGAAGAAGAAATCGGCAAGGCAATAGTCGATGCAGCATTTGCTGTGCATAAGGCTCTGGGTCCCGGCTTGCTCGAAAGGATATACGAAGCATGTTTCTGTCATGAACTTTCAAAGAGTGGTTTGGCATACAAAAGGCAACAGGCTCTCCCAATCGTGTACGATGGAATTGTATTTGAGGAGGGGCTTCGTTGCGACGTCTTTGTTGAAGATCTTGTGATGTGCGAACTAAAGGCCGTTGATGAAATGAACCCCATCTGGCAAGCGCAACTTCTGAGCCATCTCCGACTTAGCAATCGGCGACTGGGTTATCTGATAAACTTCAATGTTGTTTTGATCAAGAACGGTATCAAGAGAATGATCGTATAGCATTCTCATTTTTTATCTTCGCGGAGCTTTGTGCTCTTAGTGCTTTTGTGGCAGGATTTTCCCCATGCAAAAAGTCGAACTACAACTCACAGTCCCCAATCAACTGACCCTTCTCCGGATTCTGCTGAGCCCGGTGTTTGCATATCTCATTCTTTCCGACTCCTCCCTCAACAGACAGCTTTCACTGATTGTCTTCATCATCGCGGCACTGACAGACTGGTATGACGGGTGGATAGCTCGCAAAATGGGTCACATTTCCCGTTGGGGAAAATTCCTAGATCCGCTTGCCGACAAGATATTTTCCTCCGTTGCTCTTCTGGTTTTCGTCGCCCTCGGATTGGTCGATGCGTGGATGGTGTGGATTGTAATCGTCAGGGATTTTCTCATCACGGGGTTGCGTTCCTACGCCGAGTACAAGGACGAACCCATCATTACTTCCAAAAGTGCCCAGGCGAAAACATTCGGCCAGTTTGTGGTAATTTATTACATTCTCATACTTTATGTCGCGCGAAGTGTCCCGTTCATCTACTCTGAATGGGGCGGAACCATTGATACCCTCATGCATCCTCAGGTGCTCTTCGGCATGATGCTCGTCGTAACACTTTCGACTGTGGGCACCGGCATCGCGTACCTGTTTGACAACCGAAAATTCCTACGAGAACTGTATGGCAGTATCGGGTCGGGAAGAAGCCAGTAGCAACAGGTCTATTCCTTTCTTCACGAAACTCATCGCCACGGGATTGTACTCGGGCTATATTCCGTGGGCATCTGGTACATTCGGCACACTCGTAGGCATCCTTTTCTATCTCCTCCCAGGCGCGGAGAATGCTGTCGTCTTGTTGAGCATGATTGTTGCCGGGCTCTTTGCTGGCGTCTTCACATCAGGGCAAGTGGCTGATATCGTTGGAAACAAGCTCACTCGATCTGCAGAACTCACGAAAGCAACATTCCAGCCAGGCAAGCATGAGACCGCTGATCCATCGATTGTCGTGATTGACGAGATCGTCGGCATTTGGATCTCGTTGCTTTTTCTTCCCAAGAGTGCCATCGCCATAGCAATTGCATTTATTGCATTCCGCGTCTTCGATATTCTCAAACCACCTCCTGCCGTGCAACTCGAACGAATTCCAAACGGCTGGGGCATCATGCTTGATGACGTCGTCGCGGGAGTATATGCAAATATTGTCACTCAAATGATTCTCTTTCTCGTCCGCTTCTATTTTCCATCTCTTTTATTTTTCTGATGAAAGCTGAAATCATCACCATAGGGGACGAACTCCTCATCGGCCAGGTCATCAACACAAACCAGGCGTACATTGCTGAAAAGTTGAATGAAGTCGGCATCGACGTTGCTCGAATGACGACGGTTGGAGACAATGCAGGAGCGATCCTCACTGCATTTGGTGAAGCATGGCAACGATACCAGGTTGTCATCGTCACCGGCGGACTCGGCCCAACCCACGACGACATTACCAAGAAAACTGTTTGCACATTCTTCAACACGGACCTTGTAAGTAACGAGGAGGTTCGCAAACACATTCAGTCGCTCATGAGCAAACGCAACATCGTCTGGACCAACGCCCACGAGGAACAGACACTGGTCCCACGCAAAGCAAAAGTGATTCCTAACCCCGTGGGAACGGCAGCCGGAATGTTGTTTGAAGAAGATGGCAAGTGCCTCATTGTACTTCCCGGCGTTCCCTACGAGATGAAGGAGATGATTGATCAGTCAGTGATTCCCTTTCTTTCCACTAAAGTAACACAGTCCGTCATCCGGCACCTCACATTGAGGACAAGCGGCGTACCTGAGAGCTTTCTGGCAAAGCAACTCGGCGATATCGACGAGCTCTTGCAGGGTGCAAGGCTGGCTTTTCTCCCTTCGCTTGCAGGCGTTAGGTTGCGGATTACGGCGTACGGACAGGATGCTCAAACCGTCGAGAACAAAGTGAAAGAAGTCGAGCAGCGCATCCGGGCGAAAGCCCAAAAACATATCTATGGGGTTGGAGAGGAAGAGCTTGAAGGTGCAATTGGACGCTTGCTGACCGAACGCGGATTGACGATTGCTGTTGCCGAATCCTGTACTGGTGGACTCATCACCGACCGCATCACAAACGTTGGTGGCAGTTCCACATACTTTGAGCGCGGAGTTGTTGCCTATAGTAATAAATCGAAGATTGAACTCCTTGGAATCCCCGAAGAATTGATCAAGACCCACGGAGCCGTGAGCAAGGAGGTTGCTGAAGCAATGGCTACAGGCGTTCGTCGGATTGCCCGTACAGATATTGGCCTCTCAACCACTGGCATCGCTGGTCCAACAGGTGGTTCAGAGGAGAAACCTGTCGGACGCGTTTGGATTGGATACTCAGACAAGGACATGACGTTAGCACTGAAGTTCAACCTGGGTGAGAATCGGATTCGAGTGAAGGAGCGCGCAACGCATGCGGCATTGGAGTTGGTGAGGAGAAGGGTGTTGAAAATTGAATGAACCTATTACCAACGTGCGGTTCCTATGCAGCCAAATCCATAAACCTCAACCGTAACACACCAGGCCTTCCGATCTGGTCTACGAACGCATCATTCGGAACGATGCTGATCTGTGCCGCATCCGCAAGTACATCCAGAACAACCCGCTGAAATGGGGTCTGAATGAAGAAAATCCCGACCACCACATTCGACGACAAGGCGCACCATCCAACTCGAATCAGTAACGAAACCAACACTTCATCCGCAATTACCCATTCATCATTCTCAATTCCTCATTGTTTATGCCCTCCATCCGCCTCTTCATCGCAATAGATCCTCCTCCCGCCATCAAACCTGAAATTGCTGCAATCCGTGACAGACTAACGACTTCCAACGCCGATGTCAAATGGGAACCTGACGAGAAACTCCACACAACCATTAAGTTTCTAGGTAATGTAGATGAGGGGTTGTTACCTCAAATCGTTTCTTATAGTAGAAGGGTTGGTCTTGCGAGCCCTCCCCTTTCATTGTAGTATAAGGGGGTTGGGTGTTTCCCAAATCAAAGGACACCAAAAGTTATATGGGTGGGATTGGAAGACTTGACTGGGCTTCTCAGTGTACTTCAGAATGAGATTGAAACCGTTCTGATCCCGCTCGGATTCGAACGCGAAGAGAAAACGTTCCATGCACATGTCACCTTGGGGAGAGTGAAGAGTAACGTCGGACTGCAAGGCTTGCTTCGTTCAATGGAATCGATTACCTTTGAAAGCCAGCCCGTAGTAATTCAAGAAATTTCTCTCATCAAGAGTGAACTGAGATCCTCGGGGTCGGTGTACACAACGTTAGAGACGTTTCCTCTGCAGGGATAAAGAAGAACTTCCAGATTAAGAACTCGCACAACGATTATCATTTCAAATTCAACCAACGAGGAGTGTATCATGGCAGACGATAAAGAATCCAAAGTCCAGGCGTTGAAAATCGCCATCGAACAGATCGAGAAGCAACACGGCAAAGGTGCCGTGATGCGATTGGGCGAAGGCCCGATAGCGCTTGTCGAGACGATATCCACAAGTTCCATCTCACTTGATGCAGCGCTGGGCATTGGCGGCATTCCACGTGGACGCGTCATCGAAGTGTTTGGCCCCGAATCTTCCGGCAAGACGACGATCTGTCTGCATATCATTGCCGAAGCGCAGAAGAACGGCGGCATTGCTGCATTTATCGATGCCGAACATGCGCTCGATACCGGTTATGCAAAGAAGCTCGGTGTGGACGTGAACAACCTTCTCCTCTCTCAACCGGAATTCGGTGAGCAGGCACTCGAGATCGTTGAGACACTTGTCCGCAGCAACGCGCTTGACGTTGTTGTCATCGACTCGGTTGCTGCGCTTACACCGCGGGCTGAAATCGAAGGCGAGATGGGCGATCCGAGCATGGGCACCCAGGCCCGATTGATGTCGCAGGCTCTCCGCAAGTTGACATCCGCCATCAGCAAATCCAAAACGACTGTCATCTTCACGAACCAACTCCGCATGAAGATCGGCGTCATGTTCGGAAATCCCGAAACAACAACCGGTGGTAATGCACTCAAGTTCTATGCCTCCGTCCGGCTTGACGTTCGCCGCATTGAAGCCATCAAAGACGGCACGAACATCATCGGCAACAGGACCCGCGTCAAGGTTGTCAAAAACAAAATGGCTCCTCCCTTCCGCGAAGCGCAGTTCGACATCCTGTACAATGAAGGCATCTCAAGACTCGGCGATCTTGTGGATACTGCCGTTGAGCACAATATCATTGCCAAGGCTGGATCATGGTTCTCATACAAAGAGGAACGGATTGGCCAGGGACGTGATGCTGTGAAGAAATACCTCCTGGAGAGTGAGAAGATCACCAAGGAAATCGAATTGGAAACACGGAAGAAACTCGGTCTCGTCCCGACCAACGGAGCTGCGGCCAAGCCTGAAATCAAGACCGGCGTTCCTCCTGTTCAGGCACTAAAGCCTGTCAGCCAGCCTGTTGCGATTGGCAAGCCTGAATTTGCAAAGAAAAAGTAAGCATCCTGAATTGAGGCGCGGAGTATTCCGCGCCTCAATGTTCTGCACAATCCTCCTTGACCTCGAACGCATGAAATGAACATGCGCATCACCAAGATTGAATCCCAAAGGAAAAACTCCGGGCGAAAAAGCATCCATGTTGACGGCGAGTTCGTCGCCGGCGTGAGTGATGAGACGTTCCTGCGCTCCGGACTGCGGACAGGAGATGAAATCACTGATGAGAAACTCAAGTCCTTGATTGAGGAAGAAGAGACAGCGGGAGCGAAACGAACAGCCCTTCGCTTTCTTGCCCGCCGTCCACGAACAACGAAAGAGATCCGCGACAAACTCCGGGAGAAGGAATTTGGAGAGGCAGATATCACTCAGACCATTGAGAACCTTGAGCGTGCGGGACTGCTCAATGATATCGAGTTTGCCCGGATGTACATCAGAGATGCCCTCGCCCGAAGGCCAACCGGCACGACTCTCCTCAAACGCAAGCTGCTTCTGCTGGGAATCAGCAAGGCCACGGTAGATGAAACGCTACAGGAGACATTCGTCGGCGTCGATCAGCACGCCGCTGCGATGGAAGCCGGACAGAAGTTTCTGAGGAAATCCACTGCCACAAGAAAAGCCTCCGACCAGACACAACTGCGCAATCGTCTCGCGGGTTTTCTCGGCCGGCGCGGCTTCACGTGGGAAACCATCCAACCGGTTATGAAAGCATTGATGAAAGAGCAGGAGGAATGAATAAGGTTGTGTTCGATATCGAGACGCTCGGCTTTCCGCTGGAATCGTTCGATGAGACCCAGCAGGAATACCTGATGAAGTTTGCCAAAACCGACGAAGAAAAGGTCGAGGCGAAACAGAAGTTGAACCTCTCCCCCATGACCGCAAGGATCATTGCCATAGGCATGATCAACCCGGATTCAAATCAGGGAAAGGTATTGTACGAAGCGCCCAAGGAAGAGCCGTGGTCATCTGAAGATGGCATGGTGCAGTATGTGGCCTGCGATGAGCGCGAGATGCTGGAGGAGTTCTGGAAGACCATTGCACATTATGGCCAGTTCATTACGTTCAACGGACGGTCGTTTGATTGTCCGTTCATTATGCTGCGGTCTGCATTGCTTGGCGTGAAAGCAACAAAGAACCTGATGCCATACCGGTACGCCTCAAACGAGCATTGCGACCTGATGGAACAGTTCACCTTTTATGGAGCCGTGCGTAAATTCAATCTGGACTTCTATTGCAAAGCCTTCAACATTCGGAGTCCAAAGGCCGCAGGCATCACCGGACTTGACCTTGGCGCGTTGCACTCCGAAGGACGCTTCAAGGAAATTGCGGAATATTGTATTGGGGATGTGAAAGCAACATCTGAGCTTTATCACCGTTGGCAGAATTACTTAGCGTTTGAGAAATAACGGTTGCCCGTGCCTTTACCGTTGAATAGCCGTATTTTTTCCTCTATATTGGTGCGCATAAGTATTATCGACAACTTTGCTTCTCCTGCTTGACAACCAAACAATAGTTAAAACAATGGCAGCGACAACACAAGAACTCATCATAAAATCCTTTCACCTTCACAGCGGTAGCACGGCTGGCGGGCTGAAAGAGAAAATCGAAATGATTGCTTTCCATTACAGCAACATCGGCTCATTTCTCAAGGCCAACCGCAAGAACTTTGACCAACTGGTTTTCAAAGTTGACAACAAATCTTTCAAACTCACCGACAGCGACTTTGCTAACATTCAGAAGTTTCAAAAAAGCGGACTGATTGACGGTAAACTTTCAGTTCAGGACAATTTTATAAGGGTTCTGACTACTCAGTTTGTTCAGCGACAGTTAGACATGATTGAACACTTGGAGTTCGAAACACTCAATGTAAATCCAATTTTAGCAGGCGCTTTAAATCTTGACAATGAAACCGACTTAATCCGCTACTACGCTTATCAAGCCATTTCAAGAAGCATGGTTACTTCTGTTGGTTTCTTGGTTCACAATCTGTTGTTATATGCAAGTCCGTCAATCCTTGACGGCAAACATAGTGAACTTGGAGTTGAAACGAAATGGGATTTGGTTGTAGAAAAGGTAAAACAATCCAAAGCATTTGTTGAAATTAAAAGTGAGGCAAACGATTTAAACAAATTACTCAACTCCGATTTTGTAATGGCAACCCTTTATCAGAATGATACTTTTATTGACACCGACTTGTTTGATGAATTACTTTTCAATAAACATATTTTAGAGCAATTTACTTCGCTAATAAATTTGGCGATACAAGCTTTACGTGATAAAATAGAATTGTCAATAGTAAATTGTCAATAGTAAATTGTCACACTTCTAATTATACAGGAAAATGAAAACATTGCCTTCAAGAAATGAATTAAAGAAGCCAACTATCGAGGTAATCAAAGAACTTGGCGGTTCTGCAAATACTGATGAAATCTATGAAAAAATTGTAGAGAAGTTTAAACTAAGCGACTCTTTGGTTGAAGTTAGAAATGGTAAAACTGGTCAGTCAGAATTACAATATAATTTAGCGTGGGTTAGAACAGTTCTGAAAAATCAAGGCATTCTTTCAAAAGGCGGTAAAGGCATTTGGGTTCTTGGTGAAAATGAACTTGTTAAACAATCCATTGCCGAAGAATCACAAATTAATAAAGAAGAAGAACAAATAGCTGAAGAAGAAGTAGATGATGCGGAAAGTTGGAAAAAGGATGCTATCAATATCATTACTGAAAAGATAAGCCCTAATGCTTTTGAAAGATTAATTCAAAGAATTCTAAGAGAGAAAGGATTTTCACAGGTAGAGGTTACTGGTAAGACAGGTGATGGCGGAATTGATGGAAGAGGAATTGCAAAGATTAATGGTATTCTAAGTTTCCATATTATTTTTCAATGTAAAAGATATAAAGGAAAAGTTGGAGCAGGTGCAATTCGAGATTTTAGAGGGGCGATGATTGGGAGAACAGATAAAGGTTTGTTTATGACTACTGGAACTTTTACAAGAGATGCAATAAAAGAAGCGAATAGGGATGGGGCACCAGCAATTGACTTAATGGATGGTGACAAAATTGCTGACAAATTAAAAGAATTGAATTTAGGTGTTAATATAGAATTCAGAGAACATATTACTATCAACTCAAAATGGTTTGAAGATTTCTAAACTGTTGCGCTACACTCTTATTCAAATCAAAACGTTTCACCAACGCATAGCGAGACAGGGAAAGAAACAGGAAACAAGTGGTAACAATTGCAGATGCATTTGAAGGTCTTGGAAAGCAAGATCAGTATATTCAACTAACAGAGACGATGAAACGCTTTGTTGGTATGCTTAAAGAAGGTGAGAACTGGACTGACCTTCCGAAAGAATTACAGAAGGAAGCGATGGGAAAATCCTTTGAGTTGAACGGAGGCAAGACAGGTTTTACAGACGACTTGCTTTCAACAGACCTTCGCCTACTTTGCTGACAAGCCCTGTAATGAATGCAACATTGCTTGCACACCCGACAGAGTTGCGTTCGCTATCAGTTCATGAATATGCAAGAATTCAACAGTTCCCAGACGACTGGAAATTGCAAGGCAAACTCACGGACATTTTCAAACAAATCGGAAACGCTGTTCCGACAGGTTTAGGTTATGTAGCTGGTAAGACAATCTTAGATTTTCATCACGGAGAATTTGATCCACAGCGAGAACAGAAAAACAGGGTTCCTTATTCAAGATACATCGGTTGTTCCGACTTTGAATTTATTCCGACTTTCAAGGGGCTGTTGCAAAAAAGCAAGCAGCAAGAATTGAGTTTCACATAAACTTAATCCCCGCCATCGTAAACCCCCAAAACGTTACCAGTAATGCTATGACGACAGTGCAACATTAACCGACAGAAATAAATTTAACTTTAAATAAACATCATGACAAATTCAAACGGCAAAGCAACGACCATCAAAAAGACATTTAGCAGAGAAACTTCTGTAAGTGTTGACATTCAAGCCGACCCTAAAACAATTTGGGGTTTGCTGACCAATGCGGAAAATTACCCGAAATGGAATTCAACAGTTATTTCCATTGACGGCAAAATTGCACTTGGTGAAAAGATACAACTCAAATCATATCTTGACCCAAAGAGAGTTTTCAAACTTTCTGTAAAAGAAGTTCAACCAGAAAGCCGATTGGTTTGGGGTGACGCAATGGGTAAACGAGAATACAAATTGACACCACACTCAAACGGACAAACAAACTTTG
>JANNSJ010000051.1:0-51565 GCA_031402435.1 Bacteroidota bacterium | reverse complement strand
GTGAGAGAAGTGGGCGGAGAGAGAAGAGAATTCTATCGGTTTTATTGGGGGTTGCAGTAGAATTAGTGGTAGCAGTCGCGCCCCATGCGGGCGCGTGGATTGAAAGACAGAGGATGGGTATGAATGGTAATGTATTATGGCCGACAATTTCGGAGCGGAGCGTAGAAATTGTCGGCCCGGGTGGTTCCAGAATTGGTTATTTCTTCTTCGGCAAGTAATACTTTTGCGTGTACTCTGCAACCATCCGGTCTGTATTATACACGGGAATCAAAGTTGCAAGTGAATGGCGTACCATCTTCAGCCACTTGTGCGGGATGCAGTCTTTGCCGCGGTCGTAGAAGAGAGGAATCAGTTTGTTCTCCATGACGGCACGGAGCGAAGCTGCATCGAAATCATCCTGTTCCTGTTCGTTGCCTGTGCTGATGTCCTCGCCGATCTTCCAACCGTTGCGTCCATCGTATGCTTCACGCCACCAGCCATCCATTGTGCTACAGTGGAGTCCGCCGTGGATGGCGATCTTCATGCCGCTCGTGCCGCTTGCTTCCATCGGGCGGCGTGGCGTGTTCAACCAAACGTCAACACCTGCGACAAGGTGCCGGGCAACGTCGATATCGTAGTTCTGAATGAACACGACTTTGGCGAACAAGTCAACACGTTTGGTGAGGTTCACGATCTGCTGGATAAAATGTTTCCCTGCATCGTCGCGGGGGTGGGCCTTGCCCGCAAAGATAATTTGAACAGGCATCTCCCTGTTTCTAATCGTACGGATTGCCCATTCAAGGTCTCTGAAGAAGAGCGGAGCACGTTTGTAAGTCGCAAACCGGCGGGCGAATCCTATTGTCAGCACATCCGGCGAGAGAACATCATCGTAGAGACCGAGTCCACCACCACCGTTCATCAGATCCTGTTCCCGCAAACGTTTGCGCGCATACTCGACCAACTCGCGCCGCAAAGCGGTGCGTAGCGCCCACAGATCCTCATCAGAGATTTTCCTTGTTTCAGTGATCTTCCAGAACTTCTTGTCTGCAACGCGATCAATCCATTTCGGGCCGAGACGTGATGTCCAGAACTCAAGCGCGGTGGGAGCAGTCCACCCGGTGGTGTTCACACCGTTTGTGACATATCCGATACTGATCTTCTCCACGGGCGTGTCGGGATACAGGTCTTTCCACATCTCACGGCTCACTGCGCCATGCAGTTCACTGACGCCATTGGCATCACGACTCATCTTCAATGCAAGCACCGTCACGCAAAATGTTTCATCGGCATTGTCGGGGTTAACGCGACCGTATTGCATGAGCTGATCGACGGTGAGTCCCGCACTTGAGGCGAACGCCGGAAATGTTGCACCCATCAACCCGCGCTCAAATCGATCATGCCCTGCGGGCACAGGCGTATGTGTTGTGAACTGGCAATGTTGTTTGATGTACGATTCCGCTTTTTGCAATGATTCTTTTCCGTTGAGACGTTCACGAAGCAGTTCAAGTGTCAGGAATGCCGAATGTCCCTCATTCATATGAAAGACGGCGGGAGAAATTCCCATTGCGCGCAGCATCCTCACGCCGCCGATGCCCAGAACGATTTCCTGGGCTATGCGCGTCGTCTGGTCACCGCCGTACACGTGTGCAGTGACCTCCTTGAACTTCTCTTCATTCTGTGGAACGTTGGCGTCAAGCAGGATGATCTGGATCCTTCCTACATCGACACGCCATGCCTGAAACTTCACGACGCTTTGTCCAATCTCAACCGAGCACATGACCGGGTTGCCCCTCTTGTCCTTCACCAAGGTCATCGGCATCTTCAGCGGATCGTATATCGGGTAGCGTTCCTGCTGCCATCCTTCGGCGGAGAGGTGTTGCTGAAAATATCCCTGGCGATAAAACAGACTGACGCCTACGAAAGGCAGCCCAAGGTTGCTCGCTGACTTCGCATGGTCGCCTGCAAGAATGCCAAGGCCGCCGGAGTAAATCCTCAGACACTCATGCAATCCGAATTCGGCGCTGAAATAGGCGATGGGTGATTTGAGGGATGGGGCATGCTTCTTTGCCCATGTGTCTTTCTTCGTCATGTATGCATGGAAACGCTCGCACACGCCGCTTACCCTGCCAAAGAACTCGTGGTTTTGCAATTTGCCGCGCAATTCCGGCCCCGAAATCCAGTTGATCACCTCCACCGGGTTGTGGTTGCTGTGTTCCCAGAAGAAGGGAGAAAGCTCGTGAAAGATCTGTTGGGCGTCCGGATTCCAGGACCACCACAAGTTGTAGGCAAGGTTGCGAAGCTCGCCTATCAATTTGTCGATTTGCCTGTCAGGGATTTTTTTGATGGCCACGAGAGTAGAGTACCTCCGGTTATTGTTCCATGATTCTTCCACAAAACAAAACACCCCGCCGGAGAATCCCTGCGGGGTGTGTTTTGAGTATAATGATGTTATTCCGCATCGTTCTCGACGAGAACATCCGCTTTCTTTTTTCCCATTCTGTTTCGCGAGTGCGCATCAAGATACTTCTTGCGGAGCCGGATACTTTTTGGGGTGATCTCAACGTATTCGTCATCGCCAATCCATTCGATGGCTTGTTCGAGCGTGTGGAGGTGTGGTGGTTCAAGCCGGATCGCTTCATCTGCACCCGATGCGCGCATATTGCTGAGCTGTTTTAATTTGCAGACGTTCACCTCCATATCCTTTTCGCGGGAGTTCTCTCCGACGATCATGCCGGAGTAAATTTTTGTTCCGGCCTCGATGAAGAACACAGAACGTTCTGCAAGCTTCCACATTGCATAGGCTGTGGAATCACCATTCTCCATTGCCACCAGAGCGCCTTTTGTACGGTGCGCCATTTCCCCCTTGTACGGTTCATAGCCATGGAAATTGTGGTGAAGGATTCCGGTTCCCTTGGTCTGCGTCATAAACTCGCCGCGGAACCCAATCAGTCCGCGGGCCGGGACAAAGAACTCCAGCCGTGCGTTCTTATTCGACGTGATCATGTTTTTCATCTCGCCTTTACGGCGTCCCAGGTTCTCGATCACTGCACCAACAAACTCCTCCGGCACATCGATGATGACATGCTCAATCGGCTCGGCCTTGACGTCGGCAATTCTCTTGTAGATCACTTCGGGACGAGAGACCTGCAGTTCGTACCCCTCTCTCCTCATCGTCTCGATCAGAATGGCGAGATGGAGTTCACCGCGCCCGCTGACTCTGAAGACGTCGGGAGAATCCGTCAATTCCACTTGCAGACTGACGTTGGACCGCAGCTCACGCGTGAGTCGTTCACTCAGGTTGCGAGTGGTGACGTACTTGCCTTCGAGTCCGGCAAACGGTGAGTTGTTCACCATGAAGTTCATGGAGATCGTCGGCTCTTCGATGGCGACGAACGGGAGCGCCGTCGGGTCGGCGGCATCGGCGATTGTTTCACCGATGTCAACATCGTCCATACCGGCGATGGCGATGATGTCGCCTGCACCAGCTTCGCCCGTCTCAATCCGTTTCAGGCCGTCGAATGTGTAGATCTTTGATACTCGCGCATCCTCAACTTTACCGTCACGGTGAATGATCTTCATCGGCCCGCCGAGCTTGATTGTTCCGCGATGAATTCGTCCGATACCGAGGCGTCCGAGATAGTCATTGTAATCGATTGTTGTCACCAACATCTGGAACGGCGACGTCATATCGCCGGGAGGGCCAGGGACGGTACTCACGATAGTCTCAAAGAGAGGCTCGAGGTTGACGCCCTCTTGATCAAGTTCGCGTTTTGCGATGCCCTGCTTCGCAATACAATAGACGGTCTTGAAATCCAGTTGCTCATCGTTGGCGCCGAGGGAAAGGAAAAGCTCGAAGATTTCATCCAGTACCTCGTGGGCACGGGCATCCTTGCGGTCAATCTTGTTGATGACAACGATTGGCTTGAGGTTGAGGTCGAGGGATTTCTTGAGAACAAACTTGGTTCCCGGCAGAGGGCCTTCCGCAGCATCGACGAGCAAGAGGACGCCATCAACCATCGTGAGCGTGCGTTCCACCTCACCCGCGAAATCCGCGTGGCCCGGTGTATCGACGATATTGATTTTGGTGTTCTTGTAGTGGATCGCAGTGTTTTTGGCGAGGATGGTAATGCCGCGTTCTTTTTCCAGATCGTTTGAGTCCATCACCCGCGTCACCAGTTGCTGATTGGCGCGAAATATGCCCGTTTGACGCAGCATGTGGTCCACCAATGTTGTCTTACCGTGATCAACGTGTGCGATGATGGCGATGTTGCGTATGTCTTCCCGTCGCTGCATAAAGCTCCCTTATTGGATAAACCACGTAGAAACCGGGACACCACAAGCTTGATGTCTTTGATTCCTTGCGGTAAGGCATCAGGCTGAGAAAGAAATAGCCTCAAGCAGATGTACGCCCGAGGCTTTGTATATCAGGCTCAGCTTACAAAGTCAGCCTTAATATAGAGAAATAGGGGGTGAAATCCAAGGCATGCGTTGTCAGTCATTGTCTTAAATTACAAAGCGGATGACCCGTATTCAACCCTCAAGTAGTATTGCACAATTGTTCATTGTATCCCATTGACTAACGACGTGATTTTCTTGTTATTCCTTTGGAGTGCGATTCGTTCATTCACTAATTCTTCAAATAATTTCAGAAGGGGAAATATGGATACATTGCGTTCAGTTTACACGACAGCGAGAAGCATTCTTCTAAAGAGCCTCGCGGTAAGCATTCCGTTCGTCATATTCACTGATTCATCATTCGCCCAATGGGTGCAGGTCGGACTTGCAGGGAGAACTGTTCAAGCAATGGCGGTAAACGGAACAACGATTTTTGCCGGCGTTACAGGTGGAACGGAGGGTGTGCAACGTTCATCAGATGGCGGAGCGACCTGGACTCAAGTCTCCAGCCTTACGAGTTGCAGCGCCATGGGGGTTGCAGCGGGATTTGTTTTCGCAGGCGGGAACGGTTTGGGACACTTTCGATCAACTGATGATGGGCTAACTTGGGCAGCCGCCAACGGCGGACTCTCAAGCTACCTGGCCCGATCGTTCGTTCAGGTCGGTACAGAAATTTTTGCGGCGATAAACGGGCTTCATCGTTCTACGAACAATGGCGTTAGTTGGACACTTGTTCCCGGAAGCAATTCTTTCATAGATAAAAGTGTCATCTCATTCAACGGCAATCTGTATGCGGGAGGCTCAGGAATTTATCGTAGTACGAATAACGGGGCAACCTTTGTTGGAGTGGGATCGACTGGTGACGCATGGGGAATTGCCGTGATCGGATCAACCATCTACGGCGCGGATGGAAACAGAATCACGCATTCGACAAACGATGGGGTGACCTGGTTTCCGAGAACTGCGACGATTGGCAGTACAATCAGCGATCTCAAGGTGAATGGCACAACATTGATTGCCAGCGGAGGCCTTACCGGTGTATTCTTCTCGAACGACGGCGGTATCTCTTGGCAAGCTCGGAACGAAGGTCTTACGAACATACAAGTAACGCGGTTGGTGATCGCGGGGACGTACATCTATGCGGGCGTTCGCGCTAACGGCGGCGTATGGCGGCGACTACTTTCGGAACTTACCGCCGTTCGGGAAATTGAGACAGCGTTGCCTGAGAAGTTTTCTCTTCAACAGAATTATCCGAACCCGTTTAACCCGTCCACGCACATTCCCTTTGCGGTTCAAGGTTCAGGGTTGGTGTCGCTCAAGGTTTTTAATTTGCTCGGGAGGGAAGTCGCAACGCTGGTGAATGAGAATCTCAACGCGGGAAGTTATGAAGTAACGTTCTCCGCCAAAGGCGGATCCGCCTCGGGCGAAGATGCGAACGGCTTGGCAAGCGGCATCTATCTCTACCGCCTTTCTACCGCCGGTCACACTGTTTCCAAAAAGCTCATGCTCGTAAGGTGACAACGGCAGTGATGTTGACCCGTCATTGTTAGAATGCAGGTCATTGAAGCCCCAGTCTTTTGGATTTGGGTTTCTTGTTTGATACTGCCTTGACACTCCAAGCGGCTTTGGATATATTGCGGCACGGCTTCACCCCAACCATTCCCGACTCAACAAGTCAGATAGCCAATCATGCTGAAGAAACGGCTTTTGTATTCCTTTGAAGCTATTGTAGGAATAATTCTGTGTTTCTTCCTTCTTCGCGTACTCCCTCACATGTCATACGAAGAAGAACACGAAGAAGAGCATGCGCTCGAAGCATTCGAGCATTGGTATAATCAACGTGCTGCCCCTTACGATAAGATTCCCAATGGTGCATATATCCGCGCGGCGGAATATGCTCGAACACAGATGATGAACGAACGTGAGCTGACCGATGCGTTGGCGGATACATCGCAATGGCATTCGATAGGTCCGGACAATGTGGGGGGAAGAGTTCTTGCCATTTCACTCAACCCGACAAATCCGAACATTGTATGGGTTGGTGCAGCAAGTGGTGGACTATGGAAATCCACGACGTCAGGAGTTGGTGCGAGTGCGTGGTCATATGTGAACACCGGCTACCCAACAGTTGCAGTCAGCTCCATTGCAATCAACCCTTCCAACACGAATATCATGTACATCGGCACAGGGGAAGTTGGCAGTGCATATGGACGCGGAATGGTAGGGACGCCCGGCGCTCGCAGCACGTATGGAATGGGTGTTCTCAAGTCCACAAACGCAGGGACAACCTGGTCGCAGACCGGATTGGTGTTTACGTTTCCCCAGATTACCGCCGTGCAGAAGGTTCTCCTCAATCCTCTTAACCCCAACACGGTGTACGCGGTAACAAGTGAAGGGACGTACAAAAGCCTTAATGCGGGTTCAACCTGGACACTTGTTCATGGCGTGCTTATGGGAATGGACATCGTCATCAACCCGACCGATACCACCATTCTCTATGCCGCGTATGGCCAGCGGAACTCCACCTCAGGCAAGGGCGTCTACAAAACCACCAATGCCGGGACTTCGTGGACGCGTTTGGTTTCGCTCGATACGACGAACTTCGGGAGAACATCTCTTGCAATTTCTCCCACCAACCCTCAGATAGTGTATGCAGGTGTTGCCGATGGAAGCACTTCCCAACTTCGCGGTCTGTACAAAACGACAAATGGTGGAACAACCTGGACTCTTCAAACAACAACCAACTACGTCAACGCGCAGGGGTGGTACGATAATGTTATCGCTGTTCATCCGAACGGACCTGACACAGTGTACTGCGCAGGTCTTGATATCTACAAGTCGATCAACGGCGGGACAACCCTTACTCAAAAAGCATTCTGGTATCTCGGTTATGATCAGGTTGTTCCGGCCGGGGGCCCCGAAGGTCCGCCGAACTACGCACATGCGGATCATCATGCGATCGCATTTCATCCAACGAACCGGAGAATCATATACTTCGGTTGCGATGGCGGTATCTTTGCCTCCTCCGACGGAGGAGAAACATTTGAAGGACGCAACGGTGGTTTTACCACAACTCAATTCTACAACGGCTTTGCAAACTCAGAAACGAACGCTTCAGTAGCATTGGGCGGATTGCAGGATAACGGTACGGTGAAGTATGAAGGGAACCTCTCGTGGAACAAGACGTTCGGTGGAGATGGTGGCTGGTGCGGCATCGACCCGAACGATCCGAACATTCTCTATGAGGAGTACGTGTATCTTGCAATGTCCAAATCCACAGATGGAGGGGCGAACTGGTTCGGTATTACATCGGGACTTGCCACGGGAAGCAGTAACGCCAACTTCATTGCGCCGTTTGTGATCGCACCATCATCCTCAAACATCCTGTATGGTGGCGCGCTTGTGGTGTATAAAACGACGAATGGAGGAAGTACGTGGTCGCCGACAAATGGCGGTACGAACTTCAACGGAACGCCTGTTGCATGTATTGGCGTCGCTTATACCAATCCCAACACACTCATTGCAGGTACGGGCAGCGGCGCGGTTGGCGCGCTATTCCAGATATTTGCTTCGTCCAATGGCGGAACATCCTGGACCAACGTTACCGGCACGAACCCAAACCGCTATCCAACCGACATTTCGTTCGATCCGAATTCAAATTCCATTGCATATCTCACCTATTCCGGATATGGAACGCCGCACGTGTACCGAACCGTTGATGCCGGACAGACGTGGACGAATATCTCATCGAATCTTCCTGATATTCCCATTCAAACTGTTGTCGTCGATCCGGTGCTCACGGGCAATCTCTATGTGGGAACCGATCTCGGCGTGTACAAGTCGACAAATACCGGTGGAAGCTGGGCCGTGTTTGACAACGGGATGCCTCCCGCAATGGTGCTTGACCTCGGTATTTCGCCTACGAACAGATCGTTGCGTGCTGCCACGTTTGGCAACGGCGTCTACGAACGCGAACTTCCGGCTCCTTCCGTGTTTGACTACAGCGCATTGTCGTTCGTGGCTCCGGTGAACGGTGCCGAGGTGCTTGCCGGATCGCCCATTGTTCCGATAACCGCGAGGTTCAGAAATGTCGGGTCACAAATACCACCGGATTCGTTCAATGTGAAGTATCAAATCTTCCTCGGCGTGACAGAACTGTACTCGAACACCAAACGCATCGCGAGTCTTGCGTTTGGAGAGAACCGTGACGTGACATTTGGCGGCTCCTTTGTTCCCGCCACCGCCGGTACGTACACACTGCAGGCTGTTGCGTTGGCCCCTGATCAAAACTCTGCGAATGATACTCTGCGCGGGACTCTACTCGCGGTGAACGCAGGGACTATTGCCTCTCTTCAAGCGATCAAGATCCACTCTCTGTATTCTGAAATCACCGGCGGCAGCCCCGGACCGGTCGGCGATGATGATCAATTGGCTTCAGCTCTTCCGTTCGCGTTCACATTCGATGGTTTTTTGTATGATTCGATTCAGATCAGCACCAATGGTTGGGCAGAGCTGGGGACGGGTGTGCGTGGGTCTGAGAGAGGTCTTTCCACACCCGTGCAGATCGGTCTCGGCAATGCAAACGGAAGCCTGTTCTCTGCGGTGCGTCCTACAAAAGTGCTTGGTCTTTGGCTGGAGGATTTGAATACCGATGTGGGGGGCGAAGTGAAGTTTCAGACTCTGGGTGTGGCCCCCAACAGGGAGTTCATCATTCAATGGAAGAACATGCTTGCGTACTATGATCCGGGTACAACCACCACGCGGATAAATTTCCAAATGCGGTTGCATGAAGGAACGAACTTCGTCTCGTACCATTACGGGCCAGTAGTTCCGGGCACGTTTGGTGGTAGCGACATTGGCGCAATGATAGGAATGAAAGACCACCTCGGTGGGAACTATCATTTCTATGATCTTATCCTGCGCGGAACGGGAACAGTCGCCCAGGGAATCACCTCTCTTAGTCCGCTCACCGATTGGCCGGGTGCGGATAGCTGTTACATCGTTGGAAGCAATCTGGCAACAGCGACCGTCGCTATCGCACAGGGTTGGAACCTGATCTCTGTTCCTGTCAGCCGCACGGATTCCGTTTCCATCCTGTTTCCGACTGCGATAAATGGTACGACATTCAGTTTTACGAGTGGCTACGTTACGCAAAGAGTGCTGTCACCTGGCCGTGGCGTCTGGACAAAATTCCCTTCAGCTACCAACCAGTTTATTTGGGGCGCAACGTTGGCTTCAGTATCAGTGCCGGTCGTACAAGGCTGGAACCTCATCGGCTCTGTTGACCATGCGGTTGCCTCACCAAGTGGAGGTGTCATTGTGAGCGCGGTGTTCGGATATGCAAACGGCTATTCATCTGTGACCACGTTGCTTCCGGGTAAAGGGTACTGGGTAAAAGCTTCCTCGAACGGCACAATCGTTCTCGGTCCGGTATCGAACAAACAGCTCACCGAACCCATCGTTGAATCATCCAACAGTATTACCATCACGGATGGGTTGGGGCGTTCACAGAAACTTTATTTCATGGAAAATACCGACGGGGCGTTGAACGTTGACCGTTATGCGATGCCGCCTTTGCCGCCGGAAGGCTCGTTCGATGCGCGGTTCTTCAGTCAGCGGATGCTGGAGGCAATTCCGTCTGATGTTGGAAATGGTGTAAGATATCCGATTGTGCTGCACAACCCCGTGTTCCCTCTGTTGATTTCCTGCAATCTGCAGAATACACACGGCAAGAGATTTATTCTCGAGGAAGTCAGGTCACAGACGATCGTCGCATCTCATTTGATTGCCGCCGATGTGCCGATTACGATACCCACTGGAGACGAGAACGCTCTCGTCCTGCGGGCAGAAGAAGGCATCACATTGCCAGCGGAGTTTGCGCTGGCCCAGAACTATCCCAACCCTTTCAACCCTTCCACGCATATCAGTTACGCGCTGCCGCATGATGCTCACGTGAGGCTGACCATCTATGATATCCGTGGCAGTGAAGTCGCCAGGCTGGTTGATGGTGAGCAGAACGCAGGATACTTCTCTGTGGAATGGGACGGAAGGAATCATACGGGTGTTCAAGCAAGCAGCGGCGTGTATTTCTACAGGCTTGATGCAGGTTCTTTTGTCGATGTGAAAAAGGGGTTGTTCTTGAAGTGACCTGCGGCGAGGAAATTATTCCGTTCGGCTTGATGCGGAGGTTTGACGAGCGGCGTCTACTTTTATCGGGTATCCGCGGGGGCGTTCACAGAGACAAAAGGATGCTGCTGATGAAATGAGGTTGATGGAGATTTGGATGTATCAACGTCCCGTGGGTATTCCTGCGGGACGTTCTCTTATCCAGCTATGGATATGATACGTAAGCGCTGTCAGCCATAACCTTAATGTCGGCAGAAACAAGAACCCCGTCGTTCGCTATTTGAGTGCCCACCCCATGAATGGTGACGCTCGTAGCGGAACCAGCCACCGCGATGAAATACGTCCCGTTGGCGTTTATGTCTTTGAAGGTAAGTTTCCTGATTCCTGCTGCATCTGCAGTCAGCCCCGTGAATGTACCTCCACCGCCCCCCTTTGATTGCGGACGACGATAGTAGTCCTGCGCACGGAGTGCAAGATTCCTGAGATCCTTTGTCAGTGCTTCGAGGTTTGCCATACGGGGATCTCCTCCCAACATTACGTCAACGCCACACATGGTGATGACAATTGTTGCGATGACAATCAATGTTACACCCTGAATATTCTTCATCATATTCTTTCCTCTCATTTTCTTCTCATACCTGCTCCAACCTCTGTGCCATTGACCCGTCGCACCGAAGGTCATTGGATTGGGGGCTTCCAGATATCTGGAAATCCTAATGCGGAATATCTTTCCTGTTCCCGGAGCAATAATTACTCCCTTTGACTTTAAGGCAACAGCTTGGTTCTCTCATGCGTTCGTATCGGCACATTCACCACTATGATAGTATGGCATGTCGGTTGCAGTAATGAAGTGAATGATTGTGAACCAATGCTACAATAAAGGGGTAAGTGGATGAGGATCTTGAGAAGAGTTTGCATGCTTGTGTGTTTGTGGGGAGGAATTCTGCACGCGCAGAACATTGAAATTCAGCACCCAACATCCGTGCAGGAAAGTAAACACATCGCTCGCCCACCGGTTCCCGCAAACAAGATTCTCGCTGATACCGCGCACCTTGAATGGGTGAAACACCTTGCCTCCAACAGTGCATCAAGCGTGGATTTTGCCACCGATGTGGCAATTGATGCCAGTGGATTTGTGTATGTCACGGGCAAGAGTGAAAGCTCAGAAGACGGGCGAGACTATCTCACGATCAAATACACTTCCCTCGGACAGGAGGTGTGGAGAGCACAGTACGACGGGCCTGCCCACGCAGACGATGTACCCATAGGACTTGCGGTGGATGTAGGAGGAAATGTGTATGTCACGGGAATGAGCATAGGGCCTTCACCGTGTTACTCTGGCTCATGCGAACGCTATGACTATGCCACGATAAAGTACGACCCTTCAGGTCAGGAGCAATGGGTGTCAAGGTATAGCGGTCCTGGAAATAGAAATGATATTCCCGTTGCGATTGCCATTGACCCGTTTGGCAACATCATTGTTTCCGGACATAGTGATCGCGTTGATAGTACACAACCTGCCAATACTGACCTTGCGACGATCAAGTACACTCCGGATGGACTTCAGCAATGGGTTGCCCGCTACAACAGTCCGACCAATTCACAAGAATCTTCGGTCGGTATGGCAATAGATGGTCTTGGCAGTATCTATGTTACGGCGGCCACCTTGGTCAGGATAGATAGCGCTGGAGTTTTCTATGGTTGCTGCATAATAAAGTATGATCCGGGTGGAACCGAGCAATGGTTCAGAGAGATCGCCCGTGATTCCACTACGTTCGACGTTGCGTCGATATCTGCCGACAGCGCTGGTGCAGTTTATATTGCTGGGCGTTGGGCCAAAAAGTATCTGTGGTACGACCTTAACTCCTCCATTTTTGTTGCAAAATACAATTCAGCAGGCCAGCAGGAATGGCTGCGTTCCTATGATAGTTCCTCCGGTTTGTACTACCGTGCCGCTTCATTGGCAGTTGACGATGAAGGAAATGTACTCGTTACCGGGGTCGGAGGTATGTACGCCATCTGGGCGATTCCGGTTAAGGGAGACCGCATCCTGACCATGAAGTACGATGCAGTGGGCAATCTGCTCTGGGCAAGACAGTTCAGAGATCGTCAAGGCGCCCTCGTGAACGTATCAGACATTGTTGTAGACCATGCGGGTAACACGTATGTCTTGGGTTCAAGCGGTACATGGAATAACGCGTTGCCATTCATGAGCGACTCCATCGTTACACTGAAATATGACGGGAATGGTATTCCTCAGTGGGTCGAATACTACAAGGGCGGTGCCGGGCCAAAGAATGAAGCATCGTGTATAGTGGTTGATGATGCAGGAAACGTTGTTGTAGCGGGTGCAAGCGGAACCTTGGCGAAGAGCGATTTTGTAACCATCAAGTATCAACCCTCCGGCATCAAGCAATGGGATGCGCAAGCGACAGGTCAGGGAAGCTCATTCGAATCTGTAGATGACCTGGCGCTGGATGCCTCTGGTAATGCATACGTTACCGGATCAAGCCTTGATAGGAATTCATCATACGATTACTTCACAGCCAAGTTCAATCCACAAGGCGACCAACTCTGGAAAGCGATGTACAACGGCCCTGCTAGTCGTGCTGACCGCCCGAATGAGATTGCCCTTGATAGGTTGGGAAATGTTTACGTGACAGGTTTTAGTGAGGGCGTTGGGACGTCAAAAGATTGGGCCACAATAAAATACAACTCGTCCGGCATTCAGCAATGGGTGGCACGTTACAATGGCCAGTCCAACCAGAACGATGAGGGTTTTCTCGTTGCCGTTGACAGTGCGTTGAACGTGTATGTTGCAGGAGCAACAGCTTCCGGCTCGCGATTGACCACAATAAAGTATGACGCTTCCGGGCTCCAACAATGGACAGCGTCGTATGACAGCACAAATTTTGTGGCAAGGCCAGGCGGTCTCCGCGTTGATCAGAATGGGAACGTCCATGTTACCAACCACTGGGTTGACGCAATCGCCTTCAAGTACAACAGCCTTGGAGATGAAGTGTGGAGAGTGCCAGGGGGAAATGACATATTGGTGGATGACAGTGCGAATGTGTACGTTAGTGGCTCCAACTCTCCCCCAAATTGGACCAACAAGTACAACTCTTCCGGTACTCTGATTTGGCACTTGAGCACAGGTGGAACACAAATTGAATTCGATCATGTTGGAGATATTTTCTTTTCCAATGACAACCCCTCCTTTTCCGGGAAAATTAGCAGGGGGGGAACCGTTCTATGGAGACACTACGGCCCATCAAGTGATTGCACTCCTGGTTTCAGCGTTGACGGCTTTGGAAACATGTACCTTTCAGGATTTAGCTTTCCCGGATATCAACAAGGCAGTTATTCTCAAAAAATCAGCCCAACGGGATCAGTACTATGGCTTGCAGGGTATTCTCCGGAAAACTCACTCCTCGCGACTCAGGCCTGTCGGGTCGATGCATCAGGAAATCTGTACGTGGCAGGAACAAGCCAAAGGAGCGACTTTTCAAATATTGCAACCATTTTGAAGTATGCTCAGATCACGGTCTCGGTTGGAAAAGATGGGTCAACATTGCCTGGAAATTACTCGCTTTCCCAAAACTATCCCAACCCCTTCAACCCGAGCACAACAATCCGGTTTGCTCTGCCGAAGAGTGGGCACGTTGAGTTGAAAGTCTATAACACACTTGGCCAGGAAGTGGCAACGCTCGTGAATGAAGAAAAGACTGCTGGAACGTACTCGGCACAGTGGAATGCCGGAAGCGTTGCGAGTGGGGTGTACTTCTATCGGTTAAGGTCGGGAGAGTACACAGAGACGAGGAAGCTCTTACTATTGAGATAGTCCCTGTGGTGACTATGAACAACAAAGGCAGGCTGATCGCCTGCCTTTGTTTGGGTGGTTGGCATCGAATAATTATTCGACTTCGACTGTTCCTTTCCGATGGAATGACCGTGCATGTTCCTTGATCAGAAATTTGTCCAGAACATCCTGGAGATCGGGCTTCGTTACTTCCTCCAGTGAATACTGCACGCGTACGGATGGCTTCTTAATGTTGATGATACGCCTGAGATCAATCGGTGTTCCAATAACAACAGCATCGCATGGCACGTGGTTGATTGTGGTCTCCAGATCTTTCATCTGTTCTTCCCCGTAGCCCATGGCGGGAAGCAGCGCTCCAGTTGAGGGATACTTCGCATACGTCTCGGCAATGGACTTCACCGCGTACGGACGGGGATCGACAATCCCCTTTGCCCCGAATTGTTTTGCCGCCAGCACTCCAGCGCCGAACGACATCTCGCCATGCGTAAGAGTCGGGCCATCCTCGACAACCAATACCATTTTCCCGCGGATGATCTCGGCATCATCCACCGTAATTGGTGAGGCACCATGAATGATGAGTGCATGCGAGTTGATCGAACGTACGTTTTGAATCACCCGGTCGATATTCTCTGCATGTGCCGAATCGACCTTGTTCACGACAATGACGTCTGCAAGCCGGACGTTTGTCTGCCCGGGGTAGTACGTCATTTCATGTCCGGGCCGGTGAGGATCGACGACCGTGATGGTGAGGTCGGGCTTGTAGAACGATGTGTCGTTGTTACCGCCATCCCAGACTATGACATCAGCCTCCTTCTCGGCCTGATGCAGTATCTCTTCGTAGTCAACGCCCGCGTAGATAATGGTGCCTTCCACAATGTGCGGCTCGTACTCCTCCATCTCTTCGACGGTGCACTTGTGCTTCTTGAGATCTTCGAGTGTGGCATAGCGCTGCACCTTTTGTTTGACAAGATCCCCATAGGGCATCGGATGCCGGATTGCAACGACTCTTTTTCCCATACTCCGCAGGTAGCTGCACACTTTCCTCGATGTCTGGCTCTTGCCCGAGCCCGTTCTCACGGCAACAACAGCAATCACGGGAACCTTTGATCTCAACATCGTGTGCTGAGTGCCAAGTAATTTGAAGTCTGCACCCTGTGTCATCACGAGCGAAGCCTTATCCATGATGTACTGAAAGCTGACATCGGAGTAGGAGAATACCACTTCATCGATCTTGAGTTCAGTGATCAATCGTGGAAGATCAGACTCAGGATAAATAGGAATACCTTTGGGATACAACTCGCCAGCCAGTTTTGCCGGATACTTCCGCCCATCGATGTTCGGGATCTGGGTGGCGGTGAACGCGAGGACCTCGTACTTCTTGTTGTTTCGGAATACGGTGTTAAAGTTATGGAAGTCTCTTCCTGCGGCCCCCATAATGAGTACGCGTATACGTGTCATTCGGCTCTCTCCTTTTGAATTCGCTTCATTGAGAATGTTTCGCTGTACACTCTATGGCCAGTCAAACAATGCCTCTTGCTCTGTCATAGTGATTTGTGTGCCGCCCTCACCCTGAATAGCGGAGACAAGATGTCCGGCATCTGTGATAACGGATTGTTTGCCGCCTCGCACGAGATACGCCATGGCAGCATGAATTTTTGGTCCCATGCTTCCTTCAGGGAAGTGACCCTCGTCCACATATTTCATGCATTGATCGTAGGTGAGAGAGGGCGCGGCACGCTGAGACGGCTTTCCGTAGTCGAGATACACATACTCCTCGCCGGTAACGATCGCAAAGACATCTGCTTTGAGTTGGCTTGCGAGTATTGCAGAGGTCAGGTCCTTGTCGATCACCGCCTCAACACCTTTTGAAATGTCATGATCGTTAAACACAGGGATGCCACCACCTCCACCAGCGATCACCATGAGTCCGCGATCCACGCATGCACGGATGGCATCGAGCTCAATGATCTCCCGCGGTTGTGGAGAGGGAACCACGCGGCGATAGCCTTGCGTTTTCTTCACCATTGTCCACCCAAGTTCATGATGATAGCGATCCGCTTCTTCTTTTGTCAGGAACGGTCCGATGGGTTTGGTGGGATGCTTGAATGCAGGATCATCTTTGTCCACGCGGACTTGCGTAATGAGTGTAGCGATAGGAACGTGAAGGCCTTCTTTTTGCATTGTTTGCCATAAGGCGTATTGCAGCACGTACCCGATTTCTCCCTGGGTTGAAGCAAGGCAGCAATCGTACGGCATGCGATATGCCTGAGCGGCAGAGATCTCCGAGCGGACGAGGGCAGCTCCGATTTGAGGTCCGTTGCCATGCGTCAGGACAACGCGGTATCCCTTTTCGATGAGATCAACGATGGTTGAGGCGGTTTCTAGGGCATATTCAAATTGATGCTCTGCAAGACTTGGTTCACCGGATCGCATGAGAGCATTGCCACCTACTGCGATAAGTACCAGCTTTGACATGTCAGCCTCCGAGCAGTTCTAACATAATTGCCTTCTGAATGTGCAAACGATTCTCCGCGTCTTGAAACACAACCGAATTTGCCGAATCAATCACGTCGTCGACCACTTCTTCCCCTCTGTGCGCAGGCAGGCAATGCATGAACAATGCGTCCCCGTGAGCGCGGGAAAAAAGTTCTTTGTTGACCTGATATGGTCTGAAGATCATTCGGCGTTCTTCGGCTTCGTTTTCCTGTCCCATGCTTGTCCATGCATCCGTATAAATCATGTCGGCATGCTCAACAGCTTTCACCGGGTCTCGTGTAACAACGATTCTTGCCCCCGTGGTTTCTGCAACCTCTTGGGCACGCTTCACTACCGCGATGGATGGTTGGTAGTGTTCAGGGGTGGCCACATGCAGGTGTGCTCCGAGCTTGGCTGCGGTGAGCATGAGGGAATGAACAACATTATTGCCATCGCCGACGTAACTTAGTTTGAGGCCACTTATCTCTTTCTTCATCTCCTGAATAGTGAAGAAATCCGCGAGTGCCTGGCATGGATGTTCGAAATCTGTGAGGCCGTTGATAACCGGGATGGAGCAGTGCTTCGCAAAGGAAGTACATACTTCATGACCGAACGTGCGAATCATGATGCCGTCCACCATGCGCTCAAGGTTCTTGGCGACGTCATGTATGGATTCGCGCTTGCCAAGACTAATCTCCTGTGGCGAGAGGTACACGGAGTCGCCCCCGAGTTGCTTGATGCCAACATCGAATGTTGTTCGTGTCCGCAGGGACGGCTTTTCAAAAATCAACGCCATGATTTTGCCGTCGAGAGCTTCGCGGTACTTCAGCGGGCGTGCCTTGATGTCAGCTGCAAGATGAAAGAGCCTCTCGATATCTTCGGTTGAGAGATCGTCAATTGAAAGGAGATCCTTTCCAAAAAGAGGATAATGCTTTCGCTTTGGATGCCGCGACCGTTGAGCGTGGACAGATGTTCTCACAAGAAACCTCCCGAAGTCTTGGGCCGTCAGTCAAAACAAGACTGCCTCGGACCAGATGAATTATTGAGAAGGATTACTGAAAGCCGCATCAAACGACATGCCTAAAGGCAGGTTACAGCCTATTGAAGGATTTCCAGCAACGGATGAGCGGAGGTGGGGAAAGTTTCTCAGAAGTAGAAATCGTACTAAGGGATTTGAGAACATGACGCCGTTGAAAACTGCAACACATTAAGGAGCATTTTGTCCTAATTTAGCGAATGCTGCGACACAGGGGTCACAAGAAGAGTATGAATCGGAAGGCAGCAAAGGTCGTACATGAAGTGGTTCTGCACAACGATACCTTAGACTCGACATTGAGTACGGGACGTGTTGCCCGGCAGGTTTCGATGTCGAACATAACTTCGTGAGACGTGCTTGCCTGATGCGCACTTGTAAAGTGCTGACGCAATGTCAACGGCAACACATGAATGAGAGCGAACACGGGGAGAATGTAAACATCCGTCAGTGGCGAGAGGTGATTGTTCTGTATTGGCTTGTTGGAAAACAGGCTTCATTCTGAAAGACGATCAAAATGACCACCGCGCCGCCGTATCATGTCACTGGGAATGGGTGAATGCATGTTAGGGTCTACAGTCCAGCCCTAGCACACAAATGCAAAGAGGATGCCTGTTTGGTGCAGACATCCTCTGGAAAGGTGAGAATCGGTTTCTACTCGAGGAACTTCCCGAGTCTCAGTTTGGAAAACAAACCTGTTGGCTGTGGCTTGGCTTGCTCACCTGTGGGTTGCGATGTCGACGCGATCATCGGGTCATCTTCGCCAAAAGTCCTTTGAGGCTTTGAAGCCTCCCGCCAGACAACGCGCTCTTTTTCCAAACGCTCATGTTCCTTTTGTTGTTTGAGCATTTCCATCCTGAGTTGTTCGTCGGGAGACATCGCACTTGCCTGGCCTGGATTGCCGGCAAACTGTGAATTGTTGATGCTGGTGTTGTTCAGTCGTGCCATATTCGTTATCCCCGCATTGGATAAATTGTTTACTCCTGAGGTTGACGAGTCCGGGAGGCGATCAGCTTTCGTTCTGAGTGTCTGAGTCTTCGCTGACTCCCACGCAGGCAACACGGTCTTTTCACTCGCGATCACGTATGGACTGAGTGGATCAAGGAGGTATGCTCTCATAAGAGAATCAAAAGCTTTGTCAGACGACCCACTTTCCAGATACTGTTCAGCCATATTTGTGAGGAATCGGATCTTCGTGTGGATATCTTCAGAGGTAAGAGAGGGACCATCCTCAATAGATCGAATACCATCTTTGAACTGTGGGCCAACAGTTATCGAAAGTGGGGACGATCGGTCAACACGATTTTCCGGAAGTGAATTACCAGTTTGGGGAGAATTTTGAAGCACTCGAATCCGATCAATAATGGCATGAATGTATTGATTTCCCGGATCAAGTCGCTCTGCAACTGAGAGTTGCTCAATGGCGAAGTCGTATCGTCCTGACGCGGCAAGCTTCTCAGCCGACCGAATAAGGTGAGAAGCCCCCCCTGTGCTGAAGTTTCCGAAATCTCTCCCTTTTGCCCGAAAACCAAAATCCAAGGACCCCATTCCCGCACCCCCCCAGAAATGTGTGACAGATACTACATAGTTACAAGCCAAAGCTGTATTACCGTGACCAAGATAACAGTCCTTGCCGTCATTGTCAAGTCTATTCGCAAACATTCACTAAAAAAGGTGGTTCCATTGACCCACCTTCATTAGAGATAGGAATAAGGTCGATTATTCTGCCTTTCAAGAAGATGGCCTCTCTTTGCGGACTATGAGGGGCATATGTCCTATATTGTGAGGTTACGAATCCAAGAATGAGGCCATATGCTAAACAACAAAATTTCCATTATCACTGGAGCGTCCTCTGGGATCGGTGCCGCTCTGGCAACTCTCCTGGCAAGCGAAGGATCTCTGGTCGTTCTTTGTGGGAGAAGAACGCACAAACTTGAAAACGTTGCAGCCAAGATTCGAAGTGCGGGTGGAACTTGCATGACGATTCAATGCGACGTTACGAATCGGGACGCAGCTGAACAAATGGTACATCAGACCGTCAAGGAGTTCGGCAAGGTGGATATTCTTATTAACAATGCCGGGAGGGGACATTTTGCCAGTATCGAAGACACCACCGATGAAATGATAAACAGTATGTTCAAGCTTAACGTCTTTTCTCTCTGGTACACAACGCGTCCGGCGCTTTACTATATGAAAAAGCAAAAGAACGGCCACATCATCAATATCGGAAGTATGGCGGGAAAGCTCGGCTATCCATACAACAGTGCCTACGTTGCTGCAAAACATGCTTGTGTCGGGTTTACGCACGCATTGCGATTGGAACTGGCGGGGACAAACGTCCATGCTTCGGTGGTATGTCCGGCGGGGGTGTTAACGGATTGGGCAAACGTGACCGAGGGTGGCTCGATGCTGCCAATGTTTTCCGAGTCTGGACCTATCATCAAGAAGATAGCCGCGGAACGTAATGTATCATTGCCCCCTATCGAGGGTGTGAAGTCGGCAGAAGAAGTAGCGCGGATGGTCGTCGAATGTCTTCACAACCCGATCGCAGAGGTCTATACACACGCGGGGTCAAAGGAATTTGCTGTACTTGCGGCACAAGACCTGGAGAGTGCTGAGCAGCAACAGCTTCCGGTAGTACTGGGGGAGAGGGAAGTGTATGAACGGTTGAAAAACGGTGGATCAAATCAGGTACCATGACCGCTGCATATAGGAAAAAAAGCGTACAGGAAATTGACCGGTCGCTTCTTCAGGAACCAGTAATGACTCCAGAGAATTGGAAAGACTTCGAGAAGGGAGTTCAACTATTTAATGTGAGAAAATTCTGGCATGCACATGAAGCATGGGAAAACGTATGGAAGCGGCGTCCCGAAGAAAGCCGTATTTTCTTCCAGGGGTTGATTCAACTTGCCGCAGCGTATCATCTGCTTCTGGTGAACAAGCGTTACGGCGGCACGATGCAGAACTTTGCCAAGGCCGAAGAGAAGCTCCGACTCTTTCCTCCGCAGTTCCTGCGTGTCAATGTTTCTCAGGTGCTTGGCTTCATTGACGTGGCTCGCCAGGAAATTGCCCGAGTGGGGGAGAGCCATCTCGATGGATTCGACACGTCCATCGTGCCCACCATTGTTCTTTTATGACTATTATCCTATTCGGTTGCAAGTTGTGAGAGTGCTGTAAAACAAAATGGCATTTCGTTCTTTTTACGCGAATGAAATGCCATACCACGGTACGTGTCTCAACAGGCTACTTCAGTAACAGCATTCTCTTCACGTCCGCAAAACCGCCGGTCTCGAGTCGATAGAAGTATAACCCACTTGTCAATCCTGAGGCATCGTAACGGACGGTCTTTTGCCCCGCCCTCTGAATTGCATCGACAAGTGTTGTTGCTTACTGCCCCAGCACATTGAACACCTTCAACACAACCCTGGGCTCTATCAATGTGGGCTCCTGGCAAAAACAACTACTGCGATGACGACTAAGCATGGGACGAAAGCCATTTTCTTCATAAGACCCTTCTACTGAAATGGTGGATGAGATTGTGAGCTTCCATTTTGTGCATTACGGCGACATTACTTGATCAACAGCATCCGTTTCGTGATCGATACACCACTCGATTCCAACCTGGAGAAGTATACGCCACTCGGCATGTCGGACGCATCCCATGTGACACGGTAATTTCCAGGTGAGAGGTTCTCGTCTACCAAAGATTCAACTTTGCGTCCAAGAATGTCATAGACTGTGAGACTCACCCGTCCGAAATCAGATCCGCCTGCCGGTCGCGCAGGAATCCGAAAACTCAAATTCGTTTCAGGGTTGAAAGGATTTGGATAGTTCTGGTCGAGGTGTAATTCTTTTGGAATTAACTCATCCTCGCGTTCCACTGAAGTTGCGCCCGGAACCCGGCGCCGCCATGCCCCTTGAGCACTTCCAGTACCCCCCATGCCGATGTAGATGTACCCGCCCTTTGCCATCATGGCTCTGACGCTGAAGGCCCCTGAAAATCCGTTGTTCGGCACAACCGTCCAGGTCTGTCCGATATTTGTTGTGTAGTAGACAAGGTTGTTGTTCGAAACATATACGGTGTCACCTGCCGTCGCCAGTGTCCATGCCGGGAATGCCACGGTTCCGGAAATATTTGTCCAGGAAACACCGTCATCCATGGACGTTACCACGCTGACGCTTGCACCGCCTGCTGCAAACCACCGTGAACCGATTTTGGCAAATGCCCTCGCCGTCCAGGATGTCGGTAAGCCAAGTGAATCTCTCGTCCAAGTAACACCGAGGTTAGAGGAACGCCAAACCTGAGACTGCCGCGCTGCAAGCACGGTAGTGCCGCTCACTTCCAGGGCGGTCACACTTCCGGTCCCCAACGATGTCGCCAACCATGAAGTGCCATTGTTCGTGGAAACATACACCCCATTTTCTGTTCCCGCAAGGAGTCTGTGTCCGCCTCCTCCGGTCAGCCCGAGAGCAAGCTTGGTAATTGAGAATGAACCAAGACCTGAACTCGACGATTGCCATCGCCTGCCGCCGTTGGAGGATCTGGCGACACCACCCGTGGTCAACTGTCCCACGAACAGGAAGGAGTCTGTTGCCGCAAAGGTTGATATGCCGCTCACCGAAGATGGCAGGTCCTGGATATACTCATTCCAGAACACTCCGTTATTTGTTGAAATGAACACACCGGAACCGGAGCCGCCCGCATACATTGTGTCCTGACGTGAGAAGAAGGCGAGACGTTCCTCTGATACGCCGAAGACATCACTCGTTACCTGCTCCCATGTCGTCCCCAAATCCGTTGACCGATAGACACCGTAGGCCGACATACCTGCGAACACCGTTGTGCCGACTGCAGCAAACGACCAAGCGGGCATATAGTATGGCGGCGTACCGCTTTGACCGATCATCTGCTCACTGCTGACGTTTACCCAGCTTGAGTTCAACGATCCCCGGAAGACTCCGCCATGAGCGAAGCCCATGTAGAGTCCCGTAAAGAGAACTGTATCCACGCGCGCAAGACCCGCTATGTATCCCGAGCCCGGTTCGTTGATTCCGTTGGAGAATTGCGACCACGTTGTGCCCCAATTGGTGGAGCGAAGCAAACCCGGGGAAAAGCCTGGGCCAACATCACCAATATAAACTGTGGAGTCCACGATCATGATCGCGCTAACCTGGTGGTTCAGGTATTGCAAGGGAGCTACGTTGGTCCAGAAGGAGCCGAGATCGGTCGAACGATACAGGTCGCCGTTGTCGCCGCCGGCAAATATCGTATCACCTTTGTTCCCGAATGCATAAATGCCGCGGGTTGTCATTCCAGAATCCGATCGAAACCAGGACGACCCTCCATTCGTTGAGGCGAAGACTCCACCGCCGAACGGAAAGCCGGCAAAGACCCGGCCCTGAGCCGCGTGAACCGCATATACGTTTGGAAATGCCGAAAACCCTGTGTTTGCGCTTCGCCATGTCAACCCATTGTCCGTACTCCTGGTGACTCCACCGGTTCCCCTGGCTGCATAAAGAGATGAGCCATCCGATGCAAGGGACAACGATCCGTAACCCGCAAGAGTATCGTACTGCGCTCCTCTCCATGTTGTCCCGAGATCCGTCGAGTGGAAGATTCCCATCCGCGTTCCCATGACAAGCATGTTTCCCTGATGCGTGCAGAGGCATTGTGCCCAGCCGGTGGTTTCGGAGAGCCTTGTCCATTGAGCTTCAGAATGGAATGTGAAGACGAGAGTCAGGTACAGGAGAACACGACTGAAGCGCATGGCAACTCCTTTGTGCAACAATGAATCGAAGTGACTATCGGATTAGAAGTATCTTATTAGTCGCGGCTCCTGGCAAATATAACTGCTGCAATGACGAGTAAGCATGCGACGAAGGCCATTTTTTTCATTGGACCACCCATTTTGAAATGGTGTTGAAATATGTGAGCTTTATCTATTTTCTACGGTGAACTATTTCATCAAGAGCATTCGTTTTGCTATTGATGCACCGCCTACTGACAGTCTGGAGAAGTACACACCACTCGGCATGTCAGGCGCTTCCCACGTAACGCTGTAGCTGCCAGATCGCATCTCTTCGTTTACCAGAGTTACGATTTCTCGACCGAGGAGATCGTAGATCTTGAGAGAAACCATCCCCGAATTCGGCATTTGAAATTCGAGATTCGTGCTGGGATTGAAGGGGTTGGGATAATTTTGCATCAACGCGATTTCACCCGGCACATTCGCATCGATTCTCTCGACCGAAGTCGTTCCGGGAACCGGTCTTCTCCATGCCCCGCCGAGATTCCCACTCTCCCCCATGCCGGCATAAATGTAACCGCCGTGAACAAGTAAATGACGAAAACTTGGGGTTAACGGGAGTCCGGTGTTCGGAATGAGTGTCCATGATTGCCCAAGATTAATAGAGTAGTAACAATTGAACGCGGTCGCCGTATAGATTGTATCTCCGGCAATAGCGATTGCATAAAACTGTACCGGGGCCAGGTTCCCCGTTATGTTAGACCAGCTTACTCCATCGTTTGTCGAAGTAAAGATTCCACCACCGCACAAGAACAATCGGCTTCCGCTTGAGGTAATATCCAACCAGTCCCAGGGGTCGATTCCATTTGTAACCTGTGTCCAAGTCTGCCCCATATCAGTCGAACGATAAAGAAGGTATTCACTGAATGCAAAAAGTGTATTGCCATGCGCATATAATTCCAAAATATATTGTGCGGGGAAAAGGGTTGGATTCCACGACTCTCCATAGTCAGAAGAATAGTAAATTCCCGCAGCGGTTCCAGCAAAAATAGTTGATCCTATCTTAGTGAGTTTGTTAATATTTCTTGAGCCGGCATTTGTTAAACCATTATTTTTTCTTATCCAGAACTTACCGCCATCTGTTGAACGAAGCATTCCGTAGCCAAGGTTCATCTGACCAACGAATGAGAAGCTATCAACAAACGCATAAGAAGAAATTCTTGCGCCGGCAAAAACATTTCCCAAATAGTTGTTCCAGAAATTTCCATTGTCTGTCGACCGAAATACTCCTCCATCTCCAGCCAGATACAATGTATCTCCCTTTAGAATAAGTCCGCGTTTGTCAAACCCGCTACCTGCGAAGCTGGTTACCTGCTGCCAGTTTGCTCCTAAGTCAGTTGAGCGATAGAGCCCCACAGGAGAAGTTTGTGCATATAATGTAGTTCCCTGTGAGATCATGCCTGTCGAGGCCAAATAAAATGTATCAGGATGTACTGGCGGGGCTTGAACCACCATATCCGGACCGCTGATTCGAGTCCAGACTGAATCATTCATTGACCGTTTGTATATTCCTCCCGAATACATTCCAACAAAAAGCGTAGTATTGATTTTTGTTATACCACCAGCCTGTAAACTACCTCCCGAGGTGATTCCGTAGTTATCTTGTTCCCATGTTACTCCCCAGTCATCCGAACGAACCAACCCCATCGTACCAAAGCCAGTTCCCCCTATAAAAACACTCGAATCAACTATAGTAATAAAATACATGAACGTATTGGGACTAGAGAATGAAGGTGTCGCGTCAGTCCAAACCTGCCCCCCATTAATTGAACGATATATTTTTCCGAACCTTGTTCCTGCAAAAACCGTATCACCCTTGCCGCCAAGCGCATAAATTTGAAGATCAGTTATTCCGTTGTTAGAAGTATTCCACGAAGCGCCGCCATCAGTTGAAACAAACACACCATATCCCGCACTTCCTGCAAGGACTTTTCCTCCTGAAGTCAACAGTGCCGGGTAATTGTCTGACGGCAAACCATTGTTGACCTGGTTCCAGGTTACACCATTGTCTGTGCTCTTAACAATTCTTTGAATTGAACGTGATGCATAAATGGTTACTCCATTTGAAACCAGGTCAAAGGTCTGAGCAGTTGACGCGAAGTAACTTGGAGTTCCCTGCCAGGTTGTGCCTTGATTGGTTGTGTGCCAAAGATTGCCGGAGATTCCCGCCATGAAGAGTTTTCCATTGTGAATGCACAGAGATCCTTGATCCCCCCCGGCCGTGGAAAGTGTTGTCCATTGAGCACGAGAAATTTGAATGTGAATCAGTATGCCGAAAAGGAGCACAGAGAGGAGAGAGGCGCATCGCATAGTGAACCCCAGCAAGTGTGTCAGGAATCGAGAGATCAGTATTCAGGCCTTTCCGACACACTCCAATCAACACGAAAGTGGAGGATAGGCTTACAACAAGATACAGGATGAAGTTGAGCGGGGAAATAGAACAGATGTTCTAATCTAGATAACAGAAGGGGGAACGAGAGGAGTGAAAAGAGTCAGGAGGAACAAGAGCGCGATGACGCGTTCCTTGAGGGCCTTGGCCACAGCTTCGGATTTGGAATGAACGTGCAGTTTATCATAGATATTTCGAAGGTGGGCACGTACAGTATAGTGACTGAGGAAGAGTTTCTCGGCGATCGCCTTGTAATCACCTCCATCGGTAAGCAACTTTAGTACTTCAAGCTCGCGGGCGGTGAGATTGTATTCCGCCCTTGGTGGAGGCATGTACTTTTTGAACATTTCCAACACCCGTCGTGCGATGTGCGGCGACATGGGCGTTCCGCCGTTGAAGGCATGGTCCACAGCTTCCAGCAACTGCGCGGGCATCACAGGCTTGGCGACGTAGCCGCTTGCGCCGGCGCAGACTGCACGGAAGACATTGTCATCATCCGCGAATACGGAGAGCATGACAATCTGCATCTTCGGATACTTCCGTTTCAGTTGTGCTGTTGCTTCAATGCCGGACATCCCCGGCAGATCAATATCCATGAATACAACATCGGGAGGAGTGCTATTCATGTTCTCCATGAACTCCTCGGCTGTTTCGTACTCCCCCAGTAACTGGCAGGATGGAGATTGTCTCAGGATGTAGGAAGTCCCCATCCGGATATCCGGGTTGTCTTCAACTATGGAAACAGTGATTGGCATCGTGCATCAACCTACGGAAATCAAGGCTCTCCGACAATAGAACATATGTTCTATACTGCTATGGCAATGTTGCGGTAAACTGCACAAGCGTTCCTTTGCCCGCCTCCGAGTGGATAGCGAAATCATTTCCCAATTCACGGGCGCGTGCCCGCATAGTCCTCAGCCCTTTACCGGAATGGGGCGAAGCGGCGTTGAATCCTTTGCCATTGTCTTGAATCTTCACTGTGAGGGTTTGACCATCCCAATGTGGTTCAACTGCCAATTCAGTACAAATGGAATGTTTGACTGCGTTGTTGATGATCTCCTTCATGAGCAAAGAGAGATTCTTGCGTACCTCGGGCGGGAGGTCGGCAACTGGCAGACTTGATTTGTCAGGCATTGCGAAGCGAAGCTTGATATTCTTCGCGTTGCACGCTGCGATTGTAGAGTCGTGAACCCGAATAAGGAGATCGTGAAGGGTTTCCGGTTTCGGGTCAAGCGCCCAGATAATGTCACGAATGGAATGCACTGATTCCTGCGCCAATGTGGTGATGCGGTTGAGCAGCATTGCGTGCTGTTGGGGATCCCTATCGCTCCGTGCACTCTCATCACGAATGATCTCACCGAACATGGCAATGCTGCTGAGGTTGGATGCCAGTTCATCGTGAAGGTCGCTGGCAAGCCGAAGCCGGAGTCGCTCCACTTCAAGCAAACGATTCAGACGATACCGGTACACGGAATATACCATGAAGGCTATTGCGAGAATAACCAGAATACGAAACCACCACGTTTGCCAGTATGGGGGGAGGATGGTAAACGAGTATGCAGCATCTGTTCTACTCCACAGACCGTCACCGTTTGTTCCTCTCACCCGGAATGTGTAGGAACCGGGGGCGAGATTTGCATACAATGCGGAACGGGCATGACCGGCGTTAAGCCAGGCGTTGTCAAGCCCGTCTATCATATACTGGAACTGTTGCCTCTCCGGAGATGCAAAATCAAATGCCGAGAATTCAATGGAGATGTGGTATTCATAGTGCATAAGTTCCAGACCAGACAACATTGGCCTTTCCTTGTCAAACACTTTGAATGCTGTAATGGCAAGGGCAGGGGGATCGCGCTTCATGCGCAATTGATCCGGGTAGAAACGTATCACGCCGTTCCCCGAGCCAAACATGATTTCTCCATCGCTACTACTGCTGAAGGAAAGCGGGTTAAAGTCCAATACGGGCAAACCCTCAGACTCTCCGTAGTTGGTGAATCTGATCTTGCCGTTTGAATCTTCCCGGGCCTGCGTCAATCCACTCCTGCTGCTGATCCACATGATGCCGGACGTATCAGCAACTATGCCCTTGAGAAATACGTCCGGCAACCCTGCCTCTGTGAGATAGTTGTGAAATTGCCTGCGCTCCGTATCAAGCACGCTCAACCCGCGTGCCGTCGCAATCCAAAGGTTCCGCTTTCGGTCTTCTGAAATACCAAACACAGCGTTACTGGGAAGGCTGTTTGCGTTGGATGCTTCAGGCAGAAAGCTCGTGAATGTTTCCGAATGTGCATTGAACATATTCAGCCCCCGCATCGTCCCAACCCAGAGCACACCGTTGTGGTCTTCATAAAAACACGTGATACTGTTGCTACTGATGCTCACAGGATCATCCGGTGAGTTGCTGTAGTTCGTCCAGGTTTCTGTCGCATGATCGAACCGGCTCAGCCCACCGGAAACACCTCCAACCCACAACGTTCCTGAACGATCTTCATACATACTCCAGATATCATCGTCACGAAGAGAGCGGGGATTGGCAGGGTCATGCTTGAGTTGTTTGAACGTGGGTCGCTCGTCAAAGGGGTGGGTGCGGTTCATTCGGAAGATGCCGGTGCTTGTGCCAATCCAAAGGCTGCCGTGTCGATCTTCCACCAATGCTCTTACTCCTTGGTCATCCGCATTGAGGTTGTCAAGATAATGCCGGCTTCCCCCGGCTCCTTCAACGATCCGAGTGAGCCCTCTGCTTGATCCGACCCAGAGGATCCGCGTGTGATCTTTCAAGGCAGCGGAAACGGAAACGCTTGCAAGGAGCTTCTCTTCGCCGGGTTTATTTGACACATGACGAAAGACCGACGAGTGACGAAGTACCTTGTTAAGTCCGCTCCCGGTCCCGATCCAGATTTCCCCCGTTCTGTCCTGGAAGATACTCTGACAGTAGTCATCACTGATACTGAAACGGTCAAGGTGATCGGTAGTGAACGATCTGAATGTTGTCAAAGAGGAGTCGCAGACATTGACGCCGCCACCTTGCGTACCAAGCCACAGCATTCGGGAACGATCCCGGAATATACAACTCACCCAGTTGGAAGAAATGCTGTTGGTGTTGCGGGCATCGTTGGTGAATCTTGTAAATGATCGAGTGACCGGGTCAAACAAGTTCAACCCGCCTCCCTGTGTTCCAACCAAAACATTTCCGACAGCATCAATACCGAGCGCCTCGATTCTTGTCCCACCCACCGTCGTAGTATCATCCGGGTCATGGATGAAGTGTTCGACCTTGCCCGACAACGGGTTGATACGATTCAGGCCTTTGTCTGTTGTACCCGCCCAGACGAAACCTCGTGTATCGATGAGAAGACAGCGGACGGCGTTGCTGCTCAACGATTGTGCATCAAGCGGATTGTGTGTGTACCTTGTGAAGGTCTCGCTGCGTGCCATGCGAGCGACGCCTCCGCCTGCGATGCCAATCCAAAGAACGCCCGAGCTGTCTTCAACGATAGCGTTGATGTCCTCGCTCCCTTCCGTCGCGCCACTCGACCCATTGATAACATACCGTTGGAAATTCTGATACAGGGGATTGAACTTGCACAAACCCCGCCACGTTCCAATCCAGACAGTCCCGCGGGAATCGACGAATACTTTTTGGACGTTGTCGTGTGTCAGTGAGGCTGAATCTCCCGGGATATTTCTGAACACCTTGAATCGCGCCCCGTCGTACCGGTTCAGACCATTGCGGGTTGCCACCCAAAGGTATCCCGTGGAATCCTGTGTAATGTCATTGATGGTGAGATCGGAAATGCCGGAGGCAAGCATGAAGCGTTCAAACCGGATTTCTGTTTGGCTAAACGACCGGGGGGTGAAGGCGAGAACCATCAGCACTCCAGCGCAGACCAACACCGGCAGCGAACGCGAGGAAAGACCCATAAGAGCAATTTGGCGCATCCGGAGAGAATGAACGTTTGGACAATATAGGGATGCGCCGATGAAAGGTCAATGGCGCCGTATAGGCTAAACTTACTTCAGCAGCATCAGCCGCTTTGTCTGAACAAAATCATCTGTCAAGAGTGTGTAGAAGTACACGCCACTGGTGAGGTCGTTGCCATTCATTCCCACACCATTCCACTCAAGAGCAAATCTTCCCGCTGGTCGCGCCTCATCAACGAGGGTCGCTACAAGTTGACCGAGCACGTTGTACACCGTCAGCCTCACGTGGCTCGCGTACGGCAACGCGTAGTCAATGCGGGTGGTTGGATTGAAGGGGTTGGGGTAGTTCTGTAACAATGTAGAGTGCGTCGGCAACCCCCCGCCGTCGGAACCATACACCCCTGTGGATGAAGCAGGTATCTTGGCAAGAAACACATCATACACCCCGGCGTAGGTGAGAGTATGGCTGCCAAAAGTGACGGGGGAACCATAATACCCGGTGAAATACAAATTATCGGCAGCGTCAATTGTCATACTGCGGACGTTGTCGGCACTACTTCCGCCTACACTTTTTGCCCATAACATATTGCCGGCGGGGCTGTACTTGGTAACAAACAGATCGGTAAACCCGGCGTTTATAAACGTGGTACTGTCGAAGCTGATGGTGGGACTCCCGAACCAGCCGGTGAGGTAGACATTACCCACACCGTCGGTGTTGACGTTCCAGCCTACATTCTGGCCGGGATTGTCGCCTGCTCCTTTTGCCCAGAGGACATTTCCGGACGAATCGTATTTGGCGATGAAAAGATCATAGTTGCCCGCGCCACCTACATTGTTCAGGGTGATGGTTCCAAAATGGATGACCGAGCCATAGAATTGTCCGGAGATATAGACACTGCCATTTGCATCGGCGGTAACCCCATAGCTCGCATCGGCATCATAACTGTCGGCATTCTTTGCCCATACCACATTTCCCGAAGAGTTGTATTTGACAACAAACAGGTCATAACTGCCTGAACTTGTCAACGTCGTACTGCCAAAGGTGATGGTTGGACTCAAGAAATAGCCGGTCATATAAATGTTGCCCGATGCATCGGCGGCAATTCCGAAACTCCGATCATCGCCAACTCCCCCTTGACGGATCGCCGATATGACGTTTCCGGATGGGTCGTACTTGGCAATGAACATCTCTATAGATCCAGTGGTCGTGAGAGAGATGCTACCGAAGCTGATTGTGTTTTCGAAGGATCCTGTGAGATAGACGTTCCCGGATGCGTCGGTAGTCATACCTTCCGAGATTTCCCAGCCAGGGCTTCCGGCTCTTTGTGCCCATTCGACATTTCCGGACGAACTATATTTGGCAACAAAAATGTCACGGCTTCCTGCGTTGGTCAGCGTGGTGGCTCCGAAGGTGATACTCGGACTCATGAACGTCCCCGAAATATATACATTGTCGTTTGTGTCAATGGCCATGGCGTAGCATTCATCTACGCCGACTCCCCCTGCACTTCTCGCCCATAGGGCATTTCCAGAGGGGTCGTATTTAGCGACAAAGATATTTGAATTAGGATAGCCGTTTGGATTGAACAGCATTGTGCCGCCGAAGGCGATCGAATCGCTTCTGAAAAAGCCCGACATATATACATTACCGTTTGAATCGTGGACGATGTCGTTGCCGATATCCATGTCACCTCCGCCGGCACTTCTTGCCCAGGACCAGTTTTGCGATTGGGCAGAGGCTCGGTCAGGTTGACTTAGAACCGCCATCATGAGAAGACAGAGACCGTGGATTGGCAAAAGTCGGTAAAGACGTGTGAAGCATGTCCTCATTGACAGCCTCCTTTGATGTGTTTGAAGAGTTTGTGCCACGGCCCTCGCTACGGCACAGGAAAAAAAACGAACGGGTCTTTTCATCTTGAACCTCTATGTAAATGGGACTGAATCTACTTTAGCAGCATCAGCCGCTTTGTCTGCGCAAACTCATTTGTCTTGAGCTTGTAGAAGTACACACCGCTCCCAAGATTGATTCCGTCAAATGTCCTCTCGTAACTTCCGGGCGTCATTTCCTCGTTCACCAGCGTTGCTACTTCGCGACCGAGCACGTCGAACACCCTGAGCGCCACAAATCCGTAATCCGCAATCTGAAATCCGATTTTCGTGTTTGGATTGAACGGGTTGGGGTAGTTCTGCTTGAGAGCGAATGTTGTCGGCGGGGAATAGTCATCATCATCCACACCGGTTGTACCTCCCAGCGTTCCGTTGGCGTTGACCCGCTGGGCATAAATATCAATTGAGTAGTTGGCATCGTCTCGATTGTCCATCCACGCCATGATTGCGCCGCCACTACCATCGGCTACCATTTGTGGGGCCTGCTGGTCCGCAAGAGCGCTGGAAATGACCGCTCCATTTATGGGCCACTGTATAATACCTGTCAGGTTAACCTTCTGCGCATAGACATCTGAACCGTTTGGCCCTCCCAATCTGTAGAAGGTTATTATGGCCCCGGTTCCTCCATCTGTTGCTATTTGCGGCCCTATTGATGTCCCTGTAGAGACAATGCTCAATCCACTTGCTGTCCATTGAATGGCGCCGGCAGCATTGAGCCGCTGGGCATAGATGGAGGTGTTGCTTTGCCTCCAGGTTATGTATGCACCGCCACTTCCATCGCTCAATATTCTTTGTTCAACCTCATTCAAACCACCTGGAGCAACGGCAACACCATTCAGTGTCCACTGGACCGCTCCAACTGAACTAACCCTTTGTGCATATAACTTGGATCCCGTTCCGCCCCGAAAATCCTGCCACACAATGATAGCACCGTTGCTCCCGTCGCTTGTCAATTGCGAGGCTGTTTGAGAAATGGTGTCTGAACAAACAGCCGAACCGCGAGTACCCCATTGAGTAATTCCAGATGCATTCACTCGTTGGGAATAAATATCATGGCCGCCTGCTGGATACACGCCTACCCACTCATTCCATGAGATGATTGCGCCTCCCACACCATCGCTGATTATTTGAGGTACCTCAGGGGTAAGGGTTGTACTCATATTCGCTCCTGCGACGGCCCACTGAATTGCCCCGCTCGCGTTTATTCGCTGGGCCCGGATGTTTGAGAATTGAGTGGTACCACTCTTCCAGGTAACGATCACTCCGCCAACACCATCGCTGATGAGTTGAGCTTGCGACTGGCCAATGGCATCGCCTCCTAAAGACACTCCATTGGCTGTCCATTGAACGACTCCGTTTGCATCGATGTGTTGTGCAAAAATTTCAGGGATAGGAAAGACTCTGTTATCCTGCCACACGATGATAGCGCCTCCGCTCCCATCAATAGTTATCTGGGGGGCACTCTGAAGGCCGGGATTCGTGCAGATGGCAACTCCATTCGCAGTCCATTGAGGAACACCTGATGCATTTATTCTCTGAGCATAAATGTCGGTTGAGTTAGTGGCAATGTCCCGATCGTCCATCCAGGTGATGATCGCGCCCCCACTCCCATCGCTTGTAACCCGGGGGCCGCGCTGTTGGTTGACCGTGATGCAGACGGCATTATTGACATTTGAGTTGGTGGACCACTGGGCAGAAGTTGTCAGTGTGCAGACCACCAAGAGAGCTGTGAGAGTAACCGTTTGTAGGAATGATTTCATTGTAGTGCCCTTTGTGTTTTGTACGAAACGATCATATCGGCTATCTTCTTCGTCTTGTTGACGCTAGTGGCCTTTGGCCTGCGTTTGGATCGGGTGGATATCGTGCCTGGATACCAGCACACTCTATTATTGTCAGCCCTAACGGTGTTTGAGTAGCGTTGGGGTCTCCGGCGTGAAACGGGTTCATCTGGTTTGGGCGTTGAGTTGTTCTCGGCAAAATATCAAAGTTGGGGGCGAAGGATAGCGTCAGCGTATCAAACCCCGGGGCAGTCCTATCGAAGATAGATGTACTAAACGAAGAGACGCTGGAGAATGGGACGCCAATGGTAGGCCCAGAACACGTAATGCTATCCACGCCGCTCCAGCTTATGGCATTTGTCGCCGAGGCATCAAGTGTCACTGTCATTCTCCGCGTACGCGGTTGAATATCGAAATTCATGTAAACAGCATTGGGAGGGCCTCCGTTGAAATATTCTATTGGAAGACTGCCTGAATTATTTGCCCAATTCTCAGTCGAAACCACGTTGCAACCAAAAGAAGTATGATGAGTAGTAGTCCCGCCACCAAGCGACCAATCGCCGTGGGTATCAGGTGCGCCGAACGTACGAATCAGAGAGGCGGGCCGCGGAGTTTCATGAGGCCTTTCACGGAATGAATGGACATCTGCACGGAGATGGAGACTGAACGTTACCGTCAGATTCATACCGACATAACCGGATGTCATAATCATCCTGATTTCGCCGATCCATTCCGTTAACCGCACCACATTGCTCTCATGACCACGAACCGTCACGATCACATCACCAGCGGCGGAGGCTCCGGCTGGCGGGATGGAGCAGATGATCTCCTCGCCATCATTATTCCAGCTCTGAATGGTCAACAAGTTTCCATTAACCGTCACGGTTCCCGTTCCGTCTGATCTTGGATCTTTGCCAAAGGTCCCTGTGACGACGAGTTTTCTATCGATCTCGTCCACCCATAGAAATTTGATACTGGGAGCAAGAAGTCCGAACTCGGACGTGGCGGGTGTGAAGCCAAAAAAGGCAACGCTGCCATCCTTCGGATCGGTGTATTTATCCATTCCCCTGTTGACTAAATCCTGATACACTAATTGATAAGTGAATGCCCGCTGGGGTGGGTTCTCCGGATTTATGGGATTGGGATTGTAGCCAAGGAGACGGCCGAAAGTGAAAACCGTCACGTCGGCAGCCTGCCTGTCTCCCACGCCAAAGGTCCAACCTGCAACTATCCCCGTTCCACCATCAGAACTCGCCGCACAGCGATTGCGGAATTTATCGCCTCCATATGCCCCGCACGCATCAAGATAGATGAGGGCGTTTGTACCAAAGCCCATGTACGTGCCAACGAACTCTTCGGTAATTGCAAAGTGGGTTGCCAATGTTGCAGTATCCTGACGGTTTGGAACCGCGTTATGCTTTGCTGTGAAATACGCGAGCCTGCCGGCATTCCAGTCGGGCTTGAGGCTATTATCCGTTACCGTATCGAATTCCGTCGAAGTCCATAAAGCATAGACGTCGCTTCCGTCCCTCTTTTTTCCGCTTCCGCCGTGTGTATTGATGTAGAATGCGCCATCTCCGCTGACACTTTTGAGATTTCCCACTGACGCGTCCGTAACGGGATTGACGGTGTAACCTCTGGCTTGCAACATGGGTCTCAAAACGGGAAGGGTGTTGGTATACCATGAACCCATTGCATTCATGAGTCGTGCGTTGCCGGAAACGGGGAGTTCACTGCCGGGTGTTTGGAGAGTGGGTGCATCAAGGGGAATTGTTGGTTCGAGTGAATCGGCATGCGGTCTGTTGTTGGCAATGATGAGCAGTCGCCCGTCTGTGAAGCGTGCCCACACGCTTGCCCCCGAACCCGCACCTGCTGCTTCAAACTCAGGCCGGCTTTGCAGGAACTGAACGAGTGCGGCCTTGTCAGCATCATAGTTTTCCCATGTGAGGGCAGCGAATCTCTGTTCCACTGCATCAATCGACGCCTGACGCACAGCATCTGCTACCGGAGTTCCTTCGTTTCCACCACCAGCGGGGGGCGAAACAGGAGAATCCTTTTTGCATGATGAAGACAGCATCATCAGCGCGATCGTACCGACAAGCAATGATTTCCTCATGTGTCCTCTTCTTCTCTGATTATGGAGAAATAGATCGTTGGCTTTGTTAAGGAACTGATCAACTCTTTTACATCAATCCATTTCTTTTGCAAAATGCAGTCCCGGTAGGTTGACTATCTTCTTCGTCTTGTTGACGCCAGTGGCCTTTGGCCTGCGTTAGGGTCCGGACGATACCGTGCCTGGATACCCGCGCACTCTATTGTCGTTAGCCCTGTTGGTGTTTGAGTGGCGTTGGGGTCTCCACCGTGAAACGGGTTCATCTGGTTTGGGCGCTGAGTTGTGCTCGGCAAAATGTCAAAGTTCGGGGCGAAGGACAACGTCAGCGTATCAAACCCCGGGGCAGTCCTATTGAAAATAGATGTACTAAACGAAGAGACCCCGGAGTATTGGACGCCAATGGTTGGCCCTGAGCAGGTGATGCTATCCACGCAGCTCCAGTTTATCACATTGGTCGCCGAGGCATCGAGCCTCACTTTCATTGTCCGAGCACGTGGTTGAATTTCGAAGTCCATGAGAACGCCGTTGGGGGGGCCACCACTGAAATATACTATCGGAAGGCCCCCTGAATTATTTGCCCACGTCTCAGTTGAAACAACGTTGCAACCCACAGAGGTGTAGTGGGTGGTATTCGTGCCACCAAACGACCAATTGCCACGGGTATCGGGCGCTCCAAATGTAAGAATTTGAGAAGCCGCCTGGGGAGTTTCGTGAGGCCGTTCGCGGAATGAATGAACGTCTGCGCGGAGATGGAGACTAAACGTTACCGCCAGATTCATGCCGACATAGCCGGACGTCATCCTCATCCTGATTTCGCCAATCCATTCTGTTAATTGCACCACGTTGCTTTCATGACCACGAACCGTCACGATCACATCACCAGCGGCGGAGGTTCCGGTTGGCGGGATGGAGCAGATGATCTCCTCGCCATCATTATTCCAGCTCTGGATGGTCAACAAGTTTCCATTAACCGTCACGGTTCCCGTTCCGTCTGATCTTGGATCTTTGCCAAAGGTCCCTGTGACGACGAGTTTTCTATCGATCTCGTCCACCCAGAGGAATTTGATACTTGGAGCAAGTAAGAAATGACTATTGGGGCCCGGCTTGTATTGCAGCATTGCTATCTGCGGATTGCCGGGGACTGAATTATCGGTGTACTTGTTGATCGGGGGTGTTCTCCCTTCCATATCCTGCCACACCAGGTCAATATCAAAGGGCCGTTGTGGAGGATTTTCGGTCCAAGGGATGTTCGTGTAGTTTGTGCCAAGCAAGCGATCGAAAACAAACTTCATAACCTTGTATGCTTTGGAATCGTCAACGTAATTCGACCAACTGACAAACGTACCGCTGTTGTTCTCACTCTTGCTAACACAAGAGATAATAAAGCGGTTGACGAAGCTGCGACATGCATCGATATAGATCAGGCAATTCCGCCCAAAAGACATGTGGTGAAGAACGAACCAGTCTGTGATGCCGTAGTGGGTCTCAATGGTTGCCGTATCACCTGACCGGTTATTCTTTGCAGTGAAATAGCACAACTCGTCGGCATCGAGCATCCCCGTGTACGCAGTGTCCAGTTGAGGAGTTCGCGGGGTTGCGGTCCACAGCGCAATGATCTCGGTTCGATCGCGGCGTTCCCCGTTTCCGCCATGTGTATCAAAATAAAAGACGCCGTCGCCGCTCACTTGCATCAATTTTTCTACAGTTCCCTGTTCGCGTGTGACTTCATATCCTTTGGATGAGAGCATACCGGAGAGGACAGGGGACGGGTCGACAAACCAGCTTCCCATCGCGTTCATTATCCGGGCTTTTTTCGAACCGGGAAGATTGTCTACCAATGGGTCGCCGACCGGCATGTGTCGAGACAACGGAGGTTCGGGCGATGAGGTATCCCCCGAAACAGGACGGTTGTTTGCAATGATGAGAAGTCTTCCATCAGTAAACCGTGCCCAGACGTTCCCTCCTGTATCAGCGATGCCCGATGCGGTAAAATCGGGTTGACTGCGAAGGTAGGCAACGAGCGCTGCATTCCCGGCGCCCATGTTCTGGTGGGAAGCCGCTGCCAATGCTTCCTCAACTCCCCGTAATGCGGATGCACGTTGGCTTTCCGAAAGAGGAGGAGATTGCGAGGTCGGTCCAACAATATTGTCGTCCTTCTTGCACGATGAGGACAATAGCAGCAACGCGGCCGCACTGATAAGCAAGGGTTTTCTCATATGACATCCTTCTGGTTGATTGTGGAGAGATGAATTACGGTCTTGTTGGGATGATCATTGTTTTGCGTTGACCTCTCCGGCTTTTCCCAGGCCTGGTTTTCTTTCCCGGACGAGGTTGCGCAAAACGGAGAGGTCATCCTTCAGGATGTACGCATCGGCATTTGCTGCACGTGCTTGATCACGGAAGTGCCTGTCGCCGTACTGCGTCACGATGATGACGCGTGCGTCGGGAAACAGTTCCTTCAGCTGCTGTGTCGCTTGCAATCCGCCAACGTGTTTCATTTGAATGTCCATGAGGATCCAGTCTGGGCGATATGCGGCATAGGTCGCGACCAGATGTTCACCGTCTTCCAGTTCGAGAATCTGGTCGCCTGTGTCTGCGACAACAGTTCCGATCATCTGGCGCATCTCGGGGCTGTCATCGACAATTAAAAATTTCATATACAACATGTTCGGGTGAGGTAACTCAGCTTTCTGTGGATGGTACGTGTAAGATGATGCAGGGAGGTGAGGAAGTAAATAGAGGAACACGCACGTTGTTGGCACATGCCCGTGCGTTGACGCATGTCCCGCAGCGATTTGGGTTACAGCAGAGGTTTGTTCTGAATGGCAAACTTGAGGAGGCTGTTGGTGCCGCGGAGGCCGAGCTTGCGTGAAATGTTGACGCGGTGGTTCTCTACTGTCCGGTGGCTGATGAACAGCCGGTCGGCGATTTCCCTGTTCGATTTGAGTTCGGCAATAAGGGAAACAATCTGTCGCTCTGCCGGTGTAAGCAGGTCAACGGAAGATCCTTCGGGGATGTGAAGCGAAGCCTGGCTGCGCTTCGCAATGAGCAACCCGGAGAGAGCAGGACTAAGGTAGTATCTCTCGTCCGCAACAGCATGGATTGCATGGATGATGTCCTGCAGAGCCGCATCCTTCAACACATATCCCTTCACGCCGATATCCATTGCCTGGAAAAACATCTTCTGGTCATTGAACATTGTGAGAAGAATAACGCTCGTCCCGCTATTCTGCGAGAGCAGTGTTTCCGCAACCACGAGGCCGGTCATCTTCGGCATCTGAATATCGAGCACAGTGACCCGTGGTTGTTTCTCGTTGATAACAGCAAGTGCCGTCTCGCCATCGGCTGCCTCGCCAACGATCTGCAATGAGGTATCCGCTTCGATCGCCTGCCGAACACCAGCCCGAAACAGGGGATGGTCGTCAGCAATAACAAGTGTGATGGGGTCTTTCATGGCAAACTGGAAATAGTATGCGTTACGAGTGTGTTGGCTTCTGGGTGATCGGTACCGTTAACTTCACTACTGTTCCGGTTCCTTCACGTCCAAGGAATTCGACATGGCCGCCAAGAATCCGGGCCCGTTCTCTTATGTGAGACATGCCGGAGCCTTTCAAGATACGGGCGTCTCCGCTGTGGGGTATTCCCATTCCGTTATCCTGAATCGTCACAACAACAGCATCCTGTGTTCTCTCTGCTTTTACAGAAGCTTCCGTTGCTTCTGAATGCTTTACGATGTTGTTCAGGCTTTCCTGGACGATACGGTACACATTGATTTCATTGTCATGTTCAATCACGCCGTCGATTGTTTCAAGGGAAGAAGTGAACGCGATGCCGGATGATTCCGCGACCTTTTCGACAATAGACTCTATTGCAACGGTCAAACCAAGTTGGTCAAGGTGATGAGGTCGCAGGTTCTGGGAGATGTCGCGTACTTCCTGCAACGCGTGTGAAGCTGCATCGGAAGCATCACGAAATAGGTCAGTGGAAGAAAGGTGTTCCCCGGAAGGCTGGAGCCCCATGAGCAGCTTGTTCTTGATGATGAGCAGGGTTTGTCCGAGACCGTCGTGGAGATCGACAGCGATGCGCTTTCGTTCGCTTTCCTGTGAAGCGATGAGCTGACGTGAGAAGTTCTGCTGCACAAGCCGTTCGCGTTTGACCTTTGACATCTGTCTATAATAGATGAGCAGCCCCGTGGAAAGGAACGCCATTGCTGCAAGTGAATTGAACCACCATGTTTTCCAGAATGGAGGAGTAATGATGATTGTGATGGACGCTCCCTGCTCATTCCAGATGCCGTCATTGTTTGAGGCTTTCACCCGAAAGCGATATGTGCCGCCATCAAGATGTGTATACGCTGCATAGCGCCGCGTTCCCGCGTCAATCCAATTGCGGTCGAAACCTTCCATGATGTACGCATAGCGATTGTTATGCGGGGCGCTGTAGTCGAGGGCGACGAACTCGAACGACATGAAGTCCTGATCATACGAGAGCCTGACCTCCGCTGTCTCCGATGTGGAGTGTCGAAGACGCACGGGCTTGTCAAATACCTTGAATTGTGTGATGACAACAGGAGGGATGTGTGCGTTGTCCCTGATGCTGTCGGGGAAAAACACATTCAAACCGTTCTCGCCTCCGAACATCATTCGTCCGCGTGGGCCTTTGTAACAGGAGCCCGAGAGAAACCGACTTCCTTGCAGTCCATCATCCGTGGTGAAATTCTTGAATGTTCCCGTTCGCGGAGTGAATCTGCTCAGGCCTTTTTCGGTACTGATCCACAGATTGCCAATATTGTCTGCAAGAATTCCTTTGAGGAAATTGTTTGGGAGCCCTTCGTGCTCGGTGTACCTCGTCAATGTTCCTGTGCGATAATCACGTTTGTACAGACCGGTTCCCCACGTTCCAAACCAGAGGAACCCTTCCGCATCTTCATGCATTGCGCGAACCCAAAGAGGAGAGGTGCCCGGTTGAGCAGCCTGGTTACTTGTGTAATGTGTAAATCGTCCTGTTTTCTTATCGAAGCGGTTGAGAGTAGCTTCTCCGCCCCATCCTCCCAGTAAAATTCCTCCTTGACGATCCTCGTAGATACTCCATACTCCAAGGCCATGAAGGCTGTCCGGATCCTTTGGACTGTTTCTATACAGGGCAATTGCGTTTGTCGAAGGATGCAACCGTACCAGTCCCTCCGCTTGCAATCCGATCCAGAGGTCTGACTCCGAATCTTCATAGATTGCCTTGACTGTCTTCAGAGGATAATGGCGAAAGGCTTTGCGTTGATGGTTCAATACATCCAGTCCGCCATCACTTCCAACCCAGAGATTGCCTTGACGATCTTCCCAAAGAGCTGAGATGACATTACCGCTGATGCTTCCCGGATCGCCGGGTTTGTGATAATATTGAGTGAAGAGCGTTGTTGCGGGGTCATACCGGTTCAAACCTCCACCTGAAGTTCCCACCCAGATGATTTCCTCCCGGTCTTCAAGCACTGCAAGCACGCCGTTGTTGCTCAAACTCCGCGCATCGTTTGGGATATTTTTGTACAGCAGGAATTTCTGTCTGTTGGGATCGAACCGGTTGACGCCGCCATGCCATGTGCCGATCCAGAGAGTCCCGGCCTTGTCGTTCGCTATAGAGTAAACCCTGTCGCTGCTGAGTGTATGCGGTTTGGAGGGGTTGTTCCGATAATGGGAGAACGTGTTTGTCACCGGGTCGTACATATCCAGACCGGCGAACAGCCCGATCCATATATTGCCCTTGTCGTCTTCGGTCAAGGCAAAGACCCGCAAGTCGGCAAGGCTGTTCTGAGTACCGGTTGTGTCGCGGAAGTGAAAGACTTGACCTGTTCGCGGATCCAACCGCCGCACCCCGCTTCCTCCGCAACCAATCCAAAGAAAACCTTTGCTGTCCGGGAGGATGCAACTGACGAAATCAGGGGAAGAGTTGTTTCGCTCGTATATGTGTTGTTTGAAGTAGCCGGTCGTTGTATCGAATACATTGAGCCCGTTTGATGTTCCAACCCAAAGTGTACCGGATTTGTCGAAACACGCAGCGCTGATAACTTCGGTACCCGGAACGCCTGGATCGTCGGGATCATGGTGATGCACCGTGAATTGGTTTGACACTGCATCGTAGCGGTTCAGTCCGTTGCTGGTCCCAATCCAGAGATTGCCTCCGGCATCCTCGCAAATGGCTGTGATGCCGTTGCTGCTCAAGCTGGTTCTATCAGACGGGTTGGATAACAGGTGAACAAAAGCGTCACGGTTCTCATCGTATTGATTGAGGCCCCCGTCTGTCCCAATCCAGAGCACGCCACGGCTATCCTTGAAGAGAACTGTGATACTGTTGTTTGATATGGAGTTTGAATCCAACGGGTTATGCTTGTAGACGGTGATGGAGTACCCGTCGTACCGATTCAATCCATCTTCCGTACCAAACCACATAAATCCCCGATGGTCTTGGACGATGGTCCGGACGATGTCCTGCGAGAGGCCTTGCTCAATTGTTATCTGATCGAATTTCAGGTCGGGGTTTCTGGCCGAAGCTTCACTGAGTACGAGAAATGCAAGAGCATAGAAGGCAAAACGAAGAATTGTTCTGTAGGGTGAATGAGGGAGCTTTGTGTCCCTGAGAATAGTTCGTGTTCTTGCTCTCAAGGCTGAAGTCGCGTTATTTGCCACGTATTCTTTTCGTGACGTGTGTACAGTACCCGGTCGTTAAGGCGAGCAAAGCGTGACTGCCAGAATTCGATTGTCTCCGGCTGCACGCGAAACCCTCCCCAGTGAGAGGGGCGGTCGATGGGTTTTCCTTCATGCTGTTGTGTAAGTTCATTAAACCGCCGGTCCAGCTCTTCACGGCTTCCGATTGGTTCGCTCTGAGTTGAGACAAGTGAGCTGAGTTGTCCATCGCGGGGTCGTGTTGCAAAGTATGTGTCGGACTCGTCGGGTGAAACGCGGGCCACCGTTCCTTCGATGCGTATTTGTCTGCTCATCTCAGGCCAAAGGAAAACCAATGCGGCCTTCGGGTTCGATCCGATCTCCCGTCCCTTACGGCTATTGTAATTTGTGTAAAATACAAATCCACGTTCATCAACCGACTTCAGCAATACCACTCGCGCAGAGGGTCTGCCGTCGGATGCAGCAGTCGCCAGCACCATCGCGTCCATCTGTGGAACCCGGGCTTTCACAGCATCATCAAACCATATCCTGAACTGGTTGATCGGATCGGGATCAATCGAGTGCTCATCGAGATCGGGGAATGTATTTCGTTTGGGTTCGCTCATTGCGTGGCTTCCTGCTATTCTCCCATCAAGATACGGTTTTGGGCAGTCTGACTCAATTATAGTGTGGATTGTGATTGTGAAAGAGAAATCAACGTTATCGAGGGGAAAAGAGAGTACATCTTGGTAGTGCCTCGAGACACTACCGACATCTTTGATACTTGAGTTTCTATCCTTATTTCTTTGTACATTGCTCTTACAATAACGCGCATATATTGTTATACGCGTTCACAGCCTTCGCGCTGCTGCCTCCTGCCCTTTGTGGTTTATAACCGAAAGGCTACCAACCTGCAGACAGGATTCTGTACGCATGCACACGGTAGGAACAAGTAGTATCACAGCAGTATTTACAAAGGAGTTCAGCATGAATATTTACGTAGGCAATCTGGCGCGACAGGCGACCGAGGATGATCTGCGGGAAGCGTTCAAGCCATTCGGTGAGATCACATCCGTCAGCATCATCAAGGACAAGTTCAGCGGCGAATCCAAAGGATTCGGGTTCGTTGAGATGGCGAAAAAAGCCGAAGCCGATGCGGCAATGACGGCATTGAACGGCAAGGATTTTATGGGAAATGCACTAACAGTGAATGAAGCCCGTCCGAAGGGCGAGGGTGGTTCGCGTGGTGGAGGTGGAGGATTCGGTGGCGGTCGTGGCGGTTCCGGTGGATATGGCGGTGGCGGTGGTGGTGGACGGAGCGGCGGCGGACGACGTCCGTACTAGGCATTTCTCTACGAGCAGTTTCAAGTGGCGACCTTTGGGTCGCCACTGCTGTTTCTAGGGTTCCTTCTCTGATGAATTCTGCTTGCTTCTGTATCGCTATTTCAAAATATTCCTACAACAAAAATTCTTGCCTGTCGTTGTGTGATAGTCTAAACGAGACCGCATCCATAACCATCCAACGCCGCGAATGAACACGAGACCCTCACCCGAAGAAGTCATGCGCGAAGTAACGACGGATATTATCCGTCGCGCACTACGGAAAGCACGAAAGAAGGGACGAAAGGTTTTCATCAGCAAGACGGCCAAGGGGAAAGCCATCGATATGGAGACCTTGAACCCCGCGACCCCTGAGGGGGCACAGAATCTGGATACATTCCTCACACCAACCGGGCGCCACTATACGATCTCCGGACTCGGCGCTCCTGAAGAACCGAATGCAATCAACTGGCGAACGATCAATCTTCCTCGCGCCAGAAGGGTGCTCGTCATGATCCTTGTTGCGATCTCATTCGTGATGAAGGGAACACCGCTCAAGAACAGGCTCTACCGCCTGATGGGTATTCATGTCGGCAGGAATGTTGAGATCATGCAGCTTGTCTGGCTCGATCATTTTCGTCCGGAACTGATTTTCATCGGAGATAACACGCTGCTTGGCGCGTACACACGTGTCACCGTGCATGCCTACGAGGGCAGAGGTAAGTTCCGTTATGGCCTTGTGGAGATTGGCGCAAACTGTACCATCGGCGCGGGCACCGGCATTGGTCCGATGCTGATTGAAGACAACGTACGCACGCTGCCAGGGACAACGCTATCACCGTATCTGGCAAGAGTGCGCGCCGGCTCGGTGGTTGGCTACAATCCACCACCGGTGAAACTGCCGGATGCATCTCCGCAAAGCCCGCCCGCGCATCATACAACGCAACCTTGATCATGGAGAACACCTGCTATCGGTACGCACAGCGGAACTCGTCGTAGGGGACGTTGTGTTTTACAACGGGAGGCGGTACCTGTTCTTTCCTGTCTCGAGCCATTGCATTTCATTTGATGAAAGGGTGTTTGGATGTTGAGATTTCTTACGTGCATGTTCCTTGCTTTGACGATTCCAGCTTTTGCGGCATCACAGAATACTACAACAGAGTTGATGGTGGTACCTTCCGTGGACCTGGAGCGGTATGTTGGTGTGTGGTATGAAATTGCACGACTGCCGAACAGGTTCCAAAAGGATTGCCTTGGTGACGTGACTGCCACCTACTCCTTGCTGCCTGATGGTGAAATCAGGGTGGTCAATCGATGCCGCAAAGAAGGTGACGTTGTCACAGAAGCCGAAGGCCGCGCCCGGCTGGCAAACAAAGACGGCCTGGACTCAAAACTGGAAGTGCGGTTTGCACCCGCCTGGCTTTCGTTCCTCCCGTTTGTCTGGGGAAACTACTGGATCATTGACCTTGACGCGGACTATAGTTACGCTGTCATCGGTGAGCCCGGTCGCGAATATCTCTGGGTGCTCGCACGAACACCGCACATGGACGAAACACTTTTGATCTCGATCCTTGACCGCGTCAAGTTACAGGGGTATGATACAACTGCGCTCATCAAGACGAAACATAATGAGTGACTCTTTCTCCAGCGACTTCCCGACATACAGAACCACCGCCCCTGACTTGAGGCGGTGGCTCTCTTTGAGAACTGTATTTAGTTGCAGCTGCTGCCGCCTCCAGTACAGCATGTCTCAGCTGAGCAGCAGTCTGCGTTTGCCGGTTCAGACGTGTTGCTTCCCGCTGCTGCGATGGCAAATGTCGCAACCATTGCGAGTGCTACAAGTAGAGTACGCATGAGTACTCACCTCCTTTCCCGTTATGACGTAGAGATTCCTTTACGGTGAAATGTTTGTTCACCGGACTGACGAACAAACACACTCCACCGCTGTCGCGGAAGAATGTCCTGATGTCAGTGGAACAGAAATCTCAAATCAAGAAAGAAGAGATGAGGATGTGGATATTATCTCGTGGAACTGGTGGACTGCTTGTTGGATTGCAGGAAAACGAAACAGGAGACCCGGTGGCAACATACGAATCCGGGACTATCAACAGAATTTTCAATGCGGGTTGTTCGCCGGCCGGCTTTACCGGAACATACGCCGTTGTGTTTCGTTCTATAAAGTGAATCTCTGCGCGACACGGTATATTGGAGACTGAGAGGCTTCCCTCGCCGGCAGTGGACGGGCACATGTCGGTACAACACTCGCTTCGCACCATGGTATCCATTCCACAGGCAACCACCATAACCGGCAGCCCGACGGATGAGAGCAACAGCACAAGAGACAGTATGGTTCTGCTCGCCCGATGTAGACGAAGTTGTGGCATGCAATTTAAAACACAGGAGCCGGTCATTGTGTTCCCGCCATCAGGGAATATTCACGGATGAAGAGTTATTCCACTACTTCATCACCAATTTGACTATATTCTACTACTATGATATAGCCGGTCTCGCAACGAATAACAATCCCAAGGATTGACATTATGACAAAGGTGACGACAACCAAGGCAACGCATCGGGGCATCGAAATTGCCGTAATATCAGAAAATGTCGGACAGGGTACGACGTACTCCTGTACCAATAATTCAAAAAAGACAAAGACCAGTGTAAAATGGTTTCCGACACAGGGCCAGGCAATAAACAATGAGCGGATCGAAATTGACGCGGTGTTGCCGTCGTTAGTATAAGCAGGGTTCGACGATGTCATAGAAGCCTCGACCAGATGTTGGTCGGGGCTTTTTTCTTTCTGTCTCGTCCTGAATTTTTCATATTGGGAGGGCGGGTTGCTCGGTAAACACACCACGTCGTTCCATCTGGGGATATAGGTCGAGCACGATCACAATGTGTCAACACCGATCAAGTCAACATCCTATAGCGATCCTGTTCCGCTGATAGTTAGCCGTCTTATGGCCGGTGTCGGTATCTTGGGGGAGGCTGGTTATCATAGACTTTTATCAAGCGGGGATGGGATGTGAACACGAGTCGCAAGGTTATGATGCTTATTTGTGCGCTTGCTGTCATTTCGATTGCGTTTGCTTCGCAGGCTGAAAACCCTTGGGCGACAGGAAATTACATGACGCTGTTTATTATTTCCGGGTCTGCGTATCTTATTGTATTGGGAATCTTTCACTGGTTGCTGCCGGCGGGAATAGTCCCAAAGCCACAGCGTGGGGGAGATGGATTTTGCAGTGGAGTGGTGTACGGCTTGTTGCACGGAGTGATGTTACAGGGCCCGCGGCGATACAAGCATGGTAACAATGGAAGAGACGCTGCGCGTAATGAAGGGTGGCAGCGTAAGAATCAAGCGTTAAGCGGTACAATCATTGTCTATGTCAAACAATCCGGAAAGAGAAACGAAAGCTATGAAAGAGAAAGCTGATATTGGTTTGGTCGGACTCGCAGTGATGGGCGAGAACCTTGTGTTGAACATGGAAAGCCACGGCTTTACCGTTGCCGTGTTTAACAGGACAGTGGAAAAGGTTGACCACTTCGTCGCCGGACGGGCAAAAGGGAAAACGATCATTGGAGCGCATGCGATCAAGGAGTTGGTTGATGCATTACAAGTGCCACGCAAGGTGATGCTCATGGTAAAGGCCGGCAAGCCTGTCGATGAGTTCATCGATCTCTTGGTTCCACACCTCTCAAAGGGGGATATCATCATCGATGGCGGTAACTCCCACTATCCGGACACTATTCGACGGACGAAGTACCTTGAGAGCAAGGGAATGCTTTTCGTTGGCACCGGCGTTTCCGGCGGCGAAGAGGGTGCGCTGAAAGGCCCATCAATCATGCCGGGTGGTTCCACTGCGGCGTGGCCGCATGTAAAACCAATCTTTCAATCCATCGCGGCAAAAGTGGATGATGGCACCCCCTGTTGCGATTGGGTTGGTGAAGATGGATCAGGTCACTTTGTCAAGATGGTACACAACGGCATTGAGTACGGGGACATGCAACTCATCTGCGAAGCGTATCAGATCATGAAGGAGCTTCTCGGCATGAGCGCAGATGAGATGCATGAAGTGTTCAAGAAGTGGAATACAGGCATTCTGGATAGTTACCTCATTGAAATTACGCGGGATATCCTTGCATACAAGGATGGAGATGGTACACCACTCGTCGATAAGATTCTTGATACAGCCGGACAGAAGGGAACGGGAAAATGGACGAGCGTGACGTCGCTTGACCTCGGCATTCCGCTTACACTCATTAGTGAAGCAGTGTTTGCCCGATGTCTTTCAGCGATGAAAGAAGATCGCGTAGAGGCTTCGAAAGTTCTCGGCGGCCCAGCAGTAAAGTTCACCGGGGACAAGGTGGAGTTCCTGCGTGATCTGGAGCTGGCACTGTATGCTTCGAAGATTGTTTCCTACGCGCAAGGGTTCACGTTACTGCGCGCTGCCGCGGAGGAATTCAAATGGAATCTGAATTATGGAGGTGTTGCGTTGATGTGGCGCGGCGGATGCATCATACGTTCGGCATTCCTTGGAAAAATCAAAACTGCCTTCGACAAGAATCCTGGTCTCGCAAACCTGTTGCTCGATCCCTTCTTCAAGGAGAAGATTGAAGAATCGCAGTCTGCCTGGCGCCGCGTCATAGCCGCCGCAGTAACACACGGTATCTGGGTACCGGCGTTTTCCACCGCGCTGAACTACTTCGATGGATACCGGAATGCCCGGCTTCCTGCAAACCTGCTGCAAGCGCAACGGGACTATTTTGGCGCGCACCAATACGAGCGCGTGGACAAACCGCGTGGAGAGTTCTTCCACACGAATTGGACAGGGCGAGGCGGCGATACCGCATCAACAGCGTACATTGTATGACAATACGGGAACAACTCGGCCTCATCGGTATTATTCCGGTCGTTGTCATGGTTTTCTCTGGACCGGACTCGTTTTATCTCCTTCCTCCGCCCTTCAGTTTGCTGAGGACAAAGGACAGTATCTGAGCATAGGACGATCAAAAGCCGGCGAAGAGTTCGCGTATTACGCAGGTGTCGGATGGACAGGAAGCGGTGACTTTGCAACTGATAGTGACTGGAAGGCCCATCTCGGTAACTTTTCCCGCCGGCTTCAGACACCGCTGAAGTGTTCAATGCTTCCCAAGCAGTGACCTTGCAACACGGATCTGCCAAAGCAAACGGGCTCTGAGAAATCAGGGCACGTTCTGTTTTTTGTGAAAGAGGCTTGCTCCTGCCTCACCCGTTTCCTATCTTGCTGTAGTCTCTTCTTTATTGTCTCCTTACTGCTCCGTTATGCGTTCCATAGCCTTCATCCTTTTCTTGGTCGCCAGTATATTCCTGTGTGCACGAGGGCAAAACTCTGAGCAGTTGAACTTCAGGCATTTCCGGGTGGAAGACGGTCTCTCCCAGGGCTCTATCAATGCAATTCTCCAAGATCACAAGGGTTTCATCTGGGTTGGAACGCACGACGGGCTCAATCGATTCGATGGCGTGGAGTTCAAGGTATTCCGAAATGACCCGAGTGATCCGCGTTCCCTGAGCAGTAATTGGATCATTACCCTGATTGAGGACAGCACCCATGTCCTCTGGATAAGAACAGAAAAAGGCCTTGATCGATTTGATCGCTCTTCGGAATCATTCACCCACGTTACACCCGGCGTCACACCGATCATCCCTTTCACAGCGGAAAAGTCGCAGAAGTTCCTGGTGGCAGGAAAACCAATTGCCGTGTTTGATCCAAACGGAGGCCACGTTGTTGAGCTTGACGTTCGATCAAAGGACAACACCCCCTATAACGTGCCTGCCCGTCTTCTTGCACAAGACGCTGAAGGAAAAGTCTGGGCCGTCGGATTCTCAACCCTTACGAAAATCGATCTCCGGAAGAAAATCGTTGAGGAATCATTTGAGATCAAACCAAATGAAGTTAGTTCCTTGTTGCCGAGCCGATACCGCCATGGAGACGTGTGGCTTGGCTGTTATTCGGAGCTGTTGCATCTTAGAGGCGGGAAGTTGTCTTCGATAGGCAGGTTTAAAAATATTAGCTCGCTTATAGAGGACTCCCAGGGATATCTCTGGATTGGAACGGAGGAGGGCCTGGGGCGGATGAATCTCCGCGATAGCACTGCTTCCGACATCGTGCTATTCCACCACGATCCGGTTGTCACAACAAGCCTTAGCCACAATGTTGTAACTCACGTATTTGAAGACGCATCGGGCTCGCTGGTGGTTGGAGCGTACAATGGATTGAATATCTTTGACCGATTTTCAACGGCGTTCTCCATCTACCGGAGTTCCCCGGATAACCCTAATGGCCTTGGCGATAATTTCGTCATGCCGATTGTCGAGGATCGAGTTGGCAATATCTGGTTTGGTACATTTTCAGCCGGAGTTTCTGTATTGCAGAAGGTGGGTCCGCAGGCTGGGACATTCGTCCACTTCAGGCACGACTCATCAAACCCGAACAGCTTGCGAAGCAACAATATCCGCTCAATGATATGTAGCAACGATGGTAGGGTGTGGATAGGCAGTGCTCGCGGGCTAAACCTCTACGACCCGGTGGCCAAGAGGATGACCACAGTGCTTTCAGGTTCCACGGACGATTTGCCTTACTACTGGATTGAATCAATGTGTGAATCTCGCGACGGATCGGTTTGGATCCCCATCAGGAACCGATTACTGCGACTTGATCGAAACCACAGCGCTGAAAGCTCGATTCAGCAGTTTCCTCTTTCAGTCTCCGGGGAGTTCGTCTCCATTCGTGAGGACTCTGAAGGAATTCTCTGGCTCGGGACAATTGGTGCCGGACTGATCACGTTCGATCCGAGAACGGAAGCCGCAGCGCAATATAGCCATGACCCAAAGGACCCGGCAAGTTTGAGCAATAACAATGTCTGGTCAACATTCCAAGATCCCAATGATACATCGGTAACGGTGTGGGTTGGAACGAGCAACGGGTTGAACAAACTCAATACGAGCAACGGAACATACAAACGATATCTCGAGCAGGAAGGATTCCCGAATTCATGGGTGTATGGAATTCTTCAGGATGACATGCAAAGACTCTGGCTGAGCACGAATCAGGGACTTGTCATCTTTGATGAAAACCAACCCGAGGGAAGAAAATTTAGAAACTTCACACACGCCGATGGACTGGCCGGGGACGAATTCAATCGACGTTCATACTGCCGTTTGAGAGACGGCGAATTTCTGTTTGGCGGCCCCAATGGAGTAACGCGATTCAACCCGGCAATGGTTCGTGACAATCCAACAGTCCCGCCACTCGTCATGACCGGATTCTACAAACTCGGCAAAAGGATTACCTTCGATAGAGACATTGCCGATGTGACTTCGATTGAGCTGATGCACAATGAAAATGTATTCTCGTTCGAATTCGCTGCACTAAACTATTCAAATGCTTCAAAGAACAGGTACGCATACAAAATGGAAGGAATTGATCGCGACTGGATTCTCGCAGGGAACCGGAGGTCTGTAAACTTTGCTTTTGTTCCCTCCGGAGAGTATGTATTTCGCGTAAAGGCCTCCCATACAAGCGGCATCTGGAACAACAATGAACTTGCTGTGCGAGTGCGGATCTTTCCACCATTTTGGGCAACCTGGTGGTTCATTGCTCTTTGTGTTTGTGCGGTTGCAGGGCTTATTGCAACAGTTGTCCGGGCCCGTGTTCGGCGTTTGCTGGAAATAGAACGTCTGCGCTCCCGTATTGCTCGCGACCTCCACGATGAAATCGGCAGCAACCTGAGCAGTATTGCCATGGCAAGTGATTTGTTGGGACGACAATCCGAATTCGGAACCAAGGAGCGCGGAAAACTCTCGGAGATTTCTTCGGTTGCGTTAAGTAC